>NZ_JBIRPZ010000001.1:0-1026477 GCF_044332925.1 Streptomyces sp. NPDC021212
AATGGTTTGACGGCGCCGAATGGTCCGTCGCAGCAGCGGGTGATTCGTCAGGCGTTGAGGGCGGCGAAGGTCTCGGCGTCGGATGTGGATGTGGTGGAGGCGCATGGCACCGGTACGAGTCTGGGTGATCCCATTGAGGCGCAGGCTTTGTTGGCGACCTATGGGCGGGATCGTGAGGGGGATCCGTTGTGGCTGGGTTCGGTGAAGTCCAACATCGGTCACACTCAGGCTGCTGCGGGTGCGGCCGGGCTGGTCAAGATGGTGATGGCGCTTGGCGCGGAGCAGTTGCCGTCGACGCTGCATGTGGACTCGCCGTCGTCGCATGTGGATTGGGGGTCGGGGGCGGTGCGGCTGCTGACGGAGGCTCGTGCCTGGCCGAGAGGTGAGCGGCCACGTCGGGCGGGTGTGTCGTCGTTCGGTATCAGCGGGACCAACGCCCACGTCATCCTTGAGGAAGCTCCCGAGACCGCTCCCGCCACCGTGGAGGAGCGGCCGTCGGCACCGCTGCCGGTGGTGCCGTGGGTGCTGTCCGGACGTAGCCCGGACGCGGTGCGCGCACAGGCAGGCCGCCTCGCATGCTTCCTCGATGAGCGGGGACCGCAGGATCGATCCCCGGTCGACGTGGGCTTCTCGCTGGCGACGACCCGCGCGCTGCTCGACCATCGCGCGGTGGTGCTGGGTGCCGACGACGCGGCGCTCCGTACGGGCGTGACCGCTCTGGCCGACGGCGAAGCCTCCGTGGTGTCGGGCGTCGTGTCCGAGGGCCGCACGGCGTGGATGTTCACCGGACAGGGCAGCCAGCGCATCGGCATGGGCCGCGAACTCTACGACCGGTTCCCGGTGTTCGCCCGGACCCTGGACGAGGTGTGCGCCCATCTGGACGCGGAACTCGACGGCGCCGCCGGATTCGATATCACCGTCCGTCAGGCGCTGTTCGCCTCGGACGGCTCGGACGAGGCGGCGCTGCTGGACCGGACTGGGTATGCCCAGACGGCGTTGTTCGCGGTGCAGACCGCCCTCGTGGAGCTGCTGCGCTCCTGTGGCATGAGCCCGGATGTCGTGCTCGGGCACTCCATCGGCGAGCTGGTGGCGGCCCATACCGCCGGCGTCTTCGACCTCGTCGACGCCTCCCGACTGGTCGCGGCGCGCGCCCGGTTGATGCAGGCACTGCCCACGGGGGGTGCGATGGCCGCGATCGAGGCCGGTGAGGACGAGGTGGTGCGCATCCTCGACGAGGCCGCCAAGGCGGCACCCGAGGGCGGGCGGGCCGCGATCGCGGCAGTGAACGGCCCCTCGGCGGTGGTGATCTCCGGGGATGAGGACGCCGTCGAGCGGGCGATGGCGGTGGCGCGTGCGGAGGACCGCCGGGTGTCCCGGCTGCGGGTCAGCCACGCCTTCCACTCACCGCTGATGCGGCCGATGCTGGCGGACTTCGCCCGTATCGCCGAAAGCGTCACCTACCGGCAGCCGGTGCTCCCAGCGGTCAGCACCGTCACCGGGGGCCCGGTGGGGGAACGGGACTGGGCGACGGGAGACTACTGGGTGCGACAGATCCGCCGTCCGGTCCGTTTCCACGACGCGGTGCGGACCGCGACCGGAGAGCTGGGCGTCACCCGCCTGCTGGAGGTCGGCCCCGATCCGGTGCTCACCTCCCTCGTACCGTCCGATGTGGAGACCGCGGTCTCGGTCCTGCGCCGGGACCGCGGCGAGATCGAGAGCCTGCTGACCGCCGCCGCCGAGATGTTCGTACGCGGCACGGACGTGGACTGGGCCGCGCTCTTCACCGGGACCGGCGCCCAGCGGACCGAGCTGCCGACGTATGCCTTCCGGCGCCGCCGCTTCTGGCTGGCGGACCGGGCGGCCGAGCCGGGGACGACACCGCTCCTCTCGCGGTGGGGCGCGGGCGACCATGAGCGGAGTTCGGCCCTTCCGGGGGCGGAGCGCGTCGAGGACCACCGCGAACTGGCCGCCCGTCTCCGGGGCATGACGGCCGAGGAACAGGACCGGACACTGCTCGGTCTGATCACCTCGCAGATCGCGTCCGTTCTCGGCCACACCGACGTGACGGAGGTGGAAACCGGCCGCAGGTTCCTCGAAATGGGCTTCACCTCCCTGTCGATCACCGACCTGCGCACCAGGCTCAGCCGGGCGACCGGACTGGCCCTGACCGCGGAGGCGCTGTTCGAGCACGCGACGCCGCGCGCGCTCGCCACCCATCTTCTGGCCGGACTGGCCGGGTCGGCCGACCCGGCGGCCACCGCCGGGCCGGAACGAGCGGACGGCATGGCGCGGTGCGGCACCGTCACACACCTCTTTCGGCACGCGTTCGACCGGGAGCAGCACGGGCGCGGGCTGGACCTGCTCGACCTCGCGGCAGGAACGCGCCCCAGGTTCCAGGTCCATGACACCGGAGGCGAGGGGCCGACGGGCGCCGAGCCGGTGCGGCTGTCGGACGGCTCGGCGGCCGAGCCCCTGCTGTGCGTCCCGTCGCTGGTGGCCCCGGCGAGCCCGTACCAGTTCGCCCGGTTCGCCCAAGCCCTGCGCGGCACCCGCGACGTCTGGGTCCTGCCCACACCCGGCTGTGGCCCGGGCGAGGCACTTCCGGCCGATCTCGACGCCACCGCCGCCCGGCAGGCGGACGCGGTGCTGCGCGCGTTCGGGGACAAACCGCTCACACTCGTCGCCTACTCCTCGGGGGGCTGGCTCGCCCACACCCTCACCGCGCGACTGGAGGCGGCTGGAACACCGCCGCGGGCGCTGGTCCTGCTGGACACTCCCGCGGGCGCCGGCGACAACCTCGCACTGGGCATGGCGGCCACCACTCACCGGCTGATGCGGCGATTCCCCCAGATCCCGGTGGACGATGACCAGCTCACCGCGATGGCGCACTACGCACGGCTGTTCATGGACTGGCGGCCGCGTCCGATCGAAACCCCGACGCTCTTCGTACAGGCTGCCGAGTTCGTGCCTGAGCTGCTCCTCGAGGCCACGCGGCCGTCCTGGCCGCTTGACCACGAGGTGCTCGAAGTGACCGGCAATCACTTCACCTTGCTGGAGGCGGACGCGGAGACGACCGCGCAGCGGGTGCACGAATGGCTGAACGAGCAAGGATGAAGCGCGGCGGCGGCACGGACCGGTGACCAATGCCGAAGGCCACCGTGCGGGAGGAGAATCCCTCACGGTGGCCTTCGGTATCCGGTCGTCGGCCTCGGGACGGCACCCGGGGTCCCTGACGCGGCCGGTCAGACGCCTGACACGCCCGGTCAGGCGCGCGGTGCGCTCAGGACTCGGCGCGGAGCAGGGGGTTCGGGTCCGCGTGCTCGTACCAGCCGATGAACGGCGGGCACAGGCCCCAGCCGAGCAGGCGCTGCAACTCTTCCGGGTACTCCCGGACGATCTCCTTCGGCACGGCCAGGAACTGGTTCTCCTCCTGGCGGAGGTTGCCGCGCACCAGGGCCATGGTGAGACCGGTCCGCGGATCCTCGGAGAGGTTTGGCCCGCCGCCGTGAAACAGCCCGCCCACCCAGATCAGGCAGGAGCCGGGCTCCATCTCCGCCTGCACCGCCTCCTCCGGCCGCGGGCCGCGTTCCGCCTCCCAGGCGTGGCTGCCCGGATACACCATCGTGGCGCCGTTCTCGTCGGTGAACTCGTCCATCGCCAGCATGATCTGCACGCGGTTGGTCGGCCCGGGGGAGGGCAGCATGTGCGCGATGTCGTCGCGGTGCGCGGGCTGCGGTGTCTCCCCGGGCCAGATCTGGATCACCTGCGTGATGCTGACCTGTACGTTCGGCGCGAGCTCGGTCCGCTGCGGACCGAACCAGCTGGGTACGGGTCGCTCGATGAGGTCGCGGGCGGCGCCGAGGAACAGCGGGTTCAGCGCCACCTCCTCCATATGCCGGGAACGCGCGAACAACGAGCACAGCCTCTTGGTCCGCTGTCCGGCGAACGAGCTGTCCCCGTACCCGGTCTTCTCCAGGGCGGGACCCAGGTCGTCCCAGAGCCCCCTGAGGGTGGTCTTGTCGATCAGGTTTTCCACGATCACACCGCCGTCGCGGTCGAGCGCCGCGGAGACTTCGGCCACCGTGGACGAGGCGGGGAGCCGGGCGAGACGTATGGCCATGGGAATTCCAGGCTCCTTGTTCATCGGAGGAGGGTCACGGACAGAGGGAGGGCAGGGACACAGGGCACTACCAGCGGACCGGTAGCGAATCCAGGCCGAACAGGACGCCGTTGTTCCTGAACGACAACTCCTCGACGGGCCGGGCCAGCTCCAGCGTGGGGATCCGCTCGAACAGCGTCCGGTAGGCGAGCTCCATCTCGGTGCGCACCAGATGCGCCCCGAGACACAGATGCCGGCCGAAGCCGAACGCGATGTGGTGCTGCTCCGAGCGGCCGGGGTCGAACTGGTGCGGGCAGGAGAACACGGAGCCGTCGTGATTGGCCGCGGCGACCAGCGGGGCTATGCCCTCACCGGCCTTGATGAGCTGCCCGGCGATCTCCACGTCCTCCAGGGCAACGCGCAGCGGCACCAGGTCGGCGACGGAGTAGTAGCGCAACAGCTCCTCGACCACCCGGTCGTCGCCGATCCACTGACGGTTCGACAGCAGAGTGCTCGCGCCGAGCGCGATGTTGTTGGCCGTGGTCTCCTGGCCGGCGATGACCAGCAGCATCGCCGCGCCGCCGATCTCCATCGGGGTCATCGTCTCCGACTTGATCATCACGCTGATCAGGTCGTCGCCGGGGCGCCGCTTCCTGATGGCGATCATCCTGCTGAAGTAGCGCAGGATCTGTTTGGACGCCTCGTCGCGCTCCTCGTCGGTGGCGCTCAGCGTGACCAGGACACGGATACGCGACTCGAAGAAACCACGGTCCGCTTGCGGTACCCCGAGCAGCGCGCAAATCACCAGAGAGGGGATCGGCACCGCGAAGTCGGAGGCCAGGTCTGCGGGACTGCCCTTCGCCAGCAGCGCCTCGACACAGTCGTCGACGACCTCCTGGATCCGCGGCCGCAACTCCTTGATGCGCCGGACACTGAACTCCGGGATCAGGACCTTGCGGTACCGGTCGTGCTCGGGCGGGTCCAGCGCCGCGAACCAGCCGGGCACCTGGTCCTGCGCGGGCGGCCCGCCGGTCCGGCCGGGGCTGGGGAAGCCCTCGTGTCCGGGGTTGGAGCTGATCTTCGGGTTGGTGAGCACCGCGCGGACGTCCTCGTACCGCGTCACCAGCCAGACCCGGGCACCGGTGGGCATGGTGGACCAGACCAGCCCCGCCCGCTCGCGGAAGTCCTCGTACTGCGGGGGCGGGAGGGGGTCACCGGGTCGTCTCAGCGGGAAGTCGACGAGTTTCGCGGCGGCGTCCGACATGTCAGCAGTTCCCATTTCTCTCCGCTTCGCAATCCGGTCCGGACCGGCTACCAGGTCACCGGCAGTTCGGCGAGGCCGCCGACCAACTCGCCGCCCCGCGTTCGCAGTTCGCCCAACGGGGCCGCGGGTCGCAGTTCGGGCAGCCTCGAGAACAGGGTGGTGAACGCGGTGCTCAGCTCGACCCGGGCCAGAGGCGCGCCGACGCAGTGCCAGATCCCGTGGCCGAAGGTCAGGTGCTGGTTCGGCGAGCGGGTGATGTCGAACAGCTCCGGCTCGCTGAACGCCTGCTCGTCGAAGTTCGCCAGCGCGAAGTCGAGCAGTACCAGCTCCCCGGCGCGAATGGTCACGCCGGCGATCTCGATGTCCTCACTCGCGTACCGCGGCAAGGTCGCCCCGGCTCGCTTGGCGGACCGCAGGACCTCCTCGACCGTGCCGGTCAGCAGGGCCGGATCCCGGAGCACCGCGTCGCGCTGCTCCGGGTGGGCGGACAGCAGCACCACGCCGAGATCGATGTGGGTCGCGACACTCTCCAGTCCGGCGAACAACAGGACCGCGGCCAGCGAACCGACATGGTCGTCCGGGAGGCCCGCCGCGCACATCCGGGAGATCACATCGTCGCCCGGCTCCGCCCGCTTGCGCGCGGAGACCCCGGCGAGTAGATCGAACAGGGCTTTCGGTCCGGTGGCCATGGACTGCCCGGTGTCGATCTGACCCATGCCGGCCAGCAGCGCCGCGCACCGCTCCCGGCCCTCGTCCGGCACCCCGATCAGCTCGCACAGGATCCGCAGGGAGAACGGCAACGAGAAGTACGCGTGCAGGTCGACCGGCCGTTCCCGCGCTGCGAAGTCCTCCACTAGGTCACTCGCCAGCTCCTCGATGCGCGGGCGCAGAGCGCGGATGCGCTTCGCCGAGAAGTTCGGTGTGAACAGTGCGCGTGTCCGGGCGTGCGCCTCGCGCGCAACCTGCGGGTCGTCGGCGACGAGCAGGTCGAGCAGGGAGTTCTTGACGTACCTGGGAGCGGATTCCGGGCTCGGGTGGGAGCGGCCCAGCCGCTCGTCGTGGAGCAGCTTCTTCACCTCGGCATGCCGGGTGACCAGCCAGGCTTCGTCACCCGCCGGCGTTTGGACCCGGCAGACCGGAGCGCTCGCCCGCAGCTCCCGCAGCGGGCTCGGGTCCAGCACGGGCCGCGCCTCGGTGGTCAGGGCGGGCAGCTCTGGGGATGTCGGCACAGGCCCCTCCTCAATGTCCTGCCGAAGCGCTCTGTCCCGCCGAACGGGCCGCTTCGAGCTCTCTGGCGATCTCGTTGTTCACCTCGGCCTGATGGTCGGCGAGGAAGAAGTGGCCCCCGGGGAACACCTTGACCTGGAACCAGCCCTCGGTGTGCGGCCGCCAGGCGATCGCCTCTTCCAGCGTCGTCTTCGGGTCAGCGTCGCCGGTCAGGACGGTGATGGGACAGCGGACTTTCCGGCCCGGCTCGCAGGTGTACGTCTCGATCGCCCGGTAGTCGCCGCGAATCGCGGGCAGCGCCATCCTCAGCAGCTCGTCATCGCCGAACACCGCCGAGTCGGTGCCGTTGAGCAGCCTGAGCTCGGAGATGATGCCGTTGGCGTCGCGCTTGTGTACCTGCTCGTCCCGGCGGGTCGAGGGGGCGCGCCGCCCGGAGGCGATCAACGAGTGGGGCGGTTTGGCTCCTTGCTGTTCGAGCCGGAAAGCGGTCTCGAAGGCCAGCACCGCACCCATGCTGTGCCCGAAGAAGACCGTGGGCTTGTCGCTGAGGGCCTGGATCTCCTCGACGAGCAGGTCGGCGAGCGCGCCGATGTCCTCGATGCACGGCTCGCGGCGCCGGTCCTGACGGCCGGGGTACTGGAGGGCCACCACGTCGGCGTCGGGCGAGAATCGTGCCGACACCGGGTGGAAGAAGCTCGCCGAACCGCCCGCGTGAGGGAAGCAAATGAGCCGCACGGTACTGCCACCGGATGAGTGATACCGGCGGATCCAGGCCGTTGTGGCGTCGTCCTTCGTTTCCAAGTCTCGTCGGTCCCTTCCGATCCAGATCGCGCTGTCGCGCTGTCTTCAGTGGAGTCCGAACCGCACCCGCAAATCCTTAGTCTTGGCCGGCCTCGGTGCGGGCAGCGGGAAGGCCGGGGGACACTACTCGGCGGCTTCGCGGAACCGGTTGATGAACGGCAGGTGACGGGCGCGGGCCTGAGGGTCCTGGACGCCGAGGCCCTCGGTCGGTGCGAGGCACAGTACGCCGACCTTGCCGCTGTGCCGGTTCTCCTGGACCCGCCGCACCGCCGCCGGGGTCTGGGCCAGCGGGAATACGGTGGACAGGGTGGGGTGGATCTTTCCCTTGGCAATGAGGCGGTTGGCCTCCCATGCCTCGCGGTAGTTGGCGAAATGGGAGCCGATGATGCGCTTCAGCTGCATCCACAGGTAGCGGTTGTCGTACTCGTGGGTGTAGCCGGAGGTCGAGGCGCAGGTGACGATCGTGCCGCCCTTGCGGGTGACGTACACCGAAGCGCCGAAGGTCTCCCGGCCGGGGTGCTCGAAGACGATGTCGACGTCCTCGCCGCCGGTCAGCTCGCGGATCTCCTTTCCGAAGCGCTTCCACTCCTTCGGATTCGGGGTCCGCTCGTCCGACCAGAATCGGAAGTCCTCAGCGCTGCGGTCGATGACGGCCTCGGCACCCATGGACCGGCAGAGCTCCGCCTTGGCGTCCGAGGACACCACACAGACGGGGTTGGCGCCGCCGTGCAAGGCGAACTGGGTCGCGTACGAGCCGAGTCCGCCGCTCGCCCCCCAGATCAGCACGTTGTCGCCCTGCTTCATCCCGGCACCGTTCCGGGACACCAACTGCCGATACGCGGTGGAGTTCACCAGCCCCGAGCAGGCCGCTTCCTCCCAGGTCAGATGTGCCGGCTTGGGCATGAGCTGGTTGGACTTGACGAGGGCGATCTCGGCGAGGCCGCCGAAGTTCGTCTCGAAGCCCCAGATGCGCTGCTCGGGGTCGAGCATCGTGTCGTTGTGCCCGTCGGAGCTCTCCAACTCCACCGACAGACAGTGCGCCACCACCCGGTCCCCGGGCTTCCAGCGCCGCACCCCGGGCCCGGTGCGCAGCACGACCCCGGCCAGATCGGATCCGACGACGTGATACGGCAGGTCGTGCCGGGCACCCTCCGGCCCGGCCTTGGCGTAGCGCTCCAGGAAGGCGAAGGTCGGCAGCGGTTCGAAGATCGCGCTCCACACCGTGTTGTAATTGATAGCGCTCGCCATGACCGCGATCAGCACCTCACCGGCGCAGGGCGACGGCGTCGGAACCTCGCTGATGTGCAGCGATTTCTCCGGATCCTTGTCCGAGGAAGCGAGCCCCTCGAACATCCCGGCCTCCTCCTTCAGCGTGAGCGCTCCGCGATAGGAATCAGGAACGGGGAGCGCGGCGAAGTCTTCGGAGACAGCGTCATCGGAGAGAACGGCGCTGATGATTTCTTTCACGAGATTCCGGTCCTCGGGTCGGGATGAAAGGAAGGCGTTCGACTAATCCCGCGTCATGCACAGTGTGCACAGTTCCTTCCACGCACGCCGCGTCAACGATCGCTGAGACGGGCCCGTGCAAGGTAGCGTCTCAATTCCCCGGAAATCACTAGCCTCGAAGGCTGGGGCGGTTCGTTTCGGGTGATCGAGTGGGTGCCGGGCGCTGTCACCACCCTGCTTTGAGGTGCTTTCTCACGACAGCTCACCGGACGGATGCGGCGCTCGGTTGGCGCCCGCAGCCGGAAGGCGACGACGAGACGGGGTGCGCTCTCCCGTGATCAGGATGCGGTCCGTGGCCTCGCGGCGGCATGATCCGATCCAGCGTTCTGCGGTGGCGTTCATCCGGGGCACCTCCGGCAGTGTCGGGATGACCCGTACGCCGATCGCTTGGAAGACGGTGTCGAAGCTGGCTGCGCAGCACGGCAGCGCGCACCTTGATCAGGTTCCGGACCAGCGCGGTGACGATCGACAGCGGCATCGGCGGATCATCCCAGGCGCGGTGCAGGCCGCCGCCTGTGCGGAGAAGACACAGGCCAGAGACCTGCGACTGGTCATGCGCATGCAGACCGTCATGCCGCCCGGGCGAAACGCCGCCGCTCGTAACGCAGAAACGAATGTGCCTGTGCCCGGGTTCTCGACCGGACAGAGACACATTCGTCGTTTCTGGGCCCGCAGACACCGCGGAAGCAGCGCCGCATTATGTGCCGGCGCCCGTGAAAAAATCTATCGCTACATCCTCAAAAATGAATTTGTGCAGCAATAGGCCGAGCAATGCGCCCGCTATTGACTAGGCGCCGCATGCCCGACTCACTCAAACGGCGACGGGGCCGACGCCAGGGGCCTCGATGCTGATGGTGGGGGTGTCAGCGTTGACGTCGGCGTTGACGGCAACGCCGATGCCGAAGCCGCCGGCGACGTTGTCCAGCTCGGCGTCGGAAATCTCGGCGGTCTCGACTCGGGTGAAGTCCATGACTTTCCCTTCCTTTGCAATGGAATGTTTCACAAATGACATACGGACGATTGAACAAGCGCTCACCAGCCGCATGACTGCCATTTGCCAGCCTGAAGCCGATGGGCGTTCACGTAAGCCCGTGCCGACGCGATGAAAGCACGCCAAGTACTGACCGAACCAGTCGAGCCACCGTGCGCGCATGACGCATTTCGCCAGAAAGCACCAAAAGAAACGGGGGGTTTCACATGACCCTCACAATCGGCGAACTCGTCGGACGCATCGACCTCGACGCGTTCGGGGGCAGCGCTGCAACTGCTCGACCCGCCGGCCCCCGAGGCCGCGCCCATCCCCGCCGAAACTCCGACCGTCCGGTCGCCGACGTCCATCAAGCCCGCCAGGGGCCGCGCCCGCCGCGCTGTGGCCCAGGTGTGAGGCGGCAGGCCGTACGGCTGCGCCGTCCCGTGGGAACGGCCACGCGAAGATTCGCGTGCCGATGAGGTAGACAAGTCGAACCAGCACGAGGACTGATCGTGCCGGATACCTGCTGGTCAGTTGCGTTACCTCAGGTCAAACCCGGTGAAGCCATTTTGGAGAGCTACGGGGCCGGTGAGGTGGGTGCGGGCCGACCGCCGGAACGCCGCGAGCAACCGGTTGGGGTCGGCGGCGCGGGTGGCCAGCACGACGTGACCGGGATCGACGCCACGCAGGGGGATCGTGATGATGTCGGGTCGTAGGCGGGCGGTGGTCGGCATGATGGCCACCGCCTGTCCCGAAGCGACGAATTCCAGCTTGTCCTCGGCCACTTGGGCCAGCGGACCACCGGGGGCGGGGCGTCCGTCGGGGCGGGGGTCGATGCGCCAGTAGGCGTTCCATGCCGGGTCGGGCACCCGGGGCAGCGGCTCGTCAGCGATGTCGTCGAGTGTGACCGATTCCCTGCCGGCCAACGGGTGGTCGAGGGAGACCGCCAGCACGCGGGCCTCGTCGTACAGGGTGGTGACCGCCAGGCCGTCGGTGGTCAGTGGCAGCCGGGTGACCACAGCGTCGACACGGTGATCAAGGAGTGCCTCGCGTGGGCTGTCCCAGCTGAGGTACGAGGTGTGGATGTCGGCGTCCGGGTGGTGGTGGCGCATGTGGCGTACGGCGGCGGTGATGAGCAGGTCCGCGGTGTAGCCGATGGTGATGCGCTGCGGTTGTGCCGCTGCGCGGGCAGCGGCCGTGGCGTGAGCGGCCGAACGGAGCAACGCCTTGGCGCGGGGCAAGAACGCTTCGCCCGCTTCGGTGAGTCGGCTGCCCCGGGCGGTTCGTTCCAGCAGCCGGGCGCCGACCTGCGTCTCCAGCTTGCTGATCTGTCGGCTCAGTGAGGGCTGCGTGATGCGCAACTGCTCGGCGGCGCTGACGAACCGCCGGTGTTCCGCGAGCACGGTGAAGTAGCGCACCAGGCGCAGGTCGAGGTCCGCCGACGGTTTGGGCACGGGAGAACCGTATCGCGGAAGCCGCGACGTGCAGGTATGCCTGTTTCGTGTAACTCGATACGGATCAGGGCTTGGACAGTGGGGAGGGGGGCTCCGCAGTATCGGGGATACGGAGCGGGCGTGCGGGGTGGCTGCACCGGCTCGCTCTCGTTTTCGCGCTCCGGCGGGTTTTCGGGACGCCGCTCGCGTCGCATCGTTGCCCGTCGACCTCGTGGGTCGACCTCGTGGAAGGAATCTTCATGTGCCAGGACTTCGCCGGTCGAACCGTGCTGATCACCGGTTCGACAAGCGGTATCGGCCGCGAGACGGCGCGGCAGTTCGCTGCCTGCGGTGCCCGCGTCATCATCACCGGCCGGGACAGGGCCCGTGGGGAGGAAGCGGTCGCCGTGATCGCCCAGGACGGCGGTCGTGCCCATTTCGTCGCTGCGGACCTGGCCGATGCCGATAGCGTGCTCTACCTCGCCCATCAGGCACTCGACCTCGGCGGCGGGCATGTGGATGTGCTGGTCAACAATGCCAGCCTGCTCTCCTACGCGGCGACCGCGGACGTCAAGGCCGATGAGTTCGACACCGTCGTGGCGGTCAACGTCCGCGCCGCGCTGTTGCTGGTGGGCGTGCTAGCGCCGAGAATGGCCGAGCGCGGTGACGGCGCGATCGTCAACGTCACGACGATCGTGGCCAACCGGGGTATCCCCGGGTTTTCTCTGTACGGTTCCAGCAAGGCGGCGTTGCAGATGCTCACCAAGTCCTGGGCGGCGGAGTTCGGTTCCGCCGGGGTGCGGGTCAACGCCGTCAGCCCCGGTCCCACCCGCACGGAGGGCATGGCGGGCCATGACGACATGCTGGAGGCGACGGCCGCGCAAGCACCGGCCAACCAGGTCGGCACGCCGCAGGACGTCGCTCGCGCGATCGTCTTCCTCGCGTCACCCGGCGCCGGGATGATCCACGGCGCCGTCCTGCCCGTCGACGGTGGGCGCCTCGCCGTCTGATGACAGCCTCGCCCCGCACCCTGCCGTATCACCGCGTCGTGGCCTGAAGCAGATTCAACGCAGGGAGCAGGGGAAGACGTGGTCGACAGCGGCGCTGTCACCTGGCGTGATGGGTTGAGCGATGAGGCAGCGGTCGTACTGGAATCCGATCAGCGCGTCGGTGACCCTGGTGACCCAGCGACAGCGGCGCTTGTCCGTGCGCTGCAGTGTCCCCCGGTCCATCGAGAATCCCTCGTCGATGACGCTGCGGCCGATGCCCGCGGGGAAGGAGCTTTCCACGATGTCCCGCCGAGCGGCCAGCTCGGCACGCAGCCCCGGAGCTTGCTCGCCCTGGGCGATGGTGCGCAGTTCGGAAGTCAGGCGCACGATCCGCTGGTGCGAGTTGCCGGTCCCGGGCGAGTTCCCCCTGGATCCTGCGGCAGCCCCAGCGCGGGTTCTCCCGCGTCAGCCGCAGCACCAACTCCTTCGCCACTTCCGCTGTCGCCGGCCGGCCCGGCCTGGTCCGGCACTCGCTGTAGTCCCACCTGCGTGTAACGAGACGCCGATGCCAGCGGAGCAACGTCCCTGGCGTGACAGGTAACACCTGCGCCCAGCGAGCCCGGGGTATCGGCGGGGACAATGCCGCGAACCACAACCGGTCCACCCACTGGTACCGCACCGGACTCGCAAGTTGCCTGCGCAGCACCGGGTTCTCGTGCCGGAGCACGAGCAATTCAGCTTCTCTGGCCATCCGCCGACGCAGCAACACCGCTGGTCCCAGCGCGCCCGCAAACCCCGCCAGACCGTCTACGACCTGCAGCGACGCGTTCCTGAACGGCACAGGCCTGTCTCGGTCAGATGGGTTGTGGCCGACCGAACAGCAGGTCGTAGCCCCGGGGGAGCTGGAGGAGAATCTGGTTCGTCAGGTCATCGCCGGCGAGGTCGGCCACGACGCTGAGCACGGCGCTGACATCCCACGTCGCGGTCTTCTCGGTGGCTCCTTCAATCCATGCCGCTGTCGCGCGGATGAACCGCTCGGGGGAGAGAGGTTCATGCGCCTGGAGTGGGTTGAGCAGTACCAGCGCGAACGTCTCCGGGAGCCGGGCCGCGAGTTCCGCTCGCACATCGCCCACCAAGTGAGCCCCCAGCAGAGCGAGAACGACGCGCGATGATCGCTCGGCCTCCTGCCGTGAGCCGTATTCGCCTCGCTCCTCGACCGCTGCCAGGAAGGCGTCCCACTGTGTGCGCACGATCATTCCTCCTGATGTGTAGGGCCCGGTGCTCTCGCCGGTGTCCCTGGCGTGACCGCTGGGACAGCGGGGGCGTTGTCTTCGGCGGTTTGCCGCCTCGATGGCGCGGCCAGGGGCCAGGTGGCTACTGGTTGGGTTGGGCGGCGCTGATGTCGCTGAGCGCGGAGTCGGGGTCGCGCTCAAGGGCGAGGTCGCCCAGGGAGACGATGCCCACCGGCCGGTTCTCTTCGACGACGGGCAGTCGGCGCATGGCCCGCTCCCGCATCAGCTGCACCGCTCGGTCGGTGTCATCGTCGGGGGAGACGGCGATCAGGTCTTCGCTGCAGATCTCCTGAACGGGCTTGGCGCCGGCGTCCCCGCCCTCGGCAAGCGCCCGTACCACCAGGTCCCGGTCCGTGACCAGGCCGCGAAGCTGATCGCCTTCGGTGACCAGGACGTCGCCGATATTCTCCTCCCGCATGCGGCGGGCGACATCGGCCACAGGGGTCTGCGGCTGAACCGTGACAGGAGGACTGGTCATGATCTCTCGAATGCGCTGTGCCATGGAAACGCTCCTCAGTGCCTGAAGGTGCAAATCCCCCCTTGGCCTGTACAGCAGCCTTCGCGGCTCCGAGTACCCGGCGAACGGCTTGTACCTCATTCTGTGGGAAGGTTTCTGTCCTCGGAGGTGGGGGCCAAAGACAGGGATCAAGAATCGGCCGAGGTAATCACTCCACCGTTTGACGTGGTGAGGTGGCATACGGGCCGCTTTCGCCGTCGGGGATGGCCGGGGAGAGGCTGTCGAAGGCCGGAATGAACCGGGCCAGTCGCGTGAACCTCAGCAGGCGCCGGACCTTTCCCTCAGGGCACACCAGGCGCAGTCCGCCGTGACGCCTCCGGGCTTCCCGGTCTGCGGCTACGAGCCTGCTCAGGCCGCTCGCGTCACAAAAGCGCAGCCGGGAGAAGTCGACGATGACTCTGGCCGGATTGCGAGCGGCGATGAGCTTATCGAGCTGGTGCCGCAGTTGGTCCCGGTCGCGAGGTCGAGTTCCCCGTCCACCTGGAGGACCGGCGTGCTCACGTCTCCTGACGCAGACGTGGCCGTGCTCACCTTCCGATCTTGCCGTGTTTCCTGACCGCTCCCCGTAAGGCTGGCCTCCAGACCGCCCCAGGCAGGCTGGAGGCCCTGCAAGACGGTCGTGTGGAGGCCACCGCACCCGGGAATGAAACAGGACGTACAGGTTACAGAGGGCGGAGGTGGACGAAAATAACGCTTCCTGTGCGACGCGGCAGCCAGGCGCCGCTGGCCGAACGCCGTGCCCCGGGCTGGGCCACGAGCCCGCTCGCGGAGTTCGACGATCTGTTCAGCCGCATGAGCAGCCTGCTGGAATCCACGGTGGGTGGCACCCTGGCGCCGGTGACCGCGGGGGTGACGTGGTCGCCGCTGGCCGATGTCTCCGAGACCGATGACGCCTACCGGATCGAGGTCGACCTCCCCGGCGCCAAGCGCGAGGACATCGACATCGAGATGGCGGGGCAGGAACTGGTCATCAGCGGCGACCTCAGGGAACGCGAACGTGCCGGCTTCCTGCGGCGCGGAACCCGCCGTACCGGCCGGTTCGAGTACCGGGCCCTTCTTCCGGGCGAGGTCAACGCCGAAGGCGTCAGCGCGGCCCTTCGCGACGGTGTGCTGACAGTGCGGTTCGGGCGGACGCGGTGACACGTCAGGAAATCGAGTGCGGCGGCGTTCCACTCCGGCGGAGCTTCCCAGAGCGCCGACCGACCTCGTCGAGTACGCGGAATTCCGCTGGGCAGATGTCTGCCAGCGGCCGCGGCGACCAGGCGCGCCGTGTTCACACCGAGGTGGTCCAGCAGGTAGTTTGCCGCATCGTCGACGCGATCCACAGTTTCCGCGCGGGGAGGGCGACACGTGCCGCGGCGGTTGTAGGCGACGACCCGGAAGCCGGCCGAGACGAACTCGCCGACCTGGTGCACCCAACTGTCAGCTGAGCCCGAGGCGGGGTGCAGGAACACGACTGCACCCTCGCCTCTACCCGAATCGGTGAAGACAGCGAGCCATCTTTACCAGGCAGAACGTCATGCGAAACCCCTTTCGGTACAGTCGGTCAGCGCCGGATACCGGCGACGAGCTTCTCCCAGTTCCGGAAGGCGATACGCTGGCGGTCGGCCTCGTCAATCGGCGCCGTTTCCAGGAAACGCCGCGCGGATCCGGTGCGCTCCCGGTTGAACGGGTAGTCCGAGGCGTACATGATCCGCTCGATCCCCACCGTCTCCAGGCTCCACCGCAGGTACTTGTGGCTGGAGATGCCGCCCGGAGTGATGAAAATGTTCGAGCGGAAGTACTCCGCGATCGGACGCCGCAGGTCGGTGAGTTTGTCCATGGTCGCGACGCGGTCGAGGTAGAACAGCACCACCTCGCCCCAGTGCCCCAGGATGACCTGCAGCTTGGGGAACCGGTCGAACACGCCACCGACGATCATCCGGAGCACGGTCAGCCCGGCGTCGTAGTGCCAACCGAACGCCCCGGTCGCCAGCATGCTGTCCACCGGCTCACCGAAACCGCGGTAGTAGGCCGCGGTGACAGCCGGGAACGGAACACTGGGATGCAGGTAGATCGGTGCGCGCAGATGCTCGGCAGCCTCATAGACGTCCCAGAATCCGGGCGCGTCCAGAGCCCGGCCACCGGAGTTCGCGTTGACCAGCGCGCCGTTGAGTCCCAGCTCGGTGACCGCACGCCGCAATTCCTCGGCCGCGGCCGACGGTGCGGAGGTGGCGAGCGCCGCAAACCCCTGGAATCGCCCCGGGTGGCGGCGCACGGCGGCAGCGATCGCGTCGTTCGTGGGCGCCTGCAAGCGGACTGCCTCCGCCGCGTCGAGGTTCTGCAGCCCCGGCGTCGTCAGCGACAGCACCGCGGTGTCGATCCCGGCGTCCTCCATCGCGGCGATGCGTCCGCCGCCCAGGTCCAGCAACGCCGGCGTGATGTCACTGGCGACAGCCCACTTCATCATCGGCTCGGCGAGCTGGGGGTCGCGCCGCTTCCACGCATCGAGCACGTCGGTGGTGACGAAGTGCTCTTCGAGCCCGTAAAGCTTCATCGAGACTCAGCTTCGGACGGACTTGAGCGCGCCGGCCCAGGACTCGAGCTGGTCGAACAGGACGGAAGCAGCCTGGTCGTGCATCACGGAGGGCCTGAACACCGAGAAATTCTCGAAGTCGGTGAGCAACGAGAACGACATCTGCTGGCGCACGTGGGCCAGTTGTAACTCGCTCGAGATCGCGCGCAGGTGCTCGATCGCCCGCGTACACGCCCCTGCTCGCCGGCACGGCCTCGTCCAGGTGCGGCAGCGGGTAGTCGAGCAGGTCGATCAGCTCGTAGTCGGCGTTCGCCCGCTCCTTGGCCTTGGCCAGTACCCAGTTCGCCACCGCTTCACCGTTACGGCCGGGGCGGGTGCTGCCGAGGATGATGGCGAGATTCAGGTCGCTCATGGATAGTCCTTCCGATCGGGACACGCTCACACTTGAATGTTCAACGTGCTGGCGCACCTGTCCGAGCAGCCCGGGCGGCGCCTGCGGATAAGCGAGCTCGCGGTCCTGGCCAACACGGAACTGTCCCGCCTGTCCCACATGATCGGTCGGCTCGAGAAGCGCGGGTTCGTGTGCCGCGAGCCCGACCCGCACAACGGGCGTTACACGCAGGCCATCCTGACCGAAGCCGGTTTCGCGTACCTGGCAGACGCGGCCCCTGGACACGTCAGCCAGGTGCTGGACCTGTTCATCAACGTCCTGGCCCCGGACGAGCTACGGACGCTGCACCGGATCTCCGACAAGGTGCTCGCCCGCATCGAGTCTTCAGGGTGAAGCGAGCCCGCATCGGCGCCCTCGGCGCGCTCGCCTCATCGCACCTCATCGGCGGTACGACCGCCACGGCCACCGCCCCCCCCCACGCACCACCGGCGCCACCCCGCTTCCGGGGCGGCGGCCGCCGTGCTGTGCCGAGCGGTCGGTGTGCCAGGATCCTCGTCATGACCACACACACCCAGGTACCGCGAGGACAGCGGTTCTTCACCAACCTCGACCGCATCTGCGCCTCCGCCCGACTCGTGGTGGACCGTCCGAAGGACAGCCGGCACCCGCGGGTGCCGCAGGCGGTGTACCCGGTGGACTACGGCTATCTGGACGGCACGACGGGCGGTGACGGGGAGGGCGTGGACGTCTTCCGGGGCAGCGCCGAGGGTGCGGGTGTGGTCGGCGTCTTCGTCACCGCGGACCCGGTGAAGCGCGACGTCGAGGTGAAGGTCCTGCTCGACTGCACCGGCGACGAGATCGGCCACATCCGGCACCTGCTGGACGACGTCCTGGAGATCGGCGGCCTGCTGGTACTGCGGGAGGACGGCCGGGCGGCCTGACCAACGGCGTCGGCCGCCCGGCCGGCGCCGGCCACCGGTACCGGCCGGCCCAGTATCGTGAGCGGGACCGGAAGGCGCCGGCAGGACACCTGAGGGAGGGCACGGTGGAGTCGACGGACGAACTGGTGCTGCGCGACGCGCGGTTGCGCGACCGCCCGGACCCGGTCCACATCCTGGTGCGCGGCGGGCGGTTCGCCCGCATCGGCCCGGAGGCCGGCGAAGCGGCGGCGCGCTCCCTCGATCTGGCCGGCCGCCTGGTGGTCCCGCCCTTGGTCGACGCCCATATGCATCTGGACTCCGCGCTCACCCTGGACCCGCGCCACCCCAACCACTCGGGCACCCTGTGGGAGGGCATCGACGTCTGGGCGGCGCGCAAGGCCACCCTCACCGGGCGGGACGTCCGCGCCAACGCCCGCGAGGTGCTGCGCTGGATGGTGGCGCACGGCACCCTGCACGTGCGGTGCCACGTCGACGTCTCCACGCCCGGACTCGACGCCCTCCGGGCGCTGCTGGACCTGCGCGAGGAAGTGTGCGGCGTCTGCGACGTGCAGTTGGTGGCCTTCCCGCAGGACGGCCTGTACGGGGACGGGCTCTCCCGGGGAGCGGAGCGGGTGGCGCGGTTGCGGGAGGCCATGGCGCTCGGCTGTGACGTGGTGGGCGGCATCCCGCACTATGAGCCCACCCCGGACCTCGGACGGGCCCATGTGCGCACGCTGTTCGACGTGGCGGAGGACTTCGACGCGGATATCGACACCCACTGCGACGAGACCGACGACCCGGACTCCCGGTACGCGGAGCTGGTCGCCCGGGAGACCGTCGCGCGCGGCCGGCCGGGCCGGGTCGTGGTCAGCCACTGCACGGCGATGGCGGGCTACGAGCCGGCTCTGATGGCCCGTACCGCGGCGCTGTTGGCCGACGCCGGGGTGGGCGTGGTGGCCAACCCCTTCGTGAACGTCGTACTCCAGGGACGCGGCGACGCACCCCCCGTGCGGCGCGGCATGGCGCCCATCGGTCCGCTGCTCGACGCGGGCGTGACCGTGGGGCTCGGCCAGGACTCGGTCATGGACGCCTGGTTGCCGCTGGGCACCGGCGATCTGCTGGCGGTCGCCCAGCTCGGCGCGCTGCTCGGCCACCGCACCGGGGACGGCCAACTGCGGGAGATGATCTCGCTGGTCACCGACTCCGGGGCGCGGCTGATGCGGCTCGGCGACCGGTACGGCATCAAGGAGGGCGCCCCGGCGGACTTCGTGGTGCTGGACACCGCCGACCCCGTCGAGGCGCTGCGGTTGCTCCCGGCCCGGCTGCACGTCTTCCGCGGTGGCCGGGAGGTCGCCCGCACCCGGCCGGCCCGGTCGGAGCTGACCGGGGACTTCGCCGCGGGCGCGGTCGACTTCGGCCGTCAGCCGGCCGTGGTCCGGGAGGCCGCCGCGGAGGCGTGAGCCGCGCCGCCGCCCGGCCAGCCGCCCTCCAGGGCCCACGCCGCGTCGAAGACCCGCACCTGGTGTTCGAGGCTGCGCCGGTACAGCCGCAGCAGCGCCTCCCGGTCGGCCTCGTCGCCGCGCGCCGCGGCCTCCTCCACCACGGCCGCGTGCGCGGCGCACATCGCGGTCCGGGTACGCCGCACGTACATGTCGGCCCAGCGCCGGTACGCGGGCGGACCGGGGATTTCCACCCCGCGGAACCGCTCACCGATGACCTCGGTGAACAACGAGCATGGGTAGACGCTCACCGCGATCTGCGGGAACGTCCCCTCGTAGGCCACCCGCACCAGGTGGTTGACGTATCCTTCGCGCGCCGGCGAGCAGGTCCAGCGGTCGTGCGGAGTGTCGTCGGGGTAGCCCAGCTCGGCCACCAGAGCGCGTTTCTCCGCCAGTTCACCGACCGTGGACAAGTCGTCGAGCACATGCGCGGCGGCCTTCGCCCACGGATGGCCGACCGGTGCCTTGGCGATGCCGAGCGCGAGGGTGCGGTTGAATTCGGCGACGTGCGGGCCGTCGTCGAGCTGGAAGAACACGAACTGCTCGGTGCGGAGACGGCCCTCGGCCATCGCTTCGATCCAGGGGTGGTGACGGTAGGCGTCCCATACGTCCGCGCACCGGGTCCGGCAGGCGTCGAGAAAGGTCACGTGCTGCTCCCCTCGCGGCGCGCCCCGGCGCCGTCGTCATCGCTCCATCGGCCGAAGGCGAACGGCGCCCGCCCGGGCGCTTCCCGAAAGTCACTCAACACTCCGTCCGCGGCCTCGGTGATCAGGTCGGCGACCAGCGCGGCGGACCCCGGACCGGCGATGAACCCCTCTCCGGCGTGGCCGAAGCAACCGTACAGGCCGGGCTCGACGCGGTCGGCCACCGGCAGCCGGTCGGGCAGGCACGGGCGGGTCCCGGAACGCCGGGCCACGACGCTCAGGGCCCCGGCCGCGGGCACCAGACGTGCCGCCCGGTCCATGATCGCCGCCGGGAGCCCGGCCGGTTCGGGGTCTTCCGCCAGGTGCCAGGAGCCGCCGAGGACCAGCCGCCCCGACGGCATCTGGTGCGCCAGCAGCGCCACCGAACGGGGCCGGCCGATCACCGCCTCGGCCAGCAGGTGGCGCAGCGTGAACGGAGCGGGTTCGGTGACCAGGACGGTGCCGCGAACACCGGCCAGCGGCACCCGGTGGCCGAGCGGCAGCAGCAGGTCGCGGGTGCCGAGACCGGTCGCCAGGAGCACGTACGGCGAACGGGACCGGGTGCCGTCGGGACACCGCACCGCCCATCCGGTACCGTCCCGCTCCAGGCGGACCGGGCCGCGCTCCGCGTTGATCACGACGCCGGCGCTGCGGGCGGCGCTGGCGAGGCCGTCCAGGACCGCGGCCGGCTCCAGCCGCCGGCCCTCGGCCAGCAGCCGCCCCGCCGCGACATCGTCCGCGAGGGCCGGCTCCGCGGTCCGCAGCGCCGCGCCGCGCAGCGTGCGGCCCTCCTCGGCCGCCTGACGCCTCGCGAGTTCGCCGGGGTCGTCGGCGGCCAGCACCAGGGTTCCGACGGGTTCCTCGTCCCACCACACGCCCGTCTGCCGGGACAGCTCGGCGTACAGCTCCAGGCTCCGCCGCCACAGCGGGGCGAGCACCGCCGAGGACGGTACGAGCTCGCCCTGGGCGGCGTGCGAGGCGCCGCCGCCCACCGGCCCGGCGTCGACCACGGTGACGGCCGCTCCCCGGCGGGCCAGCGACCACGCCGCGGACAGGCCCACGACCCCCGCTCCGACCACCGTCACGTCGCTCACGCCGGCCTCACCCGGTCCCCTCCCGCGACGGCTCCGCCGGCCGCCGACGGCGTGTCGGCGCCGGTCGCGGCCGGCAGGTCGACCGGGTGCCGGCCCCGCCCGATGTCCGCGGCCCCGTGCGCCACCCCGGCCGCGACCGCCCGGTGGGCCCGTTCGGCGGCCTCGGGCAGCGCGACGCCGCGCGCCAGGAACGCGGTCAGCAGCGCCGAGTGGGCGCAGCCCGCGCCGTGTTCGCATCCGGTGGTGTGGCGCGGCCCGGGGACGGCCCGGTGGCGTTGGCCGTCGAACAGCCAGTCGCCGCCGCCGGGGACGTCGGTGATGACCACGGCGCGGGCGCCCCGGCCGGCCAGCGCCTCGGCCAGCACCGCCGGGTCCGCCTCGTCAGCGAGCCCGGTCAGCCGGCGCGCCTCGGCGAGGTTGGGGGTGGTCACCGCCGCCATGGGCAGCAGCCGCTCGCAGAGGGCATCGACGGCGTCCTGGCCACCGCCCAGGTCCGAACCGGCGGCCGTGACCAGCACCGGGTCGACGACGACCGGTGCGCGTACGCCGGCCAGCCGGTCGGCGACCAGGCGCACCAGCGCCGCGCTCCAGGTGGTGCCGACCTTGACGCCGTCCGTCCCGATGTCGGTGAGCACCGCGTCGAGCTGCGCGGCGACCAGATCCAGGGCGACCGGGGCACTGGCGGACACCCCGGTGGTGTTCTGCGCGGTGACACCCACCACCACCGTGGCGCCATAGGCCCCGACCGAGGCGAACGCCTTCAGATCCCCCTGGATGCCCGCACCGCCGCTGGAGTCGGAGGACCCGACGGTCAGGCAGCGGGTGCGGTGCGGCGGCCGGGGCACCGTCACGGGCGGGCGGCCGACGCGGGTTCCGCGGTGCCGGCGGTCGGCAGCAGCGCGGCGACCTCCGCGGCCACCTGCTCGGGGAAGTCCGGGTCCGGGCGGTACTCGAGCAGATGGACGTCGGACACCGCGGGGAGCCCGGTGACGAGCGCCGCGTGCCGGGCCCCGGGCTCCAGCAGTATCACCGTGGGCCGGCCGAGGGCGGTGGCCCAGCCGAGTTCCACGTGGGTGCCCGGGGAGGCGGGGTCACCGGGGAAGGCGACGAACACGTCGCATTCGTGCATCCACGCGAAGTCGCGGCGGGTGCATTCGACGTCGGAGACCTCGGCCAGCCCCCAGCCCTCGGTGCGGTGCGCGTTGAGCACGCGCCAGCCGCGGGCCGCGAAGGCGTCGGTGAGCCCCTCGTAGCGGTGCCGCGCGGCGTCGGGCACGGCGCCGGTGGCCGGGTCGATCAGCCCCTTGAACGGGCCGCCGAGGAACACGGTGATCGTCCGGCCGGCCGGGTCGGCGGGGTCAGCGAGCGGCATCGGATACCTCCAGGGGGTGCTGGGGCGCTGCGAGCGCCGGGAAACGGGTGACCATGAGCTGCCGGTACAGCGGGGACAGCCGGTCCACCAGCCCGTCGTCCGGCGCGGTCCCGTGCCGGACCCGCCGGTAGAGCTCGAAGAGCGCCACGACCTGGGACCAGTATCCGGGCAGGTCGAGCGCGTCCAGCCGGTCCCGGTCCAGACGCAGAGCGTCGGTGCGCAGCTCCTCCTCGATCCGGAGCACGTGCGCGAGGTACGGGCGGTTGTCCCCTTCGGGCAGCGGCTCCATGGCGTCCGCGGGCAGGTCGGCGGGCAGCGGCGCGTCCAGCCGGCGGGCCGCCGGCAGGTCCGGCCGGTACAGGTGGAGCGAGCCGGCCACGTGGGTGTAGCCGCCGAGCTCCGCACCGAGCTGACGCGCCATCATCTCCTGGAGGAAGGTGAAGGAGAACACGTCGCTGACCATGCCGCGGTACACGTCGTTGGCGCGCATGTAGCCGACCATGTGCAGTCGGCCCTCGCGCAGCAGGAACTGCAGGCACAGGGTGCAGGCGACGTCCGGGTTGTCCGCCACCCGCAGTTCGTGCGGGTGGAGTATCTGGATGACGGCCCGTTTGCTGTCCGGGTCCTGGCGGAGGGTGTCGACGACGGTGGCCCACTGGTCGAGCCCCCGCGTGCCGTACTGGAAGATCCGCGGCCCGTAGGCGGTGCCTGTCAGGCGCCGTCCGTCGGCGGAGTAGCGGGCGACGCTGGGCGCGTAGTACGCCAGATAGCCGAGGTCGTCGCGGCCGGCCAGGTACCACAGCGCCTCGGCGACGTTGAATACGAGGTTCGTGCGGCGGGCCGGGTGGGTGATCAGGCGGCGTCGCGGGTCCTCGAGGGTGAAGGCCACGCCCAGCCGCTCCTGGCTGTGGAAGCCGCGCGGCGCGTTGTGGAACTGGGGATCGTGCAGCAGGTCGGACACGTGGTGCAGATAGGCGTCCTGGAAGCCGGGGAAGCTCGTCACAGCAGGTCCTCGGGGAAGGAGGCGAACATGTCCTTGTGCTTGCCCTTGGCCACCTGGGCGCAGGCGCAGTCCTCCACCTCGTCCGCGCCCCGGGTGGCGAGCCCGGCCTCGATGATCGCTTCGAAATTCCGCCGGCCGTCGGCGATGGCCTGGCGGGAGCGTGCCCGGAAGACCTCCGGGTCGGTCTCGGTCTCGGTCTTCATGTCGTGGTACGAGTCGATGGCCACCGCGATGGCGCCGTAGTGCAGGTGGCGCTGGCGGGCGAGGGTGAACTCCGGGTCCATGGTCTGACCGACCAGGCGGGCCCCGAGCCGTTCCATCAGCTCCAGTTCGGCCAGGGTCTCGATCCGGGCGAACCCGTAGAAGCTGAAGTACACCCCGCTCTGGTGGACCCGGACGCCGGCTTCGTCGGCGCCGCGGATCAGCAGCCGCCGCAGCACCGGGCAGAACGACGGGATGACATGGGCGTTGGAGAACCGGCCGGAAAGGGGCGGCAGGCTGGTCCGCGGCCCGGCGAAGCTCACCAGGTCGTGGGGGATGACCAGATCGCCGCCGCGGACTTCCTTGTCCACGCCGCCGACCACGAACGTGCCGATGATGTGGTCGACCCCGAGCGCGTCGAACGCGCTCTGGTTGGCCTCGTAGGGGATTTCCCAGCTCGGTGTGCGCTGCCCGGGGAACCGGCCGTACAGAAAGTGGGTCTCGGTGCCGTGCAGCTCGCCGCTGAAGATCCGGTCCACCGGACCGTACGGGGTGGCGAGCCGGGTGCGCCGGAATCCGTCGCCGCGGATGAGCCGTTCGGCGCGCAGTACCACTCCGAGCTTCATGCAGCCGTCCCCTCGAATCCCACGTGTTCGTTCACAAAGGCCAGGAAGCCGTCCATCCATCCGTCCACGGGATGGGTGAAGCGGTGGAACCGCAACGAGCCCACCAGCGAGGCCAGTGTGCGGTCGGTGAGTGCCGGGGCCGGCGCGCCGAGCGCCTCCACCAGCGCCAGGCGGCGCCGGTCGGCGCTGGTCTCCAGGTATCGGCGCAGTACGCCGGCCGCCTGCGGGCCGGACAACTCGTCGTGGCGGACCGGCTCGCCGGGCCGGCACACCAGCTCGACGACCGCGTGCGCCGGGCCGGTGGCCCGCACGGCCCCGCCGAGCGCGGTCAGCGCGCCGGGGAGCAGGAAGGCCTTGTCCGGGCGCTTGGCGGGGTGCAGCCCGGCGGCGGCGCGCAGCTCGGCCGGGTGCAGCAGCGGGCGGTGCTCGCCGAGCGAGGAGGTGCGCACGCCCATCGACCGCGGCCCGCCCACCATCTGCCAGCCGACGCCGACCTCATGGAGCAGCACGTCGTCGTTGGACACCAGGGCGGCGGTGCCGGAGCGGACCAGCGACAAGGCGGCCGTGGTCTTGCCCGCCCATTTGTCACCCACGAGGATCAGCCCCACCCCGGCCGCGTCGATGCCCGCGCCGTGCAGCGGCACCGACCCGGCGGCGATCGCCAGGGTCCGCACGATGGTGCGGGTGTAGCGCAGACCGAGCACTGGCAGCCAGCGCGGCGACGGACACGTCACCGTGAGGGTGCGGGCGACCGCGTCGAACTCGGCACGGTGGTCGGGCTCCGAGCCGTCGGACGGCTCGTGACCGGCTTTCTCGTCGGTCAACTCCAGGTTCAGCTCCCACAGTTGGCCGCTCGGTTCGGCCACCGACTGGTAGAAGGGGGCCGTGAACTGCCGCAGCCTCGCGAGGGCGCCGGCCTCGCCGCGTACGGCGAAGGTGATGCCCGCGTGCGGGACGGCGAGCAGGTCGTACGGTGGTGCGCTGGTCGTCATGTGACTGCCTCGAGAATCTTTCGTCCCTCTGCCTCGAACCGCGTGTCATGTGTCCGGCGCGCGGCGGTGAGGGTGGTAACCGCGCAGGCCAGCCGCGCGTAGTCGAGTTGGATACGGTCCGGTGGGCCGGGGTCGTGGGCCCGGGCGTTGCGGTAGGCGGTGGTGAAGGTGTCGTGTCCCGCGGGTATGGCGGCCAGTTCCCGGTCCCAGATCCGCCGCAGGTCGTGCTCGGCCGGCCCGTATTCGGCGCGTTCGAAGTCGAACACCACCGGATGGCCGGCCTGGTTCCGGGCGGTGTTGCGCAGGGAGAAGTCGCCGTGCAGCAGGACGGGCGGGTGCCGGCCGGCCGTCCAGCCGGCGTCCCGCACCAGGGCGGTGGCCTTCGGCCCGGTCAGCCTGCCCCGCACCTCGGCGAACAGGCCGGGGGCCTGCCGGGCAAGTGCCGCGATCAGCTTCCCGAACGCCTCCTCGCCCACCTCGGGGGCGGACAGGGCGGTGGTCCCCTGCCCGCCCCCGGGCGGCCGGGGCGTCGGGCCGTCGGCGCCCGGCCCCGGCAGATCGGTGTCGTGGACGGCAGCCAGCAGCCGGCCGGCTTCGGCCGCGGACTCAGGCGTCGCGGGCAGCGGGGTGAGGGACTGCCAGCGGAACACCGCGTACTCCCCGAGGCCGTCCGCCCGGCCGCCGGCCAGCAGCCGGGGGGCGACGCCGGGCGCGAGGGATGAGGCGACCAGCCGTTCGGCGGCGGCCCGCTCCGGACGGGCGTAGAGCTTGACGAACACCTCCTCGCCTCGCACCTCACCCCGGAACCAGGCATTGCTGGAGCGTTCCTTGAACGAACCGGCCGGCACCTGACGCAGCCCGGTGGCGCGGCAGGCGGCGGCCAGCCGGTCGGCGACCCGCGCGGGCAGGACGCCGACCAGACCCCCGTCGAGCAGACCGTCGCCGGCCGATGTGGCGACCGTCACAGGGGCTTGCCGATCCAGGTGCATAAGTAGTCCATGTGCACCAGGCGCTTGTCCGTGGGGACGGTGGGGCGCTGCGGGAAGGTCTGCTTGGGCGCGATGTCGCGCGGGCAGTACGGGTCGCGCACGAACAGCGATCGCTGGCCCGTCTCGTGCGCGTGGTGCAGGTAGGACCGGCCGGCGCAGCCGCCGCGGCACTGCTGGAGCATGCCGCATCCCTCGCACCCCTCCAGCAGATGGGGGTTGGCGTTGCGGCGCCGGAAGGACCGGAACTGCGGGGACCTGATGATGTCGTACAGGTCCTCCGTGCGCAGGTCACCGACCTTGTAGTCGTGCAGGTAGACGCAGGGGGAGACCGGTATGCGGCCGTCGGGGGTGATGGAGTGGATGCGGAACGAGGTGCGGCCGCAGGGGCATCCCTTGGCCTGCTGGTAGTCGGTGACGGCGGCGATCGGCGGCTCACCCAGGTCCACAGGGGAGCAGTTCTCCATCAGGAAGGAGAACCCCTCGTAGTACTGCTCGGCCGGCAGCAGCGATTCCATGTGGGCCGGCTCGACGGGCTTGATGGGGTTGATCCGGATGTGCGCGTCGTACTGGATGGCCAGCTCCAGCAGCCG
Organism: Streptomyces sp. NPDC021212; assembly: GCF_044332925.1. Lineage (NCBI taxonomy): Bacteria > Bacillati > Actinomycetota > Actinomycetes > Kitasatosporales > Streptomycetaceae > Streptomyces > Streptomyces sp. NPDC021212. The sequence goes on from NZ_JBIRPZ010000001.1 coordinate 26,974, forward strand.
CTCCAGGTGGCGGCGGGTGAAGTTCCAGTTCATGCCGCACATGATGATCGTGTGGTCGATCCCGTACTCCTTGGCCAGCTCCAGGGTACGGATCGCCTGCTTGTAGATCTTCGCGCCCCGGTTGGCGTTGTGCTCGTCCTCGAAGGGGGAGTCCAGGCTCACGTCAAGGTCGTTCAGGCGCCGCCACTGCGCGTTGTGGTCGCGCTCCAGGTGCAGCCCGGTGATGCCCGAGGTGGTGAGGCCGACGATGATGCCCGCGTCGTTCAGGCCGTCGAGGATCTGTGGCAGCAGGGTGTCGCGCGGGTTCGGCCCGTTGGTGAACAGCGGCTCGTTGCCGCCGAGGTTGACCGTCTCCACGTTGTTCAGGGCCAGTTGCCCGACAATGCGGTCGATCATCTCGAGGGAGAAGTCCATGCCCTTCTCCCGTGCGGACATGGAGTAGCAGTGGGTGCACCGGTACGGGCAGTCGTTCCCCAGCGTCCAGCCGATGTTCTTGATGTCGATCGCGCACTCGTCGACGTCCTCGTGCTCGATCGGACCGACCGGGCGGTCGAAGTGCTCCTTGGGGTCGATCACGGACAGGGGGAGGGACTTGCGGGTCCAGGGGTAGTCTTCCTGCTGGTTGCTGCGCTCTTCGGCCATGCACATGTCCCTTCAGCAGATAAACGGATTGGCATCCGCGTCGTAGACCAGTCCGAGATCGTGATACGCACGGTCCACTTGGTCATCGAGACGCCCGTACCAGTCGGCGGTGCGTGCGAGTTCGGCACGCACCAGCTCCTGGACGGCATCATCCAGGGCCGCCGCGGTGCACCGGCCGGCGGCCAGGTCCAGCAGCGAGCGGAAGAAGTCGAGGTCGACCCGGCGCAGTTCCTGCGCGAACCGGTGCATCACGGCCAGTTCGCCGGCCTCCAGCGCCTTGGGCGCCGACAGCGGATCGATGGCCTTGTCGTAGATCGCCGAGTGTGCGCGGTGCCACTGCTTCAGCCCCCGGTACAGCGGCCGCACCCGTGCGTCCAGGACCTCGTAGCGGGTGTTCCCCAGGTTGTCCCGGTCGACCTGGAGGGCGCCCTGCCGGCCGAGCCGGCGGGTGAAGTTGGTCCCGGCCGCCGCGTACATCTCGGTGAAGATGCCCTTGGAGATGGTCCAGGAGTACTCGCGCATGCCGTGGTAGTTCTCCTCCAGCTCCTCCAGGGAGGTCTGGTCGTCGAACAGGATGTGCCCGGCCTGTACGTAGATGCCGTGAGCACGGAAGATGTCCAGGGCGCGTCGGTTCTGCTCGACGTCCGCCCGCTTGGCCATGCGGCGCAGCGCCGACTGGGCGAAGTTCTCGATACCGCAGGAGAATGAGAAGAATCCGGCCCGTGCCAGCTCGGCGATCGCCTTCTCGGTCACCCGGTCGGCCCGTATGGACCCGCGCATCCGCGGTTTGATGCCCCGTCGGGCGATCTCGTCGGCCAGCTCGGTGGACCACGCGGCGTCCCGTGGCGGTTCCAGCAGCGAGTCGTCGATCACCTTGAAGTGGGTGGCGCCGCGCTGCCACAGGGCCTCCAGCTCGTCGACCACGTCGGGGACCGACCGCTGGCGCCACGTCGCGCCGCCGCCCACCCGCTCGAAGGCCACGATGGAGCAGAAAGTGCAGGACGCCTGGCAGCCGCGGGCCGTCTGGATGTGGACCATGCTGCGCCGGGCGAGGGTGAGATGCAGGGTGTCCCGGGCGGGGTGGGGCAGTTCGTCGAGGGTCAGTTTGGGCGCCGGGGTCGGACTGTGCCGCACCGTGCCCCCGGCGGACCGGTGGCTGAGCCCCGGGATCTGATCGAGCGCCGGTGTCCCGTCCCGTAAGTGATCGGCCAGGAGGCGGAGCGGTACCTCGCCCTCGCCCCGGACGACGGCGTCGAACCCGGCTTCCAGGAAGTCGTCGGCGTGGAAGGTGGGGCCGTACCCGCCCGCCACGGTCAGGACATCGGCACCGGCCCGGCTCAAGCGGTGCATCGTCTCGATGGCGCGGTCCATGTTGCTCCGATAGCAGGCGAATCCCACCAGCCCCGGCCGGGCGTCCAGTATTCGCTGCGCCAGCGTCGGAATGTCGAGCCCTTCAAGCCAGCCGTCGATGACTTCGACGGTATGTCCTGCCTCTCGCAGAAATGCCGCCAGATAGCCGAGCCCAAGATTTTCCTCAGCGGTCCGGTGGGTGACGGGCGGAGGTGTGGCCAGGACCACCGCAGGCCCTTTCCGCTGCTCCGAGTTCGCGTCGGTCACGAAATTTGACGTTACGCAGGCAGAAAGTTGACGTCAAGAGGGCTTAGGGAAACGCCTAGCCTTTCATCCGTTCGTCAACCAGGAAACGAGGCGCGGCATCTATTGTTTTGGGCTCACCATTGCCACATGGCCGGTATACCCCTTGCTCCTGGCTGATATGCACCCAGTTGATCCTGGCGCGCGGTTACGGTATGGGGGCGATGGCGCATCCTTACCAGTCCAGTCCCTTAGATACGGAGAAAACCCGTGTCCCCAGAGAATCCCTCCCGCTCCATGCTGGCGCGCGGCCTCTGTATTCTGCGCTGCTTCCGGCCGGGGGAATCGGAACTTCCGCTTTCCGAATTAGCGCGCCGCGCCGACATGCCCAAGGCGACCGCCCACCGCATCATCTCCGAACTAGTCCGGGAGGGAGTGCTGGAGCGGGGGGAGAAAGGACTCAGGCTCGGCGTGGCTCTTTTCATGCTGGGCGCCCGGGTCCCCCGGCAACTCCGGCTGCGCGATCTGGCCTCCCCGTACGCGGAACGCTTGCAGCACCGCACGCGTGGGAGTGTTTTCGTCTTCATCTGCGACGCCTTCGGTGCCGACGCGGCACTGGTGGACACGGTGCGCCGCGCATACGGCGCGGCCGACGCCCGGCTCGGCGCCGAAGAGAGCTGGGCCGCGGCCGAGGCGGCGAAGAAGGCGCTCCGCGCGCCCGGCGCGGGCACGGTCCGCTCCCGTCCAGGGGCGCGCGCGACGGAGGGAGAGGGGGACCGGACGCGGCACCAGGGGTTCGTGGCCGTCCGCGGCGCGCACTCCGTCGGTATCGCGGCGCCGGTGCTGACCACGTCGAGCAGGGCTGTCGGAGCGCTGGCGGTCGTCGGGCCGCACGACCGGATGCAGGTGGTCACGGCTGCCTCGCATCTGCGGGCCGCGTGCGCCGCCGTCTCACAGGCGCTGCGGCGAACCCCGGAACTGGTCGGCGTTCCGGTGGGGTGACCGTGCCGTCCACGGTGTCGGTGCCGGCGGTCCCGACCGGCCGTAGCGGCGGCGCGGTGTCATGTCAGACGCGCCGTGCCGTGAACAGGGCGGGCAGCAATCGCCCCGCCAGATATTCGTCGCGAGCCGCCATGAGAGTGTCCCGGATGAGGTCCACCGACGCGGAACCGTAGATCGCGGCAACGCTTCCCCGGAAGATCCGTATCACCTTGAGCCGCTCGGCGAGCAGGGTCACGGCCCATTCCGTCAGGTCGCGCCGTGCCACGTCGGCGAATCCGGCCTGGTCGAGCTGGCGCACCCGGTCGGCGAGGGGGGTGGTGAAGAAGACCTCGGACGGATGGGTCACGCGAAACGCCGCGGACGGCGTCCCGCCGCCGGGGGTCAGGCTCACCTCCTCGGTGAGGACGAGCAGTCCGCCGGGCCGCAGGAGGCGCGCGGCCTCGCGCAGGACGTCGCCGGGCCTGGGGAAGTGCGGCATCGATCCCGTCACCACCACCACGTCGAGCGAGGCGTCGGGGAGAGGAACAGCGGTGGCGGAGGCGCAGATCTCCGTCATCCCCTCGCGCCCCTGCGCGCGGCTGATGCGACGGCTCACCGCGCAGTGCTCGGCGACGAGATCGACGCCGTAGGCGTGCCGTACGGTGACTTGGCGCGAGGAGAGCCGGTCCACCGTGTACCGCAGTGCGCCGCCGAAACCGCTGCCCAGCTCGCACAGGTCCACTCCGTCACCGCCCGGGCCACCGTCGGCCGTGGCGACGACGGTATCGACGACCAGATCGCAGCCCTGAGGCCCGAAGTGGCCCATCTGGTCGAGACCGAGCAGACCGCTGGGCCCGTCCTCGCCGGTGAACCCGACGATCGCCCGCTCGGTGTTGTCCCAGTCGTGCAGTGCCGGGAACAGGTTCCTGTGGTAGCGGTACTGGACGCCGCCCTGCTCGGCCGGGACCTCGTGGCCGGGAACTCCGGTGGTCGGCACAGCGATACTCCTCGGTGGGTGCGGTCCTGCCCGGGGGAGGGCGGTGGCCGGGGACGGGCGGGCTCGGGCCGGTTCAGGGCGTTGCCACGGCCGGAGGCCGGAATTCGTCGGGCACCGCGGCGCAGACGGTGTCCAGGACGGCGAGCGCCTCCTCCACCTCCTCGTCCGTGGCGACCAGCGGCGGAAGCAGCCGGAGCACCTCCGGCCGGCCCAGGCAGGGGGAGACCACGAGTCCCTGCCGGCCGAGTTCCATCAAGACGTCTCCGGCGACCGCGGGAGTGGCGAACTCCACGCCCCACAGCAGTCCCCGGCCGCGTACCTCCGTGATCAGGGCCGGATGCCGCCGGGCGAGCGACGCCAGGCCCGAGGCGAACAGTCCCGCCACGTGCTCGCCGCGCGGGGCGAGTTCTTCCACCGCCGCGAGTGTCGCGATGCCCGCCGCGGCGCCCAGCGGATACCCGGAGAACGTCGTGGTGTGCAGGAACGGATCGGCCGCGAGCGGCGCGTACAGCTCCGGTGTCGCCACCACGGCGGACAGCGGTTGCACGCCGCCGCCGAGAGCCTTGCCGAGCAGGACGGCGTCAGGCCGGATACCGGCGTCGATACTGGTCAGGCGGGGTCCGCAGCGGCGCAGTCCGGTCTGGACCTCATCGGCCAGCAGGAAGGCCCCGTGCTCGTGCGCGGCGTGGGCGAGGGCCCGCAGGAACCCGGGTTCCAGCGGCCGTACCCCGCCCTCGCCCTGGACGGGCTCGACGAGGACGGCGGCCACCTCGCCGTCCGCGAAGGCGCCGGGTATCGCGGAGGTGTCGGCGGCGATGTGGGTGACGCCACCGAGCAGCGGTTCGAGCGAACCGCGGTAGCGCGCGTTCCAGGTCGCCGCCAGAGCGCCGAGGGACTTCCCGTGATAGGCGCCCTCGACGGCGACGACACGGGTGCGCCCCGTGGCGAAGCGTGCCATCTTGAGTGCCGCTTCGACGGCGTCGCAGCCGTTCAGCCCCAGCCACACCTTGGTCAGCCGCTCCGGGTCGGCCCAGTCCGCCAGCGCGCCGGCGAGATCCGCGGTCGTGCGGTTGCCCAGGACGCGGGTGGACACCGGCATCATCTCCAGCTCACGGCGTACCGAGGCGAGAACGGCCGGGTGGCCCCGGCCGAGAAGGGTGACCGCGTAGCTCCCGAAGTCCAGGGTGGTGCGGCCGTCGGAGAGCCGAATGCGGGCACCTTCGCCGCTCATCTCGATCGCGCCGGATCCGTTCATTCCGTAGACGAGGGCCAGCTGGGGCGAAAGGTGTTTGCGCGTCATGTCCAGCGCATGCCGGGCGGTCCCGTGTCTGGCGTTCGCGGTCATCGGGACTGTCCTTTCCTCGTCTCCTCGTCCGGTGGATCCGGTGCGCGTGTTTGAGGGGTTCCGCTGTCCGGTCAATGGTTTTACTCCCGGACCGTGTTGATGAGAAGTCACGTTCCGGCTGCCGGAACGTTCATTGAACCGGGGCGTCGGTGACTGCGAGGCTGCGCGAGGCAGCGGGATCGCCGACCCCGCGCTGCCGTCATCTGCATCCGAAGGGTTGTTACCGACCGCATGGAGACCACATCAGCCACCGCTGTCGCGTTCCCGGACTCCGCCACTCTGGAAAAGCGTCTGAACCTGTTCCTGGAACAGCGCGGACTGAGCAGGGACGCGGTACTGAAAGAAGCCGATCAGGGGATGGGCACACCGGCGCTCGCGGTCGCCGCCGGATCGGTCCTCACGGGGTTCGGTAACCACCGCAGCGATCTCGATCTGCTGGTCCTGGTGGAGAACGACAAGCTCACCCGCTTTCCCATCCAGTCCCACGAACACGGAACGCTGATCGACGTCAGCATCCGCCGGGCCAGCTCGGTGCGGAACGGCGCCGCCGAACTGGCCTCCGGGCCCTGGCCCCGGTTCGCCACGGTCACCGAGGACGCCTGGAACCACCGGCGCCGCACCCTCAACACCACGAGCCGGCTGGCGCTCGGACTGCCGCTGATGGTCTCGCCGCCGTGGGACGACTGGTACGCGGGGCTGCGCGGTCCGTGGCTGGCGGACGCGGTGCACCAGTGGTGGACCGTGGAAGCGCACCGGCTCGCGCTGGCCGCCCGCTGGCTGCTCGGCGCCAAACCCATGGCGGCCGCGGTCCGCGCCCGGGAGGCCGTGGTAGCCGCGCTCAACGCGCGGGCCGCGGCGGGCGGTGAGCTGTACTTCACGGCCAAGTGGGTGGGCGAGAAGCTCCGGGTGCTCGGCGACACCGAGGGCCTGGCCCTGCTCCGTGAGGCGCTGACCTCGCCGCCGACGTCCGGCGACCGGGTCCCACACCGCCTCGCCGCCGTCGAGCGCCTGGTCGGTGACGGCGCCTCCCTGCACGCGGTACTGCGCTGGTCCACCGGCATCGGGACGATACCGCTGGACGACCGTACGATTGTGGACCGCTGGCAGATGCGCGCCCTCGAAGTCCCGCGGCGGGACCTCCCGCCCGACGACAGCGGCGCGGTCATCTGGTCGGGCCCGCTCGACACCTGTCCTCCGGATGACCTCCTGCCCCTGTTCGTCCACAACATGGTGTGGCTCGGTGTCGCACTCCCCGACCCGGAGGTGTCCGCGTGACGCACCCCGACGCCCTCGCGCCCGCCCATGCCGCCACCGGTTCCGGAACGGATCCGGGGTGCGCCGACGCGGCCCCGGCCGATCTGCGGCGGCTGCTCGCCTTCCGCGCCCACGGCGCGGCCCGCCTGCTGCTCACCTGCCGGTCCCGCCTGGAGGACATCGAGGGCGCCGTCACCGCGGGACAGGCGGAGGTCGCCGTCCTCATGGCGTACGAGCTGGTGCAGCTCTCCCTGTCCATCCGCGGACTGCGCACCGAGGGCGAACTGGTCTACGGCCGTGACGAGGCGGCCTTCGACCCCTTCGCCGGGGTCGCGGCCGAGGACGCCGAGGCCGGGCTGAACCTCGCCGCGGAGGGCTGGGAGGCCGTGGGCGAGGGCGGCGAGGAGTGGCTGGACCGGGTCCGGCGCCATCTGCACGACACCGAGGCGCTTCTGGGGTATGCCGAACCGCTTCCCAACGTGCGGTCCGGGAGCGGCCTGATGAAGGGCTTCAAACTGGCCCGCACGTGGCAGCCGGCGCTGGACCGCGTCGGACTGCCGGGGCTGCTGCCGGAGGCCTGGACCCGCCGTGCCGACTGATCCGGAACCCCGGCGTGCCGACGGCGCCGCGATACCGGCCCTGTCCCTGCGCGCGGTCGGCAAGCGGTACGGCGGCACGACGGCTCTGGAGGGGGTCGACCTCGAGGTCGCCGAGGGGGAGATCATGGGCCTGCTCGGCCACAACGGGGCGGGCAAGACGACCCTGATGTCGCTGGTGGCGGGGCTCTTGACGCCGGACACCGGCAGGATCGAGATACGCGGCGTCGACACCGGGAGCGATCCGCGCCGGGCCCGCCGCGACCTCGGCCTGGCCCCGCAGGAACTGGGCGTCTACCACACCCTGACCGTGCGGCAGAACCTGCGGTTCTTCGCGGAGCTGGCCGGTCTGCGCGGCCGGCGGGCCCGGGCGCGCACCGAGGAGGTCGCCGAACCGTTCGGGCTCACGGCCCTGCTCGAGCGCCGCGTCTCCGCCCTCTCCGGAGGCGAGCAGCGGCGCGTGCACACCGCCATGGCCCTGCTGCACCGGCCGAAGCTGGTCCTGCTCGACGAGCCCACCGCCGGTGTGGACGTGGAGACCCGGGCCCGGCTCATCGGCTACGTCAAGGAGCTGGCCGGCTCCGGTACGGCCGTCTGCTACTCCACCCATTACCTTCCCGAGGTCGAGGCGCTCGACGCGAGCGTGGCCGTACTGGACCACGGCCGCCTGATCGCCCGGGGCACGCTCCCGGAGCTGGTGCGCAGCCACGGGGACAGCGCCGTGGAGCTGACCTTCGACGGTGGTGTGCCCCCGCTGCGCCTTCCGTGGCCGGTGACCCACGGCGCGGACGGGGTGCTGCGCGTGCACGTCGAACAGCCGCAACTGGCGACGACCGACGTGCTCGCGGCGCTGGGCGAGTCGGTCCGGCTCCTGGTCAACCTGCGCGTGGTGCAGCCCAGTCTGGAAAGTGCCTTCCTGCACCTGACGGCCCGCGAACTCGAGGCGGGACGCCATGGGTGACGGTTCACTGGGCCGTATCAACGCACTGGTCCGGCAGGACTGGAGACTGCTGGTACGCGATCCCGCGCCGCTGATCGTCCGTACGGTCATGCCGCTGCTCATCATGAGCTTCATGCAGCCGCTGTTCCGCGCGGCCCTGCGGGCCGACGACATACGCGACGCCAACGGTGCCGAACAAGGCGTGCCCGGCATGGCGGTGATGTTCCTGTTCTTCCTCGTCAACGTCGTGGGCTTCGCGATGTTCCGGGAGCACGGCTGGAACACCTGGGACCGGTTGCGGGCCAGTTGCGCGCGGCCGTTCGAGCTGGTGACCGGGCGTCTGCTGATCCCGCTGGCGGTCGCGTTGGTGCAGCTCGCCGTGTTCTTCGGCGCGGGCGGGTTCCTGTTCGGGCTGCGGGTGCGTGGTTCCTGCCTGGCGCTGGCCGTGGTGGGCGTGCCACTCGCCCTGTGCGTGGTCATGGTCGGCATGGCGCTGGTGGCGCTGTGCCGCTCCATCGCCCAGCTCAGCGTCATCGCCAACCTCCTCGCACTGCTCTTCGCCGGGCTCGGTGGCGCGCTGACCCCGCGGTCCGTGCTGCCGGACTGGGCCCGCCCGCTCGCCCCCGGGGTGCCCAGCTACTGGGCGATGCGCGGCTTCTCCACCGTCATCCTCGACGGCGGCGGCGTTTCCGAGGTCCTCCTCCCGGCCGGCGTGCTGTGCGCCTTCGCGGCCGGACTCACCGTCGTGACCCTGGTCTTCTTCCGCACCGGTCACCGCAAGCTCTCCTGGTCCTGAAGCGGGCGGGCTCCGTGCGGTGCGCCATCGACACTCCGACACAAGAGAGGCCGGCCATGCCCGCCGCCGTGGTCTTCGACTGCTTCGAAACCCTCATCATGTCCCCGCCCTTGCCGGGACCCGAGACGTTCACCGTCCGCCTCGCCGAGGTGCTGACGCTGGATGAGCGGTGCGCGGCGCGGGCCGTGGAGACGGTCTACGCCCATGTGTTCGCGGCGATGTCGGACCGGTCCGCGCTCCAGCCGCCGATCATCGGCCTGCTGGAGTCGGCCTTGCGGGAGCAGGGCGAGCGGCGGTCGGAAGCCGACCTGGAGAAGGCGTTGTGGCACGCGCACGGCTGCACGGACGCCGACCAGTACGAGCTGTGCGAGCCGGCGGCCGCCGCGATGCGCCGTGCTGCCGACGCCGGTCACACCGTCCGGTTGCTGTCCAACTGCTTTCTCCCGGGCAACCTGATGCGCAGGTTGCTGCGGCGGACGGGAGTGCCGGAGGTGTACGACCGGGCGCTGTTCACCGCGGACGGCGGCCCGAAGAAACCCGACCGGCGCGCGTTCGAGCTGATCGGGGAGGGCGCCTTCGAGCGGCGCGTGATGGTCGGCGACTCCGAGGAGCTCGACATCGCGCCGGCCGCCGCCCTCGGCTGGGACACGGTGCGGGTGGATCCCCGGGCCCCCGATCTGACCGGACTCCTCACCCTGCTGGACCTGTGAGCACCGGCCGTTCCTCCCCGCGCCTTCACCTTGGCTCGATTCGGTGTTCCGCAGAGGGAAACACCCGCTGATTCCCGTCGGCCGTTCTGCTTAGAGTTCCTGATGCCGCCCACGACCGGACGTCGTGCGAGAGCGGTCGCCGCGCGCGATCCCCTGCCGCCGGCCGCCCTCCCCCGCGCGGAGGACGCCGGACCGGCCCCGGCCCCGGGAGAAAGAGTCATGACGACGGTCACCACGAACGACGCCGGAAACTCCGCGGACAGCGAGGCCCCGCACCGGACGCTGCTCGACGCCGGCTGGAGCACGGCGTGGAAGGCCCCCCGGGCCCGTGAGGGTGCTACCGGTCCCGAACGCATCCGCGACCTCGCTGCCGGCGGTTACGCGGCGCTGCCGGTCCCGGTGGAGTTCGGCGGCGCGGGCGCGAACCTGGTCGAGACGGCCTCCGCCCAGCGGGCGCTGGGCATGGCCGACCCCTCGGCGGCGATCGCCCTGAACATGCACGCCTTCACGGTGGGCCTGATGGCCGACTACTGGAGACGGCACCGGGACACGACCTGGATGCTGCTGGAAGCGATCGCCGAGTCCGGCGCCCTGGTCGCGTCCGCGTTCGCGGAACCGGGCGGCAGCCCCAACTTCATGAGCAGCCGGTCCGAGGCCGTCCAGACCGCCAAGGGCTACCGCGTGACGGGTGTGAAGTACCCCTGCTCGCTCGCCACCACGGCCACCCTGGTGTGTCTGACCGCCCGCGTCGCCGGGACCGACGAGACGATCCTGGCCCTGTGCCCCCGTTCTTCACCGGGCCTGGACATCGGGGGGGAGTGGCCCTCGATCGGCATGACGGACTCCGACACGGCCCGGCTGGTCCTGAACGACGTGGAGATCGACGACCGGGTGGTCTTCCACCGCGGCCCCGCCGATGTCATCGACGAGACCGTCATCTCCGGCATGGCCTGGTTCGTGGTGCTGCTGACGGCCACGTACCACGGAGTCCTGAGCGGACTGCTGGACGTGGCGTACCGGCAGGTGACGGGGGCGGGCGCGTTCGGACCCAGGACCGCTCTGCTCGGCCGCGCCACCCGCGAGCTGCTGACCCTCGGCGGCGCCTGCCGCCAGTTCGCCACGGACTTCGAGTCGGGCGCGATCGGCGGGCAGGCGGCCCTGGCCGCGGCGATGGGCCTGCGTGCCTCGCTCAGCGACACCCGCGACCGGGTGCTGACCGCCGTCACCCCGGTCGTCGGCAGCCGCATCTATGGGCGCGGGCAGGAAGCCGCCTCGCTCCTGATCGACTCGCTCGCCGTCCACCACCATCCGCCGTCGCTGCTGACCTGCGACGAGGCCGTCGGCGCGTTCAGCACCGGGCGCGCGATCAGCTTCGACCCGGCCAACTGAGCCGCCCCCCGCGTTGATTCCCTAAGGAGACAAGCCATGCCCCACGTCGAGGTCAATCTGCCGATCAAGGCTCCGGCGGCCGACGCCTGGGAGGCCGTCACCCGGCTGGAGGACTACGCCACGTTCATGGACAACGTCGAGTCGGTGACCGTCCTGGGGGAGTCGGAGTCCGGCGTCCGCACCAGTGCGTGGTCGGTGCTGCTCAAGGGCTCCGTACTGGAGTGGGTGGAAGAGGACGAACTCGACGAGGAGAACCGCGTCATGTCGTTCTCCCAGACCTCCGGCGACCTCGACGAGTTCACCGGTTCCTGGCGCATCGAGGACGCCGGGGACGGGACCTCGGTGGTCGTCTTCTCGGTCGACTTCGAGATAGGCATCCCGCTGCTGGCCGACATGCTCAACCCCGTCGCCGCCAGGGCGCTGCGGGAGAACTCCGAGCACATGCTGCGCGCCATCGAGCAGCGGATCACGGTGGCCCGGTGAACGCGCCCGCCCGCATCCTGGTAACCGGCGCCACCGGAGGCGTGGGCACCGTCATCGTGCGCGCGCTGGACGCGGCGGGCCACCAGGTGTACGGCGTGAGCCGCCGCGGCGGAGCGGGGCCGCGGCAGTACGCCTGGCGGGCCGGTCAGGAGGAGCCGCCTCCCGAGCTCCGCGTCCCATGGGACGCGGTGGTCCACTGCGCCGCCGACACCCGCTGGAACCTGCCGCACGAGCAGGCCGAGGAAGCGAACGTCGGGCCGCTGCGCGCCCTGCTCGCCCTCACCGGCCCCGAAACCCACCTCATCCACCTGTCCTCCTCCTACGTCACCGGGCTGCGGGGTGACATCTCCTCGCCCTCCCCGGACGCCTACCGCAATTCCTACGAGTGGTCCAAGGCCGCGGCCGAACGCCTGCTGCGCACCACCCGGGAGAGCGCCGACATCCTGCGCTTCCCCATCATGATGGGCGCCAGGGCCGATGGCGCGCTGGACCGCTACAGCGGCTTCTTCTGGCTGCCCTCCTCTCTGTGCAGCGGCGCCGTCCCCGCCCTGGTGGCGGCGGAGAAGGGGCTGATGGACATCGTCAGCACCGACGACGTGGCCGGGCACGTCACGCGGCTGATCGCCGCGGGCCCGCCGAACGGCCACCGGCTGTCGGTCCTGGGGCGCGGTGAAGGGGCCCAGAAGGTGGGGGAGGTGTTCCGACACCATCCGGGACGCCCTCAACTCCTGGCGTTCGGAGCACGGGGTTCCCCTGCTGGAGCGCCTCCCCTGGGTGACACCCGAGCAGTGGAACCGCTTCCACCTGCCCTTCGCCGAGCAGCACCTGGACCGTGCGCAGCTCTTGCGGGTCACCGCCTTCCGCGCCTACCAGGGCTATCTGTCGGTGACGGAGCCGTTCGACGTCACGCACCAGGTCGCGGACAGCGAACAGGTACTGTTCCGCTCGATCCGGCGCTGGGCCGAGACGCACGAGAGCTCCGCCCGCCGGGTTCCCCAGCCATGGAACGGCCGGCGTACCGCGCCCGCCGCCGTCGGTACCCACGACAGGGCTTAGCCGAGGAGGGAAGGTGTCGAGCCTGAAGGCGGCGTGCGGTTTCTGGCGAGCGAGTACTGCACGGGGCCGGTCCACGGTGGACGGACGGTTCGTTACCGACTCTTCGGGAGCGACCTGCTCGGCCTTGAGACGGTAGCTTCCGTCAGCGGCCGGGCGTTGGCCGCACGGCGGGCTCGGTGGCGGGAAGGTCGGCGGCGCTCGGAAGGCTCTCGTCCACCCCTATGCTGCCAAACCCCTCCGACAACGAGTAAGCCAGTTCGTCGGCTCGCCCCCACGCGTCGCCGACGACCTCGAACGGCTTCAGGAAGCCACCGGCGCCGACGAAGTGCTCATCATCACCATCACCCACCGCCACGCCGACCGGGTGCGCTCCTATGAACTGCTCGCCGAGGAGTGGCAACGCCACCGATCCGAGTCGGTCACGCGGCGACCGCGTCGGCGGAACCCGGGCTGCTCAGCACCGCTGAGAACTGGTCGACGACCCGTTCGAGCCCTTCCCGTGCCGTGGGGTCCACCACGACACCCCCGTCGTCCCGCGCTTCGATGTGCTTGTCCAGCACGAACCAGCCCGGCGTGATGTGTGCGGCCCCCATGGAGGCGAGCACCGGACGCAGCCCGTAGTCGATGGCCAGCACATGAGCGGTGCTGCCGCCGGTTGCCAGTGGCAGCACGGTCTTGCCCTCCAGCGCGTACTGCGGCAGCAGGTCGAGCAGCGACTTCAGCAGCCCCGAGTACGCGGCCTTGTAGACCGGGGTGCCGATGACGACGGCGTCGGCCCGCGCGACGAGCTCTGTGACGCGGACGATCTCCGGATGTCCGAAGTCCGCGTGCAGCAGGGCCTCGGCCGGAAGGGTGCGGATGTCCAGGGGGATCACCTGGTGCCCCTGTGCGGCGAGCCGGGAGTCCAGCTGGCGCAGGAGACGGGCGGTGCGGGAGGTGGCGGAGGGGCTTCCCGAGACGGACAGGACGGTGGACATGGAGGGTCACCTCGAAATCGTCGGTGCGGGGCAATCAATGGTCGCGGGACGACGTCAGAGCGCCTTGCCCGGGTTGAGGATGCCGCGCGGATCGAAGGCCGCCTTGACACGGCGCTGGAGTCGGTGCTGGTCCGGTCCGAGCTCGTCGGCGAGCCAGCGTCGTTTGAGGGTGCCCACGCCGTGTTCACCGGTGAGCGTGCCGCCGAGGCGGAGGGCGGCGCCGAAGATGTCGCCCGCGGCCTGCCAGGTGGCGTCCGGGATGCCGGGGAGGGCCGGGTCGAGGACGAGAATGGGGTGGAGGTTGCCGTCGGCGGCATGGGCGAAGGTGAAGATCCGCACCCCGTGGCGGTCGGCCGCGGCGTCGATCTCGCGTACGGCCGTGGCCAGTCGGTTCCGGGGTACGGCGATGTCTTCGATCAGGACCCGGCCCAACCGCTCCAGCGAGGGCAGGGTGAGCCGCCGCGCGGCGAGCAGCCGGTCCGCCTCGGCCGGGTCCCCGGTGACCTCGACCGAAGTCGCCTGCCCGCGCAAGCACCGTACGGCCGCGTCGGCCTCGGCGGCCGCGCCCCGCCCATCGCACTGGAGGAGCAGCAGAGAGCCCCCGCGCGACCGCAGAGCCGTGCCCTGGGCATCGTCCACCGCGCCCAGTACCGGGCCGTCGAGCAGCTCTGCCATGGCGGGCTCGACACGGGCGGCGGTGAGCGCGGAGACGGCCTCGGCACCCTGGGCGAACGTGGCGAAGTACGCGGCGACCGTGACGGTCTCCTCCGGTACCGGGCGCAGCCGCAGGGTGGCGGCGGTGATCACCCCGAGGGTGCCTTCGGAGCCGGTGAGCAGGGCGGTCAGGTCATAGCCGGTGACGCCCTTGACCGTGCGCCGTCCGGTCCGCACCAGCGTGCCGTCCGCGAGCACCGCGTCAAGGCCCAGGAGCGCGTCCCTGGTGACCCCGTACTTGGCGCAGCGGAGCCCGCCCGCGTTGGTCGCGATGTTCCCGCCGATGGTCGAGATCGCCGTGCTCGCCGGGTCGGGTGCGTAGCGCAGTCCGAACTCGCCCGCCGCGCGGTCCAGGTCGGCGGTGATGACACCCGGTTCGACGACGGCGATCTGCTCCTCGGGGCTCAGCTCCAGGATGCGGTTCATGCGTGACAGATCGAGGACGACACTGCCCGCGCCCGCGCTCGCCCCGCCGGAGAGACCTGTTCCCGCCCCGCGCGGTACGACCGGTACCCGTAGGTCGTGGGCGTGCCGCAGAGCCGTCTGGACGTGTTCGGTGTGCGTGGCGTGGACGACCGCGAGCGGGACGCCGTCCGGCCTGCTGCCGGAGCGGTCGGTGGCGTACGGGCCGGTGGCCTCGGGGCCGGTGCCGAGCGTCCCGTCGGGCAGGGCGCGGCGCAGGGCCGCCAGCAGCGCGGTGGCAGCCGTGTCGGTGGTATCCGTATCGGCGGCATGCGCGGGTGCGGAGCCCGTGCGGTCGGCCGTATCCGGATCGGACAGCGGGGCGGTCATGTCGGCCTCTCACTTCGTGTGCCGAGCGCGGCCGCGCCGATGGCGAGCAGCGCCGTGTCTTCCTGCGGGGCGTGGACCGGGGCGCACTGGACGTCCCGGAAGTGACGCTCCAGGGGGTTGTCGCGGGACAGCCCCGGATTCCCCAGCAGCCGCACTCCCAGGGCGACCGCCTCGGCGGCGTGCCGGTCCGCCAGGACCCGGGCGCCCAGCGCGTGCTCGGCGGTGTACGAGCCGTCGGCCCCGTCGACCCGCTCCGCGCCCGTGAACACCAGATGTTCGGCGGAGTCCAGCCGCAGCGCGATCTCACCGGCCACACGCCGGAAGCGCTCGGTACGGGCCACCGGATGGCCGAGGTTGGCGGGGACCCGCTCGTGGGCGAAGCGGTGGACGTAACCCTGGGCGGCGCGCGCCACGCCCAGGTAGAGGGCGGCGAGCGGCAGATGGAGGGCCGCGCCCGCGCGGTTGTCCTGCTCCGCCGCGGCGCCGTGCCCGGTCAGGTCGATGACGTTGCCCTCGGGGATCTCGACCTCGTGCAGTGCGATGTCATGGCTTCCGCTGGCGCGCAGCCCCAGATGGTCCCAACGGTGGGTGACCTCGATTCCGGGGGCGGTGCCGGGCACCACGAAGGTGCCGACCCGTGGCGTGGGCTCGTCCGTGGCGGCCCACACCAGCAGCCAGTCCAGCCCTTCCACACCCGTCGCGAAGCGCTTGTGGCCGCTGAGCGACCAGCCGTCCGAGGTGCGCCGGGCCACCGTCGAGGGCAGTCCTCCTCGCGCGGGTGAGCCGAGTTCGGGCTCGCCACGGACATGGTTGAGCAGCACCGGCCGCGAAGCGGCCTCGGCCAGCACCTGCCCGTAGAGCTCTTCCGGCCAGTGCGGCCGCACGGCCTGGCGGCGGTGGACGGAGAGGCTCATGGCGGCGATCAGCGCCACCGACGGGTCGCCTTCGCCGAGCGCGTGCAGGATGCGCGCGGTGGCCGCCACCCCGAGGGCGGGACCCCCGTACCGCTCGTCGACGGTGGCGGTGAGCAGCCCGGCCTCGTGCGCGGCGCGTATCCCCTCGGCCGGAAAGGTGCCGTCGCGGTCGTACCCGGCCGCGGTGGTGGCGAGCCGTCGCGTCACGGAGGAGAGCGAGGTCAGGTCCGGGACGGGAAGCGAGAGGTCGGTGGTCATGAGGCGAGTTCCTTGCGCAGTCGCGGGGTCAGACGGTCGCTCCAGAATTCGCTCACCTTCAGCTTCCGCTTCACCGCGCCGAGGTCACCGAAGGCGTCGGCGACCTTCTGCTCGGAGGCGGTGGCCCCTGGGCTCACCGGCCGTATCCCGGTCCTGCGCTGGGCCTGTCCCTCCGTGAACTCCTCCAGCGCCTGATCCACCGGCTGGTGGGTGGCGGCGGCCATGAGCTTCGCGTACTCCTTCTGGCGACCGTCGCGCACATAGGCGAACGCCTTGTCGATACGGGCCAGCAGATTTGCCAGCGCCTTGCGCTCCGCCGCGCCGCCGAGGGTGTCGTCCGAGGCCGTCCACAGGAAGTTGCCGGAGAGGATGTCCTTGCCGGAACCGATGGTGCGGGCGCCACGCTGATGGGCGGTGATGACCGCGTTGCCGTATCCGGCGAACGCGTCGATGGAACCGCCGTTCAACGCGGCGATCCCCTTGTCGGGATCCAGCGGGGCGGCCTCGATGTCGTCCCAGCCGAGTCCGGCCCGCTTCAGGAGTTCGTAGAGGAAATAGTGGGCGGTGGTGTTCTTGACGTAGCCAACCTTCTTGCCCCGCAGTTGCGACATCGAGGTGATCGGGGACCCCTTGGGGGCCACGACCTCCTGGTTGAGGGTGTTGCCGCGCCTCACGGCGACGACCTTGAAGTTCGGCTTTCCGTCGGCCGCCGCGAAGACCGGCGGGATCTCGCTGGAACTCGCCACGTCCAGCGCACCGGCGCGCACCGCCTCCAACTGCCGGTCGCCGCCCTGGAACAGGCTCCACTTCACGTCGTAAGGGGTGTCGTCCAGATGCGCGAACTTCAGCAGCGCCTCCTCCTCCTTCCAGCCGGTCGCCCCGACCCGGAGGGTGACGGAGGATCCCCTCCCGCCCCCATCCGCTCCCGCGGAGCCGCCACAGGCGCTCAAGCCACCGGCGGTCAGCACCACGACGACGGCGAGAGCGGTACGGGCGCGGGCGCGCCGGGGACGGTGGGCCGGGAGCCTGGACATGCCGGTGATGCCTTTCATGAGGGGAACGGGGGAGAAGGGATGTCAGGCGGCCGAGGTGGCGGCGCGGTGCGCCAGCTCCTGACGGACCAGCGGCAGGACGTGACGCCCGTAGTCGATGGCGTCGTTGAGCGGGTCGTAGCCGCGGATGGACAGCAGCTCGCAGCCGATGTCGACGTAGTCGAGCAGCGCCTTGGCGACCGTCTCCGGGGAGCCGACCAGTGCCGTGGAGGCGCCGGCGGCGTTGGTGGCCGTGGCGGGCGCGGTCCACAGGCAGCGGTCGTGCACCTCGCCGCGCTCGGCGACGGCCAGCAGCCGCTGCGATCCGACGTTGGACGGGGTGCCCTGGCCGACCGCCGGGTAGTGCCGGCGCTTGGCCCGCTCGGCGTGGTTGGCCTTGACCGCGCCCAGGGTGCGGTGGGCCTTCTCCCAGGCCAGCTCGTCGGTGGGGGCGATGATCGGCCGGAAGGACACCCAGATGCGCGGCCGGGGGCGGCCCGCGGCGTCCGCGTAGGCGTTCACCGAGGCGATCTGCTCGGCGGTCTCCTTCAGCGGTTCGCCCCACAGCCCGAAGATGTCGCCCTGCTGCCCGCCCACCCGGTACGCGTCGCTCGACGAGCCGCCCACCGAGATGGGGATGGTGCCGTGGTACGGGGCGACATCGGAGCGGAAGCCCTCGAAGCGGTAGTACGGGCCCTCATGGGAGATCGGCCCATCGGCCTCCCACACCCTGCGCAGGATCTGGATGTACTCGTCCGAGCGGGCGTACCGCTCGCTCTTGCCCAGGTAGTCGCCCTCGCGGTGCTGCTCCTCGTCGTTGCCGCCGGAGATGATGTGCACCACCAGTCGCCCGGCGCTGATCTGGTCCAACGTGGCCAGTGCGCGGGCCGCGTGGGTGGGGAAGACCACCCCGGGGCGGTGGGCGAGGACCGGTTTGATGCGCTCGGTGTGATGGGCGACGAACTGGGCCAGCTGGAGCGCGTCCGGTGCGGCCGAGTGGTAGGTGACCAGGGTGTAGTCGAAGCCTGAGTCGTCCAGGGCACGGGCGTAGCGGCGGGCGTAGTCCACATCGATTCCGGAACCCGCGGTGGGGTCGCCCTCGGTGGCGGGGTTGGGGTGGACGGCGCTGATGAACTCGACGGGCATGGCTGCGGTCACTCCTTGACGAGGCTGGTGTCGACGTGGTCGGCGACGGCCGGGCTGGGGGTGAGCACACCGATGTCGTGCATGGTGTCGCCGACCTTCTGCACGGACCGGATCACCGGCTTACTCACCGGCAGCAGTTCGCTGTTGGCCTGGTCGACCAGGGCCTTGGCAACCGTGGCCGAGGCGCCGTTGGTGTGCTGGATGGCCTTGGCGTACTCCGCGGGGTGCCGGCGGGCCCAGGCCAGCGCCTTGTCGAGGCGGCGCAGGTAGTCGGTGATGGCCTTCTTCTTCGCCGGGACGTCAAGGGCCTTCTCGGAGGCCCCGATGAAGCCGTAGCCGCTCACCCTCCCGTTCGCCCCGTTGACCAGGAGACGGCCCCCGTGCTGCTCGGCCACCGTCTTGTACACCCCGAACGTGGCCCAGGTCTCGACCTTGCCGGAGGTGAAGGCGGCTTGGGCGTCGGTGGGCAGCAGATACTGCACATGGACGTCCGAGTAGCTCAGCCCCGCCTGCTGCAGCGCGTGCGCCAGAAGATATTCGGCGATGGACCCCTTGGCCGAGGAGACGACGACCTTCTTCCCCTTGAGGTCCTTGACGCTCTTCACGGGCGAGTTCTTGCGGACAACGATCCCGGTGTGGGTGCCGTCGTTGTGCAGCGCTCCCACGGCCTTGACGCGTACCCCGCCGGCGAGTGCCTGGAGAGTGGGCAGATCGGCGGCGTACGAGGTGTCGGCGGCCCCGGCCTGCACGGCCTGGAACAGCGGTGCGGCACCCTCGAACTCGGCCCACTTCACCTTGTACGGCGTTCCCTTGAGGGCGCCGGAGGCGTCGAAGAGCGTCTTGAGGTTCTTGGCCTGGTCGCCGAGGGTCAGTGTCACCTTCGACGGATCGGTCTCGGACGCCGCCTGGCTGTCGCCCGCGCACGCGCTGGTGGCGAGGAGGGCGGTGAGCGACAGCGCGGCGCCGAGCGCGCGCGCCGCGGCCGTGGTCCTGCGGTTCCGGGTGTTCAAGCGATTCATGTGGTTCATGCGGTCACCTCTTCACGATGGTGCGAAAGGGCCGAGGCGTCGTCGACGCCCAGCCGCCGCAGGAGTTCGCCGCGCAACGCCACGAAGTCGGGGGAGCCGAGGTCGCGCGGGCGGCCGAGGCCCACCTCCGCCTCGTAGGCGATGCGCCCGTCGTCCATCACCAGCACCCGGTCGGCCAGCAGCAGCGCCTCCTCGACGTCGTGCGTGACCAGCAGGATCGAGCAGCCGTGCCGCTGCCACAGATCGGCCACCAGCCGCTGCGCCTTGCCGCGGGTGAGGGCGTCGAGCGCGCCGAACGGCTCGTCCAGCAGCAGCAGTTCGGGCTCGTGCACCAGCGCACGGGCCAGGGAGACACGCTGGGCCTGACCGCCGGAGAGGGTCCGGGGCCAGGCGCCCGCGTACTCCTCGATGCCGACCTCGGACAGATAGCGCTCGGCGAGCGCGCGGTCCCCGCCCGGCAGACCGAGCACGACGTTGTGCCACACCCGCAGCCATGGCATCAGCCGTGGCGACTGGAAGGCCACCGAACGCCGCTCCGGTACGTCCACCTCGCCCTCGGTCTCGCTGTCCAGCCCGGCGAGGATCCGCAGCAGCGTCGACTTCCCGCAGCCGCTCTGGCCGAGCAGGGCCACGAACTCGCCCTCCCGGATGGTGATGTCGAGCCCGTCGATCACCGTCTTGTCGCCGAAGGCGCGCGTCAGTCCGCGAACCTCCACGCTGTTCGTGCCGTTCACCGCGGTCACGCTCCCTCTCCCTCGAACGAGGCCCGCCAGTCCAGCAGCCGCCGGGACAGCAACCGCACCGCGAAGTCGCAGAGCAGCCCCAGCACCGCGTACACGGCGAGGCACAGGACGATGACGTCGGTCTGGAAGTACTGCTGGGCGTTGCTCATCAGATAGCCGATACCGGCGTCCGCGTTGACCTGCTCGGCGAAGACCAGGGCCAGCCACGCGGTGGACAGCGCGTACCGCAGCCCCACCAGCGCACCGGGCAGCGCGGACGGCAGGATCACGTACCGGATCAGTCCGATGCGGCCCAGGCCCACCATCCGCCCGGCCTCGATCAGTTGCGCGTCGGCGGACCGGATGCCGCCGTAGATGTTGAAGTACAGCGGGTAGGTGACACCGAGCGCCACCAGCGCGATCTTCGGGGTCTCGTCGATGCCGAACCAGACGATGAACAGCGGGATCAGGCCCACCCAGGGAATGGCCCGGAACATGCCCATGGAGGCGTCGATGACGTCCTCGCCCAGCCGGAACAGCCCGGCGGTGAGCGACAGGGTGAGCGCGACGGCCGCGCCGATGAGGAAGCCGATCGCCGCGCGTCGGCCGGAGGCTGCGATGGCCTGCGTCAGCTCACCGGTGCCGATGAGGTCCGCCCCACGCTGCACGACGTCGACGGGGGAGGCCAGCACGGTCTCCGGGAGTACGCCCGTCGTGGCGGCCAGGTACCAGATCAGCAGCAGTCCGACGGGTCCGGAGGCGCGCCGGACCCCGCGCGGGACCCGCAGGCGGGTCCGGGGCCGGGCGCGTGCGGCGGTGCGGCGGGATGTCCGCGTCACGGCGGGCTCGACGGGCGGCGTCGGGTCCTTCGCCGCACCGGGGGGTGGGGGTGCGGAGGTGCGCGGGGGCGGTGAGGCCCCGGACACGGAGGAGCGCGGGGAGGGCATGATGCGGCCTCTCGGTCGGGAAGTGTTCACAGGAGGTGTGCCGGCGGCGGATCAGCCCGCTGCCGCACCCACGGCCGCGGGGCGCGCGGTGTCGGAGGACCAGGCGGACCAGGAGCCGGGGTAGAGCGCTGCCGTGATGCCGACGCGGGCCAGGGCCGCGACCGTGTGGGCGGCCGTGACGCCGGAGCCGCAGTAGACACCGACCTCTGTCGTGCCGTCGGCGCCCAGCGCGGTGAAACGCCGCGCGAGCTGCTCCACGCTGTCGAATGTGCCGTCCGGCGCCAGATTGTCGCCCGTCGGAGCGGACAGGGCGCCGGGAATGTGTCCGGCGCGCGGATCGATAGGCTCGGTCTCGCCCCGGTACCGCTCGGCCGCCCGCGCGTCCAGCAGGACGCCCGTACGGGCCACTTCGGCCGCCGCGTCGGCGTCCAGCACCGGCAGGTGCCCCGCGGCGAGGACGACGTCCCCCTCGGCCGGAGGAGTGGGCTCGTTCGCTTCGACCGGAAGTCCGGCCGCGCGCCACGCGGCCAGCGCCCCGTCCAGCAGCGAGACCCGCTCGACCCCGGCCCACCGCAGCAGCCACCAGGCGCGAGCGGCGGCGGTGTTGCCGTTGTCGTCGTACACCACCACCGGCCGACCGGTGGTGAGCCCCCAGCGGCGCGCTGCCCGCTGCAACGCGACGGGGTCCGGCAGCGGATGGCGGCCGCGCTCCGGGGTGGGAGGTGCGGCGAGTTCGGTGTCCAGGTCGACGTAGACCGCACCGGGGAGGTGTCCGGCGAGGTAGTGCTCATGGCCGTGCGGATCGCCGAGCCGCCACCGTACGTCCAGGACGACGGGCGCCGGATCACCGTGGGACAGCCGGGAGTACAGCTCGGCCGGAGTGGTGAGGACGGGGGCGGTCATCCGAGGTCCTCCGTGACGGCGATGGGTGCGAGACCGGAATCCAGCCGCAGCCGCTCCAGGAAGAGGACCACCGTGGCGGCGGCGGTGCGGTGGGTCATGTCGTTGAGGACGTCGTGCCGCGTGCCGGCCAGGCTCACCAGCTCCGCGCCGGTCAGGCCGCGGAACACGCGGCGGACGTCAGTGAGCGGGCTGACGGTGTCCTCGGCGCCGTGCAGCCCGAGAACCGGAACGGAGATCCCGTCCAGCACCGGCGACTCCAGCGCCGACGGGCCCGCCAGGGCGCCGCGCCGGAACGCCGCGTCGGCGGTCAGCCTGCCACGGTGCGTGGGGCAGGCGGTGCGCCGCTCCAGCTCGTCCTCCCAGTCAGAAGCGGCCGTTTCGGCGTCCGAAGTGGCCGTTTCGGCGGGGTGCGGCCCGGTGGGCAGCCCGGCGAGGATCAGTGCGTCGAGCCCGGTGGCGCCGAGGGCGGCGAGCCGTGCCGCGTGGGACGCCCCGGTGTCGGAGCCGACCAGTACGCGGGGACCCGGGTGTGTCTCGTCGCGCAACAGCTTGGTGGCCGCCTCGGTGATGGCCTCCGGGTCGGACGAGGCGTCCCCCAGGGCGCGGACGCGATAGCCGTCGGCGGAGATCCGGCGGCCGAACCGCTCGTACACACCGCCGTGTTCACCCCGCCCGGGGAGGAGCACGAGCGTGCCACGCGGGGCGATTCCTGCGGGTTCGTCCCAGAAGTGGACAGGCTGAGCAGAGGACATGAGAACTCGATTCATCGACAGCGACGCCCGCCCGCACGAGCGAGGCGGAGCAGCCGCGCGGGCGCAGAGGCGCGGACGGGACAGGAGGAGATGAAGGAACGAAGCCGTTCCCGACGCGGAAGCGAGCAGGCGAACAGGCGACGGCGAACGAGCGAAGACCGGCGGCGAGGGCCGGGGAGAGCTGTTGGTCAGCGACAGCGCATGGCGCCGGTGCGGCCGAAGTCGACCACGCGCCGCCGGGTCAGCCAGGCGCACCGGGCGCGGCACACCGCCGGTCCGGCGGCCGAAGGCCCGGATCCGGTGCGGTGCGTGCGCGGCCGGCGGGCCGCCACGAGCAGTGTGCGTGGCATGACCTCAGGATGCACGAGCCCGGAGTCGGGCGTCCAACGATGATTTGCCATCAAAATCGATCGTGATCAGCGATCGATCGGTGTTAGCCTGCGCACATGCGGCCGGTACTGGACATCGTGGCGTTGCGTAGTCTCATCGCCGTCGCCGACTACGAAGGCTTCCACCGCGCCGCCGGCGCACTCGCCCTCAGCCAATCCACCGTCAGCCAGCACATTCGGCGGCTGGAGAAGTCCCTCGGACGCCCCATCGTCGAACGCGACGGCAGGAAGACCCGGTTCACCGCCCACGGCGCCCGACTGCTGGAAGAAGCCCAGCAGATCGTCGGCGCACACGATGCCGCCCTTCGCCGGCTCATGGGGGAGGACCAGCCCGACGAGGCACCCGTCGCCATCGGCGCCACCGAACACGGCGCCGACCAGATCCTTCCCGTACTCACCGCGGCCGTACGCGACACCCGGCCCGGCGCCGAGGTCCGCGTGCGCATAGACCGCTCGGCACGGCTGTCGGACGCCGTCGCACGCGGCGAACTCGACCTCGCCGTCTACGTCACCGAGGCGGCACACGCCCCGGGCACCTCCGTGGGCGAACTGCCCCTGCGCTGGTACGCCGCCCCCGGCTGGACACCACCCGCCGCCCCTGCCCCCTTGCCCCTGGTCGCCATCAGCGACCCGTGCGTGATCCGTAGCCGTGCCCTGACCGCGCTCGCCTCCCAACACACACCCGCCATCGTGGTCGCCGAGGCCGGATACCTCGCCGGGGTCCTGGACGCGGCCCGCGCCGGACTCGGCGCCGCGCTGCTCGCCACCCCCGGCAGCCCGTACCCTGACGGCCTCACACCACGCCACGACCTCCCCGCCGTTCCCCCGGTCGGCCTCAGCGCCCTGGCCCGCAGCGGCTGCGACCCCTCCCTGGCCCGAGCCACCATCGAGGCGGTACGTGCCCTGCTCACCTCCCGCGAGGCGGACACCGCGGTGTGAGCCGACGCCCGGTGACCTCGTGCTTCGGGCGGGCCTCATCGCCCCGGCGGGGTGGTGGTTTCCGGCCCGCGTGGTCAGGCGCTTCGGCCGCGGCGGATGAGCAAGTACATCTCACAACCCAGGCAGTAAAAGCCGTCGGCCGCACCGGCTTCGCACCACGACTGAAGGACTCCGGCCAGGTCCTCGGGCGTGCCGGTGAAGCGCAGGGATGCCTCGGTGAAGGGCGTCGCTGTGAGGGAGTCCAGATGGGCCATGGTGCGGGCCGCCCCCTCGCCGGTGGCCTCCAGCACGGCGGTGACATCGGCCAGGACCACCACGTCGTCGGGGTCGCGGCCCGCTGTCAGCACGGTGGACCGGATCCGCTCCCGTTGCCGGGCTGCGGCCACCGGATCGGGTTCGGTGCTCCTGATGACGTCGGCGCGCCGGACCGCCACCTCGAACTCCTCGGGCCGGCCGGCGCGCCGCACGAGCAAGGGCTTCCCTGCGGGGGCCGTGGTGTGATCGACGCGCCGCGTACGGAGAAGAACTCGCCTTCGAGGTCCGTGTAGTGAAGCGTGTCGCGGTCGACGAACCGGCCCGTTGCCGCCTCCGCTTCGGTTTCGGAGACCGCCACCTGCCGGCCGGCACGTCCGAGACCGATGAAGTCGAGTGTGGCGATCGCCTTGGACAGGTGAAACGGCCGTCGAGTGAGACGGCCAGGTGAAGGCGGAAGCCGGTCTCCTACCGCCCCGGCTCCCGCCAGCCGGGTCGTCTCACACACGGACGCCCGTTCCGTGAACCCCGTGTTGATCGATGAGCGCGAGCTCCTCATCGGTCAGCGGCGGGAACTCCAGCGCCTTCAGGTTGTGGTCCAGCTGCCAGGTTGAGCTCGCGCCGATGAGCGCGCTGGTCACCTGCGGCTGCCGCAGGACCCATTGCAGCGCCAGCTGCGCCAGCGACTGTCCGCGCTGCTGGGCGATGCCGTTCAGCGCCGTCGCCCGTTCGCGGTAGGTGTCGTCGATGGCGTCAGGCGTCAGGAAGTCGCTGTGCTGGGCCCGGGCGCCCTGGGGGATCGTGCCGTCGAGGTACTTGTTGGTCAGCAGGCCTTGGGCGAGCGGGCTGTAGACGACGAGGCCGAACCCGTCTTGGGCGGCGAGCTTGAGCAGGCCATTGAGTTCCGGGCGACGATCGAAGATCGAGTACCTTGGCTGGTGCACCAGCAGCGGGACGCCGGCCTGGCGGAGCAGCTCGGCCACTTCGTGGGTGCGCTCGGGGGCGTAGTTGGAGATTCCGGCGTACAGCGCCTTTCCGGATTGGACCGCGGTGACCAGCGCACCGGCGGTCTCCTCGAGTGGGGTGGAGAGGTCGGGGCTGTGGCTGTAGAAGATGTCGACGTAGTCGGTGCCCAGGTCGCGCAGGCTGTGGTCGAGTGAGGCCAGCAGCGACTTCCGCGAGCCGCCCTTGAGGTAGGGGCTCGGCCCGATCGGATTCCCGGCCTTGGTCGACAGGATCAGCTCGTCCCGGTAAGGCGCGAGGTCCTTCCGCAGCACCGTACCGAAGACCTTCTCGGCGGCGCGGTGCGGCGGACCGTAGCGATTGGCGTTGTCGAAGTGGGTGATGCCGAGATCGAAGGCGTGCAGCAGGATCTCACGCTGGGTGGCGTAGGGGTGGTCGGCGCCGAACTTCTGCCACAGGCCGAAGGAGAAGGCGGGCAGGTCGAGGCCCGAGTTGCCGGCGCGGCGGTACTCCAGCTTCTCGTAGCGGTCGTCCGCCGCCTGGTAGGCGGTCTCGAAGGATCCGGCGGATGTCATGGGTCGGTCTCCGTTCAGAGTGTGGCGGTGACGTGGATGTCGGTCAGCGGGGTGGAGCCGCAGGCGGTGAGCCGTCGGCCGGTGGCGTCGAAGCCGTCGAGCACTTCGACGCCCTCCCGGTCGATGGGGACGGTGATGAGGACGACACGGTCGTCCTCATCGACCGCGGTACCGCCGAACCAGTCCGCGTAGAGGCCACCGGTGCTGTAGTGCTTCGTGGAATGTCGACGTTGATGTGCAAGTGGCGAGTCACTGCGGGACGGCGGCGGAGTCGAGGAGGGTGCGCATGTCCGGGACAAGCCGGGTGGCGCGCCGCCATGGAAGCAACGGGCAGCGCTGGGCGTATCGGCGTGCGCGGCGGCCACGCTCGATCAGCTCAGCCGTGGGCGCGTCCTCGTCAACATCGTCAGCGGGCTGGACAACCCGGCCGCGTATGGTGACACCACCGTCGAACCTGACGGGCGGTACGCACGCACACAGGAGTTCCTGCATCTCCTGCGGCGCCTGTGGACCGAGGAGGATGTCACCTTCCGCGGCGAGCACTTCCAGGTCACCGGCTCAACGGTGGCACCGCGCCCCTACGCCGGCGATTCCAGGGCGCATCCGACGCTCTACTTCGGTGGCGCATCCGAGGCCGCCGAGCGGGTGTCGGCGAGCGAGGCCGATGTGCAACTCTTCTGGGGCGAACCACTCGACGGGCTCGCCGAGCGCATCGCGCGGCTCAAGGCATTGAGCGAGCAGGTGGGCCGCAGGCACAAGCCGCTCGAATTCGGGCTTCGGATGACGACGCTGGTGCGCGACACCACCGAGGAAGCATGGCGCGCGGCCGAGGAGAAAGTCGCCACGATGGCGGCCGGTGCCGGCAAGACGAACTGGACGGGGAACCGCAGGACGGCGGTCGGGCAGCAGCGGCTCTTCAATCTCGCCCGGCGTGGTGAGGTCCTCGACACTTGCCTGTACACCACCCCCGGCACGTTCGGCGGCGGGGGAGCGGGGACCACCTGGCTGGTCGGCTCCGCCGACGACGTCGCCGCGGCGCTGAACAACTACCGCAGGCTCGGAATCACCCACTTCGTGCTCTCCGACACCCCGTACAAGCAGCAAGTCAGCCACGTCGGTGACCAACTGCTGGACCGGCTACGGGAGCTGGCCGTGTGAGGAGCACGGCGGCTCCCGGGCTCAGGCGTCGCCCTGAAGCCGGGCGTGCTGGTGCATGTCGTGCCAGCCATCCGCATGCAGAAGCGCACTGCGCCGAATGCCCTCGAAGGCAAAGTCGGCCTTCGCCGCCACCCTGCAGGACGCCTCGTTGCGGTCGGAGTGCGCGAGTTCCAGGCGGTGGAAGCCCGCCTCGGTGAACGCCCAGTCGGACAACGTGCTGAGAGCGCGAGGGGCAACACCCCGGCCCCGGCGTGGGGCAGAACCCAGTACGCACACTCAGCGAGCCCCTGGGACAGGTCCATCCAGCGCAGGGCCACCCGGCCCACGATCTCACCGCCGACCGCGTGAGTGATCGCCCACTGGGCCGCGCGCTCCTCCTGCCATTGCCGGCCGGCGGCCGCGATCCACTCGTGGGCTTCGGCCCGCGAGGCCAGGTGGTTCACGTGCCAGCGCCGGATCGTCGCGTCCTGGAAGGCACCCCGCAAGGCCGCGGCGTCACCGAGCACCCAGGGCCGCAACAGCAAACCGCCATCACACGACACAAGAGAGGGCTGGACCGAACCGGACAGACTCCCCGCCGGGATGACAGGCGCGATCGAAAGACTCATGACCGACATCATCTCCACGTCAGGAACGAGCGTCGGCCCTCTCCGGTACCGGGGTGGGGTGCCCTCGACCGGGCGAGTCTCAGAAGAAGCCGGTCAGGGGCGGGGCCTCGGCGTTGAGGAGGTAGTCGCCCACCACGCGCGCCTTGTGGGCGATCGGATTGTGGCTGACGAGCGTGCGCGCGTTGCGCCAGTGCCGGTCGAAGTTGAACTCGCGCCGGGTGGCGGAGGCCCCGCCCACGTCGTACAGGCGCTCCGCCGCCCGCAGCGCCGCCCGGGCGGCGACCACCTGGGCCTGTGCCACATCCGTAGCCGCCTCGGCCAGCGCCGGTTCGGCGCCCGCGACGCCGTCCTCGCCGGGGGCGCCGGCGAGCGCCCGGTCGATGGCGGCGGCCGCGCGGAGCACGGTGGCCTCGGCCCCGTACCCGAGCGCCGCGATCTCGCCCACGGTGTGCTGCACGAACGGGTCCTGGACCGCCTGCTCGACGCCGCTGTGCCGGACCGCGCGGGCACGGTCGCGGGCGTAGTCGATGGCGTCGCGCGCCGCGTTCTTGGCGATACCGGTCTCCACGGCGGCGAGGAAGAGCTGGTGATACGCGCCGAGATGGGTTCGGCGCACCCCCACGGCCTCGTCCACGACGACTTCGTGCGGGTGCACCACGACGTCGTCCAGCTCCGTGGTGCCGCTGGCCGTCATGCGCTGGCCCATGCCGTCCCAGTCGTCGACCAGCCGCAGACCGGGGCGGCCGCGCGGCACGACGGCGCGCACCCGCCGGTCTCGGTGGTCCTTCGCGGCGACCACCACCCAGTCGGCGAACAGGCTGCCGGTGCTGTAGTACTTCGTGCCGCTCAGCCGGTAGCGGCCGCCGTCGGGTGCCAGCGTCGCGTGGATGTCGCCGGGGTGCTTGGCCGCGGTCTCCCCGGTGGCGTTGCCGAACAGCTCGCCCGCGAGGGCCGCCGGGAACCACCGCTCGCGTTCCGCCTCCGTGCCGTCGCTGATGAGCTTCTCGACGAAACCGAAGTGCGGGCGGAGCGCCTGCGCCACGTTGGAGTCCGCTTCCGAGAGGTCGATGACGACCTGGAAGAGGTCCACCAGACTCGCCCCCGGGCCGCCGTACGCCGCCGGAACCCGCAGGCCCCCGATGCCACTGGCCCGCACCGCGTCCATCGACGCGTACGGCAGCTCCCGCGCCGCCTCGCGGCGCGCCGTGTCGACGGCGAGGGAGGCGGT
Organism: Streptomyces sp. NPDC021212; assembly: GCF_044332925.1. Lineage (NCBI taxonomy): Bacteria > Bacillati > Actinomycetota > Actinomycetes > Kitasatosporales > Streptomycetaceae > Streptomyces > Streptomyces sp. NPDC021212. Next base: position 56,052 of record NZ_JBIRPZ010000001.1, read on the forward strand.
CAGCTCCGGTACGCGGTCCAGGAGGTCCCTGAGGGAAACCGTTCCGGGCCGGTGGGCGGTACTGGTGCTCATAGGGCCGTGGCCCCTTTCTGCTCGTATGACGGTGCCGGTACGGGAAGTCCCAGGTGGTCGCGGAGGGTCGTGCCGGTGTAGCCGTGGCGGAAGACGCCGCGAGCGCGGAGGATCGGCACGACGTGGTCGACGAAGACCTCCAGGCCGTCGGGGAGCGCGTCGGGCAGCAGGGTGAAGCCGTCCACGAGACCGGCAGACCACCAGGTGGTGATGTCGTCGGCGATCTGCTCGGGGGTGCCGACGACCGAACGGTGGCCGCCGATGGTGCGCGCGGCGAGCTCGGCCAGGGACAGCCCCTCGCGGCGGGCGATCTCGGCGTGGGTGCGGAAGAAGCCGGTGGGCAGCCGGTCCGGCGGTGGTCCGCTCAACCGGGCGTCGGTCAGGGGTGCTTCGGGGTCGGTGGTGGCGGGGTCCAGGCCGAGCGTACGGGCCACCCGACCGATCTGCCGCGCGTCCTCGGGTACGCCAGCCTCGAGCGTGGCGAAGCGGGTACGGGCCTCGGCCTCGGTGCTGCCGATCACGGGGGTGAGGCCGGGCAGCAGCCGGATGCCGGACACATCCCGTCCGTACCGGTGCGCCTGTTCGGCGAGCCGGGCGCGGTAGCCGCGGGCCGCCTCCGCGTCGAGCAGCGGGGTGTAGACCGCCTCGGCGAAGCGTCCCGCGAACGCCAGCCCCTGTGGCGAGGCCCCGGCCTGCAGTGTCACCGGGCGTCCCTGCGGTGAGCGGGGCACGTTGAGCGGCCCCGCGACGTCGAAGAACTCGCCTGTGTGGTCGGTGGCGTGAATGCGGTCGGGGTCGGCGAAGCGCGCGCCGGAGGTGTCGGCGATGAGCGCGTCGTCCTCCCAGGAGTCCCAGAGCCGGTGCACCAGGCCGGTGAACTCCTCCGCCCTGCGGTAGCGGGTGTCGTGATCCGGGGGCGCGTCGAGGCCGAAGTTGCGTGCCGCGTCCGGGAAGAAGGTGGCGACCGCGTTCCAGGCGGCGCGCCCATGGGAGGCGTGGTCGAGTGAGAGCACACGGCGGGCGAGGTTGTAGGGCTCGTTGAAGGTGGTGGAGCCGGTGAAGACGACCCCGACGCGCTCGGTGGCGGCGGCGAGGTAGGTCAGCAGCATCGACGGTTCAAGGGCCTGCCCGGGCCCCTGGGCGATGCCGTGGTACAGGGCGGGGATGTCGGCGAGGAACACCCCGTCGAGCGCGCCGCGCTCGGCGGTCCGGGCGACGCGCAGATGGTGTTCGGGGTCGATGTACGCGTCCGGGGCCCGGCCGGGCAGGGTCCAGGCTCCGGGATGGTTGCCGACGCCCGTGATGTTCACGAGGAAGCTGAGGGGACGTGGCATCAGACGGTCGCCTCCACGGTGTCGTGAGCGGGCCGGGCGACCGGGGGCCGGGCCAGGCCGAAGTGGTCGCGCAGTGTGGTGCCCGCGTATTCGTCACGGAACAGTCCCCGGCGGCGCAGTTCCGGGATCACATGCTCGGCGAAGGCGGCGAGCCCGCTGGGGAGCACATCGGGCATCAGGTTGAAGCCGTCGGCCGCGCCCTCGCTGAACCACTCCTCGATGGTGTCGGCGATATCGGCCGGGCTCCCGGCGACGACACGGTGGCCGAGCCCGCCGCCGAGCCGCCGGATCAGCTGCCGGGCGGTCAGCCGTTCGCGCCGGGCGAGGTCGGTGGTGACCGTGAAGAACGTCTGCAGCCCCTGGACGTTCTCGGCGGGGCCGATGAGGTCCCACGGTAGTTCAGCGTCCGGGTCGAGGGCGTCGGCGTCGATGCCCAGGAGGGCGGCGAGCCGGTCCAGTCCGTAGCGGAGCGGGATGAGGTCCTGGAGGCTGTTCAGCCGCTCCAGCGCCTCGTCGCGGGTGGCGGCGACCACCGTGGACAGGCCGGGCAGCACGACGATGCGGCCGGGGTCACGGCCGAGTTCGGCGGCGCGGGTTTTGACCGCCCGGTAGTACGCCTTGCCCTCGTCGAGCGTCTGCGCGGCGCTGAAGACGGCCTCGGCGTGCGCGGCCGCCAGCTCGATGCCGTCGGGTGATCCGCCGGCCTGGACGAGGACGGGGCGGCCCTGGGGCGGGCGCGGGGTGTTCAGCGGTCCCCGTACGCGGAAGAACTCGCCCTCGTGGTCGATCGTGCGGATACGGTCCGGGTCGGCGAACACGCCGCGCGCGGCGTCGCCGACGAGGGCGTCATCGTCCCAGCTGTCCCACAGCGCGCCGACGACCTCGACGAACTCGGCGGCGCGCCGGTAGCGGTCGCGGTGGGCCGGTGCCTGGTGGATCCCGAAATTGCGGGCGGCGGCGGGACCGGCCGTGGTCACTGCGTTGAAGCCGGCCCGGCCCCGGCTGAGGTGGTCCAGGGCGGCGAACCGGCGGGCGATGTTGTAGGGCTCGTTGTAGCTGGTGGAGGCGGTGGCGATCAGGCCGATGCGGCTGGTGTGCGCCGCGATTCCGGCCAGGATGACGGTGGGTTCGAGTGCGTATTCGGGGCGGTGGGCCACGTCGGGGGTGAGGACGGGAGTGTCCGCGAGGAAGACGGCGTCGAGCTTCGCGGCCTCGGCGATGCGGGCGGTGGCGATGTAGTGGTCGAGGGAGAAGGCGGCACGCGGGTCGCCGTCCGGGGCGCGCCACGCGCCGGCGAAGATCCCGGACTGGAAGATGTTGACGTTGAGGTGCAGGTGGCGCCTGCCGGCAGTGAGGGTCATGGGGCGGCTCGCTGTCGCTGGTCGGTGGGGAGCTTCGCGGGCTGGGTCTCCACGTCGAGGTCGTCTTTGATGAACCGCGCGACCCGGGGGTCGGCGAAGGCGGCCTTGAGCCGGGTGATGGCGGGGTCGTCCTCATAGGCGGTGCCGACGACGAGCTGGATGGCGAACCGTTCGTCGGCCGGTGGCAGCAGGAGTCGCTGCTTGATCGGGACTTTGGCGACGCGGAACTTGTAGGCGTAGTTGATGGCGGCGTCGACGTCCGGGAGGGAGCGGGCGATGGCGTCCAGGGACACCTCGTGCCACGTGAAGTGGTGCGGGTTCGCGGCGATGTCGTCCAGCTGCGCGGTGAGCGGGTCCACGTCCTTGTCGAGCTTGATCAGGCCCACTTTCTGAAGCGTCAGCAGTGCCTGGGTCTGGTTCGCGGGGTCGTTGGGGAGGGTGATCCGGGCGCCGTCCGGGAGGTCCTTCACGCTGGTGTGCTTCTGCGAGTAGAGGGCGAACGCCTGGGTGAAGACGGGTTGGACGGCCTTCGCTTGGTAGCCCTCATTGGCCACGATCACCTTGAGCCACTCGGCGTGCTGGGTGATGTTGGCGGCGAGCTTGCCGTCCGCGGTGGAGCCGTTGACCTGATTGGCGTCGTTGACGGGATACGGCTTGACCGTGATGCCGTGGTCCTGGTCGACCTTGTCGGCGATGTACTTCACGATGGCGCTCTGCGGGATGCTTCCCTGGTTGTAGCCGACCTTGAGGGTCTTCCCCAGGGGCGGGTGGTCCTCGCCGCCGAGCCGCGCCGCGACGAGCGAGCCGACGACGAGGACGGCGGCGCCGACCAGGGCGGTGACGGCGATGCGCCGGGGGGTTCGCGACTTCAGCTCGAACCCGTGGTCGTGTACGAAAGGCATGGTCGTTCCCCGGTGGGAGAGAAAAGTTGATGGGGGTGTGGCGGCTCGGGGCGCTGCGGTCAGTGGGAGAGCCTGCGCACGACGCGGTCGCCGGTGAACTGGATCAGCTGCACCATGACGATGAGCGTGACGATCGTGGCGGTCATGACGGTCGTGTCGAAGCGCTCGTAGCCGTAACTGATGGCCAGGTAACCGATGCCGCCGGCCCCGATGGTCCCGGCGATGGCGGAGAACTCCAGCATGCCGACGATCGCGATCGTCAGGCTTCCTGCGAGCGCGGGCAGCGCCTCCGCCAGCTGCACCGAGACGATCACCTGAAGGCGTGAGCCGCCCGCGGCGCGACCGGCCTCGGTGGCTTCGCGGGGGACCTCGCGCAGGGCCGTCTCCACGAGGCGGGCGAAGTACGGAATGCCCGCCAGCGACATCGGTACGATCGCGGCGGACACGCCGATGGTCGTTCCCGAGACGTAGCGGGTGAACGGAATGATCGCGGCCATCAGGATCAGGAACGGCAGCGAGCGGCCCAGGTTGACCACCCAGCTGAGCCCGGCCTTGAGGGTCCGGTGCGGGAACAGCCCGGCGGGCGAGGAGTTGTGGAGAACGACGCCCACCGGAGTGCCAACGGTGATCACGATGAGCATGACGGCCGCGACCATCCGCAGGGTCTGGCCGATCGCGGGGAAGAGCAGCGGCCAGAGGTTGTCGAGTTCGGTGCTCATACGGCCGCCTCCGTGACTGCCTCGCGTACGGGCTCGGGGGACAGCGGCTGGTCGGGTACCTCCGGGGGCAGCGGTTCGGCGTGGATGCCCCAGCCGTCCAGGGCCAACGTCAGCTCGTCGGCCCGGTCCTCGTCGATCGCGATGGTCGCCCGGCCGGCCACCCGCCCGGCGATCTCCTCCACGGTCGCGGACAGGATGTGGACATCGAGCCCGTGGTCCGCGCCGAGGCGCGTCAGCCAGTCTGTGGGCACCTCGTGCCCCTGATAGGTGACGCGCCAGGTGACACGCCCGGTCCGCTCCCGTGTGAACGGGCGGTCGGGCAGCAGCGCGTTGCCGAGCGCGGACCGCGGATCGGCCACGAGCCGGTCGACGGGCCCCGACTCGACGACATGCCCCCCGCGTAGCAGGGCGGCGGTGTCCGCCACTTCACGGACCACCTCCATCTCGTGGGTGATCAGGAGGATGGCCAGATCAAGGTCCGTGCGCAGCTCGCGCAGCAGGCCGAGGACGGAGCGGGTGGCGACGGGGTCGAGACCGGAGGTGGCCTCGTCGGACAGCAGCACCCTGGGGCGCAGGGCCAAGGCCCGTGCGATGCCGACGCGTTGGCGCTGGCCGCCGGAGAGCTGGGCGGGGTAGTAGTCGGCGCGGTCGGTGAGGCCGACCCGTTCCAGCAGTTCGGCGACGCGGTGCTTCTCCTCCCGCGCGGTCACGCCGAGATACCGCAGCGGCATCGCGACGTTTTCCGCCGCCGTGCGTCTGCGCAGCAGATTGGCGGACTGGAAGACCGTTCCGATGGCCCGCCGGGCATCGCGCAGCTCGCGCTCCGGAAGGTCCGTCACATCGGTACCGGTCACCCAAACGCGCCCGGACGTGGGGCGTTCTAGCAGGTTGACGCAGCGTGCCAGGGTGCTCTTTCCGGCGCCGCTGGGGCCGACGACGGCGCCGATGGTGCCCCGCGCGATATTCAGGTCGATTCCATGGAGCACCGGCCGCGCACGTGTACCGGTACCGAAGGTCTTATGCAGTTTCTCTACACGGATCACCGTGTGGACTCCTCGACGCTCTGGGAGGGAGCGGGCGGGCACGTCGATGGGACAGACGGCTCGCCCCGAGCGGGGGTGGGGTTCAGTGAGAGAAACAAGCAGCACTGGTGATCACCATGTGATCGACCGTGCGTCGGCGCGTGAAGCGACGGGTCCGCGACATGGGGATGGATGCTCACAGCCCTCGTCGTCACAGGTCAAGGGCCGACCGCATCATGAGACGGGCAGGAGCGCGGGAGATCGGCGCTTGGCGGTGGGCACTTGACCGCTCCACGGATGGCGGTGTTTCGTGACGGTCATGCCCTCCGTGTTTCTGGTGCACCGCCACCACGTCGACTTCGGTCGAGTGGTGAGCGCGCAGTGTTGTTGAGGCGCTGATTCCTGCCTGCGGGCACCCCTTCGCACGAGTGCGGACGGCGCGTCCTGTCGCTGTCCAGCCTCCCGGTGGGTCCCTCAGGTTCGACTTCTTCCCAGGGCCGTGCTGTGAGCGGTGGCCCTGTCGTCCCCGTCCTCACCCCCCCCACGTCGATCCGAGTGCCGACGAGTGCCCGATGTGCGCCGGTGAGGTCATGAGGCCCATGAGAGAGTTAGCGTGACGACTCATCAGGCACCTGTGCTCCGCGCCGCCGCCGAAGCGACCGAGCGCGCGTTTCTCCGGGATCTCGGTGACGTTCTCGCCGAGGACGGCGCGTCGCTCGTCGACGGGCAGCGCGCCCTGCACTACCTCCACGATCGCTCCGGGGGCGAGACGGCGCGGACCGATGTCCGCGCGCTCGCCGTCGTACGCCCCGCCGACGCGGACGGAGTCGCGGCCGTCCTCCGGCTCGCCCACCGTCACCGCGTCCCCGTCGTCACCCGCGGCGCCGGTACGGGGCTGTCGGGCGGGGCGTCCGCCGTCGACGGATGTGTGGTGCTCAGCACCGAACGGCTGGACCGCATCGTGGAGATCTCGCCCGAGGACGAGGTCGCCGTCGTCCAGCCAGGGGTGATCAACGCCGATCTCAACAAGGCGCTCGCCGAGCACCGGCTGTACTTCGCCCCCGACCCGGCCAGCGACGCCATCTCCACGATCGGTGGAAACATCGCGACCAACGCGGGCGGGCTGCGCTGCGCGAAGTACGGGGTCACCCGCGATTCGGTGCTCGCCCTCGATGTCGTCCTCGCCGACGGAACCGCCCTGCGCGGCCACCGCAGCGTCAAAGGCGTCACGGGCCTGGACCTGACGGCACTGTTCGTCGGCTCGGAGGGCGTCCTCGGCGTGATCGTCGGCGTGACCGTGCGCCTGCGTCCGCTCCCTGTCGCCACGGCCACGGTCAGCGCGTACTACCCGTCCGTACAGGCGGCGTCGGGCGGCGTGCGGGAAATTTCGCGGGCGGGCGTCGTTCCGGCGGTCGCCGAGCTCATCGACAACGCCAGTCTCCGCAACATCGACGAGTACAGCGGCTCCCGGCTGACCGACGGCGGCGAGGTGCTGCTGCTGGTGCGGACGGACGGACACGCCGCCGCGGCCGAGGCCGCCGATGTCGTCACGGCGCTGCGCCGCGCGGGCGGGGACGCACACCTGGTGACCGACGAGCGGGAGTCCGAGCGGCTGTGGGAGCTGCGCCGCTCCGGGCGCGGCCGGATCCGCCCGGTGTGGTCGGTCGGCGAGGACGTGGCCGTGCCCAAGTCCCGGGTGGCGGACATGTACGAGGAACTGGAGCGGATCGGGCGGCGTCACGCGCTGGACTTCGCCGCCGTCGCGCACGCGGCCGACGGCAACCTCCACCCCGTGCTCTCGCGGCCCGTGCCCGAAGGCACCGACCCCGGCGCCCCTTCACCGCCCGAACTCGACGTCGCCGAAGACGAGTTGGTGCGCGGAGCGCTGGCCCTGGGCGGCACGGTCACCGGCGAGCACGGGGTGGGCGCCACGAAGCGCCGTTGGCTGGAGGACGAGCTCGGGGCAGCCGGGCTCGCGCTCCAGCGGAGCATCAAGGCCGTGTTCGACCCCAACGGCATTCTCAACCCCGGCAAGGCCATCTAGCCCAGGACGCTGATCGCCGCGGATGCCTCGCCCGCCCGCTTCGTCCCGTAACCCCCTCACCAGGAGACCTCTCATGCCCCTCTCCCGCCGCGGCGCCGACACCACCGCCCTGGGCGGGTTCGGCACCCCTCCGCCGACCGGAGTTCCCGGCTTCCTCCCGCTCACCAGCGGCACCCCCGCCGACGTGGCCCTGCCCGTCAAGGAGCTGGCCGAGGCCGCCGCCGGTGTGCTCGGCGGCCCGTCGGCGGCCGGTGCGTTCCAGTACTCCGGTGCGGAGGGGACCCCGGAGCTGCGCGAGTGGATCGGCCACCACGAAGGGGTCGGCGCGGACCGGGTGTTCGTCACCAACGGGGCGCTGCACTCGCTGTCGCTCGTCTTCGACGCGCTGCTCGACCCCGGGGACCTGGTCGCCGTCGAGGACCCCGTCTACCCCCTCGCGCTGCGCGTCCTCGGCCGTTTCCACGTGGAGTACCTGCCGGTCGCCACCGGTCCCGACGGCCTCGATGTCGACGCCCTCGCGCGGGCATCGTCGGCGAGTCCGGCTCGGGCAAGACGACCTGCGCCGACATCGTGCTCGCGCTCACCCGCCCCGACTCCGGCGAGGTGCGGCTGCACGACGGCCCGTGGAGCGCGCTGACCGAGCGGGAGCGCAGGGCCTCGCGCCGACTGGTCCAGTACGTGCCGCAGGATCCGCTGAGCTCCTTCGACCCTCGCTGGACGGTGGGCCAGGTGCTGGAGGAGAACATCCACCGGCCGGGGCCCTCTCCCTCCCGCTCCCAGCGGCGCGACCTCGCCGCCAAGGCCCTGGAACGCGTCGGCCTGACGGCCGATCACCTCACGCGGCGCCCCCGCTCGCTCTCCGGCGGGCAGCGCCAGCGCGTGGCGATCGCGCGGGCGCTGATCGCCGAGCCGGAGATCATCGTGTGCGACGAGCCGCTGTCCGCCCTGGATGTCCTCATCCAGGCCCAGGTGCTCGACCTGATCGCGGATCTCCGGTCCGAGCTGGGCACGTCCCTGCTGTTCATCTCCCATGACCTCGGCGTCGTGCGCCACCTCACCGACCGCGTCCTGGTGTTCAAGGACGGACAGGTGGTGGAGCGCGGCGAGGTGGAGGAGGTCTTCACGTCCCCGGGTCACCCGTATACGCGCGAGCTGCTGGCCTCGCTGCCGGGCCGACGGCTGCGGGAGCCGTCCTGAGCAGGCCGTCCCGGGATGTGGAATCACACACGCACATGGTTGACCATCTGGATTGCCACTGGTTCCATCGGTGCCATGAAGCGACAGGAGTTCACGCGTCGGCGCCACGTCGACCTCGCGCGCGTCTCCAGCGCGACCTGTTGCCGCCGGGTCTGAACAAGTCCCCGGAAAACTTTCCTTCCCGGGAGCGCTTTCCCCGGCCCAGGTCCTTGATCAGGTGCTGCCCCATCACCGCACCCCTTCCTGACCTCCCACTCCCGGGCATCCCGTTGCCGTGATCCCGGCGCGTCCAGTTCTGCCGCGACGCCTCCCGTCTCCGCGCCGCCGACATCCCCTCCCGCCGTCCGTGCGGCGGTGCGGGGACGGCGGCCGCCGAAGCCTGTCCCTCACCCTGGAAGGGGCCCGCATGGCCACCGTCCTGTCCCTCTCCGGAAGCACCTCCGCCACGCCCCGCACCGACGACCGGCCCGCCGCCCAGGTCCCCTTCATCGGGGCCGGGAGTTCCTGATGACCCACGTGATCACGAGCGAGGCGGAGGCGATCGCCGTCGCCGCCGAGCTGGCCGACACCTTCGCCCGCGGGTCCGCGCTGCGCGACGCCGAGCGCGTCCTCCCGCACGCCGAACTCGACCAGCTCTCCCAGTCCGGGCTGCTGGGCATCACCGTGCCCCGCGCCCATGGCGGTGCCGAGGCCGGCGCCCGCACCCTCGGCGAAGTCATCCGCCTGCTGTCGGCCGCCGACGCGAGTATCGGGCAGATCCCGCAGAACCACTTCTTCTTCGTGGACGTGCTGAAGGAGAACGGGACGCCCGGGCAGCGCGACTTCTTCTACGCCGAGCTGCTGGCCGGGCGGAGGTTCGGCAATGCCCTCGCCGAGAAGGGCACCCAGCACGCCCTGGAGTTCGCCACCCGGCTCGTACCGGACCCCACCGGAAGCGGCCACCGGCTGACCGGCGTCAAGCACTATGCCACCGGTGCGCTGTTCGCCCACTGGATCCCGGTCTTCGCCCTCGGCCCCGACGACCGCCTCACCGCCGTGTTCCTCCCGCACGACGCACCCGGCGTCACCGTCGTCGACGACTGGGACGGTATCGGCCAGCGCACCACCGCCAGCGGAACCGTACGGCTCGAGGACGTGTACGTCCCCGAGGACCGGGTGGTGCCGCATCACCTCACCTTCGAACGGCCCGAAGTGTTCGGCGCCTTCGGCCAGTTCATCCACGCGGCCGTCGACACCGGCATCGCCCGCGCGGCGCTGGAGGAGGGCGGGCAGCTGATCCGTGACATCGCCCGGCCCTGGGGGGAGTCGGGGGCCGACCGGGCGAGCGAGGAGCCACTGGTGATCCAGAAGTTCGGCGAACTCGCCCTGCTCGTACGGGCCGCCGAGGCGCTGCTCGACCGCTCCGGCGCCGCCATCGACGAGGCCCGCCGCGCGCCCGCCGACGAGCGGCTGGCCGCGGAGGCGTCGGTCGCGGTCACCGCCGCCCGGGCCCAGGCCGACACGGCGGCCGTCACCGTCTCCAGCGACATCTTCGCCCTCATCGGCACCCGGTCCGCGCTGCGCGGCCGCAACCTCGACCGGCACTGGCGCAACGCCCGCACCCACACGCTGCACGACCCGCGCCGCTGGAAGATCCAGCACCTCGGGAACCACGCCCTCAACGGCGTCAACCCGCCCGCCAACGGCATCGTCTGAGGAACCACGCCCATGACCACACTCGCACCACCCACCACGCACGACGAATGGGTGGCCACCGCCCGCGCGGTCGCCGCCGATCTCGCCACCGACGCCGTAGCCCGCGACCAGGCCAACCAGCCGCCCTTCGACGAGGCCGACCGCCTCCGTGAGGCCGGGCTGCTCACCCTCCTCATCCCCACCGGGCGCGGCGGCGGGGGAGCGGACTGGCGCACCGCCTACGCCGTCATCCGCGAGATCGCCGCCGCGGACGGCTCGATCGGCCAGCTCATCGGCTACCACTACCTCCTCTCCTGGAACGTCCGCTTCTTCGGCGACGCCGCCCACACCGAGCGCGTCGAGCGTGCCGCGGCCGAGGGCCGGTGGCTGTGGGGCGGCGCCTTCAACCCCCGCGACCCCGACGTCGTCCTCACCCCTGACGGGGACGGCTTCCGGCTCGACGGGCGCAAGAGCTTCGCCACCGGCGCCCGGGTCGCCGACCGGCTGGTGGCGGGAGCCACCCGTACGGACACGGGGGAGCCCGTGGTCGTCCTGGTCGACCCGGCCCACCCAGGGGTGGTACGCAACGACGACTGGGACAACTTCGGGCAGCGGCTCTCGGCCAGCGGCAGCGTGGAGTTCGCCGACGTGCCGGTCGCGGCCGGTGACATCCTCGGCTCCCTCTCCCAGGACGACGGGGCGCTGTCTCCCTTCGCCACCCTGGTGACCCCGGCCATCCAGGCGGTGTTCGTCCACTTCTACGTCGGCATCGCCGAGGGGGCGCTGGCCGCAGCGAGCGACTACACCCGCACCACCACCCGGCCCTGGTTGCTGTCCGGGGTGGAGTCGGCCACCCAGGACCCGTACGTGCTCGCCACCTACGGCGAACTCGCGGTGGCCGCCCGTGGCGCCCGTGCCCTGGCCGACCAGGCCGCCGAGGCCGTCCAGCGCGGGCTGGACCGCGGCCACGAGCTGACCGGGCACGAGCGCGGCGAGATCGCCGCCACCGTCGCCACCGCCAAGGTCGCCGCCACCAAGGCGGCCCTCGACATCACCGCCCGGATCCTCGAGGTCACCGGTGCCCGCTCCACCGCCAGCGCGTACGGCTTCGACCGATTCTGGCGCAACGCCCGCACCCACACCCTGCACGACCCCGTCGCCTACAAGCTCCGCGAGGTCGGCGACCACTTCCTCAACGGCACCCACCCCCCGTTCACCCTGTACACGTAACACGCCAGGAGAACCTCCCATGTCACCGCTCTCCCGCAGACAGCTCCTCCGCGCCACCACCGGCGCCGCCACCCTCGCCGCGGCCGGCCCCCTCCTCGCCGCCTGCGGTTCCGCGGAAGGTTCCGGCCTGGACCCGAACGCCAAGCCCGACCTGGACGGCGTCACCCTGAAGATCCTCGCCAACCAGCCCAACGCCCTGTCGTTCCAGTACCTCAGGAAACCCTTCGAGGAAGCCACCGGCGCCAAGCTCAAGGTCACACCGGTCCCGTACGACAAGCTCACCTCGAAGGCCATCCTCGACGTCCAGTCCGGAGCGGGCCAGTTCGACGTCTTCATGTACTGGTACGCCGCCGTCGGCACCCTCGCGCAGGGCGGTGTCATCGAGGACCTGACCGCGTACATCAAGGCCCACAAGGACATCGACGAGGCCGACTTCCTGCCCTCGCTCTACGACGCGTACACCCGCTACGACGGCAAGCGCTGGGGACTGCCGTACGACGGGGACACCCACATCCTCTACTACAACACCGAGATCTTCGAGCGGCACAAGGTCGAGCCCCCCAAGACCTGGAACGACTACAACGAGGCCGCCAAGAAGATCACCCGCGACGCCAAAGGCGCGTACTACGGTGCCATCATCGAGGCACAGCAGGTCCCGGTCATCCTCGGCTGCGCCTTCGCCAACCGCCTCGCCGGATACGGCGGCACCTTCCTGGACAAGGGAGTCTCCGGCCACCCCACCCTGGACACCCCCGAGGCCCTCGCCGCCGCCGAGGCCCTCTTCGCCGCCGCGCCCGACGCCCTGCCCACCCCCCTGCAGATCGGCTTCGACCAGGCCCTGCCCGCCTTCCTGGACGGCAAGGGCGCCATGCTGGACTTCTGGACCGACTTCGCCAAGCGCGCCGAGGACCCCAAGCAGTCCAAGGTCGCCGGGAAATGGGGCGTCACCACCCTGCCCGTCGGCGGTGACAACACCAAGCCGCGCACCTCGCTCGACGCGGGGTTCGGGCTCGCGATCTCCAAGGCGTCGAAGCAGAAGGAGGCCGCGGCCGCCTTCATCAAGTGGGCCACGGCGGCCAAGCAGAACCTCCTCGTGCTCGGCAAGAACGACGCGGGCGCCGACCCGATCCGCACCAGCACCCTCGACGCCGACGCGTTCAAGAAGGCATCCCCCGACTCGTACGACGTGGTGCGCACCGGCCTGGCCGGAGACCCGCTCCCGTGGCCGACCGTGCCGAAGGCGCCGCAACTGCTGCAGAGCCTCGTCGACGAACTAGCCCTCGGCCTTCAGGGCAAGCAGAGCGCGAAGACGGCACTGGAGAAGACCCAGGCTTCCTGGGCCGAGCAGCTGAAGGGCGGCACGGGATGACCCCTCCCGCAGGACACGCCGCGAAGGAGACCTTCCGCCGGCTTCGGCCTGCATCGGCACCGGGCACCCGCGTCCCCGGCATCCTCGCCGTACCGTCCGTGCTCTTCCTGGTGATCTTCGCCGGGTATCCGCTGGTCTATCTGCTCGGCCTGGCGTTCAGCAGTTCCACCCTCGCCCAGCCGCTCCAGCGGTGGACCGGCTTCGACAACTTCCGCACCGCGCTGGAGAGCGAGTCCTTCACCGGCTCGCTGTGGCGGTCGGCGCTCTTCGCGGTGGCCGCCGCAGCCGTACAGATGGTGCTGGGCGTCGCGCTCGCGCTGCTGCTGCGGGCGCGGGCCCGGCACCCCGGTACCCTCGGCGCCCTTCTGCTGCTGCCGATGGTCACCCCGCCCGTCATGGTCGGCGTGGCCTGGAAACTGCTGCTCGCGCCGGTCGGCGGCGCCCTCAATGGAGCGCTGCACGGCCTCGGCCTGCCCGGCGTCAACCCGCTCGGCGGCAGCACCAGCGCGTTCGTCACCCTGGTCATCATCGACACCTGGCAGTGGACGCCGTTCGTCATGCTGTTGACGTACGCCGCCCTGCTCGGCGTCCCGGACGAGCTGCGCGAGGCCGCCGCTCTGGACGGGGCGGGGTGGTGGCGGACCGTCCGCTCCGTGGTGCTGCCGTACATCGAGCCGACCCTGCTCTCCGTGCTGACGCTGAAGCTCGTGATCGGGTTCAAGGTGTTCGACATCGTGTACGTCGTCACCTCGGGCGGTCCCGGTTTCTCCACCACGACCAGCACGTACGACATCCAGCGCACCGCCCTGCAGGACTTCGACGTCGGTGGCGCCGCCGCCGCGACGGTGTTCTTCTCCCTGCTCATCGGCGTGGTCACCGGCCTCGTCGCGCTGCGCCGCACACGCCGTCAGGAGGTGGCCGCATGACCACGGCCCAACTCGCCCGCGAGACCGCGACACCGGGGCCGGCGCCGACCGGCTCCGAGCCGGCCCCTGCCGTGCCGCGCCCCGGCCGGCGCCGCGCCCGCCGCCGCGGAGCCCCGGCCACCGCGCTGCTGGCGCTCATCGCCGTCGCCACGATGGTCCCGGTGCTGTACGTGATCTCGCTGTCCGTGCGCTCCAGGGACGATGTGCTCAACGGCGGCCTGCTGCCCTCGCATCTGTTCTGGCAGAACTGGCCCGACGCCTTCCACGCCCTCGGTCTCGGCCGCTACATCGCCAACTCCTGGGCGGTCGCGGCCGGTTCGATCGTCCTGACCCTGCTGATCGCGGTTCCCGGCGCCTACTTCACCGCGCGCGCCGGACGCCGCGGGGCGCGGCTGGCCTCCGTGATCCTCTCCAGCTACTGCGCGCCCCCGGTGGTGGCCATCCTCCCGCTCTTCTTCCTGCTGCGGGAAGTGGGGCTGAACAACACCGTCAGCGGGTTGATACTCGTGGACGGGCTCGCCAACGTGCCCGTCGCCATCTGGCTGCTCGACGGCTTCGTCCGCGCGGTGCCCCAGGACATCGAGGAGGCGGCCTGGCTCGACGGGCTCGGCACCTGGGCCGCCCTGCGCCGCATCGTGCTGCCGCTGATCGGGCCCGGCGTCGCGGCCGCCGCGCTGATCTGCTTCTTCCTCAGCTACAACGAGTTCCTCTTCGCGCTCAGCTTCGCCCAGGACAGCGGTTCGCAGACCCTGCCGGTGGCGCTCTCGCTCTTCCAGGGCGACAAGTCGGTGCAGTTCGGCCAGCAGGCCGTCGTCTCCCTCGTCGGTATCGCGCCCGTGTACGTCCTCGCCGTGGCCGCCCAGCGCCGGCTGGTGTCCGGCCTCTCCGCCGGAGCCGTCAAATGACCCGTCCGTCCGTTCGCCGTATCCATCTGAACGCCTTCGACATGGCCTGCGTCGGCCATCAGTCGCCCGGGCTGTGGCGCCACCCCGACGACCAGGCCCACCGCTACACCGACCTCGCCTACTGGACCGATCTCGCCCGGCTCCTGGAGCGCGGCGGCTTCGACTCGCTCTTCATCGCCGACGTGCTCGGCGTGTACGACGTCTACCAGGGCTCACGCGACGCCGCCGTCCGCCAGGGCGCGCAAATCCCGCTGTCCGACCCACTGCCCGCGGTCTCGGCGATGGCGGCCGTGACCCAGCACCTGGGCTTCGGCATCACCGTCTCGCTCACCTACGAGCAGCCCTACAAGCTCGCCCGCACCCTGAGCTCCCTGGACCACCTCACCAAGGGGCGGGTGGCCTGGAACGTCGTCACCTCCTACCTGGCCAGCGCGGCCCGCAATCTCGGGCTGGACCAGCAGATCGGCCATGACGAACGGTATGAGATGGCCGAGGAGTTCCTGGAGGTCTGCTACGCGCTCTGGGAGTACTCCTGGGACGACGACGCGGTGGTCCGCGACCGCGAGCGCGGCGTCTACACCGAGCCCGGCCGCATCCGCGACATCGCCCACAAGGGCAGGTACTTCTCCGTGCCCGGGGTCTTCCTCAGCGAACCCTCGCCACAGCGCACCCCGGTCATCTTCCAGGCGGGTGCCTCACCGCGCGGGCGGGCCTTCGCCGCCCGGCACGGGGAGGGTGTCTTCATCAACGCGGTCAGCCCCCAGGCCACGCGCCGCGTCGTGGACGACATCCGGGCCAAGGCGGAGGCCGAGGGCCGGGACCCGTACGGCGTGAAGATCTACATCCTGCTGACCGCGATCACGGCACCCACCGACGAGGAGGCCCGGGCCAAGTACGCCGACCTGATCTCGTACGCCTCCTACGAGGGCGCGCTCGCCCTCTACGGCGGCTGGAGCGGACTGGACCTGTCCGAACTCGCCCCGCACGAGCCGCTGGAGTACGTCGACACCGACGCCGTCCGCTCGGCCCTGGCGATATTCTCCACCGCTGACCCCTCGCGTGAGTGGACCCCCGAGCAGGTCGCCCGCTACCTGGGCATCGGCGGTATCGGCCCGGTCGTCGTCGGCTCGCCCGAAACGGTCGCCGACGAACTCGAGCGCTGGGTCGAGGAGGCCGACATCGACGGCTTCAACCTCGCGTACGCCATCACCCCCGGCACCTTCACCGACTTCGTCGACCTGGTGGTCCCCGAACTGCAGGCACGTGGCCGCGTACCGTACGCCTACGACGGCGCGACGCTGCGCGAGCACGTGGGCGGCCGGGGGAGTGCCAAAGTCCCCGCGGACCATCCCGCCGCCCGGCACCGCGAACGCGCCGCCCGGGAACGTCATGCGTAGGCGGCCGGATGTCCCCAACTCCTCAGCCTCTCAGGGAATGTCCGGACCGGCTCAGCAGTTGGCAACCGACAGGCTGGATGCGCGTGGTCGCACGATTGCGCGCCGTCGCGGCCTTGCGTAGCGTTTGACGGAGCTGCGGACGGGACCTTCGGGTCCCGACGGGCGAGGAGGGGTGGAGGTGAGGGGAGTGCGGCACGTGAGCTGCCGGCGGGTCCTGGTCATCGCACCCCGCCGCCGTGTCCGGCTGTACTCCCGGCCCCACATCGATCTGCAGCGAGTGGCCGCCGCCCTGTGTTGTTCCTGATCCGTTTCACCCGTCGGCCCTGACAGCGGACCGACGGTCCCCTACGGTCGATCAGGAAGGCACTTCTTGTCGTGTCCGCGTCTCTTGCACATCCTTCGCCGCTCCATCTCGCCGTCGCGCTCGACGGCGCCGGCTGGCACCCGGCCGCATGGCGCGAACCGCAGGCCCGGCCCCGGGACCTGTTCACCGCCGCGTACTGGGCCGATCTCGTCACCGAGTCCGAACGCGGCCTGCTCGACTTCGTGACCCTCGAAGACGGGCTCGCGCTCCAGTCCTCGCACCGCACCGAGCCCGACGACCGCACCGACCAGGTCCGCGGTCGGCTGGACGCGGTGCTCACCGCCGCCCGGATCGCGCCGCTGACCCGGCACATCGGGCTGGTGCCGACCGTCGTCGCCACGCACACCGAGCCGTTCCACACCTCCAAGGCGATCGCTACTTTGGATTACGTCAGCTGCGGTCGCGCGGGACTGCGGATCCGGGTGTCCAGGCGCCGGCACGAGGCGGAACACTTCGGACGCCGCACGATCCCGCCCCTCGACGCCGAGAACCTGGACACTCCGGCCGCCCGGGAGCTGACCGCCGAACTCTTCGCGGAGGCCGCCGACTACGTCGAGGTGGTACGCCGTCTGTGGGACAGCTGGGAGGACGACGCGGAGATCCGGGACGTCGCCACCGGCCGCTTCATCGACCGCGACAAGCTGCACTACATCGACTTCGAGGGCAGGCACTTCAGCGTCAAGGGCCCCTCGATCACCCCCAGGCCGCCCCAGGGGCAGCCCGTCGTCAGCGCGCTGGCACACCAGAGCGTGCCGTACCGGCTGGTGGGCGGCTCCACCGACATCGGGTACATCACCCCCCACGACACCGGCCAGGCCGAGGCCGTCGTGGCCGAGATCCGCGCCGCGCAGGCCGACGCGGGGCGCGCGGAGGAGCTCCTGCACGTCTTCGGTGACCTGGTGGTGTTCCTGGACGACACCCCCGGCGCGGCGGCCGGCCGCCGAGAGCGCCTGGACGGCCTCGCGGGCTCCCCGTACACCAGTGACGCGAAGGTGTTCACGGGCACCCCCGGGCAGCTCGCCGATCTGCTGCTGGAGTGGCAGCGCGCCGGCCTCTCCGGCTTCCGGCTGCGCCCCGGTGTCATCGGCCACGACCTGGAGGCGATCACCCGCGGGCTGGTTCCCGAACTCCAGCGCCGCGGTGCCTTCCGCACGGCCTACGAGGCCGACACCCTGCGCGGGCTGCTGGGATTCGCGCGCCCCGCCAACCGCTACGCCACCGTCTGAGCAGCCGGAGGGACCACCGATCATGAGCAAGCCGCTCAAGCAGATCCATCTCGCCGCTCACTTCCCCGGCGTCAACAACACCACCGTATGGAGCGACCCGCGCGCCGGCAGCCACATCGAGTTCAGCTCGTTCGCCCACTTCGCGCGCACCGCCGAGCGCGCCAAGTTCGACTTCCTGTTCCTCGCCGAGGGGCTGCGCCTGCGCGAACAGGGCGGAAAAATCTACGACTTGGACGTGGTGGGGCGGCCGGATACCTTCACCGTCCTCACCGCACTGGCAGCCGTCACCGAACGCATCGGCCTGACCGGCACCATCAACTCCACCTTCAACGAGCCGTACGAAGTGGCCCGCCAGTTCGCCAGCCTCGACCACCTGTCGGGAGGGCGCGCCGCGTGGAACGTCGTCACCTCGTGGGACGCCTTCACCGGCGAGAACTTCCGGCGCGGTGGTTTCCTCCCACAGGAGGAGCGCTATTCCAGGGCCAAGGAGTTCCTGGCGACCGCCACCGAACTGTTCGACTCCTGGCGTGGTGACGAGATCGTCGCCGACCAGGCATCCGGCACCTTCCTTGACGACGCGCGGGCCGGAGCCTTCGCCCACCAGGGACAGCACTTCGACATCGCCGGGCGGTTCAACGTCCCGCGCAGTCCTCAGGGCCGTCCGGTGATCTTCCAGGCCGGTGACTCCGACGAAGGCCGGGAGTTCGCCGCGGCCGGCGCCGACGCGATCTTCGGCCGGCACGGAACCCTCGAGGAAGGGCAGGCGTTCTACACGGACGTCAAGAGCCGCCTCGCCCGCCACGGCCGCACCCACGACCAGTTGCTGATCCTGCCCGCGGCCACCTTCGTCCTCGGCGACACCGACGCCGAGGCACAGGAGCTGGCCCACGAGGTGCGGCGCAAGCAGGTCAGCGGCGCCACCGCGATCAAGCATCTGGAGTTCGTCTGGAACCGTGACCTGTCCGCGTACGACCCGGACGGCCCGCTCCCCGACATCGACCCGGACCCCGGCGAGCACACCATCGCCCGCGGCCGCGCCCAGGTGCGGATGTACCGCGATCCGCTGGCCGTCGCCCGGGAGTGGCGGGAGCTGGCGCAGGCCAACAAGTGGTCGATCCGGGACCTCGTCATCGAGACCGGCAATCGCCAGACCTTCATCGGCTCCCCGGCCACGGTCGCCGAGACCATCAACTCCCTCGTCCAGGCCGACGCCAGCGATGGCTTCATCCTCGTCCCCCACATCACCCCGGGCGGGCTGGACGTCTTCGCCGACACCGTCGTCCCGCTGCTTCAGGAGCGCGGCGTGTTCCGCACCGAGTACGAGGGCACGACCCTGCGCGACCACCTCGGCCTGGCCCACCCCGACACTGAGGCGCACGAGGAACGGGCGGCCTCGTGAAATTCCTGGCCATCACCCTCATCGTGCACGCCCCGGACCCGGTGACCGGCGTACAGAAGCCGACACATGAGCGCTTCCGCGAGGTGATCGACAACGCGCTGCTGGCGGAGGAGCTCGGCTTCGACGGCTTCGGCGTCGGCGAACGCCACGAACGGCCGTTCATCTCCTCCTCACCACCCGTCGTGCTCAGCCACCTCGCCGCGCTCACCTCCCGGATCCGGCTGTTCACCGCGGTGACCACCCTCAGCCTGCTCGACCCGGTGCGGGCCTACGAGGACTACGCCACGCTGGACCACCTGTCCGCCGGCCGCCTCGAACTGATCATCGGCAAGGGCAACGGCACCGCCCAGCGGGAGCTGTTCCACGTCACCTCCGAGGACCAGTGGGACCGCAACGCAGAAGCGTACGAGCTGTTCCGCCGCATCTGGCGGCAGGACAAGGTGACCGCCTCACCGCGCTTCCGTCCCGGGCTGACCGACGCCGAGGTGTGGCCGCGGCCCCTCCAGCGGCCCATCCGGGTCTGGCACGGCAGTGCCACCAGCCGGGAGTCGGTCGATCTCGCCGCCCGCTACGGCGACCCGCTGTTCTCGGCCAACGTCACCCGTCCCATCGAGCCGTACGCCGAACTGATCCGCCACTACCGGGAGCGGTGGGCCCACTATGGCCATGACCCCGCCCGGGCCGTGGTCGGCGCGGGGACCGCCGCATACTACGCCGCCCGCACCTCACAGGAGGCCATCGCCGCCTACCGGCCGGTGTTCGAAGGCCGCCTCGCACTTCAGAAACGCATGGGCATGGAGCCGGTGTTCCCGACCCTGGAGGACTTCGTCGAGCGCAGCTCCGCGCTGATCGGCAGCCCCCAGCAGGTGATCGAGAAGGTGTACCGCTACCACGAGGAGTTCGGACACACCGTGCTGCACCTGCACGCGGACGCGGACGGGCTCACCGACGCCCAACACCGCGCCTCGCTCGAACTCTTCCAGTCCGACATCGCGCCGGTGCTACGGCGTGACATCCCGGATCCGCCGTTCGCCTGGGCGCCGGTGCTCGCCGGGCCCGAGCCCTCCGCCGAGCCGGCCTCCGAGCCCGCCAACCGCTGAGGAGACCCCGACCATGTCCGGCATCCCCCTCGCCGTCCTCGACGTCGTCCCGATCTCCTCCGGCTCCACCGCCGCGGAGGCGCTGCACCACAGCATCGATCTCGCCCAGCAGGCCGAACGGTTCGGTTACGCGCGCCACTGGTTCGCCGAACACCACCTCAACCCGGGCGTGGCCGGGACCTCACCGGCCGTCCTGCTGGCCCTGACCGCGTCCGCCACCTCCACCATCCGCCTCGGTTCGGGCGCCGTACAGCTCGGCCACCGCACCGCGCTGTCCACCGTCGAGGAGTTCGGTCTCATCGACGCTCTCCATCCCGGTCGGCTCGACCTGGGCCTCGGCCGCTCGGGCGGACGTCCCGCCGAGCGCCCCGAGTCCCCGTCGGTCACGGCCCCCGTCGCCGACGGACGCGCCCCCAACGGTCTGCGCATTCCGCCGAAGTTCTCCTTCGACCGGCTGCTCAATTCGCCCCGGATCGCACTCCAGCGGCAGCTGCTCCAGCAGCCGGGCGCCCGGCCACAGGACTACGGCGAGCAGATCGACGACATCCTCGCCCTGCTGCGGGGCGAGTACCGATCCTCGGACGGCGTCGAAGCACATGTGGCGCCCGGCGCGGGCGCCGATGTGCAGGTGTGGATCCTGGGCAGTAGCGGCGGACAGAGCGCCCAGGTCGCGGGGCGCAACGGACTGCGCTTCGCCGCCAATTACCACGTCAGCCCGGCCACCGTCCTGGAGGCTGCTGAGGCGTACCGTGCCTCGTTCCAGCCGTCCGAAGTACTCGACAAGCCCTACGTCAGCGTCTCCGCCGACGTCGTCGTCGCCGAGGACGACGCGGCCGCTCGCGAACTCGCCACGGGCTACGGCCTGTGGGTGCGCAGCATTCGCACCGCCGAGGGCGCCATCCCGTTCCCCACCCCCGAGGAGGCGCGCGCCCATTCCTGGACCGAGGCGGACCGGGAGCTGGTCGCTGACCGGGTGGACACCCAGTTCGTCGGCTCGCCCGGGCGCGTCGCCGATGACCTCGAACGGCTTCAGGAAGCCACCGGGGCCGACGAACTGCTCATCACCACCATCACCCACCGCCACGCCGACCGGGTGCGCTCCTACGAACTGCTCGCCCAGGAGTGGCACCGCAGATGAGCCGGAACGGGCTCCGCGCCCGGCGCTCCACCGGCGGTGGGCCGCACGACGCAAGACCCACCGCCGGGTCGCGGCGTTGGCTCTACCTGGTCACAACAGCGGAGGGCATGCCCGTCACCTGGTGCCTGGCGACTCCGAAACTCGGGGAGAGAGAGGTGGCCGGCGCGCTGCTGGAACGCGATCACCGCCTCATCCGGGCAGGGCAGCACGGCGGCAGAACGCCGGCCGGAGTCTTTGCCTGTGCGTGGCGGAATCTATGTCACCCCTATGCGACCTGCGAATATTCGTGGATGAGGCCGCTGAGTCGATCGCGTCGGGAGATGCGGGTTTTGCCAGTGGCGATAGTGGTTCGGACTCGGTGAGTCGGCCTGGCCGTTCGGCGATCGCGTTCACCCGTGGCACAGCGGGCAGTGTGGGGATGACGCGTGCGCCAGCCGCTTGGAAGACGGCGTCAAAGCTGTCGGTGAAGTAGGCGCCGCGGTCCCGGATGAGGAACTTGATCGACTCTGCGCGGTCGCCCAGGTCCATGAGGTGGTTCCGCGCTTGCTCGGTGATCCAGGGGCCGGTCGGTTGTCGAGTGATGCCGGCGATGTGCACGCGGCGGGCGCCATGGTCGATGAAGAACAGCACGAACCAGCGCCGCAAGAGGACGGTGTCGATCTGGATCGGATCGTGCGTGGGCGTCCGCGTCGCTTGGGTACGCAGGTCGCGATGCCAGCGCAGCACCGTGTCAGGACGTCCGAGCAGCCGCACCCGCCGCAGAACCGGCAACGGCAACCGGTGCAGCAGGGCCGCCAGGAACGCCCGGTCGCCCGGAGCGAACCGCACTCGGTCACCGCCGAGTTGACGTTCTAGCACCGTGATCTGGCGGCGGAGAGCCAGGATCTCCGCATCCTTGTCCCGGTCGCTCATCGGCAGCTGGGAGCGCCTCTGGCCGTTCGCAAGGCTGTGCAGATTCCTCTGTCGGAGCCCTTGACGGGGTGCCGTCACGGGCTCACGATGCATTGAAACGTTTCACGATCTGCTTCAGGGGCGGTTGCACGTGTCATTCCCGCCGTGACGAATCCAGCCCTCCGTCCCTGAATTCTGCTCCCCGAAAGGCCGCTCTCATGAGCAACGACGCCATCTCCGGCTGGCCCGGCAAGCCTCAAGTGACCCGCGCCCAGTGGCGCCTGGCTGTCCTGTCCGGCATGGCCTCCTATCTGGACTCCGGCATCATCGTCTCCTCCGGTCTGTCACTCGGTTTCTGGCAGAGCCGCTTCCACCTGTCGTCCTGGGGCGTCGGCGCGCTGAGTGCCGCTCTGACCTTCTCCATCGCCCTCGGCTCGCTCGTCGGCGGCCGCCTCGCCGACCGCTTCGGACGCAAGCGTGTGTACGGCATCGACATCCTTGTGTACGCCATCGGTGCCGTCCTGCTGGTTTTCGCCCCCAACAGCGTCGTTCTCTTCGCGGGCATGATCGTCGGCGGTCTCGCGGCCGGAGCCGATCTGCCGACCTCGCTCGCCATGGTCTCCGAGCACTCGCCGCGCTCGGTCCGGGGCCGGCTGATCGGCGCGACCCAGACCATGTGGGTCGTCGGCATCACGGCCGCGATCGCGATCGGCTTCGGCACCTCCACGCTGGGCTACCTCTCCGCCCAGATCCTCTTCGCCCACCTCGGTGTCGTCGCCCTGATCAGTTGGGTTCTGCGCAACCGCCTGCGTCTGTCTCCGGTGCTGGAGGAGGCCGAGCAGGGCGGAGGGGCCGAAGGCATTGACGCCCGAGCGCTACGCCGCCTCGCCGCGAAGCCGATCCTCGTGCCGCTCCTCGCGACCGGCGGCTTCTACCTCACTTGGAACCTCGCCGCCAACACCATGGGCCAGTACGGCACCTACTTCCTGACCACCGTCAGCGGCGCCTCTCAGACCCTCGCCACAGGAATCGGCCTGGCCGGCCTCCCCGTGGCTCTCGCCTGCTCGCTGGCCTTCGTACGGCTGGCCGACACCCCCTGGCGCGACCGGCTCTTCTACGTCTGCGCGGCGCTCCAGGTCCTCGCCTTCGCCGTGGCCGCCTCGACCGGCGGTGCGGTGATCGCGGCGATGATCTTCTTCCTGCTGCTGTACAACGTCGTGAACCAGTTCGCCGGCGAGGCGAACTACAAGATCTGGTCCCAGGAGGCGTTCCCCGAGGAGCTCCGTGCCACCACACAGGGGTTGACCTACGGCCTCAGCCGCGCCCTGTGCGGTCTCGCCGGCCTCGCGACGCCCGCGCTGATCGCGGCCAGCGGCTCGGCGGTGCTGTGGATCACCACAGCGTGCGTCGCCGTCTCCGGTGTGATGGGTGTGTGGATCGTCCGCGGCATCGCACCGCAGGGCCGGGCCACGGTCGCAACCGCCGTACGGGAGAAGGAAGCCATTCGATGAAGGTCACCGCGCCTGTCCTGGAACACCACCGCGAACCGCTCGGCATCGGCGAGTCCCGTCCCCGCCTGAGCTGGCGCAGCGAGACCGACACGCCGGGCTGGATCCAGCAGGCGTACCGAATCGAGATCACGGACGCCGAAGGGACAGTCCTCACCGACACCGGGCGTGTGGCGAGCGCCGACTCGGTACTGGTGGCGTGGCCTGGCCCGGCGCTCGGCTCCGGCAGCCGGGTCGGGGTGCGGGTCCAGGTCTGGGGCGAAAGCGCCGAGCCCTCCGCCTGGTCGCCGGTCACCCACGCGGAGACGGGACTGCTCACCCGTACCGATTGGACCGCCCGCCCCATCACCCCCGACCGGGAACCTGCCGACGCCTCGCTCCCGGTGGCCCTGCTGCACCGCACCTTCACCCTTGACAAGGCCGTCGCATCGGCCCGCCTCCGCATCACGGCATACGGCGTCTACGAGGCCGAGATCAACGGCACCCGCGTCGGCGACCACGTCCTCGCCCCCGGCTGGACCTCGTACCACCACCGGCTGCGCTACCAGACCTTCGACGTCACGGACCTGCTGCGCGAGGGCGACAATGCGATCGGGGCTCTCCTCGGCGAGGGCTGGTACACGGGCCGGCTCGGTTTCCACGGCGGCCGCCGCAACCTCTACGGCGATCATCGCGCGCTCCTCGCCCAACTAGAGGTGACCCACCCCGACGGCACCGTGACCACGATCCGCACCGACGAGGCGTGGCGCGCGACAACCGGTCCGGTGGTGCGGTCGGAGCTGTACGACGGTGAGGTGTACGACGCCCGGCTGGTGCGGCCGGGCTGGTCCGAACCGGGGCACGACACCTCCGGCTGGTCACCAGTCACCGAACTACCCGCCCCTGAGGCCGAGTTGGTGGCACCGACCGGCCCGCCCGTGCGCCGTACCAAGACCCTCACCCCCGTCGAGGTCATCACCACACCCTCCGGCAGGACAGTGCTCGACTTCGGCCAGAACCTCGTGGGCCGCCTGCGCATCCGCGTCTCGGGACCGGCCGGGCACACGATCACCCTGCGGCACGCGGAGGTGCTGGAACACGGCGAACTCGGCGTACGCCCACTGCGCCTCGCCGCGGCCACCGACACGTACACACTCGCGGGCCGACGCGTGGAGACGTACGAACCCCGCTTCACCTTCCACGGTTTCCGCTACGCCGAAGTGGAGGGCTGGCCCGGTGAATTGGACCCTTCCGCTGTCGAAGCCGTCGTCCTGCACACCGATATGGCCCGCACCGGCTGGTTCGAGTCCTCGCACGAACTGGTCAACCGCTTTCACGAGAACGTCGTTTGGGGGATGCGGGGCAACTTCCTGGATATCCCCACCGACTGCCCGCAGCGCGACGAACGCCTCGGCTGGACCGGTGATATCCAGGTCTTCGCCCCCACGGCGTCCTTCCTCTATGACTGCTCCGGCATGCTCGGCGGCTGGCTGCGCGACCTCGCCGCCGAACAGCTCGCCCGCGCCGATGGGGTGCCGCCGCTGGTGGTCCCCGACGTGCTGCCGCTGGAGTTCGGCGGGATCCCGCACGCGGTATGGGCCGACGTCGCCGTGCTGCTGCCGTGGACGCTCTACCGGCGCTTCGGCGACCTGGGGGTGCTGCGCACCCAGTATCCGAGCATGCGCGGCTGGGTGGAGACCAGCGCGCGTCTCGTCGAGGAAGGTGGCGGCCTGTGGCGTCAGGACTTCCAGCTCGGCGACTGGCTCGACCCGGCCGCCCCGCCTGAGGACCCCGGAGCCGCCCGCACCGACGGCGACCTCGTCGCGAACGCGTACGTCGCCCGCTCGGCCGACGTACTCGCAGAAGCCGCACGGCTGTTGGGCGAGGAGGACGATGCCGTGCGGTACGAGGAGCTGGCGCGGTCCGTACGGGCCGCGTTCGGCGAGGAGTTCGTCACCCCGGGCGGGCGGTTGTCGAGCGACGCGCAGACGGCGTACGCGCTCGCCCTGTGTTTCTCGCTGCTGCCGACGGAACGTCAGCGGCTCGGCGCCGCCGAGCGGTTGGCGTTCCTCGTGCGCAAGACCGGCTTCCGCATCGCCACCGGGTTCGCCGGTACGCCGCTGATCTGCGACGCGCTCTGCGCGGGCGGCGAGCCGCAGCTGGCGTATGGCATGTTGCTGGAGCAGGGCTGTCCGTCGTGGCTGTACCCGGTGACCATGGGGGCGACGACCGTGTGGGAGCGCTGGGACTCGATGCTGCCTGACGGGAGCATCAACCCGGGCGAGATGACCTCGTTCAACCACTACGCCCTCGGAGCCGTCGCCGACTGGCTGCACCGGAGGGTCGCCGGGCTCGAAGCCGCCGAACCTGGCTGGCGCCGACTGCGTATCGCGCCCGTCCCCGGCGCGGACCTCGCCTTCGCCAAGGCGGCGCACGAGACGCCGTACGGCCGCGCAGAGGCGGGCTGGCGGATCGAGGGCGAGACGCTGGTGGTGGAGGTGTGCGTCCCGCCCAACACCAGGGCCGAGGTCAAACTGCCCGGAGATGGCGAGCCGTTCGAGATTGGCTCCGGGCATCGCAGCTTCCGGCGGCCATATACCGCTCCTGCCTGGCCGCCGGCCGCGATCCGGCATCCGTTCAGCAGTCCCGAGTGAGTCGAGCGGTGCTTTGTGAAGGGTGTCTTTATTGCCGTACGGTGGTTGACCTGGGACTTTGCGATTGCCTGCGTGTGGGCATGATCAATGATTGTGGGTCTGCGACTGCTCTCCCGATCTTCTGTCGGCTGCTTGCTCTTGCTGGGCCGATCGACCGCCACGAACAATGCTGAGATCCTCGTGCGGGTCGTCGTCGGGTGCTCGTAGGCGGAGGCTGCGCTGGGCCCGTCCCGCGTTGTAGTGCTCGGCGTACTGGTTGAGGACCGCGCGCAGGTGCCGTTCGTCGGTGATGAGGAGCCGGTCGGTGCACGCGGTGAACTTGCTGTCCCGGTCACGAATGAGGAACCGGAAGCGGGCGGTAGACCGAGTCGGCGCAGGGCGCGTCTGATCGTGGCGGCCGCGGTCCGATGACCGAGCCGCCGCAGTTCGCCTTGGATCCTGACGTACCACCAGGTCGGGCTCGACTCGGCTGCATTTGTCAGACTGCCGGAGCCAGAGGAGGCGCTCCCGCACCGAACACCAGGGGCGTGGAGTACGTCGAACCCCTTCGCCCGCGCCGTGTAGGGTGGACGGACCGACGCGGGGTGGAGCAGCTCGGTAGCTCGCTGGGCTCATAACCCAGAGGTCGCAGGTTCAAATCCTGTCCCCGCTACCAACGCACCGGCTCCCTTGACGCCTTGTCGAGGGAGCCGGTTGTGCGTCCGGTCGTTGCCCGACGGAGCCGACCCGAGAAGCTGCATCCCCCGGTCCTGAGTAGCCTGGCCTCTACGCTGGCCGGGTGTCCGAGGGCCCCGGGCGAGCGGGGGAGAGGTGAGGCGAGCGGCCAGATCATCGTGATGGCGGCGGCGATGCCCGGGGTGTGCCATCGCTGGCGGGCCAGACGGTGCTGGTCTACACGGCTTGGATCCGCCGCATGGCTCAGGGGCCTCTGGGCTCGGTGTCCCATACGCTCATCGCAGCACGAGCCGACATGCCGCGCATGGCCTAATGAGCCGCTCCGGCGGCTCAAACAGGTCAGGTTGTGCGGAGGCAGTGAGTGGCGTGTATGGCGGGAAGGCGGTGGCGGACCGGGCGATGGACGAGGGGAGCATGGACCGGTCGGAGGGTTTCGGCGAGCGGCTGCTGGGTGTGCTGCTGGACAGGGCGCGGTTGTTGCCGCCGCAGCTGATTGCCCCGCTGATCGCGGAGGAGGTCGCCAGGATCGGCGGTCGTGACGTGTCCATCCTGCTCCAGGACTACGCGCAGGAGATGCTGGTGCCGCTTCCTGGCAGGAAGCTGCACGTGGGCCAGCCTGAGCCGATGGCCGACTCCCCGGCCGGCCGGGCCTTCCTGCGCGCGGACGCCGTCGAGGTGCGGCAGCCCGGCGGTGGCGTACGGATGTATCTGCCCCTGCTGGACGGAAGCGATCAGGTGGGCGTCATTGCCCTGACGCTGGACACCGTCGGTGACGATGACCGGCTGCTGCTGCGCCGGCTCGCCAGCCTGGTCGCCGACATGCTGCTCACCAAAAACGCCTACACCGACCAGTTCTTCCTGGCCCGGCGTCGAGAGCCGATGAGTGTGTCCGCGGAGATCCAGTGGGGTCTGCTGCCACCGCTGACGATGACCGCGCCCCAGGTTCAGGTGGCAGGCATCCTGGAGCCCGCCTATCGCGTCGCCGGCGACAGTTTCGACTACGCCCTCAACGACAACATCCTGCATATGGCCGTGGTCGACGCGATGGGCCACGATCTGGATGCCGCTGCGATGGCGACCATCGCCATCGGCGCCTACCGCCATGCCCGGCGTGTGTTCGTCAGCCTGGCCGAGAAGTACGCGTACATGGACCAGGCCATCTCCCGGCAATTCGGGGCCGAGCACTTCGTCACGGCGCAGCTGATGCACGTGAACATCGCTACCGGTGAGATGGAATTGGTCAACGCGGGCCACCCCCCGCCGCTGCTGATCCGCGACGGCCAGGTCGTGCAGCAGTTGGAGAGCGCGACGACGCTTCCCGTCGGCTTCGGAGGCGAGGTGCCCCGCGTCAGAGAGCACACACTCCAGCAGGGCGACCGGGTGCTGTGCTACACCGACGGCATCATCGAGGAGCGCGTCGACGGCGGGGAGCCCTTCGGTGAGGAACGCCTCATCCGCTGCGTCAACCAGCTGGGCCAGGAGCCATCAGAGGGAATCCGGGCGGATCTGCGCCGACTGTCCCACATGCTGAAGAAGGAACGGGGCGGGCGCACCAGCGACGACGCCACTCTGTTCATGGTCGAGTGGCGCGGAGGCGCCGCCGACCACCTCGCAGTCCTTGACTGAGCACCTCGATGGCCGAGCCAGGCTCCCGTGAAGGGTGTCTTTATTGCCATACGGTAGTTGACCTGGGCGTCGAGCTGGACGTCGTGCGCGTCGAGCCCACCGGCTGACCCCGAGCGACCTCAGCGGTGTGCGCGGGGGTGTAGCGCTCGCCCATCACCTGGTCGTTCAGCGGGTCCAGCGCGGCCAGCGCCTCGGCGTCCAGGGTGAGCTCCAGCGCGGCCGCGTTCTGCTCCAGCCGGGCCGGGCTGCGGGTGCCCGGAATGGTCGCCACCGCCACCCTGAGCCGCTCGGCCTGGGCGTACACCCAGGCCAGCGCCACCTGGGCCGGGGTGGCACCCAGCCGGTCGGCCACCTCGCGCACGGTCTGCGCGATCTTCTCGTTGGCCTCGCCCGCCTCGCCCGCGAAGCGGGGGTTGGTGCGCCGGAAGTCCGTCTCGCCCAGCGTGGAGCGGTCCAGGGTGCCGGTGAGGAACCCCCGCCCCAGCGGCGAGTACGGCACCAGCCCGACCCCCAGCTCGGCCATCACCGGGGTGACCGCCTCGACGTCGCGGGTCCACAGCGAGTACTCGCTCTGCACCGCGGTGATCGGGTGCACCGCGTGCGCCCGGCGCAGCAGCTCGCCGTCGACCTCGGACAAGCCCAGATGACGGACCTTGCCCGCCTCGACCAGCTCGGCCATCGCCCCGACGGTCTCCTCGATCTCGACGTCCTGGGGCGGGCGGTGGGCGTAGTACAGGTCGATCACCTCGACGCCCAGCCGCAGCAGCGAGGCGTCGCAGGAGCGCAGCACGTAGTCCCGGGCACCGCGGATGCGGCGTGCCCGGTCGCCGGCGCTGCGGTCGATGCCGAACTTGGTGGCCAGCTGCACCTGGTCCCGGCGGCCGTGGATGGCCCGGCCCACCAGCACCTCGTTGTGCCCTGTGCCGTAGGCGTCGGCGGTGTCCAGGAACGTGATGCCCAGCTCCAGGGCCCGGTCGATGGTGGCCAGGCCGCCGTCCCAGTCGGCGGCGCCGTAGCTCTCGCTCATCCCCATACACCCCAGGCCCATCGCGCTGACGGCGAGACCGGGCGAGCCGAGCGTGGTTCGGGTGATCATGGGCGGATACTCCTCCTGCCCGGCGGACCGGGCGGTACCTTGAGCACTGACGAACACTGACGAACGCCTCCGAAACTAGGACTTGGAGCGCGCTCGAAGTCAAGCCGAAGGACCGGCCCCCGCCGGCGGGGGTGGTGGGCCCGCCACCGCCCGGGTCCACGTCGAAGGCGGCGAAGCCGTGCCGGTGCGGTCGGCCTGCGCAACGAATACTTGCCGAGCACGTTGATGTGGCGGTGGCGGAACGGGGAGAGCCGGGCGGCATCGTTGTCGCGGACCTCAGGGCCGTCGGTACGCATCCGGGTGAGGACGGCGTCGAGGTAGTTTGATGTCGCTCGAGGCGGCTGCGGTCGCCCGGCTGCTTGCCGCGTTCGAGGTCGCGGCCCGGGCGACGGCGGTGTAACGCCGCCAGTTGACGCAAGGTGGTCCACGGCCCACGAGTACAGGGCGCACCTGCGTGAATTGATGCGCTTATCGCAAGAACAGATCTCGGTTTGATGCTGGACACGGATCCGTTGCTGCTTCGACACTCTCGCGTAACACCTCGGTCTGTCCCACCAGCCCCGCCCACCGCCGCCGAGGGCCGTCCCCGAGAAAGCGAGCGCCGCCATGCTGGCACCCCTGGGCTCAGCCACCACCCTCGTCATGACCGTCGGCGTCCTGGTGGCCGGTGCTTTCTCCCTGTGACCGGCGTCCCGGGCCCGAGCGGAGCCTCCGTGCGGACACCGCACGTGCCGCTCGGGCCCACAACGTGCCGCCCGCTGCCGGGAGTGCGGAGTCGGGCGCCGGAACCACACAGAGGCACCTGGCCCGGGTGCCCCACCGACTGAGACGAGGACCCATGAGAGGGATCACCAGACGCACGGTGCTCACCGTCACGGCAGGTGCGGTCACGGCGCCGGCCGTGAGCACGGCGACCGCCTCGGCCGCCGACACCACGGCAGCGACATCCAAAGGGCGACAGGCGGCCTCCGGACCCAATCCGGTCCTGCGAACGGACCTCGTCACGCGGGTGACGCCGAGGAACAATTGGCTGGTGACAGCCGTCGCCATCCCGTACTCGTATCGCATCGACTTACGCGGCGGGGTGATCCCGTCCACCGCCTTCCAGGTGAAGGCCACTGTGGGCAAGGGCAAGCAGACAGCGGCTCGCACGGTGACCCGGGTCTACCCCAACACCGTCGCCGAAGTGGACGACCGATCCGATCCCGGACGGCCGGGGGACCGCCTGATCGTCGAACTCGACCCGAACGACTCCAACGCGCGGGCCGCCGGCACCGATCCCCTTCCGCCCTTCCGGCTGTACCGGCCCGAGGGATTCGTACGCAATCCTCAGACGCGCACGCGGTACCCGCTTGTCGTCACCCTGTACGGCGGTGGCGAAGTCGCGGACAACAACATGACCCAGCTCACCTCCAACCGGATCGCGGTCACGTTCGCCAAGCCGGAACGACAGCGTCGCGACCCCGCGTTCGTCCTCTCTCCGCAGATCCCTCTGCCCCGTCCCATGGACGGACCCGACGGCACGGCCTGGACCGACGCCAAGGTCCAGGCCGCGCTGATCGAACTCATTGACACCTTCGTGAGCGAGCACTCCCGCAACGTGGACACAGGCTCTACGTCGTCGGCCTGTCCTCAGGTGGGCGTGGCATCTACAGCCTGCCGGCGAAGCGACCCGAGGTGTTCGCGGCTGCCCTGCCCACTGCCGACTGGGGCGACCCGACCGCCATGGAGAGGATCACACACATTCCGATGTGGGCCGACCACTCCGTCGACGGCCCGGTCGTCCCCTACCGGGAGGGCCGGTTCGGCAACCCCGGTACCTGGACACTGATGAAGGCGCACGAGGCCGCCGGTGCACGGGTCAGCCGCGATGAGTGGGCCGACGATCTGCCAAAGGCGCAATTCGAGGCCCGGTCGCGGGAGCTCCTACGGCAGGCCCGGGCCGCGCAGTCGCGTCCTGTTCACAAGCCATACGCCCGGAACGACACCGGTGAGCCCACACGTCGCATGGGCCCAGACGTACGAGAACGACGTGGTCATCGACTGGCTCTTCGAACAGTCCCGGAAGCCCGATTCGCCCTCTCAAGTTCGTCTATCAGAGACGTGAATTGTTCAGACTCAAATCGTCGAATACTTTCGTTGGTGAGGAGTCCGCATGAAGTTCAATCGGACATCGGTGCGACATCGCAGCAGAGGCCGGTTGCGCCGCACGGCCCTGATCGCGGGAGCGAGCGCGATGCTCCTTGCCGCGGGCACGGCCGTGGCCCCTGGCGCCTCGGGCGTGGGCGCGGGTGACGCTCGGGGCACCGTCAGCGTGTCTCCCCGCGTCGCTGCCCTCATCGCCCGGATGTCGCTGGACGAGAAGTTGTCCTTCGTCCATGGAGGCACCGATCCCCGTGCCCTCGGCCAGGCCGGATACATCCCCGGGGTTCCCCGCCTGGGCATCCCCGAACTGCGGCTCACCGACGGTCCGGCGGGCGTCCGGGTCAACGCGCACGCCACCGCGATGCCGGCGCCGGTCGCGCTCGCCTCGTCGTTCGACGACCGACTGGCCCGTACGTTCGGCCAGGTCATCGGACGCGACGGCCGTGCGCTCGGCCAGGACGTCCTGCTCTCACCGATGACGAACATCATCCGGGTGCCGTACGCGGGGCGGAACTTCGAGACCTTCAGCGAGGACCCGCTGCTCAGCTCCCGCATGGTGTCCGGCGAGATCGGTGGCGTTCAGAGCCAGGGCCTGATCGCCACCGTCAAGCACTACGCGGAGAACAACCAGGAAGACAACCGCATGGGGGTGAACGTCAACGTCGACGAGCAGACCCTGCGTCAGATCGAGCTGCCCGCCTTCGAGGCCGCCGTCAAGGCCGGCGCCGGTGCGGTGATGTGCTCGTACAACTCGGTGAACGGCAGTCACGGCTGCGGCAGTGACGAACTGCTCAACTCGATCCTCAAGGAGCAGTGGGGCTTCCAGGGCTGGATCATGTCGGACTGGAGCGCCGCCCACGCGACGACCGACATCGTGAACGGCCTCGACCAGGAGATGCCCAGCGGCGTCTTTCTGGGCGACAAACTGAAGACCGCGATAACGAACGGCACCATTCCGGTCTCGGAGCTCAACGACGCGGTCGCCCGCATCCTGGGCCAGATGAACCGATTCGGTCTCCTCGACGGCACCGCGGGCCGGCGGCCCGCACGCGACCCGCAGGGCGGCGCCAGGGTCGCGCAGCAGGTGGCCGAGTCTGGCTCGGTCCTGCTGAAGAACACCGGCAAGGCGCTTCCGCTGACCGGCGAGGACACCGACATCGGACTCATCGGCCCGACCGCGAAGACACCGAAGGTCACCGGCGGCGGCAGCTCCAACGTCGTACCGGACTCCGCGGCCTCGCCGCTGGACACCATCACGCAGCGGGCCGGCCGGAATGCCACGGTGCGCTACGCGGCCGGCGTCGACACCACCGGCGCCCCCATTCCCGCGACGGCCCTCAGCCCCGCCCTGCCGGCCGGCTCGGACGGCACGATCACCGTCACCCCGGCCAGCCCCTTCGACTACAGCGGCACCCTCACGGTGCCGGCCGACGGCGACTACTCCTTCGTCTACGACCTTCCCGCCGCGTACGGCGCGCTGAAGATCGACGGCAAGAGCGTCATCACCGGTTTCCTGGGCTCCAGCAGCGCCACGGTGCACCTCACGGCGGGAACGCACCGTTTCGCGGCCAACGCCCAAGCCATCCAGGGCGCACCGGCCAAGATCCGGCTGAACTGGGTCACCCCGGAGGCCGCGCAGGCCGCCCGGGAGCAGGCCGTGGCCCTTGCCCGCCAGGTGAAGACGCCCATCGTCTTCGCCCACGACGACGGTACCGAGGGCGCCGACCGGAAGAACCTCTCCCTGCCGGCCGACCAGGACGGGCTCATCTCCGCCGTCGCCGACGCCAACCCGAACACGATCGTCGTCCTCAACACGGGATCGTCGATCACCATGCCGTGGCTGTCCAAGGTCAAGGCGGTGCTCGACACGTACTACCCCGGGGAAAACGGGGCCGAGGCCACCGCCCGCCTGCTCTACGGCGACGTGAACCCGTCGGGCAGGACCACCCAGACGTTCCCCGCGAGCGAGTCCGCCACACCGGTCGCCGGCGACCCGCTCAGGTACCCGGGAGTGGACAACCAGGAGAACTACTCCGAGGGCATCTACGTGGGCTACCGCTGGTACGACAAGGAGAAGGCCGCCCCGCTGTTCCCCTTCGGCTACGGCCTGTCGTACACCTCCTTCGCCTACCGCGACCTCGCGGTTCGGCAGAGTCACGGCACGTTGACCGTCTCGTTCACGCTGAAGAACACCGGCACCCGCGACGGTGACGAGGTCGCCCAGGTCTACGTCGGTGCGAGCCCGAAGACCACCGCGCCCCAGGCGGTGCGCTCGCTCGGCGGCTACCAGAAGGTGCATCTGCGCGCCGGTCAGTCGAAGACCGTACGCATCCAGGTCGACGCACAGCAGCTGAAGTACTGGAACACCTCCTCCCACGCCTGGGAGCTCGGCACCGGGCACCGGCAGGTGTGGGTCGGCTCCTCGTCGCGGACGCTCCCCCTGCACGGCGGCGTCCACGTCACCCGCTGACCGCCCGGCTCGCGGCATCGGCCGGGTGCCGAGCGGCGTCTGATGCCGGGTCGGCCCCGGCCCGGCTCCTTCCCTCCACCACCAAGGGTGCCGGCGCACCGTGCGGCCGGCACCAGGCCAGAGAGGTCCCCATCCATGACTGCCAGCAGAATCCGTACTGCCCTGGGCGGCGCGTTGGTCATGTCCCTCGCCGTCGTCGGGCTGCTGCCAGCGACGGCGTCCGCGACGGCGCCGACCGCGGTGGCCACCGACAAGGGCGCCGTGCGCGGCGCCACCTCGAAAGGCGTCGAGAGGTTCCTCGGCATCCCCTACGCGGCGGCGCCCACCGGCTCCCTGCGCTGGAAGCCGCCGCGGCCCGCGGCGCGGTGGACCGGCGTCCGGGAGGCGGCCGACTTCGGCAATCCCTGCCCCGTCCTGCCCAGCGGCAACGGACCACGCAGCGAGACCGAGGACTGTCTCGACGTCAATGTGTGGCGGCCGTCGGGTGTGCGGGCCGGCGCCCGTCTTCCGGTGCACGTCTTCATCCACGGCGGTGGCCTGACCAACGGCAGCGGCTCGCAGAACGACGAGTCGAAGCTCGTCAAGGAGACGGGCGTCATCGGCGTCTCGCTCAACTACCGACTCGGCGCCTTCGGCTTCCTCGGCCTGCCCGCCCTCACCGAGGAGGGCGGCGAGTCCGGCAACTACGGGTTCATGGACCAGCAGGCCGCGCTGCGCTGGGTGCAGCGCAACATAGCCGCCTTCGGCGGTAACCCCGGTGAGGTCACCATCGACGGCGAGTCCGCGGGCGGCTGGTCCGTCTGCGGTCATCTCGTGGCGCCCGGCTCGCGCGGGCTGTTCGCCCGCGCCATGATCCAGAGCGGCTCCTGTCGCAGCGGGCCGCAGGCCCGGGCGGAGGCCGCCGGGACGGCGTTCGCCCGGCAGGCGGGCTGCGACGGCACGGCTCAGGCGGCCGTCCTCGACTGTCTGCGGTCCGCCTCGGCGGGTACGCTCCTCGACGCGAGCCGGACCTTCTCGGCCGGCTTCGTGGACGGAACTCCGACGTTCCCGACGGGACCACGCGAGGCGGTGGACAGTGGGGCGTTCACCCGCGTGCCCGTGGTCGTCGGCGCCAACCGTGACGAGGGCCGCACCTTCGCCGCGGGCTACATAGGCGCGGGCAAGGAGGCCTACCTCGCCTTCGTCCAGAACCTCGCCGGCGCCCGCGCCGACGAGGTCCTCGCCCGT
Source organism: Streptomyces sp. NPDC021212 (assembly GCF_044332925.1). Taxonomy (NCBI): domain Bacteria; kingdom Bacillati; phylum Actinomycetota; class Actinomycetes; order Kitasatosporales; family Streptomycetaceae; genus Streptomyces; species Streptomyces sp. NPDC021212. The sequence continues at coordinate 91,702 of NZ_JBIRPZ010000001.1, forward strand.
TACCCCTGGCCCGATACGTCCGACCGGTACACCGCGGCGTACCTCATCGGCGCGATCATGACCGACTCGGGGAGTGTCGCGGGGATCGGCGGGTGCGGGCTCCGCTCGCTCGCCCGGACCCTTGAGCGGTACGCCCCCACCTATGCGTACGAGTTCGACCACCGGACCGGCCCTGGCCTGACGCAGATCCCCGGCTACGTCTGGGGGGCCGGGCACGCCGCGGAACTCGCCTACATCTGGCCCAGCTTCAACAACGGCACACCCATCGCCCCGCTGTTCAACGCCGACGAGCGCCGACTCGCCCGCGAGATGACGCGGTACTGGGGCGCCTTCACGAAGACCGGCCGGCCGGCCGTCGCCCGGCAGACGGTCTGGCCTGGCTACCACAGGGGCAAGGGCCTGATGCTGTCGCTGCGGGCTGGGGGCAGGAGCGCCCTGATCGACGACGACCGGTACTCGACGGAACACCAGTGCGCGTTCTGGGACACGATGCCGGGCACGCAGCACTCCTGAGGAGGCCGGGGACTGGAATCGGAGCATCAGCCACCGCGCCAGTCCCCGACTCTGCTCACCCCACTGTCTCGTGTCGATGCCGGATCCCGTACGAGGCAGGCGAACGGTTTGCCCGTGGTGAGAGAACCGCCGTGACCCGAGGGCTGAACCGGGCGTTTTGTCCGTGACCACCGGCAACGGCGCAGCCTTGGCCTCGCGTGCGTCGTTGCGGCCGGGCATGGCGCTCAGTCCTCCGGCCTTCGCGTCGATCTCGGCGATCGGGGATCCGATGTGCTTGTGGATCTCGTCGCGGAGGGGGCGGACGGCCTCGACGCCCTTGCCCGTCGGGTCTTCGAGGGCCGGTCGAGGCACTTCTTGCCGGGGAAGACCGGGCCCCGCGTACCGCTGCGGGAATTCGTGATGCCTGCGCCGGCCTCATCCCTGCCCATCCCCGTCTTGAGCGAGACTCTGGACACCAGCATCACCGCAGCATTCCAATGGACCCGTTCGGCTGCTCGCAGCTGGAACACCCACCTACGGCGAGAGCTGCGGGTGACGCGGGTCTGTCCCGTGAACGGCGTCTCTGGAGATGCCCGGGTTCAAGCGGTGAACGGAGGAGCCATGGCCGAGATTACAGGGCGTTCAGTAACGAGCAAGGTCGTCGCGCTTTTCGACGCCTTCGGCCCTGACTCCCCTGAGCTCACTCTCAACGAGCTCAGCGCCCGCACCGGGCTGCCCTTGTCGACGGCGCACCGGCTGGCCACCGAGCTCGTCGCGTGGGGCGGGCTGGAGCGCTGTGACGGTGCCGGCTACCGGGTCGGGCTACGCATGTGGGAGCTCGGATCGCTCGCCCCTCGCGGCGAGTCGCTGCGCGACGTCGCCCTCTCGGTCATGCAGGACCTGTTCGAGGGGACCAAGGAGAACGTTCATCTCGCCGTCTGTCAGGACAGTCAGGCGCTTTACATAGAGAAGATCTCCGGGGCCGACGCGCTGCTGGTGAAGTCGCGCCGCGGCGGGCGCCTGCCGCTGCATGCCACGGGGGTCGGCAAGGTGCTGCTGGCTCATGCGCCCAAAGAGGTGCAGGCCAAGGTTCTGGCGGCACCACTGGCGCGCTTCACCCGACACACCATCGTCGAACCCGGCCGGCTCGTCCGGGTCCTCGACGACGTACGCGGCACGGGCGTCGCCTTCGCCTACGAGGAGCTCACATTGGGGTCACTGTCGGTCGCCGCGCCCATTCGAGACGCCTCGGGAGCGGTTGTCGCGGCACTCGATGTCGTCCTGCACACCACTGGTGGACGCCCGGAACGGCTGGCGCCCGCCGTACGCACCGCCGCCATCTCTATTTCCCGCTCGCTACGTGACCAGCAGATTCGCTCCCATCCCTGACTTTTCCGCTCCCCACTCCCGTTCAACGGGAACACAGGCTTTCGCCGCACCTGCCGCAGCCACGACTGTGACCTTTGCCACCGAAACGGGAAGGTCACCCATGACTGGCAGTACACCGGACCCCGAGGGCGCGGTCCCCACCACGGAGCAGCAGCACGAGATCGACCGTTATCTGCAGACTTACCGCGAGATGGCGGGCTTCGTGCCTCCGCGTATCCAGGCTCGTTTCGACAGCCTGGGCCGGACGAACCCAGAGCTGCTGCTCGCGCAGGAGAAGGTCCGCAACCTCGTCACCTACACCGATGTGCTGGATCAGAAGACCGTCCAGCTGATCCTGTTCGCAGTGCTGGCGGTCCAGCTGCGGGACGCGGCGAAGATCCACGGACATGCGGCCCGGCGGGCCGGGGCGAGCTGGGAAGAGCTGCAGGCTGCGATCAACCTCGCCTACCTCTTCGGTGGGGTCTCGATCGCCAATCACGCGCCGTCCATCCTGGAGGGCGTCGCCGAGCTGGAAGCCAAGGCCATCGCTGAGGAAGGCACGGTGCGATGAGCAGCCACCCGGAGCCGATGTACGACATCGCCCAGCTCGGCCACGCCGAGCTGCTCACGCCCCGGCTCGAGGAGTCCGTCGCGTTCTTCACCGAGGTCTATGGGCTGACCCTCGTCGGCGAGGACCCCGGTCGGGCGCACCTGCGTGCCTGGAACGACGACGTCCTGACCTCACTCACCCTGACGGGCGCCCCCGAGGCAGGTCTGGGCCACGTGGCGTGGCGGGCGACCAGCCCGCAGGCCCTCGAGCGACGTGTCGCCGCGCTGGAGAAGTACGGCGTCGAGGGCGCCTGGCATGACGGCGACTTCGGCCACGGCAAGGCCTACCGCTACACTGGCGTCGGCGGGCATGTCCAGGAGGTGTACTTCGAGACCGAGAAGTACGTGCCGCCGCCCGGCGAGGCGCCGGCCCTTCCGAACCAGCCGCAGCGCTTCGCCCCCAAGGGCGCCGCTGCTGCGCGCATCGACCACATCAACCTGCTGGTGCCGGACGTCGCCGAGGCGAGCCGCTTCCAGCAGGAGGTCCTCGGGTTCAAGCCGCGTGAGCGGCTCGTCCCCGCCGGGGGCGACGAGGTCGGCGCTTGGCTGTCGGTCATGACGAAGGCCCACGACCTCGCGCTCACGAAAGAACCCGCCCCCACCACCGGACGGCTGCACCACTTGGCCTACGCCGTGCCCGAGACCTCGGATGTGATCCGCGCCGCCGACGTCTTCCTCGAAAACGACGTGTTCATCGAGTTCGGTCCCGCCAAGCACTCGCGCACTCAAGGTTTCTTCCTCTACGTGTACGAGCCCGGCGGCAACCGCATCGAGGTGTTCACCGGCGGGATCCACATCTTCGCGCCGGACTTCGAGACCGTCACGTGGGACACCGAGTCGCAAGGCCGCGGCACCGCGTGGGGCCTGGGCGTGCCGGAGTCGTTCCACACCCACGCGACCCCGCCGTTCGGAGGGGCGTCCGCGTGACCGGGCTGACCGCGAGCTACGTGACGCTGCACGGGGCCGGGTTCACCGATCCCGCGCGCACTCCTTTCGCCGCGCGGGCCGCCGCTGCCGCGAGGGCGGGATTCACCGGGATCGGTGTGCAGTTCGCCGACCTCGCGGCGCACGGTGGGGTCGGTGCCGTGCGCACCGTGGCCGCCGATGCCGGGCTCGCCGTCACCGAGGCCGAGTTCCTCGGTGGGTGGGCGCTCGCCGAGTCGGTTGCGGCGCCGTCGGACGCCGAGGTCACGCTCGCTGAGGCTGCGCGCGCCTGGGGGCCGCTCCGGGTCACCTCCGGCGAGTTCGCCGCCGGACCGGCCGATCCCGGACACGCGGCCGACCGCCTCGCCGAGCTGGCTGCCCGGTTGGCCCCCCTGGGCGTCACGCTGGCGGTGGAGGCATTCGCCTGGGGCGCCCTGTGCGACTATCCCGCGGCACTCGACGTGGTCCGGCGCAGCGGAGCGCCGAACGCGGGGGTGATGATCGACATCTGGCACTGGTTCGCCACCGGTGCCGACGCCGCCGTGCTCCACGACATCGACGCCCGGGAAGTCGCCGGCGTCCAGCTCAACGACGGTCCCCGGGTCCGCCCGGACGACCCGGACATGCTGCACAAGGCCCGGTCGACCCGGTTACTGCCGGGCAGGGGTGAGCTCCCCGTCCGCGCGCTGGTCGCGGAGCTCCGCACCCTCGGCTACACCGGCCCCTGGTCGGTCGAGGTCAACGATCCGTGGTTCCGCGCCCTGCCGGTCGACGAGGCCGCCCGGCAGGCATTCGATTCCGCCACCGCCGTTCTCAACGGCTGATCCGCGGACCTCCGGTCTGCTCGGCGTGAATCTGTCGCAAAATCCAGCTCGAACCTGACACAAGGAAGTGTCTCGTGTCCCATACGAAGACAACGGGCCAAACGCCCCGGAAGGCCGCGCTCGCCTCTTTCCTGGGCAGCATGGTCGAGTATTACGACTTCTTCATTTACGGATCGGCGTCGGCGCTGGTCTTCAGCCATGTGTTCTTCCCTGACGCCAGCGCGGCCACCGGCATGCTGGCCGCGCTGGCGACCTTCGCGGTCGCCTACATCGCCCGGCCGATCGGCTCGTTCTTCCTCGGCCACTTCGGCGACCGGATCGGCCGCAAGCGCGTCCTGATCTTCACGCTGTCCACCATGGGCGGTTCGACCTTCCTGATCGGCTGCCTTCCCAGCTACTCCGTCATCGGCGTCTGGGCACCGATCCTGCTGGTGCTGTGCCGTGTGGCGCAGGGGTTCTCCGCCGCGGGCGAGCAGAGCGGCGCGAGCTCGATGACCCTCGAGCATTCTCCCGAGGGCAGGCGCGGCTACTTCACCAGCTTCACTCTCTCCGGGACCCAGGCCGGGCAGGTCGTGGCGACACTGGCCTTCATCCCGGTCGCGGCCCTGCCGACCGAGGCCCTCTATTCCTGGGGCTGGCGGGTGCCGTTCTGGGCCAGCGCGATCGTGGTGATCGTCGCGATGATCGTGCGTCGCACGCTGGAGGAGCCGCCCGCCTTCGAGGAGATGAAGGAGAGCCAGGAGGTCGTCAAGTTCCCGCTGATGGTCTTCATTCGCCACTACTGGGGCTCGTTCCTTCGGATCGTCGTCTGCCACCTCTACGCCACGATCTCCAGCACCGTGACCGTGTTCGGCCTGGGGTACGCGGTGGAGCAGTGGAACATCTCGCGCTCTTCGATGCTGTGGACGATCGTGATCTCCAACATCGGCCAAGTCGTCACGATCCCGTTGTGGGCCAAGCTGTCGGACAAGATCGGCCGCCGCCCGGTGTTCGCCGTGGGCGCCCTGGGCTGCGCCGCGTCGGTGTTCGTCTACTTCTGGGCCATCACGACCTCGAACTGGTCACTCGTCGTGCTCGCCTCGGTCCTGCTGGGCTCGGTGTGCTACGCCGCGCCGAACGGCGTCTGGCCGTCGCTGTACGCGGAGATGTTCGATGCCCGGGTCCGCTACACCGGTTTGGCGGTCTCGACCCAGTTCGCAAACGTGCCCCAGGGCTTCTTCCCCACCATCGCCGCGCTCATGGTCGGCACGGGTGCGTTCGGCTGGGTTCCGCTCGCGATCCTGCTCGCCCTGCTCTGCGTGCTCGCCGCGGCGGCGGCCTTCGCAGGCCGCGAGACCGCCCACGTGCCGTTGCAACAGCTGGGACGCATTCCGCGGGCGACCGCGGCAGCCCCCGCAGCCCGCGTGACCACCACCATGTGAGGAGCCTCCATGCGGCACGGCCGCCTGCTGATCCTGAACGGCCCGAACCTGAACATGCTCGGGACCCGTGAGCCCGCCCTCTACGGTGCCGACACCCTCGCCGACGTCGAGCGGATCACCGCGCAACGCGCGGAGGCGCTCGGATACAAAGCCGACTTCCTGCAAAGCAATTGGGAGGGCGCGCTTGTCGACCGGCTCCACGAGGCGCGCGGGGGCACGGACGGCGTCGTGATCAACCCGGGTGCGTTCACCCACACGTCCGTGGCATTGCGTGACGCGCTGCTCGCCTCCGAACTGCTCATCGCCGAGGTGCACATCACCAACGTGCACAAGCGCGAGGCGTTCCGGCACCGCTCCTACGTCTCCGACATCGCCGAGGCAGTCTTCGTCGGAGCCGGGATCCAGGGCTACGTCTACGGGGTCGAGGCGCTGGACCGTGCCCTCGTACGGAAGGACGCCCTATGAGCGCGCTGCGGACCGGCATCATCGGAACCGGGATCGCCGTCGACCACGCTGCCGCGCTTCAGGCGATCCCCGGTGTCGACCTGATGGGCGTCGACGACATCGAGCCCGTGCTCGCCTCGGCCGACCCCGAGGGGGAATCGTGACGACTTTGCTGACGGGCCTGATCGGCAGCGGGATCGGGTTCTCGTTGTCCCCTGCGATGCACGAGCGGGAGGCTACAGTCCTCGGCCTTGAGCTGCGCTACGACCTGTGGGACCTCCACGCCCTGGGGGCCTCTCCGGGTGATGTCGGCGACCTGCTGCTGCGAGCCAGGGATGCCGGCTACCGGGGCCTCAACATCACCCATCCCTGCAAACAGCTGGTCCTCGCGCACCTGGACACCCTGTCCCCTGATGCGGCAGCGATCGGCGCGGTGAACACCGTGGTCATCGGTGAGGACGGCTTCGCGGGCCACAACACCGACTGGACCGGCTTCCGGCGCGGCCTCGTCGACGGGCTCGCGGGCGCCCCGCTGGGCCGGGTCGTCCTCGTCGGCGCGGGCGGGGCGGGCGCCGCGGCAGCCTACGCGCTGCTCGACCTGGGTACTGAGCGACTCGACGTCGTCGACGCCGACCCGGACCGGGCGGCTCGCCTCGCCGCCGACCTCGACCCGTACCGGGTCCGCGGTGGCAGACTCACCGAGCTCCCGACGCTGCTCGGACACGCGCACGGGGTCGTGCACGCAACCCCGGTCGGGATGGCTGATCACCCCGGCCAGGCAGTGCCCGGCAACTGCCTGCGGCCCGACCTCTGGGTCGCCGAGATCGTGTTCCGGCCGCTCCACACCGCTCTGCTCGCGGCCGCCGCCGAGGCGGGCGCGGTCTGCCTCGACGGCGGCCGGATGAACGCCCACCAGGCCGCCGATGCCTTCCGGCTGTTCACCGGCCTGGAGCCGGATCCCTCGCGGATGTACGCCCACCTGCGCGAACTCGTCGCCCCTGAAGTCTCCCGCGCTCCGCTGAGCGGGGCGTTCTCCCCCCACCCGATCGAGAGGATGTGACGGTCCCACCATGGGGCAGCAGAAGATCCCGGCGGCCATAGTCGGCCCCGGGAACATAGGCACCGACCTGCTGGCGAAGCTCGCCCACAGCCAGGTGATCGACGTCCGGTATGTCGTGGGCATCGTCGAGTCCGACGGTCTGGCCCGCGCCCGCGCCCGCGGCATCGAGGCCAGCGCGGAAGGGGTGGACTGGCTGCTCCGACAGGACCCGCTCCCGCAGATCGTGTTCGAGGCAACCTCGGCCAAGGCCCACGCCGCCAGCGCCCCGCGCTACGCGGAAGCGGGCATCCAGGCTGTCGACCTCACCCCGGCGCACCTGGGCCCCATGGTCGCGCCGGCCGTCAACGGCGCTGACCACATCGCGTCGCCCAACATCTCGATGATCACTTGCGGCGGCCAGGCCACCATCCCGATCGTGCACGCCGTCTCCCGGATCACACCGGTGCCCTATGCGGAGATCGTCGCATCCATCGCGTCCCGCTCGGCGGGTGCGGGCACCCGTGCGAACATCGACGAGTTCACGCATACCACCGGGCAGGCCGTGGCCGAAGTCGGTGGCGCGACCCGTGGCAAGGCGATCATCATCCTCAACCCGGTCGAGCCGCCGATGATCATGCGGGACACCGTGTTCTGCATGATCGGCGACGACGCCGACCGAGCAGCGATCACCGCCTCGGTCCACGAGATGGTCGCCGCGGTCCAGGAATACGTGCCCGGCTACACGCTGCGTGCCGAGCCCCAGTTCGACGAGCCGACCGAGGCCTGGGGCGGGCACGCCCGGGTCGCGGTGTTCCTCGAGGTGAAGGGCAACGGCGACTACCTGCCGCCCTTCGCCGGGAACCTCGACATCATGACCGCCGCGGCTGCCCGGATCGGCGAGCTGATGGCCCGCGCCAAGCTGGAGGTCTCCGCATGACCCGCCCCGTGCTGCGCGACGACGTCCGCATCATCGACACCACCTTGCGCGACGGCAGCCACGCCGTGGCGCACCGCTTCACCGAAACCCAGGTCCGCGACACGGTCCGCGCGCTGGACGCCGCCGGGATGGAGTGGATCGAGGTCAGCCACGGTGACGGCGTCGGCGGTTCCTCATTCAACTACGGTTTCTCCGGCACCGACGAGATGAGCCTGATCAAGGCTGCCCGCGAGGAGGCCCGCCGGGCGAAGATCGCCGTCCTGCTGGTCCCCGGCATCGGCACGGTCGACGACCTCAAACGTGCCCACGACGCCGGCGCCGAGATGGTCCGCGTGGCCACCCACTGCACCGAGGCCGACGTCTCCCCGCAGCATTTCGCCGTGGCCCGGGAGCTGGGCATGGAGACCGCCGGGTTCCTGATGATGGCCCACAAGACCGACCCGGAGAACCTGGCGAAGCAGGCCCGGATCATGGTCGACGCCGGATGCCAGGCACCGTACGTCACCGACTCCGCCGGCGCTCTGCTCATGGACGACGCGCGCGCTCGCTTCGAGGCCCTGGTCGCCGAGGTCGGTGACGAGGCCTGGGTCGGTTACCACGGTCATCAGAACATGAGTTTGGGCGTCGCCAACTCCGTGATCGCGCACCAGGCCGGCGTCCGCTACATCGACGGCTCACTGTGCGCGCTCGGTGCCGGCGCGGGAAACTCCCCCACCGAGGTGCTCGGGGCGGTGTTCGACCGGCTCGGCGTCGCGACCGGGCTCGACGCCGGGCTGCTGCTCGACGCTGCCGAAGAGGTCGTCCGGCCGTACCTGAGCCGGTGGCCGAAGATGGACCGCAACGCGATCGTGCAGGGCTGGGCAGGGGTCTACTCAAGCTTCCTGCTGCACGCCGAGCGCGCAGCCGAGCGGTACAAGGTCCCCGCGCACGCCATCTTGCGCCGCTGCGGCGAGCGCGGCTACGTCGGTGGCCAGGAGGACATGATCATCGACATCGCCATCACGCTGGCCGAGGAGCAGACCACATGACCGATACGACGGCCAAGGCCCACGCCCTCTACGAGGCCCGGCGCACCCGTACCGCGATCCCGCCGTTCACCGACGCCGAACCCGATCTCGGCATGGACGACGGCTACGCCATCCAGCAGGAGCTTGTGCAACTCCTGCTCGCCGACGGCGATCGGGTCGTGGGGCACAAAGTCGGGCTCACCGCTGCCCCGATGCAGAAGGCGCTCGGCATCGACACTCCCGATTACGGACCGGTTCTGGCCTCCACCCTCTACCGCGACGGGGACGTGGTCCCGCTCGACGCGTTCGTCGCACCCAAGGTCGAGGCCGAGATCGTCTTCGTTCTGGGCGACCGGCTCGAGGGCCCGGGTGTCACCGTCATCCAGGCCCGGGCCGCCATCGCGGGTGCCGTGGCCGGGATGGAGATCATCGACTCCAGGATCGCGGACTGGCGGATCAAACTCGCCGACACCGTCGCCGACCTGGCGTCGAACGGCGCCATGGCCACCTCCAGTCGCATCGTGCCGCTCGACGACGGTCCGAACAGCTGGGATCCCCGGCTGGCCGGGATGGTTCTGACCCGCAACGGCGAATTGGTCGACACGGGCGCCGGCGCCGCCGCGCTGGGAGACCCGGTCGCCGTCGTCGCGTGGCTGGCGAACACCCTGGGCGAGCACGGGGTTGCCCTGGAGCCTGGGCACCTGATTCTGACGGGCGCGCTGCACGCGGCCCTTCCCATGAACCCGGGCGACGTGTTCCGGGCCGAGTTCGACCGGCTGGGCCCGGTGACGGTGAGGGTCTCATGAGCGTGAACGTAAGCGAGTTGGCCGCCCGGCTGAGCAAGGCCGTTGCGGATCGTACCGCCATTACCAAGCTGACCGACGAGTTCCCCGACCTCGACATCCCCACCGGCTATCGGGTGCAGCGCGAGCTACGGTCCGCGACCGGACAGATCGCCGGCTGGAAGCTCGGCGTCACCTCACGTGCCAAGCAAGCCCAGGTCGGAGTGGACAGCCCGATCTACGGCTTCCTGCCGGCCACGGGGGAAGTGGACCTCGGCGAGCCACTGGACACCTCGGTACTCATCCAGCCTCGCTGCGAGCCGGAGATCGTGTTCACTCTGGGTCGGGACCTCAAAGGCCCGCACGTCACCGCAGCCGATGTCGTCGCCGCGTCGTCGGGGGTCGCCGTCGGTATCGAGGTTCTCGACTCCCGATTCGTGGACTACGGCTTCACCATGGCCGACGTTGTCGCGGACAACACCTCGGCGAGCCGGTTCGTCGTCGGGGTGCCGGTCTCGACGTCCGGGATCGACCTGCGCCTGGTGGGCGTCCTCCTGGAGAAGAACGGTGAGGTGGTCGCGACCGCCTCCGGAGCGGCGTCGCTGGGCCACCCGGCAGCCGCGGTCGCCTGGCTCGTCCGGCAGCTCGCCGCCGAGGACGAAGGGCTGGCCGCCGGGCAGATCGTGCTCTCCGGCGGACTCACCGCCGCCGTCCCGGTCAGGCCCGGGGACGTCGTCACCGCGACCATCGATCGCCTCGGCTCAGTAGAGCTGGGCTGCCGGTGACCCAACGCCGCAAGCAGGGCGAGCACGGCGCGGGCCCAGCCTCCGGTCGGTTCAGAGTCTGATCTGTTCGTCTGTCCAGCGAGGTCACGTCCAGTAGCAGTCCGTCCAGCGGCCCGCCACGCCGTCTTGTGCCCGGAAACGACGAAAGCCCGGTTCTCTGCGAGCCATCGCAGAGAACCGGGCCTTCTCGTTTACAGGGTGGTGGCGCTCACACGTTCCCCCTTCGGTGGCCCGCTCGGCGAGTTGATGCCGAAGCATCGAGATCTCTGCGTCTTTCGTCGGATTTGAGCGGGCGAGCAGGGCAAGCCATCGGAAGGACATAATTCCCGGCACCCATAAGGTCGCTGAGGTACGGCTTCCGCCGGCTCACGCCGTAGCGTTGACACGGGGAGGGCGGAAGGTGCCGTTCCGCTACCTATTGGACAATTCTGGTACATCTTCAAAGCCAGACGAACTCCAGCAACAGAAGAGAGTGAAAGGGATGGCGAACTCCGATCGGGGGAGGGGCGAGGAAACTCGCATGACGGCCAAACAGGGGCAAAGTCAGACGCTCATAAAAGCCGCTTTACGGCCCAGGTCCCACATGGACGCCCTCTGAGGGAGCGTCGAGGAACTGCCCACAGTGACCTTGCTGTCGTCGAGTTCCTTGGCTTTCAGCAGGGGCTACTCCGGATCCAAGTGGTCCCGGAGCTTGCCAACCCACACGGTCAGTCGCGGCAGCCACCTCGTCGGCACCGCTACCGCGCCATAGCCGAACAGTCTTCCCATACCGTGCCGTTGGGCATTGATTTCCGTTTTGTCGACGAAAACTGTGAAGCTGCCGGGAGAGACTCTTCGGTTACGATGGCTTACCAGAAGCGCCAGGAGTATTGACCTTCGTTCGTACCTGATGGTCGAATCCGATCTCTGAATCCGCAACCCCTGCATCATTATCTTTCCAGACAGCCCTGCCCCCTTCCGGGAGAGTTCGTGAGTCACGACGAGTCTCCGACCGACGTGCCAGCCTCGTTCCACAACGTTGTTCGCCCTACCGGTCACGCACCGTCCGCAACGGATCGTGATCCTTTCGCTGTCACCCGACCCGACCCCACGCTGTACAACGACGACCTTGCCCCATTGCCCTACGAGAAACGTAAGTGGGGCGCATTCGAGATTTTCAACGTCTGGTCGAGCGACCTTCACAGCCTCTTCGGCTACACCCTGGCCGCCACGCTGTTCACGACCTCCGGCCTGAACGGCTGGTGGACGTTCGCGGGCGTCATCCTCGCCGGGGTGATCGTGATGCTGCTGGTGAACCTGACGGGGAAGGCGAGCGTCAAGTACGGCATCCCTTACCCGGTCATGGCCCGGGTGAGCATGGGCGTGCGCGGTGCACAGTTCCCCGCACTGGTGCGGGCCGTCGTCGCCATCTTCTGGTACGGCGTGCAGACCTACTTCGCCTCCACGGCGATCACGCTGCTGATCACCGCGCTCACCGGGTACACGGAGCCGGATGGCGGGGACTTCCTCGGCCTGAGCTCTGTCGCCTGGATCTCCTATTTCATCGTGGTGGTGTTTCAGCTAGGACTCTTCCTCCGGGGTATCGAATGGGTAACCCGCTACCTCAACTGGGCCGCTCCCGCGGTGTACCTGGTCATGGTGGCGCTGGTGGTGATGATCTGGATCCATGCGGGGAACCGACTGCTGCCCGAGCTCGGGAACGTCTTCGCCGGAAACGGTGATGATGGCGGCGCACCGGTCTCGGCGTTCGTGAGCGTGGTCGGCACGATGGTGGCCTACTTCGCCGCAGTGATCATTAACTATGGTGACTTCTCCCGGTTCGTCAAGACCGAGCGGCAGATGAAGCGGGGGAACCTCTGGGGGCTGCCGGTCAGCCTCGCGTTCTTCTCGTTTCTGACACTGGTCATCACCGCGGGCACGGGAGTCCTGTACGGGAAGCCGCTGACCGACCCCACCGACATCGTGAAGCATGTCGACAACACCTGGCTGACGGTCGTCGCGGCGCTGACCTTCTTCGCCGCCACGGTCGGGATCAACATGGTCGCGAACTTCATCCCGCCCGCCTACGACCTGTCCAACACGAACCCCGACATCATCACCGCCCGCGCCGGCGGGGTCATCACGGCGACGGCCGCGTTCGTCGTCGGTGCGTTGTGGCTCCCGGTCATCAGCCACCTGGGAATCGCGAAATTCGTCGAGACCCTGAGCGCTCTGCTCGCCCCGTTCTACGGGATCCTGGTGATCGACTACTACCTGATCCGGAAGCGGCAGCTCAATCTAGAGGACCTGTTCTCGGCTGAACCCGGTACCGCCTACTACTACAGCAAGGGATGGAACCTCCGGGCACTGGCCGCGTTCGGGCTCGCCGCGATCTTCTCCATCTCCACCGTATGGGCGCCTGAACTGAAGGGCCTGACCGGGTACGCGTGGATCTTCGGCGCGGCTCTCGGCGCCGCGCTGCACTATCTGCTCATGCGTGGAGGCGCCGCCCGCGCGGAGCCGGCGGCGGGTTGACGCCACGGGCGCCCCTGACCGGTGGACAGGGGCGCCCGTAGCCCGACATCTGGTCCTTCTCGGCCGTCCGCTACGAGGGCACCGTGCTGGTCGCAAGCCTGAACGAATGGCTATGAGCAGCAGAGGAATCCTCCTCACCGATCACCTTGGAGCCGGGCCGGGAGGGCCAGCGGGCAGTGTGCTCGTCGCGGTCTTGCTGGGCCGGTCGACCGCCGCGAACAATGCTGAGATCCTCGTGCTTCGTCATGAGGCCGCTGTGCTTCGTCGGCAGATCGAGCGGCCGCGGCTGGCACCGGCGTCTGGCCATCGCTGCCTCCCGCGGCACACCCGTCGCGCCTGACGACTCACGAACACGGTGATCTTCCACGGTGGCCCGGGCAGGTGATCCGATAGCGCTGCCGTGGAGGCGGGGTTTGTGACGGTTCTTGTGGGCCCCCGCCGTATGTCAAAGGGATACCCGCGCTGTTCTGCCAGCGGCAGAACACCGGCCGGACCGGGCTCGATGCTCACTACAGTCCAGCCGGTCCGATGGCCCCCAGGACCCCCGACGATGCATACAGCCTCAGCGAGGACGACCACCTGCCGTCTGCCGACGTTGTGCTTTCCGAATACTTCATCCGCCGATGCCGGCCTCCTTCAAGATCTCCCAGACGGTGGACGCGCCCACCTTCACACCCGGCACGAGCAGTTCCCCGTGCAGGCGTCTGCACCCGCAGCTCGGGTTCTCCTTCGCCAAGCGAAGTACCAGGACGCGGATGGAGCGCACTGTGCGTGGCGGTCCCGGGCGTTTGGGTCGGCAGGAGGCGGCATGGCGGCGCGCGATGAGGGGGCGGTGCCAACGCAGTATCGTGTCGGGGCGTACGAGCAGCCGTAACTGTCGCAGGACGTGCAGGGGCAGCCGGTGCAGCAGCGCCGCCAGGAACGCGATCGCTCGGCGTGAACCGGATCTTGCCCTTGCCGAGTTGGCGTTCCAGTACGGTGATCTGGTGGCGCAGGGCGAGGATCCCCGCCTCCGTGTCCCGGTCGGTCATCGGCGGCAGGCGCAGCATCGCGAACGCGTTCGACACACCCGGGTAAGCCAGTCGCAGCAGCACGATCGATCATCATGGGGCGCTGACGGCAGCTGCGCGAGAGCGCCAACTCGAGCGACTGCGGCCAGATTTCGGGAAGCTCGATGCACCGGCTCCCACCAGGAGGGATGAGGTTTCCGGCAAGGGCAGCGCCGCAATCACGACAGCCTGATGTGACGACGCCAGTAGGTGTCCAGGTCTGGGGAGCCGCGGATTTCTTATGTCAGCCTTACCTTACCTTGCTCTGGAGGAGTCGGTCAGGCAGGCGAGACCCCGCTCAGCTCGACGTCATCCGCCGCACCCGGCACCTGCTGCGCACTCCACCACGGAACGATCAGGTCTGACCTCGCCGCCCGAGCCGCCCCCGCAACGCGCATCAGCCCGGGAGGTGGGCTTACGGTGGAAGAGTGATCGCGCGGATGTCCGTCCTAGGCCGATGAGCGGATCTGAACGGATCGAAGCAATGACCAGACCGACCAAGACAGCCCCTCGCGCCGGCGCATCCTCCCGGGGGCAGGCATCGGCTCCGGCCGCGAGGAAACGCCCCCGCGGTCCCCGCGCCGCGGCCGAGGTCGTGTGCGCGCGCCATTCGGTGACCGTCGAGATCGATGGGCGGCGGATGGAGCTGCCGTCGGAGGAGCAGCTCTGCTTCCTCGCCGGGCTCGGCGTTATCGCCGCCATCGGGATCATCGAATGGCCGGTCGCGGCGGCCATAGCGATCGGGCACGGGCTGGCCCACAGCCAGCACGGGAAGGCGCTGCGCGAGTTCGGAGAGGCACTGGAAGAGGCATGACACAGCGCACACCGGACACGCCCCACCCACCGAACGCGCCGGACTTCCCCTCGATGATCGTTCCGGTCGGGCATGTGGAGCCCGTACCGCGCCGCATCCGTGGCTTCGTGGCCGGGCGTCCCATCTTCGACACCGTGCGGGCGCGCTATGTGTGGCTCTGGCCCGGCTATCCGCAGTACTGCGTGCCTCGCGGCGACATCGTCGAGGGGGCGCTGGCCGACGAGGGCCGGAGCATGGCGCTGAAGGTCGGCGGAGCGCGCCGCCAGACCCTCCAGCTGGGCTCGCTCACCCGCCCCGGCGCGGCCTGGGAGTGGGGCGAGGACGCGCCCTCCGGCATCGTGGGCCATGTCAGCTTCCGTTGGGAGGCCCTCGACGCCTGGTTCGAGGAGGACGAGCAGGTCTTCGTCCACCCCAGGAGCCCGTACACCCGCGTCGACGCGCTCCGGTCGGGCCGTGCCGTACGCGTCGAGCTGGACGGCGTCGTGCTCGCCGACGCCCCGAGCGCGGTGATGGTGCTGGAGACGGGGCTCCCCACGCGCTACTACCTGGACCGGGTGCATCTGGACTGGACGCGCATGGTACCCACCGAGACCGTCACGAGCTGTCCTTACAAGGGCATGACGAGCGGCTACTGGTCGGTCCGGACCGACACCGCCACCCATCCGGACCTCGCGTGGGCCTATGACTTCCCGACCTGCCAGGTGTCCCCCATCGCGGGGCTGGTCGCCTTCTACAACGAGAAGGTCGACCTCTATCTGGATGGCAGGGCACTTCCCCGGCCCGACCCGATCAGCAGGGCGAACTGGGAGACGGAACACCGCCAGGCGTAGAACACCTCCTGCCCGGAAGGGCTCTGGGCCGCTGCCCAGGGCCCATCCGCGTGTCCCGGCAATAAACGTGACGCTCCGTCAGTTCCACTCGCAGAACCCTGTAGGTGCCAAGAGCTGCGTCCGTGCTGGTCACGCCCCGTGCCGGTACTCGTGCAGAAGGCCGTCGAGGTGATCGCGTCGATGGACGTGGAGATGGGTGAGCTGGTCGGGTTCGATGATCGGTTCCGGTGCTGGGTCCATGCCGTGCTCCTTGAGGATGTTCCACACGGTGGCGGCGGCCACCTTGATCCCGAGGGAGGTAGCACAAGAGCACGGATGGATCCTTGCAGCGTTTTGCGGAGTGCGCGGTTCAATGCGGGATTTCGTCCGGGCCTGTATGGCCTCAATGGGCTGGTAGCCGTGTGAGCGGTACAGGTAGGGGGCTGCCAAGTTGGCGACGCCCGTCTCCAGCTGTCTATGGGTGGCTTCGTATGCTCGCAGTGCGGGGGAACCGGAAGTCGATCTTCGGAGGCGAACGACTATGTCGGAACAGCGTGTTGTCCTGGTGACGGGCGGGGGAACAGGAATCGGGGCCGCCACCGCCCGGCTCCTGCGCACCGCCGGACACCAGGTGGTGATCTCCGGGCGGCGGCCCGAGCCACTGCGCCGGGTGGCCGAGGAGACCGGAGCGCTGGCCCACCCTTCCGACGCCACCGACCCCGAGGCCGTGCGTGAACTCGTCGAGACGACGGTGACGGCCTACGGGAGACTCGACGGTGTGGTGCTCAACGCCGGAATTGGACGGGGCGGCGCGATCGGCGACACCACGGTCGAGGACTGGGAAGAGCTGATACGAACCAACCTCACCGGCCCGTTCCTGCTGCTGCGTGCCGCACTGCCGCATCTGCTGGCGGCCCGCGGTGCGGTGGTCGCGGTCGCCTCGGCCGCCGCGCTCCGCAACAGCGTCGGCAACGCCGCCTATGCGACGTCCAAGGCGGGTTTGCTCCACCTCTGCCGCTCCCTCGCCGTCGACTACGGGCCGCAGGGGCTGCGGGCCAACGTGGTGTGCCCGGGCTGGGTGCGTACGGAGATGGCCGACCAGCGGATGGAGCGGTTCGCGGCGGAGGCAGGGCTGGCAGGCGGTGCCGAGGCGGCGTACGAGGAGGCAAACCGGCTGACTCCCGCCGGGCGGCCTGGTGAGCCGGAGGAGGTCGCCGAGGCGATCGACTGGCTGCTGTCGCCCGCCGCGTCCTACGCCAACGGGGCCGTCCTCGCCGTCGACGGCGGGGTGACCACGGTCGGTGTCGGCGGTGCCGCCTTCGACCACCGGATCGAGGCGCGCACCCCGCGTCTGTAGCGGACGACCGGAGAGGCCCGTCCCACAGGGCTCGTGGCAGGCTTGACCCCATGACAGGGGCCGGGGCCCGCAGGAAGAGGCTGGCCTCAGCGGAGCCCCATCGGAAGCCGTGCTCGTCGCCGGGGATCTCACTGCCGGCGACGTGGCATCCCATTGGCCTGCAGAGCGCTCGGGTCGCGGCCTCACGGAGGCGACATGACCTTGCGGGTGCCGGAATCTGTGTCACCCTATGCGACCTGCGTGTATTCGTGAATGCGTCGCCCGATCGCTCGGCGTGAACCGGACCTTGCCCTTGCCGAGTTGACGTTCCAAATCCGTGACCTGTGGCGCAGCGAGGACCTCCGCGCACTTGTCCCGGCCGGACATCGCAGCAGGTGAAGCGTCGCGAACGCGTTCTCACGCCCAGGTAAGCCGGTCACTAGCATGATCGATCATCATGACGCGGTGAGCGCCAGGTGCACCGCGCGCACCCCCTCCCACCAGGGCGGATGACATTTTCGGCAAGCGCAGCGTTGGTCGCGGCGAGGCAGGTCAGGATGCCGCCGGGGCCTTGCACAACTGAAGACGCTGGTACGAGCGTCGGCCAAAGTCGAAGACCTCTGATCAAGCGCTCACCTGCGTGGATGAATGACCGGCACCCGCAGGATCGTCACGGTGCGCGGGATCGGCTTCAGGTTCTGCAATGAGATGTGCAGCGGTCCCGGGCGGTGCCATGGCGACGGGATCAGACGGTTTCGTGCAGCGCCTCGGCGGTGGCCGTGGAGGAGATGCCGGCGACGGGCCCCTGATAGAGGATCTGCCCGCCGTGCTTCCCGGGGCCGGGGCCGAGGTCGATGATCCAGTCGGCCTGTCGGATGACGTCGAGGTTGTGCTCGATCAGCACGACGGTGTGACCGTGGTCCACCAGGCTGTCGAGGTGGCTCAGCAAAGTGTCGATGTCGCGTAGGTGTAGGCCGGTAGTGGGCTCGTCGAGGATGTAGAGGGTCGGGCCGGTGGATTCCCGTAGTTCCTTGGCGATCTTCACTCGCTGGCATTCACCTCCGGAGAGGGACGTGAGGGGCTGACCGAGTCGGAGGTAGCCCAGGCCGACCTCGTCGAGGTGGCGCAGCGCCTTCGTGACCGTGCGATCGGAGAGCCTGTCGATGGCGTCGGTGATCGTGAGGTCGTCGATGTCGGCGATGGACAGCCCGTCGACCCGGTACTCCAGGACCTCGGGCGTGAACCGGCGCCCCTGGCAGGTCTCGCAGACCGTTTCCTGATCCTCCATGAACGCCAGGTCGGTGGAGACGATCCCGAGGCCCTTGCACTCGGGGCAGCCGCCCTCGGAGTTGGCACTGAACAGGCTGGCCGGTACCTGGTTGTGGCGTGCGAAAACCTTACGGATGGGGGTCGCGATCCCGGTGTAGGTGATGGGGGTCGAGCGGCGGTTGGTGCTGACCTGCTTCTGGTCGATCACGACCGCGTCGTGCTGGGCGACGAGTTCGCTCGCGAGACTGGATTTCCCGGAGCCGGCCACGCCGGTGAGCACGGTTGTCACTCCCGTCGGAATGTCCACGGTCACGTTCTTGAGGTTGTTGCGCGTGGCGTCGGCCACGGTGATGTGTCCCCGCGGCGCCCGCGGATCGTTCTTGATGGGCCGGCGTCGTGACAGCGCCGCCGCTGTGGCGGTGCCGGCCGTGCGGAGGCCATGGAAGCTGCCCTGGTAGACGAGCGTCCCGCCGTGCGCGCCCGCGAGGGGCCCGACCTCGATGATCTGGTCGGCGATGGCCATGACGGCGGGGTCGTGCTCGACCACGAGGACGCTGTTGCCCTTGTCCCTGAGCTGCTTGAGCAGCTCGGTCATGGAGGAGACGTCGTGAGGGTGCAGGCCGACGGTGGGTTCGTCGAATACGTAGAGCATCTCGGTGAGGCTGCTGCCCAGGTGCTTGACGGTCTTGATCCGCTGGGACTCGCCGCCCGAGAGCGTCGTGGTGGCGCGGCCGAGGTGGAGGTAGCCGAGCCCGATGGTGATCATCGCCTGGAGACGTTCCGTCAGCGCGGCCACCACCGGTGCCACGGTCGCGTCGGTCACTCCCGTCACCAGCTCCGCGAGCTCATCGACCTCCATCCGCGCCATCTCGCCGATGGTGTGGTCGAGCACCCTGGCCGCCCGGCTCGCCTTGTTGAGACGGTCCCCGCAGCAGTCCGGGCACACCTCGGAACGGGTGAACTTGGCGAGGGCTTGCTTCTTGCGGTCGTTCATGTCGTCGGAGGTGCGCAGGTAGATGCGCTCGAACCGCTCGACGATGCCCTGGTAGCCCTTGGGAAGCCGGTTCGCCGGCGACCCGGCGGCCCCGATGCCGTACAGCAGCGCGTCCCGCTCGGTCCGGCTCCAGCGGCGCAGCGGCTTGTCGACGTCGAAGACGCCGATGTCGGCGAAGTTCGTGTACCAGTAACCGCCGACGGCGAACCCGGGCAGCAGGACGGCGCCCTCGCCCAGCGACCTGTCCAGGTCGATGAAACGGTCGACGGCGCTGGCCACGACCTCGCCGATGCCCGAGCAGGTGGGGCACCTGCCGGCCGGGTCGTTGAAGGAGAAGTGGCTGGACTCGCCGACGCGCGGTGTGCTCACCCGTGAGAACAGCAGCCGGAGGTAGGTCCAGGTGTCTGTGATCGTGCCGACCGTGGAGCGGGCGTTCCCGCCCAGGCGCCGCTGGTCGATCACCACCACCGGGGAGAGCCCCTCGATCTCGCCGACCTCGGGGCGGGTCCACTTCGGCAGCCGGTTGCGGATGTAGGGCGGGAACGTCTCGTGCAGCTGGTAGCCCGCCTCCGCTGCGATCGTGTCGAACACCAGCGACGACTTGCCCGAGCCCGACACGCCGACGAAGACCACGACCTGTGAGCGGGGCACGTCCACGTCGAGGTCTTGCAGATTGTGGGTACGGGCTCGCCTGATCCGGATCGCTCGGTTGGACATATTCCGGACCGTATCGCGAGATGTGGACGGAAAGTGGCCGCGACTGTCTGCGACGATGCGGTCATGGCCGACGTCATGCAACGCATCCTCGCTCTGCTGGGCGTGCTGCAATCGGGCAAGACGTTCACGGGTGAGGAGCTGGCGGCCCGGCTGGACGTCCCCCCGCGCACCCTGCGGCGCGACATCAATCGGCTCCGCGGCTACGGATACCCGGTCGAGA
Organism: Streptomyces sp. NPDC021212; assembly: GCF_044332925.1. Taxonomy (NCBI): domain Bacteria; kingdom Bacillati; phylum Actinomycetota; class Actinomycetes; order Kitasatosporales; family Streptomycetaceae; genus Streptomyces; species Streptomyces sp. NPDC021212. Next base: position 112,056 of record NZ_JBIRPZ010000001.1, read on the forward strand.
CGCAGCCGGGCCCGGGCGGCTACTACCGGCTCACGGCCGGGCGGACCATGCCCCCGCTGCTGCTCGACGACGACGAGGCCATCGCGACCCTCCTGGGCCTGGCCGCCCTCGGTGCGACCGGCAATGCGCGCGAGGGCAGCGTCGACGACGCGGCGATCCGCGCCTACGGCAAGGTCGATCAGTACCTGCCCCAACGGCTCCGCCCCCGCGTGGCCGCGCTGCGCACCAGCCTGGAGACGACGCCGACGCCGACGCCGAGCATCAGCGCGGAGACGATGAGCACGCTCGCCGAAGCGATCGCGCACGAGCGCATCGTGACGTTCCAGTACGTCGGCGCGAACGGGACGGCCACCTCGCGCAGGGTCGAGCCCTATCGCCAGATCCACCTGCTCCTGAGGTGGTACCTGCTGGGATGGGACACCGACAAGGAGGACTGGCGCGTGTTCCGCATCGACCGCGTCAGTGAACTCCAGGAACAGAGCAGGACGTTCGCACCGCGCGTGCTGCCCGCGGGGACCGGCGTCGAATACCTCCGCCAGGGCATCAACAGAAACCGGCAGCGTGTGGTGGTGACGATCGACGCCCCGATGACGGAGGTGGCGGACGCGTTCGCGCATGAGGACATCGACCTCACGGTGGCCGCCGGAGGCGGGACCCAGGCCGTCCTCATGCTCGACTCCTGGCAGTGGCTCCTGCCGCGTCTCGCCTTCCTCGACGCCGACTTCCGCGTCGAGGAGCCCGCGGAGTTCCGTGAGGTGTTGCGGCGGTTCGGCGCCCGCCTCGGCCGTGCGTGACCGGCCCGCGGTCCCGGCGGCGCGCGACATCACGAGCCCGACAGTTCGAGGACAACCCGGATGGCGGACTCCAGCGCGTAGTTCATGAACCCGCGATTGGGTTCGTAGGAGCTGTGCTCGCCGGCGAAGTGGATCCGTCCCTCCGGGCGCCGTGCGTGCTCCATCAACGTGTGGTGGCCCAGCTCCGGGAGCACGTACGCGCCCCCTACGTACCGCTCGTTGTCCCAGGGGATGTCCGCAAAGTCGTGCGGTCGAGGAGGTTCCATGGATCGGGTAGGGCTTAGGGAAGCGATCAAAGCGGCGTACGAGGAACTGCACGCGGCGGTCACGGGAGATCCCCCTGCCTGGAGGGCGGCTGCGCGCGGAGGACGGGACGTACTGGACAGGGTTGGCGGTGACAGGGCCTGTCCTCTCATTCCCCATGGGGGTGGTCGTGACAGTGAACTCACAGACACAGCAGAAAGCGGCAGCGGCGCCGAAGAAGCATCTGCCCGCTGATCGGGCCGTCACCGTCGGCTCCGGTGACGGAACGCCTGCGCGGTCGAGGTGCCATGCCAATGTCCGGCACGAGCCTTGCCGCTCTTCCGGTCGGGGCAGTACGCTCGCCGCAGAATTGAAGTTAGTTCAATCTCCGTCTTTCGCGTGCGATCCGGCGTGAGGGTCGCCGTGGGACGAGAGCCCGCAGCGAGGCATCTACGACGGCCGCTCTTCGGCCGCGACGTCAATAGTGAGACCGTCGCCTCGCCCGACGAGGCGACGCTGTCCAGCGTGTGGATGGAGGTGGGGCACCCTGACGCCGACAGTGGAAGCCGACTGGGTGGTCGTCGGTGGCGGCAGCGCCGGGAGCGTGCTGGCGGCGCGTCTGAGCGAGGATCCGGCCAGCGAGGTCGTGCTGCTGGAGGCCGGGCGCGACTGGCGGTCCGCTGACGCCCCGCCGCAGTTGCGCAGTATGAACGGCTGGCGAGCGTTGGACGAGACGGCCTGCGCGGAGTTCCAGTGGCCAGGTCTTACGTCACGGCGCAGCCGCGCCCAGGCGCCGCGGCCGCACGTGCGCGGACGGGGCCTCGGCGGTTCGTCGTCGGTCAACGGCATGATCGCCTTACGGGCCATGCCGGACGACTACGACCGGTGGGCGGCGTACGGCTGTCCCGGCTGGTCGTACGCGGACATGGTGCCGTACCTGCGGCGCATGGAGAGCGACGCGGACTTCGGCGATCGCCCTCACCACGGCGAACACGGACCCATACCGGTCCAGCGGCTCGGCCGCGAGGCCTGGGGCCCCGCCGACCACGCGCTCGCCGAGGCCGCGCTGGGACGTGGCCACGCCTGGTGCGACGACCACAACGGGCCGACGGGTACCGGCGTCTCGCCGTACGCCATCAGCTCCCGCGACGGTGCGCGGGTCACGACCAACGACGGATACCTCGAGCCGGCCCGACAGCGCCCCAATCTGCGGGTGTTCGGCTGGGCGACGGTGGACACGGTGCTCATCGAGGGCGGCAGGGCCGTTGGGGTGCGGCTGCGCCGGGGGGACGACTGGACGGAAGTCCGTGCCCAGAACGTCGTCCTGTGCGCCGGAGCGGTGCACTCTCCGGCGATCCTGCTGCGGTCCGGCATCGGGCCGGACGGCCCGGTGGCGGCGCTCCCGGTCGGTGAGGGGATGCAGGAACATCCCCTGGCGCTGTTCTGGCTGTACGCGCGGCCCGGAGAGGAGCCCGACATCAACGCCCGGCATGCCAACTGCTGTCTGCGCTACTCCTCGGGACTGGCGGGAGCGGGTGAGAACGACATGATGATCACCTCGATCAACCAGACGCTCGCGCTGCCGAACCCCGGCGACTCCCATCTCGTCGCGGACGGCACCGGCGGAACCTGGGGTGGCGCAGGCGGCGGCCACGCCGCGGGCGGCCCTGGCCTGCTCTGTCTGTGGGCGAACCAGCAGTTCTCGCGCGGCGTGCTGCGCCTGGCCTCCGCGGACCCCGACGCGCATCCCGTGATGGACCAGGATCTGCTGAGCCACCCCGCGGACCTCGTCCGGATGCGTGACGGCGTCAAGCACTGCGTGGAGTTGCTGCGCAGCGGACCGTTCGACACCGCCTTCGAACACATCGCCATCGACGTCGCCGGCCGGGGCCTCGACACGCTGTCCGACGACGCGACGATCGACCGCTGGCTGATGGAGACCGTCGGCGACACCGGCCACATCTGCGGAACCTGCCGCATGGGCGCGCCCGACGACCCGTGTGCGGTGGTCGATCCATCCGGCCGCGTCCTCGGCGTCGACGGGCTCTGGGTTGCCGACGCCTCCGTGTTCCCGGAGGTGCCGCGGGCCAACACGAACCTGCCGACCATCGCCGCCGCGGAGCGGCTGTCGGACCTCATCCGCGGACGCCTCGCCGGCCCCCTCGCAAGCGAGAGCGCCGTCACCCCGGCATAGCCACGATCATGACCGATGCCGGAGGGCCCATGGCGTCGACGCTGTGGAACCGGCTGGTCGCCACGGCCCACGCCGGCGGTTTCGTACGGGACGGGCTGCCGGTCGGCGGCGACGCCTAGTACTGGGGCCGTCTGGTGGCCGGTGGCGCGGCGCTGCTGGTCTGCGGCGGTACGACGGTGGCGCCGGAGTCCGCGCCGCGGCAGGGGACCCATCGCCCGGAGGCGGTGCGTCCGCTGCGGGAGCGGTCGGGCACCTGTGAGCGTGAAATCCTGCCGCTGACCACGGCGAGTGGCATCGGCCCCGAGGGCGTCACCGTCGCTCACCGCACCTCCGGACGGATCGCCACCGTGCCCGCGGACCGGGTCGTCGTGGTGGGGGAGCGCCGCCCGCGCGGCGCCCCGGACTGCACCGCCCCCCTGGTGCTGACGGTTGGCGACGCCGTGGTTCCGCGACGTGTGGCGCACGCGATCGCCGAGGGGTGGGGAGGCCGCCGTCAGAATCGCCACCGCTGTTCGACACCGTATGCCGCACGGATGCGCTTGACCATTGCGCTCGCCAAATCGAACTGATATTGGTTCAATGTGGTCCTCCTCCGCGCGCCAACGATGACAGTGAGAAGGTCGTGAATTCCGGAGCGATGTTGATGAACACTGGACGGGAGATCCGGGTCAGGACGTATCCGGTCGGCAGCGTCAGCCCGGACGACTTCGAGGTGGTCGAGGTCCCTGTGTCCCGGCCCGGGCCGGGACAGGTGCTCGTACGCAACACGTGGACATCGGTGGACCCCGGCCTGCGGCTGCGGCTACGTCCCGACGCGCCCTCCGGCTATTTCGCCGCCTTCCCACTCGGCCGAGCCATGGACGGCATCATGACCGTGGGGGAGGTGGTGGAATCCCGGGCCGAGGGCTTCGCCCCGGGTGATGCCGTGTGGCACGCCCAGGGCTGGCGCGAGTACGCCGTCGTGGACGCGGGGGCCGAGCAGCTCGGCGGACTCGGCACCCTGACACGCCTGGACGTCGAGGAATGCGAGCCGCAGTGGTATCTCGGCCCGCTGGGCGGTATGGGTTTGACGGCCTATGCCGGTCTGCACGTCGTTGACGCGCTACGAGGTGGGGAAACGGTCTGGGTCTCCGCTGCCGCGGGGGCGGTGGGCAGCCTGGCCGTGCAGATCGCACGGCTCATGGGCAACCAGGTAGTGGCCAGCGCGGGCACCGACGACAAGGTCGAATGGCTCCGCGACCGCTTGGGTGTCGACGCCTTCAACTACCGGGTGGGGAACCTCGAGGCCCGGCTGGGCGACATCGCGCCCGACGGAATCGACGTCTATTTCGACTCCGTCGGAGGGGCCCACCTTGAGGCCGCGCTGTCGCATCTGAGGAGGGGCGGGCGCGTAGCGATGTGTGGCTCGATCTCGGAGTACGAATCCGGCTCGGCCGGGCCGCGGAACCTCTTCCTCGCGGTGTCCAAGGACCTGACCCTTCGTGGCTTCCGCGGGAGCAGCAACCTGCATCTCATGACGCAGATGCGACGCCGGATGACTGGGTGGCTCAAGCGCGGCGAGCTGGATTATCGCGAGACCGTTTTCGCGGGCCTGGAGTCGGCTCCGCACGCGCTGACGGAGATGATCGCCGGCCGAACGACCGGAAAGACGCTCGTCAGCCTCGGCTGACTCGATGATCGAGGTGTGCTGTGCCAACGGTGGATGACCGCATCAGGGAGAAGGTCGTGTGTGTGACCGGCGCTACCGGGGGACTGGGCACGGCCGCGGCCGTCAGACTCGCGGAGGAGGGCGCCCACCTGGTGCTCACCGACCTCGACGAGCAGGCGTGCAGCGCCCTCGCCGCCGAATTGGACGGCACGCCGGGACGGCATGTGACGGCGCGGCTCGACGTGGCCGAGGAGTCCCAGTGGATCGACGTGGCGAGCTTTATCCGGGGTGAGTACGGACGGCTGCACGGGCTGGTCAACAACGCTGCCATCGGCAGCATCGCCACGGTCGAGGACGAGACGATCGAGCGCTGGGAGGCGGTCATGTCGATCGGTTCCACCGGAGTGTGGCTCGGTATGAAGCACCTCGGCCCGCTCATCGCCTCTTCGGGAGGCGGGTCGATCGTCAACGTGTCCTCGATCCTCGGCACGGTGGGCGGCATGGGGAACAGCGCGGCCTATCACGCGGCGAAGGGGGCCGTTCGCACGCTCACCAAGAACGCGGCGCTGCATTGGGCGGACTCCGGAGTTCGCGTCAACTCCCTGCACCCTGGCTTCATCGGGACCCGGCAGTTGCTCGAGAGGTACGAGGGCACGGCCCGCCACGAAGCCATGCTGGCCGGCACTCCGATCGGAAGGCTGGGCCGTGGGGAGGAGATCGCAGCCGTCGTCGCATTCCTGGTCAGCGACGATTCCACCTTCATGACCGGCTCGGAGGTCTACGCGGACGGCGGATACACCGCGCGGTGAGAAGGACGCGGTGGCGGGCGGGCCCGTTTGGGACCGCGTAGCGCTCGGTCCTTCGCGATCCTGTCCACAATTCGGGCCGGCGGGAGCCGGCGCACATAGGAGTCGCCGAGGTCGCCCGTCAGTGCCTGTTCCTAATCCGGCTTGGTGGGCAGCCGCGGGCTCTACGCTGGCGTGGTGTCCGAGGACGCGGGGCGGGCCGAGGGGCGGGTGTGCGGTGGCCGTGGTGAACGGTTGCGGCCGGACGCGCGACCCGGCGCCGTGTACTGCTCGGCGGCATGTCGTTCCAGGCAGTGGCGTCGGGCCCGTCGGCTGCGCAAGCGGGTGGTGGCGGAACTCAGCGACGAGGGCAGGGCGGAGTGCCCGGTCTGCGGGGTGAGTTGGGTGGTGGGGGTGGACAGGCGGTCGGACGCCGTCTACTGCTCGCGGCGGTGTGTGACGAGGGCCTGGAGGGCTCGGAAGGAAGTGTTCGGCGAACGGTCACGGTGACCGCAGCGCGAACGCATCTGAATCGCTCGTTCTGTCAGATTTCGGTCCCTTCCGGCCGTTCGTTGTGATCATAGGATTTTTGGTCTGACTCTCGGGGTTCGAGAGGCGGTCCGTGTCTCGTCACGGTCAACGGCCGTGCCCGGCCCGCGGGTTGGTGGTGAGAACCATGTCCGAAGAGATCGAGATAGCCGGGGACAAGGTCGGCAGAGTCAGCGCGAGCCGGTACGCGCAGATCGTGGCCGAGCTGCGCGAGCTGGTGCAGACGGCCAGCCGGATCCAGTTCACGATCGGCGACTACGCGCTGGAAGTCGGGCCGATGCGCGAGCACGGCGGCCAGGAGCGCAGCGAGGAGCTGTTCACGGTCAAGGACTCGCTGTTCCGTCTGGCCGAGGACATCGGGGTGTCGTACTCGTCGGTGAAGGACGCCCGGTGGACCGCGTCGAAGTGGCCGAAGGAGCGCCGGGTGGCGGAGGTCTCGTTCACGGTCCACAAGATCTTTGCGTCCATCAACGACGACCAGGAGCGCTTCGAGACGATCCTCAACCCGCCCCAGCGCACCTCCCGGTGGACGCCGGACGAGGCCAAGCGCCGGACCGGACGGCAGGTCACCAAGCCGGTAACCCCGCAGGAGAAGGTCAGCGCCATCCACACGCTCGCCCAGGACGAACAGGTCGCGGCGACGGTGACGGGAGACCTGCTGCGGCGCCCTGCGGTGGTCGCGCAGGTCAAGCCGGAGGAGAAGGTCCGCGTAAAGACCTGGCCTGCGACGGTCCTTGGCCTGATAGCCGTTTGATGAGCGGCCCCACGCGGCTTGACATGCCGCATTAGGGATCAATGTCAGGCCGGGTTGTCCGTCGTTTCCGTCCGGTCAGGATGGAAGATTTCCTCGATGGTCAGTCCGAAGACGTCGGCGATAGTGAACGCCAGAGGCAGGCTGGGGTCGTATCGCTCGGTTTCGATGGCGTTGATGGCCTGCCGGGAGACGTGGCACCGGTCGGCCAGGTCGGCCTGGCTCCACCGGCGAGCTGCACGCAGTTCGCGTAGTCGATTCTTCACGATGCGCCGTCACCGGTGCAGGCGGGTGCGCAGGTCCGCGATCGTCAGCCAGAGACCCACGCCGCCGAGGAGGATCCCCTCTGCTACCTGGTGCAGCTGGATGATGCCAGCGGCATCGAGCAGGGTTGCCACTTGCAGTCCTACGAGGACTGCGGCGAACGCGATGGCCATGCTCTCCAACTGAATCCTGCGCAGGTATTCGTCCGCGCGCCGGAATGCCCGCCACAGCACCCAGACGATTGCGAGGGTGAAGACGGCGGTGGTCGCGATCCACCAGGCCTTCTGGCCGGTGCTCGGGTCGGGGGTACTGCCCAGCGCGAGGGCTATCACGCCCAACGTGGACACGGGTATGCCGTCGACGAGCACAGCACGGCGGGCCGCACGCGTCATCTGGTCCTGCTGCACCTGGTCTGTCATGCGATGAATGTAATGTGTCCCTTCCATCGAGTCAAGCAAACTTGACTCGATGGAAGGGGCACATTACACAGCAACCCCGGCCCAGACCCGGAGGATCCCGACTCCTCCCAGTGACCGGGTCACGGTTGAACCAGCCGTCCAACCCTCGGCGCCCAGGTTCAGGAACAGGCACTCAGGATGCCGCCGAGCCAGGACAGGTACTGGTGCGGCAGTGAGGCGTCCAGGCCGAACTGTCCGCGTACCGCGGCGACGGTCTCCGGTGACGCGTCCGGTCCCGCCGCGAGGACCCCCGGGTCGCCGGGTGCCAGATGGAGGACGCCGAACACCACGATCGAGGCGATGGCGAGGACGATGACGCCCATCAGGAGACTGAGCCGCACCCGCACCCCGTGGGGGAGGTTACAGTCGGCGGCCAGGCGGCGCAGGAGCCGCACCAGGTTCGGCAGCAGCCGGACCTCCTCGGTGAGCAGGGCTCCCTTGGGGCGGATCAGCACCAGGGCGATCAGCAGGATCAGCCACGCGGCGAGCAGGCCCACACCGAACGCGATCAGTATGTCCCACCACATGCGATGCTCCGCTTCATTCGACGGCGCGCAGCTTCGCCAAGGCCGGCAGCGTTCCCGGGTCCCCCCTGCGGGGTGTGTTCCGGATACATCTCCCCTGGGGCTCGGTGAGGGGACTTTCCCGAGGCTCCTCTCACGCTGCGGTCCGCCCGATGGGGGGCTCCTTGGTGAGGAGGGGGCTGGTCTCGCTGATGAGTTCGTCGGGGGCGTGGTGTTGCTCGGTGGGTCGTGCTCGGCGGGCCCGTGCGTTGATCACAGCGGCGGCGACGACGGCGGACAGCGCGGAGACGGCGCCGCCGAGGATGAGGCTGTAGCGGGCGCCGAGGGTGTCGGAGACCAGGCCGACCAGGGGCGCCCCGAGGGGTGTTCCGCCGAGGAGGACGAGGAGGTAGACGGACAGGATGCGGCCCCGGAGGGCGGGGTCGGCGTGGAGTTGGGTCATGGCGTTGGCGGTGGTCGTCACGGTCACCGAGGCGAGGCCGGTGGGGATGAGGAGGGCCAGGAAGGTGGCGTAGTCGGGCATGAGTCCGACGGCTGCTTCCAGGAGGCCGAAGACGACGGTGGACATCACCAGGCGGTGGGCGGTGGGTGGTCTGCGTCGGCCCGCGCCCTGGAGCGCGCCGATCAGGCTGCCCACGGCGTAGGCGGCGGACAGGTAACCGTAGGCGGCGGCACCGGAGTTGAAGACGGTGATGGCGACCAGGGAGATGGTGACCTGGAAGTTCAGCCCGAAGGTGCCGACGAAGGCGACGACAGTGATCGGCAGCAGCAGGTCGGGGGTGGCTCTGATGGCGCGGAAGGCGTCGATCAAGCGGGCGTTGCCGCGTGTGGACTGGCGGGGGGCGTGCAGTTCGTCGGGGCGGATGGTGATCAGCCCGTAGAGCACGGCGAGGTAGGAGGCGGCGTTGGCCAGGAACACCGGTCCGGTTCCGGCGGCGGCGACGGCCAGGCCCGCCACGGCGGGGCCGAGGATGCGGGCGACGTTGAACTGGGCGGAGTTCAGGCTGACCGCGTTGGGGAGGTGTTCTTTGGCGACCAGTTCGGAGACGAAGGCGTTGCGGGCCGGGGAGTCCAGGGCGGTCGCCGTGCCCAGGATGAAGGCCAGTGCGTACACGCTGCCCACGTTCACCGCTCCCGTGACGGTCAGGACGCCCAGGAGCAGTGACTGCAGGCCCATGGAGGCCTGTGTGATCAGCAGGAGGCGGCGTTTGGCGAAGCGGTCGGCGATGACGCCGCCGGAGAGTCCGAAGAGGGTCTGGGGCAGGAACTGCAGCGCGGTCAGGATGCCCACCGCGCCGCCGCTGTTTCCGGTGAGCTGGAGGACCAGGAGGTCCTGAGCCGCACGCTGCATCCAGGTGCCGACATTGGAGATGAGCTGTCCGGCCAGATAGCGGCGGAAGTTGCGGGCCCCGAGCGTGGCGATGGCCTCGCTCGGGGCCCGGCGCTTGCCGCCCTTGCGGACACGTCGGTGCTTGCCGCCCCGGTCGGGGGTGGCAAGGGCCTTGCGCAGGGTCCGCACCCTGTCGCTGCCGCGGAGTTGGCGGTCGGTCATGGTCGTCTACGGGTGGGAGGCGGCGGGTACGGGCGCGTGGTCCAGGTGGTGGAAGGCCGGGGCGGGGTGCATGAGGAACCGCTGATGAGAGATGTTCCATGCGTAGGCGCCGGCCATGGCGAACGCGATCCGGTCACCGGTGCGCAGGCGTTCCACCGGGACGCGGTGTGCCAGGACGTCCTTGGGGGTGCACAGCTGTCCGACCAGGGTGACGGGCTCGTCGTGAGCCTCCGGCCGGTCCCAGGCCCGGTTCCACGCATCGACGGGGAGGATCCGGAACGGCTGGTTGTGCTGCTTGGTGGCGGGGGTGCGCAGGTGGTGGGTTCCGCCGCGCAGGACGGCGAACGCCTGGCCGTGGCTGCGCTTGAGGTCGAGGACCTGGGTGACGTACCAGCCGCAGTAGACGGTGACCGAGCGACCGGGTTCGATCCGCACGGTCAACCCGGGGTGGCGGGCCAGGAGCCGCTGCAGCCCGGCGCCGAAGGCCGGCCAGTCGAACTTCTGCTCCGTGCGGGCGTAGTCGACGCCCATGCCGCCACCGATGTTGACCTCGCTCAATGCGAGGCGATGGGCGTGTGCCCAGTCGCGGGCCCAGGCCAGGACGTCGTCGGCCAGAGCGAGGTGGGCGGTGGCGTCCAGGCCGCTGGCGAGGTGGACATGGACGCCGCGCAGCCGGATCCGGCGGTCGGCGGCGATGATCGCCAGGCACCTGTCGAGGTCGGCCGGGTCCAGGCCGAAGGGGCTGGGCTGTCCTCCCATGGCGAGCGCCACCGGGCCGAGGGCGAGGGGCAGGTTGACGCGCAGCAGGATGTCCACGGTGCGGTCCCCCAGCAGGGTGGTGAGCAGGCGCAGCTCCTGTTCGCTTTCGACGTGCAGGCGTTCCACACCCGCGTCGAGGGCCCCCGCGAGTTCACGGGGTGTCTTGCCGGGGCCGCCGAACGCGATCGGTGTGCCGGGGAAGTGTCCGCGGATGTGGTGCAGTTCTCCGCCGGAGGCGACTTCGAAGCCGTCGACGTGTTCGCTCAGCGCGCTCAGCAGCTCGGGGTCGGAGTTGGCCTTGGCCGCGTACAGCAGTTCCACGCGCTCGGGCAGGGCGGCGCGGAGGGCGCGGGTGTGTTCGTGCAAGGCGTGGAGATCGTAGACGTAGGCGGGCAGATCCTCGTCGGCCAGACCGTCGATGTGGCGCTCGACTTCGTCCCTCATCGGGTCACCTCCGCAGGTGCGTCGCCGGTCGCCTTGCGAGGGAAGTCGGCGCCGAGCGGGCTGGGCAGGGGGACGTAGCCGGCGTGCCGGTCCGCCTGGCGGGACCAGCGCAGCAGGAGGTTGGCCTTGGCGGGCAGCGGTACGCCCGAGAGCAGGGCGCGCAGCCGTGGCGGGTCGCCCGCGGAGCGCGCGTACGTTTCGAGGTGGTCGTGGACCAGCCCCCACAGGGCGGGTTCCAGGGTGGGGTCGGTGTCGGCGAGGGCGGCGAGGACCTCGGCGGTGTGGTTGACCAGCAGGCAGTAGGCGACGCGGTTCCAGCCCTGTTCTGCGTCGTAGGTGAGCGGGCCGCGGACGTTCTCGGGCAGGGCGGCGAGCGCGTCGCGGTGGTGGTCGGGAAGGAGCTTGGTGCCTTCGAGGTCGCGGAAGAGCATCTGGGCCGGGGTGCCGTCGTCGCGGACACCGACGACGACGTTCTGCAGGTGCGGTTCCAGGACGACGCCGTGGGTGAAGTAGGCGGTCAGCACGGGCGGGAGCAGCAGGCCGAGGTAGGCGTCCCACCAGGCGAGGGCGTCGCCGTCGCCGCGGGCGAGCAGGTGGGAGACGTGGGCGGCGCTGGTGGGGTGTTCGTCCGCGACGGCGGCGGCGAGCAGCGGGGTCACGCCGGGCCCGAGGTGGCCGCGCAAGCCGTTCCGTACGATGACGCCGAAGCCCTCCAGCAGGTCGGTGTCGTCGCCGAGGGCGAGGGTGCGGTAGCCGGGCTCGGCGAGCAGCGCGCACCCCGGATGGTCGTCGCCGATCCGGTGGAAGAGCGGCCCCAGCAGGTGGTTGAGGGCGACGGCACCGGACAGCTCGTAGTCGGCGTTCTTGCGCACGCAGTTGGTCAGGCGTACGTTCAGGCTGAACTTCAGGAACGTGTCGGCCTCGGGCTGGTACAGGGTGCGCACGGATGCGGTGGGCGCGAAGTGGGGGCCGGTGATGCCGGTGTCGACGATGTCCCCGGCGGCGATCGCCGCACGCAGCCCGGGGTGGCCGCTCAGCATCCGGTACTGCCAGGGGTGCACGGGAAGGGTGACGAAGCCGGGGCGGTCCGACGGCTGGTGCAGCGCGTCCAGCTGCCGCAGATCGCCTTCTTCGCGTACGAGGTGGCGGCGGACGGCCAGGTGGCGCAGCGGGAAACGGGTGCCGGTCTCCGGGCCGTACTCCAGCCAGTCCTCCGGCGCGCCGGTGCGGGCCTTGGGCGTGGGGTGGAAGCGGTGGCCGTGGACCAGGGACTGTTCCGACTCCAGGTACAGGTCCGCCGACGGGGTCCGGCCGGCGCGCTGCTCCAGCACGGTGCGGATGGTCTCGCGGCTGTCGGTGACCTGGGCCAGGAACTCCTCGTTGGCGATGCCGGTGCGCAGCTCCAGCTCGTCCTGGATGTACCCGGCCAGCTCCCGCCAGCTCACGGTGGTCCAGGTGGCGCCGTCGTACCGCTGGACCGGACCGGTGAACCGGTGCGCTCCGATCAGCGAGACGCGGCGCAACGGGACACGCAACAGGATGTCGCGGCGGGGCAGCCGCAGCAGCAGGGTGTCCTCGGCGACCGTGACCTGGCGTTCGGGAGCGGACACCTCGCGGATGAGGCAGTTGAGCAGGGTGTGCGCGGTGACCTCGTCCGCGGCCAGGGCATGACTGCCGGTCGGCGCGGCGGAGGTGGTGGTACTGGGGGCGGGCATGTGGTGCGGCTCCAGTGCGTGCGTGGGGGCGAGGGGGCGTTCGGGGATCACGGGGGTCAGCGGTGGCGGGCCATCGGGTTGGGGACGGGGATCCACCGCGCCGTGCCGGGGTTGTCGGCCAGCCGCATGGCGATCGTCGCCTTCAGCGGCAGCGTGGCGCCGAAGAACACCGCTGCATCGCCGGCGCTGTCGGGCAGCTCGCCGTACACTCGGCGTCCTACGGCGGCCACCGCCGCCCACAGCTCCTCGGGGTCGGCGCCGCGGGTGCGGGACAGGACCTCGACCAGTTCGCTGAAGACCCCGCTGAGCAAGCCGCCGAACAGCTTCGTGCACAGGGCGTTCTCGTCGTCTCCGGCGCGGCTGCCGGCCAGCGGGGGCAGGGTGAAACCGTGTGCGTTCAGCCTGCCGGGGTGGATCCGCACCCCGTCCAGGTCGCGGTAGAGCACCCGTACGGGCCGCCCGTCCCGCAGGGCGACGAGGGTGTTCTGGCCATGGGCCTCCAGCGCCACGCCCATGGACAGCAGCGTGAGGGCCGGGGGAAGGACGAGACCTGCGAAGTCCGCCAGCCAGCGCACCGGGTCCCCCGCCACGACGGTGGCCCCGGTGGCGTGTACGGCGGTGAGCGGTACGGCGATCTCTCCGGGCCCGAGGTGGCGTTCGCTTGACTCACGGACCATCGCGGCCAGGCTCGACGACGGCTCGCCCTTCACCCGTACGGTGCCGCCGCCGAGTTCGCGCAGCACGCGCAGGCTCTCGCCGTAGCCGGTCTTGTCCACGACCGCGGAGACCAGCTCGGACAGCGGCGGGCCGTCGGCGACCTCGGCCGGGGAGATGGTGCGCCGGTAGTTGGTGACCTGCACGTCCAGGGCCGTCTTGATGTGACAGCCAGGCAAGGCGTCCTGCGGCGCGAGGGTACGCATGGACAGCAGCGGTCGGGCCGCGATCGTACGGTCCTCCCTCACCGTCAGGTCGGTGTGATGAGCGGCGATATGGTCGCGCTGCCAGGGGTGGAGCGGCATCAGGAACGTGTCGCCATCGCGCAGCTCCTGCGGCCAGTCCCCGGTGCCCTGCCAGCGGTGCGCGGGGACCGCGAGCAGGGCCAGCTCGACCGTCGGGTGGTGTTCGGGCGCGTAGGCGAGCACGTCGGCGACGGACAGACCGGTGCGGGTACGGCAGCACGGGTGCTGCGGATGGCCGTCGACCACGGCCTGCTCGGCGTCGGCGGAGTCCCGGATGGCCCGCGTGGTGGTGTCGGCGTTCGCGGCGCGGGCGAGGGCGAGGTTGACCACGCTGTTGTCGAGTTCGGCGGCCAGCCGCTCCACGGATGCGGAGTGTCGCCCCAGCGCCCGGAGGAGAGGGGCCGGTTCGGTGATCGGCCCCTCGGGACCGGTCACGGCGAAGTTCTCGGGCACGGTGGCGAACCGGTCGGCGACGGATGACGGGGCGGTGAGCCGGGTTCCGTTCTCCAGGGTGATGACCAGGTTTTCCGCCTCGTGCCGCCGGTCGGTGATACCCGGAATGGGTTCGCGGGAGAAGGCTCCCCATAGTCGGCCGAGCACCGTCGCCCGCGCGCCCGGTAGGTGAACGGTGAACGGCTGGATCAGGTCAGGGCGGATCCGGCGTAGTTCGTCGATCGTTGCTTTCGGCATGGGTGCACCGTCCGAGCAGAGGAGATAGGGAGGGAGCCGGAGAAACCGTTGTGGCCGACGTCGTGCATGCGCCGGTAAAGACCGGGGAATTCCGGTGAGGGGCCTCTTGCCTTTCACGAGCCGCATACGCACCCCGAAGGTTTCCCGTGCTGTCATCGACGCTACGGGAGGCGGGGTAAGCGCCGTCCCAGCGCACACACAGCGGCGAAGCAAGAACCATCAAGCGTTTTCGCCGTTGTGCCGACGGGGACGGAAGGCCGGTGCACCGGCGCCGGGCTGGGTCAGGGCTGCTGACGCCCCTGTCGACCGTCCGCCGCCCGTTGGACGAGTAAACGAACCCGTCGGTAGGCGCTGGAGATTCTTATCAAAGCCCTTACTCCACGCTGTCACAACGCTGGATATGCGCTGTAACACCCGGTTCTAAGGTTTTGGCATCAGCAGACACCGCACTGCGGCGGTCAACTCGCCGATCGGCAACGACCGCATACCTTCCCCTGGAGGACCTGATGAACGCCAAGATCCGTGCGCTTGCCGCTGTCCCCGCCGTCGTCCTGATGTTCTCGCTCGCCGCCTGCAGTGGCTCGGACTCCAAGGATGACGCGAAGGACACGGCGGCCACTGCCTCCGCCCCGGCCGAGGGTGGCGCGGCCGCCGAGGGTGGCGCGGCCGGTGGCGAAGCCGGCGGCGACGAAGCCGGCGAGAAGAAGGAGCCGCCGCTGACCGGCGCCATCAAGGAAAAGGCCGAGAAGGCGGCCGTTGCCGCGCACCCCGGCACGGTCCTGAAGTCGGAGGAGGACCAGGAGAACCCCGGCCTCTACGCGGTCGAGGTGAAGAAGTCCGACGGTACGGAGATAGAGGTCTATCTCGACAAGAGCTTCAAGGTCGTCAAGACCAAGGAGGAGGGCACCGAGGAAAACGAGGGCTGAGCGCCCGGGAAATCTCGCGGGCCGTCGGCCGACAGCCAAGGCTGATCCGGGCGACGGCCCCGCCCTGCCGTGCCCTGCCGTGCCCTGGAAAAGCCTCCGTATGGCTGATATCGACTCGTGAGAGGTTCCGGTGATTTCGCCACCAGGAAGACCTGAAGTCTGTGAACCTGTCGACATGCATGTCTTGCTCATCGAGGACGACGACCGAGTGGCCGGACCGGTGGTGGAAGGGCTGAACCGTTTCGGGTTCACCGTGGACCACGCCCGTACCGGCGCCGACGGCCTGGCCGCCGACCCATCGGAAATGGTGCTGCTGGACCTGGGGCTGCCCGACATGGACGGCATCGACGTCTGCCGGGCCATCAGACTCCGCTCCCACGTCCCCATCATCATGATCACCGCCAGGAGCGACGAAGTCGACCGAGTCCTCGGCCTCGAACTCGGCGCGGACGACTACCTCTCAAAGCCCTTCGGCGTGAGAGAGCTGGTCGCCCGCATCCGAGCCGTCACCCGACGCGCCCGGCCCACCGCCCTCGAAGCCGACCCGGAAGCACCAGGTGCCGCGGACGCCCCCGGGACGGGCGAGGCCCAGGACCTGGGCCCGCTGACCGTCGACCGCCGAGCCCGCCAAGTGACCCTCCACCAGGCACCGGTCGCCCTGGCGCCCAAGGAGTTCGACCTGCTGGCCTACCTCGCCCAGGACCCCGGCGCCGTCTGCTCCCGCCAGCAGATCCTCGACACCGTATGGGAGCCCAACTACTTCGGCCCCACCAAAACCCTCGATGTCCATGTCGCCGCGCTGCGCCGCAAACTGGGCAACTCTTCCTGGATCGAGAACATCCGCGGCATCGGCTACCGCCTCACCCCGCCCCCGGAAGCGTCCGGTTCCAGCACCGCCGAGCACCAGGGAAGCGCCCCATGACGCGCCGCCTTCTCCTGAGCTACCTCAGCCTCATACTGCTGGTCCTGCTCTGCCTCGAAGTGCCGTTCGGCTACGTGTACGCCCGCGGGGAGATGTCGAGGTTCGCGGGCACCGGCCAGCAGGGCGCGGTGATGCTCGCCGAGGTCCTGGAGGAGAAGGTCGAGGAGAAGGCAGACGCCGACGTGCCGCGGGTGGCGGCCGGTTTCGCCCGCCGCACCGGCAGCCACGTGATCGTCACCGACCGCGTCGGGAGGGTGCTGACGGACTCCCGCAACACCGTCGCCACGGGCACGGACCTCTCCGCCGAGCCCGACATCGCCACCGCCTTGCGCAACCGATCCACCACAGGCACCCGGCAGGACGCGGTCCTGGGCGGCGAAACGTTCGTCGCCACCATGCCGGGCAGCTCCGGCACCACCGTCCGCTGCGTCGTACGCGTCACCTACCCCCTGGGCGGGCTGACCGAGAAGACCCGTGACGCCTGGCTGGTGCTGGCCGCCGTCGGCATCGGTGTACTGGCAGCTGTCACGTTGATCGCCTTCGGTCTCGCCCGCTGGATCACCCGCCCGGTCCGGGCCCTGGAACGCGCCACCACCCAGCTCGCGGACGGCACCCTCGAAGATCCCCCCGCCACCGACCTCGGCCCACCCGAACTGCGCCGACTCGCCACCTCCTTCACCCACACCGCCGCCCGCCTCCAGCATCTGCTCCACGCCCAACAGGCCTTCGCCTCCGAAGCCTCCCACCAGCTGAAGACCCCGCTGACCTCCCTGCGCCTGCGACTGGAGAACTTCGAGCCCTACCTCGACCCCCGCGCCCAGGGCAGCCTCGACGAAGCCGTCAGCGAAGTGGAACGCCTCAACCGCATGGTGCAGGGACTGCTCGCCCTCGCCCGGCTGGAGAACTCGGCCACCACCCCCGAGCCCGCCGACCTCGACACCGTAGTCGCCGACCGGGCGGCCATCTGGACCGCCTTCGCCGCCGAAAACCTCGTCGACATCGGCGTCTCCGGCCCCAGCGTCGGCCTGGTGTGGGCGATCCCCGGCGCGCTGGAACAGATCATCGACAACCTGCTCTCCAACGCACTACGGATCTCACCCCCGGGATCCGTCATCACCCTCGCGAAGGTCGCGGCGGGCGAGGACCCCCGCGCCTCGGCGCACGTCGCACTGCACGTGATCGACCAGGGCCCCGGCATGAGCGAGAGCGAACGCCAACGCGCCTTCGACCGCTTCTGGCGCGCCACCGACGCCTACCACGACGGCACCGGACTGGGCCTGCCCATAGTCCAGCAGCTCACCCGCGCCGGCGGCGGCGACGTCACTCTGGACACCGCCCCCGGTGGTGGCCTCGACGCCACCGTCCGCCTCAAACCCGCCGACCCCCACCGCCCACCATCCGCCCGCCGCCCACGCTCCGCCACCCGCGCCCGGCACGGAGCCAGACCACCCGCGCGGACGGGCTGAAGACTTCGGGGCCACGGTCCCCAAGCGCGCCGACCTCTGACGTGGTGAGCGGCCAGTGAGTGGCATCACCGGCGAACGACACCCGCGTACGGTCCCCGACCAGTATGCCGAGCACTGCAATGCGGGACGGGCCCACCGCAGCCTCGGCCTACGAGCACCCGACGACGACCCGAACGTCAGCCCCCACTGAAGCTTCCTGTCCGCTTCCCCTCAGCAGGGACCGGCCGGGCGGCAGCCGACGGCCGAGCGCGGCGGCCACGCCTGCGGATCGAGGATGCCCAGTACGTACGCCCGGCTGACCAGCGCCAGCCGGGTGGGTGCCGCCAGCAACTCCCGCAGCCGGCAGAGGTGGTAGTCCAGGGTCTGCCGGGAGAGCCGGAGCGAGGCGGCGATCTCGTTGTTGCCGTGCCCGGCGGACAACAGCGTCAGGATGCGCAACTGCGCCGCGGTGAGCGGTGGCAGTGGCGGGTGCGGCGGGGTGTGGTGGGGCAGTACCGCCCAGACGCCGCGGGCCCGCCGTGAACCGCTGCTGACGGCGGTGAGCAGCACTCGGGCCCGCCACTCGTCGCCCCGGGCGTCGAGGAAGACCGCGGAGGTCTGGAACCGGCGCCAGCGTCGGTTCACCAGATCCCGCCAGGCGTGGCGAAGCCCGGCCAGATCGTCGGCGGGGGCCAGATAGCGGTGGGCGGGGCGGCCGAGCAGATCGGGCGCATGGACCCGGAGCAGTTCCGCGGCCGAGGCGCTGACCCGGCGTATCCGGCCGCCCGGCGAGAGCAGGGCGCAGGGCAGACCGCTGTGTTCGCTGAGCGCCTGGAGGTCCTCCTCGGCGGCGCACCGTCGGCTCAGGGCGAGGGTGTGGTCGGTGATGTCGATGTAGATCCCGGCCACACAGGTCCGGCCACCCTCGGACACCGGGAAGCGGTGGCCGACCGCGTGCCCGGGTGAGCCGTCGGGGCGGTGGTAGCCGATGGTGTGCCGCACCGGCTTGCCCGAGCTGAGCACCTGCCGGTCCAGAGTCAGAGAGGTCGCCGCGTCCTCGGGGGCGTCGACATCGATGACGCTGCTGCCGATCACGGCGTCGGGGGTGGTGCCGTACAGATGGGCGTAGGCGTGGTTGGCCCACAGGTAGCGGCCGTGGGCGTCGCGGATGAACGCCGCGGCGGGCGCGAGGTCGGCGAAGCCGGTGAACGCGGCGTAGCCGTGGCGTCCGAGCTCCAGGGCGCTGATGTCCACCGCGAGCCCGCTGAACCCGCCCCGGCCGTCACCGGCCAGTCGGCCGGGAAAGGAGGTGACGTCGAACAGCCGCCCGCCGAACCGGACCTGGCGGCGGTCGATCCCCGGCTCCCGGCGCTCGGCGACCGCCCCTGCCCACGCGGCGTCGGCCGTGCCGCCGAGACCGTCGACGAACCGCTGTGCGGTGTCGGGGTCGTGGAAGGCACCCCCGCCGCAGTTGACGATGCGCAGCCCCTCATCGGCTTCCCACCATGACACGGGCAGGCCCATATCGGACACCAGTCGCCTTTCCGGTCCGGCCTCCGGGTACGGACCGCCGAAGGCATGGCTAAGGATTGCCCAGGCCCCGCGCTCACATGCGACGTAACCAGCCGGAACGCAAAAGGGCCCGAAAAGGGCTGAAACCTATGCCTGACGGCCTCGCTCACCGTGCACCCTCGTGACATTCAGGCATTTGCCTGAGCGCCCACCCCCGAGCCGGGGGGTACGCGTCATGCCCGACTGGTTCGCTGACGGGCCCGGATCGCGGCGGATGTGCCAACCCGCCGGTTTTTGTCGAGCCGTCGAGACACTCTGAACCGAGGAGTCGTTATCTATGAGTAAGGTGCTGTTTGTCTACGCCAGGGGCGGGCCGCCGCTGGAGTACGCGCTGTCCCGGGTCGCCGCGAAGGCCGAAGCGCATCTGCTCGTGCTCAGTCCCCTTCCGCCCTCCGCCCACGAGGCGGTCACCCGGCTGTGCGCCTCGGTGGTCGCCCCCGTGGACGCCGCGTCCCAGGACCTCGTCGCGCTCATCACGGCTCAGGCGCAGGCCGTCGGCGCCGACGCGGTGTTCACCCCGTCCGAGTACGCCGTGGTGGCGGTGGCCGACGCCTGCGAGCGGCTGGGTCTCGCCGGGGCCGGTGCGCACTGCGTGCTGGCCCGGGACAAGCGGATGATGCGCCGCACCTGGGACGCGCACGGGGTGTCCCAGCCACGGTTCCGCTCCGTGGCCACCGAGCGCGATCTGCACGAGGCCGCGGCCGAGATCCCGTACCCGATGCTGATGAAGGCGGCCTGGAGCGCCGGTTCCACCGCCCATCAGATCCTGCGCGGCCCGGAGGACATCGCGCCCGCCTGGGCCCGGGCCCGCGAGGTGATGGAGGAGTCCGCCCGCGAGGGCTACGCCGAGCTCCATGTGGCCGGGACGGACGCCGACTTCCTCGTCGAGGAGATCGTGACGGGCACGGCCGGGGACTGGTTCGAGGAGCCGGGCTGGGGCGACTACGTCAGCGTCGAGGGCGTCGTGGCCGAGGGCGTCCATCACCCGGTGTGCCTGAGCGGGCGGATGCCCACCGTCGAGCCGTTCACCGAGCGCGCCGGGATCACCCCCGCCCTGCTCCCCGAGGACGCCCAGCGCAAGGTGGTGGAGCTGGCGACGGCCGCCGTGGACGCGCTCGGCCTGCGCACCTGCGGCACCCACACCGAGATCAAGCTGGGCGCCGACGGACGGATGTGGGTCATCGAGACCGCTGCCCGGTTCGGCGGCGCGATGACCGTCCCCCAGATCGAGGAGGTCTTCGGGGTGGACGTCATCGGCACGCTCATCGACCGGCTGCTCGGCCGCGAGGTCGACTGGCCCGATCCGGGGTTCGGTTCGGTGCTGGGCGCCGCGGACGCCAAGGGCGCGGCCGGCTCGCTGGTGGTGCTGGCGGTGGACGGCTCCGGCGCGCCGTGGCCGGACCGGCGGCTGTGGGACTTCGACGCCGTCCAGCGCTCCGGACTGACCTCCACCGGGGCGCGGCTGACGAAGGTGGCCGAGCACTCGCTGCCGGACGGCGCCCCGGTGCCGGTCTACGACCCGGCGGCGGGTGCGAACACCATGGCGGCGCTGTGTCTGCTGGTGGCCGACGATCCGGTCACGGTGATACGTGACTTCGAAAGGCTCAACGACGCCCTGCCCACCGCCCTGCCGCCCGCCCCGGCCACCGGGAGGCCATGATGACCGGCATCAGCGCGTTTCCGAGCCCGGCCACCGCACCCGGCACCGATGCCACCGTGGTCGGCGAGAACCTGTCGCTGCCGCTGTTCCGATCGCTGTCCGGAGTGCTGGCCGGACACCCGTATCTGAAGGTGGTGGTCGACCGCACCGAGCACACCTGGCATCTGCTGGACACCGCCGTCCACCCCTTCCACGTCAACTACGTGGCCACCCGCATCCTCGGGATGGACCTGGACGAACTCGACGCCCGACTCGACGCGTTCAACGCCTCGGTGTACACCGATCCTGGCCGCCGCTTCCTGCTCGGTGTGCTGTCGCTGCACGCCGACGAGGACACCGAGGGCCGGGACCGACCGTTCCTGGTGCTGGAGACCACCGAGGCCGACACCATGGACGGCCCCTTGCTCCAGGAGTTCTACGACTTCGTCCGGGAGCGGGTGGACGGGCGGCTGCCGTTGCTGCTGAAACCCGCCAACCACGGCCAGGAAGCGGCACTCGCCCCCGTGAGCGACGTGACGCTGCCGCGCATCCTCAGCCACGAGCTGTTCGTCAGCCGACCCCGCACCCCGCTGAACACCGGGGAGGCCATCGGCCGGCTGCGCTGGTTCGCCTCGCTCGAGGAGTACCGCGCGCACACCGCGGACCTCGGCTGGTCGGACGTCGTGGCCATGGACCGTCTGCCCGACGATGTGCCACGGGTGGCCGGATTCATCAACGCCGCCCCCATCACCCCGCTGTCCCACACCAATGTGCTGGCCTCCGGCTGGGGCATCCCGAACGCCATCGTGCGTGACATGGCCCGGCTGGTGGAGTCGGAGGAGCTGGACGGGGCGTGGGTTCGCTACCGGGTCCAGGACGACGAGGTGAGCCTGGTCCGGCTGCCCGAGGTCCCGGAGCTGGACGAGCCCGCATGGCACCAGCAGCGAATCCGGCTGGAGCCGCCACTGCTGGAGGACGTCCCCGTCCTGGAACTGCGCCGGCTGCGCCGAGAGGACCGCGACCGCTACGGCACCAAGGCCGCCAACCTCGGTGAACTCCACCATGTGCTGGACAGCCGCACGGCCGATCTCACCGCCTTCTACGGGCACGCCCGGCCGCCCCGGAAGGATCTGTACGGCCATCTCGCCTCCCGGCTGACCGCATCCGCCGACCCCGAGGCGCTGCGCCGGGCGGCCTCGGAGTTCGTGGCGGCCACCGTCACCGCGCCCGACGGCGTGGCGCTGCCGTTCGCCCTCCAGCACCGCTTCCTGATCTCCTCGCCCGCTCTGCAACAGGGCATCGGCAAGCTGAAGATGGCGCTGGAGCTGGGAGCCACCGATGCGCTGGACCCGCTCTGCCTGAGCCTCCAGCAGCTGGTGCGCGGCACCCCGGTGCCGGAGGATGTGGCCGCGCGGATCACCGGCCCGTTCGCGGACCGGGTGTGCCGCAAGCGGCTGGTGGTGCGGTCCTCCTCCAATGCCGAGGACCTGCCCGGCTTTTCCGCCGCCGGGGTCTACGACTCCATCACCACGGTGCACGGCACGGACGAACTCCTCGACGCCGTACGGCAGGTGTGGGCCTCCCTGGTGTCGCCGCGCAGTGTCCGGCTCCGTCATGAGGCGGGCATCTCCCTGGACGACACCTACATGGGCGTCATCGTGCAGGAGTACGCCCCGGCCGAGCTCGGCGGGGTGCTGGTCACCTGCAACCCCACGCGGCGCGAGGACTTCCGCAACGTCTACATCAACTGCACGCCCGGTTCGCCCGAGAGCGTCGTCGACGGCAGCGCGCTGCCGTTGCAGTACCTCTACAACACGGTGGAGGGCGGGGGTCGCACCGTGGACCTCGGTTCTTCGGTTACGGACCTGCCGTCCTCGGCCCGGGCGCGGCTGGCGGATCTCGCCCTCACCGGGCGGCTGCTCCAGTCGCACTTCGCGGATGATCCGGGCGATCCGGATGATCCGCTGGACATCGAGTGGCTCATGACCGAAGAGGGCGGTTTCAAGCTGGTCCAGCTCCGCCCGTACGCGCTGTGAAGGGCCGTGTGCCGTTCCTCCGCCGGGGAGCGGCGGAGGGACGGACCCCGCTCACCGCCCGGGCACGCCGGGTCATCGCCCTCAACAACGGTTTCCAGCTGCTGTTCAACCTGCTGTGGTGGATGCCGGTCTTCTACGCCTACCAGCGGCAGGCCGGGCTCTCGGACGCGCAGATCTTCGGCATCCAGTCCCTCTACTACATCGCGTTCTGCCTGTTCGAGATCCCGACCGGCCTGGTGGCCGACCGGATCGGCGCCCGCAACTGTCTGCGCGCGGGCGCCGTGGTGATGACCGCGGCGAACCTGGCCCCGGTCCTCTCCCCCGACTACACCGGCTTCCTGGTCCACTTCCTCGCCATCGCCGCGGGCCGCTCCCTCACCTCCGGGGCGGCCAGTGCCTACCTCTACGACGCACTGCACGCGGAGGGCGCGGACGACCACTATCTGCACGCCGAGGGCACCGCGCGGGCGCTCGGGCTGGCCGCGAAGGTGATGTGCTGGCCCCTGGTGGGACCCCTGATGGCGCTGTCCCGGCCCACGCCGTACGTCCTCAGCGCGGCCAGCGCGGCGGCGTCACTGGCATGTGCCATGGCCCTGCCACGGCTGGCCGGCGGGGAGACGGGGACACGCCGGTCGGGGGTGTGGAAGGAGGCCGGGCGCGCGCTGCGCCATCTGCGCGGCTCCCCGTGGCTGGTCCTGGTGATGGTGCAGGGTGTGGCGGTCTTCACGCTCTCCCGGATCTGCCAGGTGAACCTGTTCCAGCCGATCCTGATCGACCAGGGCATCCCCGAGCCCTCGCACGGTGGTGTGCTGGCGGCGGTGACGGTGGCCGAGGCCGTGGGCGCGGCCCGGCCGCAGTGGCTGGGCCGCAAGCTGAAACCGCTGACGATGGTGTCCGTCCTGAGCCTGGCGATGGCGATGTCCCTGGCCGGGATCACCCTCGGCGGGCCGATGGCGGCGGTGGCGCTGCTCTGCCTGTTCTCGGCGGTCACCGGCTTCGCGTATCCGATCCAGCGCAAACTGGTGAACGACGCCGTGCCGCTGGGCGCTCCGCGCGCCACCCTGCTGTCGGTGGAGAGCATCATCGACCGCGCGGTGTGCGCCCTGGTGGCGGTGGCTGCGGGCGCGTACCTCTCGGCGGACCGGATGAACGCGCTGCTGTGGCACAGCGCCGCCGTGACCGCTGTGGTGATGCTCGTGGTGCACCTGGCCGTGCTGATCGGACGGCCCCGGCGCCCCCGCCCGCCACGGGCAGCCCGCGACGAGCGTCAGGAGGCCTTCGGGCACGCACGAAGGTGAGATCGGCCAAGTGAGGGCGTCAACGGCGCCACCTCCCGCAATCAACCGACCTGGCCGTGTCCAGGATTCCGGGTCCTCGCGCTGTGCTGGTTGTCGAGGGCGTGGTGTGGTGCGTGTGCCGAAGCAGCAGGCCGGCCCCAGAAACTGGAGCACGAACTGGCCGGCCAGCGCGATGCGGAAGTCCGCGAAGCTGGGTGTGACGGAGGGCGCGCGGGTGTGGTCGAGAACCAACGCCGATCAGCAGCATGGCCGACAGGGCCGCCGTGTAGCCGCCGATGTTGGCGATGCCTGATGCGACACCGACGCGGTGGGGCGGGCTGCCGGTGCGCGCTATGTCCAGGCCGAAGACCGCCGCGGGGTTGCCCAGCCCCAGAACGGTTGCCAGCAGGAACAGGACAGGCAGGGGGACCCGTGGGGCAGGCCACAGCAGCACCATGGCCCAGGTCAGGGCGGTGGTGAAAGCGATGCCGAGCACCATCGGAAGGCGCCAGCCGGGACGACGGCCGGAGATCAGGCCGAATACGGGGCCGAGCACCATGGTCACCACGAGCGGTATCGCGGTGACGTAGCTGGCGGTTGTCTCGGACAGCCCTTGGCCCTGCGTCAGGAATGGATAGGCCCACAGGAGGACGAAAACCTGGACGGGAAAGTGGACGGTGAACATCAGCCACAGACCCAGCGGCGTCGTGGGCTGCCGCCACGCTTCGGCCAGGCCGGTCCGCGGGGTGAGCCGTGCGGCATCGTGCGATTCGAGCAACGGGCTGCCGGGTGGCGCGTCGCGTACGGCCAGCGGTGCGCGCGGCGGGAAACCACGCGGTGATCAACCGAAGCACGCTGATCATCACCATGGCGTCGCCGCATCCCAGCAGAGCGCGGCCGACAAGCACTGTGGGGAAGTTCTCGCCGCCGGCGACCAGCGTCTGCCCGGCCGCCATCACCGCCAGGCTGGTGGTCAGTATCGTCCGCGGCCCGTAGCGGTCGACGAACAGGCCGACAGGGATCTGGGTGACGGCGAACACAGCGAGCTGGACGGCGCTGAACGTGGAGAGAGCGGTGGCATCGATGCCCAGGCGGTCGGCGGCCATCGGCCCCGCGACACCCAAGCTGCCCCGGTTGAAGATGGCGATGACCTAGGTGAGCGCGCCCGCCGCCCAAGCCGCCCAGGCCCGGCCAGGGGCCTGGGCGACAGGTTCCCGGCCACCTGATGTCGGCAGCTTCCGGGATGTGCTCACCGCATCACCCCATCGTGGGTTGGCCGCCGCGAACTTCCTTGTGCGGTCGCTGCTTCGGCCAAACGTGACGAAGGCCGAGATGCGTTCGCGCAGCGCGTTGAGTTCGGGCGAGTCCGGGTAGGGAGCCCTGGCTCCGGCATGCGTGATCCGCACGTCGAAGACCACCAGGTCGCCGGCCTCCATCAGCGCCTCGGTGGGCCGCACCGGCTCCAGGTGCGGACGCAAATGCGAGCCCGGGTCCACCCGCAGGCAGGTGGCGCTCGTCGACTCCTGCCGATAGATGCCCACCTTCACTACGTCGGGCGGCCCCAGTGCCAGCCCGGGGTGAATCCCTGATGGGCGTCGCTGTGGCCGGTGAAGGTGAGGTCGGACGGTCCCAGCGCGGCGCGGGCAACCTTGACGACCTGGGGGTGGGCGTAGAGCCAGGAGAAGCCGGGGATGCGGTGAGCGGCGGTCGGCTGCACCTTCGCCCCATCGAGCAATACGCCGTTGCCTGCCCCGAAGTGCGCGGAGATCGAGGTACGCGCGTTGTGGATCTCATCGGCGTCGAGGCGGTGCCCAGCCGAAGGTAGAAGGCGACTCTTGATGCATGGGGAAACAAAAATTGCATAGTACGCAAATAGGCTGTGGAGTTCCTGTAATGGTGGTTCCTGGCGGAAAATATTCCGCACTGATGTCGGTGTGTGGGTAACCGAGGTAGGGTGCGACGTCAACGCGCGCCAGGGGAGGCTTGATTTGCCGACATTCGTCGTGTTCGACCTTGAGTTCACTTCGTGGCCGGGGGCTCTTGAGCAGGACTGGGGGGCGCCAGGGCAACTTCGCGAGATTGTCCAGATAGGCGCGCTTCGCCTGCGTGAGGACTTCTCTGTCGTTGAGGAATACGAAGCGCTTGTACGCCCTGTGGCTAATCCACAACTGTCTCCGTATTTCACCGATCTCACTGGTATCGGCCAGGAGGCGGTGGACAGGGAGGGGCGCCGTCCGGCAGAGGCACTCGGCGACTTCCTGGGGTTCTGCCGAGGGCAGACCGTGCTCTCCTACGGCAACGACATGATGGTGCTCGGGGAGAACGTGGGGTGGGCGCGAGGGCGGGGCGAGGAAGTCAAGAACGGCTACCTCGCTGCCCACTTCTTGAATCTCCGCCCCTGGCTGAATTCCGTCGCACCAGTGACGGCGTCGGTCAACGTCGGACGTCTATGGCAGGTCCTCGGCCTGGCCAAACCTGCAGCCGGAGAAGAACATTCGGCGCTCTTCGACTGCCATTCACTCACTGCGGCACTCAAACACCTGTGCCCCACCATAGACGCTTTTCCCGAAGCTTTCCTGCCGCACTCCTGATCCGGCCGCCGGCCGTCGGCAGGCGTCATGCCATGCCTCGGCAACCGTGGCTTTCCTGGTGAGGGCGCATGCCCGCTCGATATTCCGACTCGCGTCCGAGGGCGAGGAAGGGTGCTGGCACGTCATGGGTGCTCTCCTTCGCCTGCTGCGCCGTGGTCGCGCGGCGTCGTCCTGACGGACTGGCCGCGGGTTCAGCCCGTCCGGAAGGGCGCCATGGTGGCGCGGGCCTCCTCGGGTGCCTGACCGGCCTGGCGTATGCGACAGGGGAGTTCGGGTCGGCCCGCAGGCTCCGCCGAGGCAGCGTCGGGGCCCGGCAGGGCGGCCAGGGATCCTTCCAGGGCGAGGGCCAGGGGGATCGTGCCGCTGTAGTCGTCGTAGGCGTCCTGCCACCCGGCATCACTTCCGCCCAGCCGCTCGCGCAGCGCGCCGAGTCGCCAAGGCCGGTCATCAGCTGGGTGACGCGGCCCGCGAGGTTCGCATCGCACCCCCGGCCTCGCGTCCAGGCTGCTCGCCCGGATTCCACCGCGGAGCGCGGCGACGGCCACGTCCGTGTTCCTCACGGCTGGGTGAGCGATCACTTTTCGAGCGGGGCGCGCTCCGGCGTCGGGATCGACTTCTTGACACGCGTGAAGCGGTATCTGTATTTTTCGACCATAATTGAAGTCGCTTCAGTTTCCCTCGCCAGATGGTGATGCGCGACGGCGCGGTAATGAAAGTGCCGTATTCGGGTGTGTTTTACTGGATTTGCTCCCGAAGCGGTCGCGACGGTGTCGCCGCACGCGGCTGTAGTAAGTCGGCATTATGTCTGAAAAGTGAACTCAGTTCACATGCGGGGCATAGTGCGGCGGTGTGAGGGGAGGAGCGATCCAATCCGTCGCAGGGGAGATCGCACGATGACGACGCTCAATCGGAGGCGCTTCTTCGGGGCTGCTTCGACAGCCGGAGTCGCCGCGACGATGTCGCAGGGTGTCGCTCTGGCAAGCGGCCGTGATGCGCGAAAACCGCGCCTCGTCGGAGTTCAGGCCGACAACGGCGCGAGCGTGATCGCGCAGAACTTCCATGATCCGCGGACGGTGGACATCACGATCGACTCGGTTGCACTGGGCCATACCGCGTCGGTGCGCATCATCCTTCCGTATCGGTTCAGGTCGCGGTCCAGTGCCTCATGGCCGGTCCTCTACCTTCTCCACGGTGGTTACGGCGACTATCTGTCGTGGGCGCAGTACAGCGATATCGCGCGCCTCGTCCGGAAGCGCGACGTGCTGGTGGTCATGCCGGACGGCGGGGAGCTCGGTTTCTACACGGACTGGTGGGCCCGTGGTGCGGGCAACAAGCCAGGCTGGGAAACGTTCCACCTGGTGGAGCTCTCGCAGATCCTCGCGCGGGGGCTGCGCGCCGCCGACCGGCGCGCGGTTGCCGGTCTGTCGATGGGGGGCTTCGGTGCGATGTCGTACGCGGCTCGCCATCCCGGCTTCTTCCAGGCCGCGGCGTCCTTCAGCGGCACGCTCGATACGCTCCACCCGACCGTCGAGCCAGTTTCCTCCGACCCGTACCCAACGTGGCTCCTGCAGACGCATATCACCCCGAACGGGTACGACGCGCTCAGCCTCTTCGGCGATCCAACGGCGCAGCGCGTCGTGTGGGCAGCGCACAACCCGGCAGATCTCGTCAAGCGGCTACGTGGCACGAAGCTGTATGTGTCCTGCGGTAATGGAAGGATCGGACCACTGGATCCGCCTGAAACCGATCCTTCTGACGTCTCGGTCCGATTCGAGGCTGCCCAATTGCTCCAAAATCGGGAGTTCGTCAAGCGGGTGACCCGCCTTGAGCTTGACGTGACCTTCGAGACCTACGTCGGCACGCACACGTGGCCCTACTGGGCGCGCGAGCTCGGGAAGGCGTTCCCGTTCCTGATGCGGGCGATCGAGGCGGGGAGTTCGGGCGGCTGATCGGGTCTGCCCTGGCATGAATCGCGTCATCGCTGATGTCTCGGTCTCCCTCGACGGCTTCGTCACCGGCCCGACCCCGGCCCGGACAACGGTCTGGGTACTGGCGGCGAGGCCCTGCACACCTGGGCGTTTTCCGACGGCCGAACGGCCGGCACGACACGTCTGGCTACCTACGGTGCCCGGGTGGCCGCCGGTCATCATGCCGCGGAAACGAAGGTTTTGACGACCCGACAGACAATCGGGCGGCGTGCCCCCACCGGCGCTACGGTCCTTGAGCCGCCAGGTGAAGTCCGGGACCGCATCGGTGTGGCCCTCCTGACGTCTCGCGACAGCCCGTCCCCGCCAGGGTGAAGGAATCGGTCGCCGCGGCATCCCGATTGGTGGCGGTGTCCAGCGTGCCGTCGGCGTTGAGCTCCTCGGCCGTACGCAGAGTGATGCGCGTGCCGTCCGCACCCCTTGCGCACCCTGCGGCGCGTCGACCATCGACACGCCTTTCCAGGAACGGTCGTCGAAGCCGGACTCGTCCCACCCGTCCTGTTCCTTCCGGGCGTCGTAGGACTCACCGTCGTACAGGTCATCCGCGGTGATCGGCCCGACGGACCACTTCCAGGACGGGTCGGTGGTGAGGCGACGCCGGGTACCGTCGGTGAAGTTGACGTCCAGCAGCACGATGGCCTGCCGCTGACCGTTCCAACGGAAACCGTACCGGCTGAAGTTCTCCCCGTAGCCGTAGCCGTAGCCGTAGCCGTAGCCGTGGCCCAGCCACAGCCCCACGGTGTTGCCACCCTTGCGCAGTGCCTTGGTCACGTCGTACGTGTCGTACACCCGCCGGTCGTAGGGCGTGTTCGCCGGTGCGAGGACGCGGTCGCCGACCTTCGCGCCGTGAGGCGCAGCTCGTGGAAGCCGAGACCGGCCACGTAGGCCCGCGCATCGGCCATCTCCTTGTCCAGGGAGAACTCCTTGCGCAGCAGGGGAGCCCCGGCCTGTGATGACCGCCATAGGGCACCCCCACGGACTCGTCGGAGCGGCGTTTGCCGCTGTCCCAGACGTTGCCCTGGTAGTGCGCCAACCGCTCGGCGGACGTGGCGACCAGGATCTGATAGGCCGACTGCACGACGTTGCGCGACTCGGTGTTCAGCTTCCGACCCAGCAGAGGGCGGGCACCGTCGACTCCGAGCGGTTCGGCGCGACCATCGATGGTGGCGCCGCTGGCATGGAGCCCGCTGTCCGCAGCGGTAGCCGGGGTTCCGGTGACCAGCGCCGTGGCCAGGAGCGCAGCGGCACCGGGGGACGCCAGCACCCCTCGGGCCGCTGAGGGTCTGCTGCGTCCCCGCACGTTCCCGGAACTTCCGTTCCTGCGCGCTGAGCGCTCAACTGCGCACCAGGTTGCTCACTGCTGCCTTCGATGCGCCGTAGGGAGACGGCGGGGAGTCCGAGGGGACGGCGCCTCACTTTCTCAGGTGGCCCCTGACCGGCGATGATGCCGATCAGGGGCCACCCGGCACGTGAGCCTGCGTCAGCCGTCGTTCTCCGCCGACGGGATGGCGGCGCCCGGCACGTCCTGCGGAGCGTAGATCTTCTTCTCACCCGGGTACGGCTTCGCCCAGTTGTGGGTCTCGTACCACGTGAGGTGGTTCATCTGGGCGGGGGGAGCGTAGTCCGGAACGGCGTGGGGACCGGTCAGCCGCTGTTTCTGCTTCCACTGGTCCCACTGGGCGGCGACATCCTTCATGTCCGCCGGCACCGAGGGTGACGGCACGGCCGCTGCCTTCAGGTCCTGCGCCGCGGGGGTGTCCAGACCACAGGACGGCGCGGTCTTCACACCGGCGGTCAGCGAGGTCCGGTTGGGCAGCCCCTTGAACGGCGTGTAGTCGGGGCTCTGGGTGAACGCCGAGGCCATCGGGGTGGCCGCGGTGTCCTTCTGGTTCATCGGCTGGATCCCGAGGATCTGCTCGATGGTCCGCATCATCGTGATCTGGGAGTAGTAATGGCTGTCCACCGTGCCGTGCTTGGCCCAGGGGCTGATGATCTGGACCGGGGCACGGTGGCCGTCGACGTGGTCGAGACCCGCCTGGGAGTCGTCCTCGGCGACGAAGATCGCCGAGTCCTTCCAGTACTTGCTGTGCGAGATCTCGTCGACGATCCGGCCCACGGCGAGGTCGTTGTCCGCGACCTGGGAGGCGGCGCTCACCGGGCCACCGGTGTGGTCGCTGGAGAGCCAGAGCATGTTCAGGTTCGCCGGTCCGTTCTTCTCGAAGTCCTTCTTCCAGATCTGTGCCCGGTAGATGTCCGGGACGCTGGTGTCGAACTTCGGGAAGCCGTGCACCGACACGTCGTTGAGTGACGGGATCGGCGAGGTCGAGTTCAGCGGGTAGGCGGTGTCCTGGCCGGTCGCCGCCATGTTCTTGCTGTCGCAGTACAGGTTCTGCCAGCTGGCGCCCGACGGCTTGGTCAGGAACTGCTGGAACTCACCGAAGTCCCGGACGGACTTGCCGGCCGCCTGTGCACCGGTCCAGATGAAGCCGGTCTTCTGGTGGCCGAGGGCGTCGTCCTCGGTGTCGTAGCTGCGGGTGTACTCACCGGCCGATGACTCGGTGTACTCCGGGTCGTCGGCCTGCATCAGCCAGTTGTGGCCCTCGGCGGAGTTGGTGCCGATGTCGTACGTGTTGTCGTACAGGCCGAACTGCTTGGCCAGGGCGTGCTGGTTCGGCGTGACGTTCTCACCGAACTCGGTCAGCGACGGGTCGCCGTTGCCCTGCGGCATGTCGCCGAAGACCTGGTCGTAGGTCCGGTTCTCCTTGACGAGCAGGAAGACGTGCTTGATCGTCGAGGGATCGCCGAGCTTGACCGGGACCGGCACCGGCTTGGCAGGGGAGCCGTCGGACTTCTTGAGCGACTCGCCGTTCCAGCCGTTCTGCTGGAAGACCTTGCCGGTGTAGGACTTGATCACGCTGTCGTCGGGCAGCGTGAACTTCTGCACGCTCGACGTCGTGTCGTGGGTGCCGCGACCGCCGGTGGCCTTACGGCGGGCGTCGATGCCACGGGTGTTGGAGACGTACACCTCCTTGCCGGAGGTGGTGATCTCCGAGGGGAAGTAGTCCGTGGGCAGCAGGCCGACGTAAGAGACCGGCTCCTGCGCGGAGGTGTACTTGTAGACAACGACGGCGTTGGCGCGGCCGAGGGTCACCAGCAGGTGACCGTCGTCGGTGAGGGTCACCGCGTCGGGCTCGTAGCCCACCTTGGCCGCGGCCCACGGCTGGGTGGAGATGGTCTGGACGACCTTGTCCTTCGCCGTGTCGATGACCGACACGCTGTTGTCGGCGGTGTTGGTGACGAACACCGCGCCGTTCTTGGCGTACACGGCGGTCGGGTGCAGACCGACCTCGATGCTGGAGACCGCGGCGTCCTGGTGCGCCAGGTCGATGACGCTGACCGTGCCGCTGGTGGTGGCGGCGGTCTTCTGGTCGGCGAGTACCTGCGTGCCGTACGAGTTGATCGTGGGCTCGCCGGGCTTGGCCGGGCGACCGCCCTCGTTGCTCACGTAGAGCTTGTTTCCGACGACGACCATGCCACGCGGGGCGTTGCCCACGTTCCAGCTCTGCTGGATGGTCCCGGTCGCGGCGTCGATGGCGACGACCCGGTTCTGGCCGTTGACCGCGGAGTACACGGTCTTGCCGTCGGCCGAGAACACCGCCGCGCCCACCAGGGCCTGCTGGGAACCCTGCGCCGGGATGCTGACGGTCCTCGGGCCGGCGACGCTGCCGTCCGCGTTCACGGTGAACACGGTGTAGCCGTCCGGCTGGCCCAGCCACAGCTGCTTGCCGTCGGGCGAGTACGTCGGGCCTTCCTGGCCCACGTTGTTGCTGCTGATGCGGGGGTTCGACGACGCGGCGTTGCTGACGAGCTGCTGCGTCTTCCAGTTCTTCAGGTCCACGATGGCCAGGGCCGCGCCACCGTCGGTGACCGAGGCGGCCATGTGCGTGCCGTCCGGGCTGACCGAGGACGACATGATCTTGCCCTGGTTGATGGTCAGACGGTCGCCGTACGGGGCGATGTACTGGTCGTCGGAGACGACCTGGCCGTTCTTGGTGACCTGACCGACCTGGTCCGTGCCGAACTGCTGGGTCTGCGCGAGCGCCGTGCCGGCGGCCACGAGGGCGACGGCGGTGGTGCCCGCCGTCAGCAGCGGCATCCGGCGCCCGATGCGTCTGCTGAGGAGACTGAACCGAGCTTCCTCGGCCGGTTTGCGGCGGCGAGTTACCTGCATGGGGTGCTATCCCTTCGGGGTGGTGTCGAGCAGCTCGACGTTGCCGTCGAACTGCCACAGCGGGTTCGGTGCGTCCCCGTCGGGGGTCCGCACCAGGAAGTAGCCGTTCACTTCCTTCGGTCCATCGCCATCGGCCATGAACCGCCCGTCCGGAGTGACGTCGAGTTGGTAGATGGCCTGCCCTGTGGCCTCGACGCCGGGAAGATGCCAGGTCACGACGCAGCGCCAGTCGTTGCCCGGGCCTTCCGCCGCGACCCTGGTGCTTCCCTTGTTGCACGACGCCGTGGCCTTCAGTTGGGCCTCGGTGACGGCGGGTCGGTTGAGCTGGTCGGTCTGCATGCGGTACAGGTGCGCGAACGCCGTGGCGAGCGAGCGCTGCACCTTGTCCTGCTCGATCCCGGAGCCCGTCGCCGAGGTCGTCGCGGCGACGACCGCGAACGAAGCGGCGGCCACCCCGACGAGCGGCAGGGCTCCGACGGTGATCGCGCGGCGGCCCGAACCGTCGTGGGCCAGGTTGGTGAAGTCGCGCCGTACGAAGAGCACATACGCCAGCGCCGTCGCGACCACGGCCCACACGAGGCTGACAACGATGCCGATCAGCAGCGGGCCGAGTTGCCGGGGGCTGGTGAACAGACCGTTCCAGGAGATGAAGGCGTAGCTCGGCAGGGCGACGCGCACGGCCACCGGAAGCGGCAGCATCTGGGCGACCGCCATCGCGAGCGAGACGAGCACGGGCACCAGCAGCCCCATCGGGGACCGGCCCAGCGTGACCGACCCGAGGAGGCCGAGTGCGGCGAGCGCCAGGGTCGGAGCGAGGACGCAGACCCAGGAGAGCAGGACCGAGACGGCGGCGTCCGGCGGTGCCAGGAGATGGCCGTCGAGACCGACAAGCGGCTGGTTGCCGACCACGAGGAGGCCGCCGACGGTGGCGGAGACCGCGAGCCCGGCCACGAGCAGCAGCAGGACGGTGAGACTGGCCACCGCCTTCGCCATGAAGATCCGCCGGGGGGAGCGGACCGCCACGAGCAGATGGCGCCAGGTGCCCAGCCGGTCCTCGGAGGCGAACACGTCACCGGCCACGATCGAGGTCAGCAGCGGGAGCGCCCAGGTCCCCGCGAAACCGAGCATCACCAGTGGCCCGGCCCACCCGGAGGCGAGCATCCAGCGCCCGAAGAGGGTGTCGACGGGAAGGGTGCTCTGCTGGCTCGTGCCGGCGACGAAGAGGGCGGGAGCGACCCAGCAGGCGAGGACCAGCAGGCGGATCCGCCACTGGGAGACGAGCTTGACGAGCTCGAAGCGACAGGCGCGGGAGACGGGGACGTGACGGCCCCCGGACACCTGCTCGTGTCCCTGTTCCCCGCTCCGGGTGAGGGTCGCGGTCATCTGCCCGCCTCCTGCCCCTGCTGCTGCTCCTGCTGTTGCTCGGTGAGGGCGAGGAACGCGGCTTCGAGCGGCGACACCACGGGAGTGAGCTCGCGCAGCGCGACGCCCTTCTCCACGAGCCGCACCACGAGTTGGTCGAGGGCGGGCATCAGGGCTCGTACGACGAGCGGTTCGGCGTCCTGCCGTACCCCGGCGTCATCGACGACCTGTATCCCCGGCGCGTCGTCCGCCAGCCGGCGCGCGGTCTGCGGGTCGGAGGTGAGCAGCCGGTAGTCGAGTGCACGGCTCTCGGTGGCCAGCTCGCTCAGCGGGCCGGAGAAGACGACGCGTCCGGCGGCGAGGATGGTCACCTCGGAACACAGCGCCTCGAGGTCGTCCATGTTGTGGCTGGAGAGCACGACAGCGGTCCCGTCGGCCGCGAGCCGGCCCAGGACACCGTGCACATGCTTCTTGCCCGCCGGGTCGAGGCCGTTGGACGGTTCGTCGAGGACGAGCAGCCGGGGCTTGGACAGCAGGGCGGCGGCGAGCCCGAGTCGCTGGCGCATGCCGAGGGAGAAGCCGCGGGTACGGTCGTCGGCGACGTCGGTGAGACCGACCTCGGCGAGCGCGTCGTCGATCCCCGCCGTGCGCGCGTCGTGGCCGCGGAGCGCGGCCAGCGCGGCGAGGTTCTGCCGTGGAGTGAGCGAGGGGTAGAGAGCGGGGCCGTCCACGAAGCCGGCGACACCGTCGGGAGTGTCGAGTGCCCGCTCGACCGGCGTACCCAGGATCTCCAGGCGACCGCGGTCGGCCACCGCGAGCCCCAGCAGAAGGCCGAGCAACGTCGTCTTTCCGGCGCCGTTCGGTCCGACCAGGCCGTGGATCTGACACTGCGACACATCGAGATCGATGCCGTCCAGGGCGACGACATCACCGAAGCCCTTCGTGATACCGCGAGCCCGGATTGCGCGGAGTTCTTCCATGGGTCCCTTCCTTCATATGCCTCAAGGACCCTATGGATTGATCATGCCGCTCACGGGGAGGGAGAGCTGAATGTATGGAGAACATGAAGCGACTTGGCATTCTCGATGTCGCCGCCGAGGTGGAATCATGCGCGTTCTGGGCAGCATCTTTGCCATTACTTGAGCAAAGGCGGGTGCTTTCATGATTGAGTTGCCATGGTGAATGTCGCGGTGAATGCCAAGGGGGCACGGAGCGGAATTGGGTGGCGCCCTCGGGGTCTCTGTGCGGTGTTGTGTGCCTGCCGGGTGAGGTAGTCGGCGCGCCTGCCCATTGCCACTACCGACTCATTGCGTTCTCGGCTTGCGGCTTCTGGCTCGGTTCTTCGCGATGTTTCGTGTCTGTCCTTGATGGACAGACAGAACAGCCAGTCGTGGGTACGGCGGTGGATGAACTCGCGGTTCCCTTCCGTTTTGAGCTGGTCGATCTCTGGCAGTAGTGCGGCCGACCACTGCCGGAACGTGGCCACCATCGCGCGGTCTCGGTCGCGGCTCCGCGAGGAAGCGGTTACCGAGACGAGGCGTTGGTACGCGGACGATCGGACGTGCTCGTCCGCGACGGCATCGTCGGCGTCGTCGGTGTCGTGCCGGTGGGACAGCGCCGTCGACCTCCCCGACGGCCGCCGGCAACGTGCGCCTGGAATCGGCCCGGTACGACGGCGGCCGTGTGCGCCGCAGGGGCAACGTGTCCGGGACCGGCACCTACACCGCCCCCCATCATCCCGCGACGAGCATGCCACCGCCCGGCAGGGCGGCCATCCGCAGCCGCCCTGCCTCTTCGTTCTCGGGCGGCTCCGAAGCGGGCTCGGCCTGCGAGTTGATCGGCGCGTTCGGGGATGGTGGCCTTGATGTCCCGCCGCGAGCCCGCAGTGGTGCCCTGGGCCAGGGCCAGGAGGCGGTCGAAGGTCCCCGCCGCGAAGATCTCGACGTCATCGCTGCCGCGTCCCCGCCAGCCGTCCCCGTGCGGCGGCCTGGATCCGGGAGGGCCCGAGCCCCCACTGGAGGGTGCGTCCGACGGCCGTCGCGAGGGGCCGGTCCCAGCCGGTGCGGACGGGGGCCGGGCGGTGAATGCCGAGTTCGGTGCGGGCCCAGTCGGGGAGGAGTCCGACCGAGGCGTTCGTGAGCAGGCCGACGACCAGCCGCTCCCGTCGTGTGCGTCCGAAGCGGCGGAGGAACAGAACCGAGTCCAACGCGGCCGGAGTGGCGTGGAGGTGGGGGCGGAGGCGGGTCAGGTGGCGCTCGGCCTCGAGGGACGTGCGCGGTACGTTCCGGGCGCCCAACGCCTCGGCCACGGGGGCGACTTGGCGATAGTAGGCGTCGCACTCGGCGGGGGTCAGCCGGAGCGGCCGGGGTGCGTAGGTCTGGTGGCCGGCGAGGAAGCTGCGTACCTCGGCGGTGTGCACCCAGGTGAGCAGGTCGGGGTCGTCCGCGCGGTACGGCCGCCCGTCGGGGGCGGTGCCGTGCACCCGGGTGTGGATCCGACGCACCAGGTCGATCACCTCGCGGGCGGCGGGCGTGGAGCCGAAGGTGGTCGTGGTGATGAACCGTACGGTTCCGTTCAGCCGCCCGACCGGATCGGCGCGGAAGTCGGAGTGCTGGTCGACGCCCGCCATGGCCAGCGGATGCAGCGACTGGAGCATGAGCGCGGCGAACCCGCCGGTGAGCATCCCGGTGGCGTGCCCGTGCACCCGCCACACCGGATCTCCCGGCGCGATCCCGAACAGCCCGGGGTCACCCGGCGGCCCCGCGTACCGCTCCAGCTTGAGATCCCCGCCGTGCATGGCCGCCGTGAGTTCCGCCGAGATCCGTTCCCGCAGTCCCACCAGCACCTCCAGGGTCCGTGTCCCTCAGCCGAGGGTACCGACCCGCCCGGCGAGCACGGCCACGAGAATGAGCAGTCCGCGCAGGGGGTTGGTGCCGAACGCCCGCCCGCCACACACCCCGCGTACACGCCGCCCACCAGCACCCGGCTACGGCGCCCCAGCACCACGGCGGCCGACCGCACCCCGGCCCGCACATCGGCCTCCCGGTCCTGGCAGGCGTAGATCACGTCCGTTCCCATGGCCCAGCAGATCAGTGCCCCGTACAGCGCCCCGCCCCCGGGCCCGAGCCCTCCTGTGAGCGGATGCTCGCGGCATCGGGGGTGGCGTCGAAGTCTCCCAACAACACCGCATGGCCCACCGATTGGTCCGCGATCAGTCCTTCGACGAGACGGGCTGTGGCCAGGGCCTGCCGCTCGCGCTCGTACGACGAGCAACGGCCCGAAAGGCTCGGACAGCGGAAGTCGCGCGGCAACGACACCACACCAGTCGGTGCGAGCTGTCCGCCCGGTCACCTGGAGGGTGTCCGTGGCAACGGACTCCCAGGACGTACGGGCGGCCAGGACCGCCCCGATGCCGTCGGCCGACCACCGAGGGTGCGGCACGACATGCCAGCCCTCGGTGGCGAGGGCCCGCACGTCCGCCCGGGTCACCTCCTGGAGCGCGAGCACATCCGGGGCCCGGCGCTCGAGCTCCCGCATCAGCGCGGAACGACGACCGGCGCCATCGGCATACTCGGGCGCCAGGACGTTCATCGTCATGACCCGTAACTCGTCCATGGGGCGGGGGTGTTCAGCGCGTGTCCACGACTCCACCGGTGACAGTGATCACCTCGCCCACCGTGTGGCTCGCATCCGCGTCCGAGGCCACGTACACGTACGCCGGGGCGACTTCCTCCGGCTGGGCCGGACGGCCCAGGGGCGCTTCGGGCAGGGCGACCGCACGGCCTGTGCCCGAGTCGCCACCGGTGATCAGCGCCACCTTCAGTGGCGTCCGTGGGCGGTGTCCGCGGCGCCGCCGAACAGCCGCGCTATCGCGCGGAAGGGCAGGGTGACGACGGTGGCGATGGCCCCACCGATAGCCCGGATCACGTCTGCCAATGCTCGGAACATCGGGGTCTCCGTTCTGATCGAACCGCTCGCTGTGCGGTGCCACGGCTGTGGCCCGCACGGCCTGGCCTCCCCGTGTTCCCAGGCGATGGAGGGGGAAACGAGCCCGTCCGGTCCGGAGCCCTAGGGCCGCTTGCCCACGCCGGTCGCCGCCTCGTGGGCGCGACCCGCAGGCGAGTCCTCGGCCAACGGCGCCGTGGGGCCGCCCGCTCCCCGCCGCAGCCCGCGCAGGAACTCCTCGACCGCCTCCGCAGCCGTGTGCCGGGGCGCCCACCCCAGCTCTTTCCGGGCGCGTGTGGTGTCCATCAGCGGGACCCGCAGCACCGCATCGAAAAGCTCCGCGGAAGCGGGTGCCAGACGCAGCTTCCAGGCACCCGCGACACAGCCCCGCAGGAAAGGCCGGGGCACCCGCAGCAATCGCGCACCCAGGATCTCCGCGAGAACGCCGGCGTCCACCGGTGGCTCGGCCGCGATGTTGAACGCGCCACGTACGTCCCGGATGGTGGCGGCGCGATAGGCCGCGGCGGCGTCCTCGGTGTGCAGCACCTGGAACCGCAGCCCCGGCACCTCCGGGACGACGGGCACGAGCCCCGGCCGCACCACGCTGCCCGGCACCAGCGGCCCGCCGAAGAGCCGGCGCTGCTGGGAGGCGGACTGCCGCTGGAACAGGAAACCGGGGCGCATCCGCACGACCCGCAGGTCCGGATGGCGCTGCTCGAAAGCGTCGAGGAAGCGCTCCAGGTACGCCTTCTCGCGGGTGTACGCGGCCTCGGGCCAGCCATGGGTGGGCCAGGACTCGTCGACCGCGCGGTCCTTCGGCCCCGGCGAGTACGCGGCCACCGACGACGCGTACACCAGGGCGGGAACGCCCGCGGCGGCCACGGCCTCGAAGACACGCACACTGCCCAGCACATTGGTGCGCCACGTGGTGACCGGCTCGCGGGTGGGCTGGAACAGCCAGGCCAGATGCACCACCACATCCGCACCGCGGAAGTGCGGCTCCAGCTCCACATCCGGGTCACCGAGATCCACGGCGCGCCACTCCGTCTTCTCCGGCGCCCAGTCCGGAACGCGGCGCGCGAGCCCCAGGACCGAGGACACGGCAGCCTCCTCGCC
Organism: Streptomyces sp. NPDC021212; assembly: GCF_044332925.1. Taxonomy (NCBI): domain Bacteria; kingdom Bacillati; phylum Actinomycetota; class Actinomycetes; order Kitasatosporales; family Streptomycetaceae; genus Streptomyces; species Streptomyces sp. NPDC021212. The sequence goes on from NZ_JBIRPZ010000001.1 coordinate 151,432, forward strand.
CAGCGTCCGCACCACCGCGGAGCCGACGTTGCCGGTGGCGCCCACCACGACCACCCGCAGCCCGGATGTATCCGCGTCCCGCTGGTGCATGTCCCCATCTCCTCGCTTCGTCGCTTCGGTCCGTCGTTCAGTTCCTGGCGCGCCGTACGGCCACGGCGCATGCGACGGCCCCGGCGGCCGTGCCGACGGCGGCCAGGAGCCCGTGGTGCTGGGAAGCCCACAGCTGGGTGCTGTGGCTCGTCGCCTGGTTGTCGAAGGCCCCGTGCGTTCCGTGGTCGCGGCCATTGGCGTCGTCGGCGGGGGCCCAGAGGTTCGTCGGCTGGTCCGGGGCGCGTGACCGGTCCGTCTGCTGGGAGGAGTAGCCGGTGCGGGCGAGGTACCGGTCGAGCAGTCCTGGGGCGAACCTGTTCCCGATCAGTGTCGCGGCGGTTGATCCACTCACCCAGTGCTCGCGTCGTTTCGGGTGGTCGGCGGCGTACAGAATCCCCTGCGCGGCCACTTCCGGCTGGTAGATCGGCGCCATGGGCCGGGGGTGCCGTGGCAGGCGGGAGAGCACCCAGCTGAACTGGGGTGTGTTGACGCCGGGCAGGTGTACCATGGTGACCCGTACCCGGCTGTGGTCGTGCGGGAGCTCGCAGCGCAGGGATTCGTGGAAGCCCTGGATGGCGTGCTTGGCCGCGCAGTAGGCGGACTGCAGGGGGATGCCCCGATGGGCGAGGGCGGAGCCGACCTGCACGATGGTGCCGCGGTCCCTGGGCACCATGCGGCGCAGGGCCGCCTGGGTGCCGTGGACGAACCCCAGGTACGTCACGCGGGTGACCCGCTCGAACTCCTCCGCCTCGATCTCCTGGACGGGTGCGAAGACCGTGGTGAAGGCGGCGTTCACCCAGATGTCGATGGGCCCCACATCCTGTTCCACCCGGGTGGCCGCCGCGTCCACGGCCGCGGCATCGGAGACGTCGACGCTGATGGGCAGGGGAAGGCCACCGGCCGACCACACCTCGTCCGCCACTGCCTCCAGCCCCCGCGCACCGCGCGCCAGCAGGGCGACCGCCGCGCCCCGGGCGGCGAAGGCGTGGGCGGTCGCGCGGCCGATGCCGGCGCTTGCGCCGGTCACGACGACGATCTCACGCCCGTGGCGTCCCGGCCGTTCGCCCGGGCCCCTCACCGCTGCTGCGCTCGGGTTTTGCCCTTCATCCCGAAGGCCGAGGTGGCCAGCCCGAGGAGGAAGATCACCGCGCCGGTGATCACGTTGCTCACCATGGTGCCCGTGGTGGGCGAGGGGCCGTAGACGGCCCAGGGCGTGATGATCGTCCAGACGCCGATCGCCGCCACGACCCAGCCCAGGCCGTGGGTGCGCTCGTAGGCCGAACCGAAGCCCAGTGCCAGGACCGCGACTGCCAGTCCGGTGATGAGGTTGTTGACGGTCAGCGCTGTCGCGGTATCGAAGAAGCCCACCACCCACGGAGAAATGGCCAGGTACAGACCGGCCAGCAGGGTCAGACCTTCCACGGCCCGGGCCTGCGGAGTCGTGGCCGCGCGCTCGTAGCGGGCCCTGAGCTCCATCAGATCCGGGTGTTCTTCGATGCGGGATCCAGGCGTGGTCATGATGACGCACCTCCTTCCGGTGGCCTTCAGCGCCGGGTAGCCGCGAGAAGCGGGTCCAATCACCGCGGCCGCGCCGGATCCGCCGGGCAGGCGCCGTACCTTCCACCGCTTGCCGTGCCACAGCCGGGTACTCGGGTACATCCTCGGCCCGGAGGGCCACTGGAACGTCTGGGGCGGCTCCTACGAGGAAGGCACCCTCATCCACGTCGGCCGCTGGACCACCGGCGACACCGTGATCGAATGCCGGGAGGCGCTGGCCATGCCCGCCACCCCGGACCGGCTGGTCCTGCTGCGCCGTATTCGCGCGGTGCGCGGCGACGCGCGCGTGACGCTGCGGCTGGAGGACGGAACCTGGTCGACCCACGGCGGTGGACTGCACCTGCACCTCACCGGAGCGGCCGGCGCCACCCTCGGCCGGCAGGGCCTGCTGGCGACGGACTTCACCGTGGCCTCGGGAGAAACACATGACCTCGTCCTGGAGATCGGCACCCGGGCGGGGACGGAGAAGCTGGACCCGGGCCGCCTGCGGCCCGCCGGGGCTGTCCGCCGAGGAGTACGACGTTCGTTGGCGCCAGCTCCGCGGCAACCTGCCGCAGGCGTTCGTCCACGCCCAACTCCTCGAGGCGGCGGTACGCCTCAGCGACGGCCCGGAGAGCTGAACCACTCCACTTCGGACCACGGCGGCGGCGTCAATCCCGCCGTTCCTGACGGTGGCTCATGCCCGGCAGGAATTCCCGGATCTTGGCCTTGACGCCCTGCCGGACCATGTCCGCACGGTCGGTGTCGCCCCTGACGATGGCCGCGGCCGCGGCCTCGATCTGATCGAGGGTGGCGTGCGGAGGGATCGGAGGTACGGCCGGGTCGGTGCGGAAGTCGATGACGAAGGGGCGGTCCGCGCCGAGCGCCTTGTGCCAGGCGGATTCCACTTCCCCCGGTGTTTCCACACGGACGCCGTCCAAGCCGATGGAGCGGGCGAAGTCCGCGTACGGCACGTCGGGGAGGGCCTGGGAGGGGAGGAACTGGGGGGCGCCGGACATCGCGCGCATCTCCCAGGTGACCTGGTTGAGGTCCTGGTTGTTGAGCACGGCGACGATCAGCCGGGGGTCCCGCCAGTCCGGCCAGTACTTGGCGGCGGTGATGAGCTCCGCCATGCCGTTCATCTGCATGGCCCCGTCTCCCACGAGGGCCACTGCCGGCCGGTCGGGGTGCGCGAACTTGGCGCCGATGACGTACGGGACGCCGGGGCCCATGGTGGCGAGCGTGCCGGACAGCGAGCCGCGCATGGTCCCGCGGATGCGGAGGTGGCGTGCGTACCAGTTGGCGGCCGAGCCGGAGTCGGCTGCCAGGATCACATCGTGGGGGAGGAGGGCGTCGAGCGCGTGGACGACGTATTCGGGGTTGATGGGGTCGGCGTCCACGGCGGCGCGCCGTTCCATGACCTTCCACCAGCGGGCGGTGTTCTTCTCGATCTTCTTCCGCCACGACCCGTGCTTCTTGCGCTTCAGCTTCGGGAGCAGGGCCCTGACGGTCTCCCGCGCGTCTCCGACGAGGTTGACTTCGAAGGGGTACCGCAGGCCGATCATGAAGGGGTCGATGTCGACCTGCACGGCGCGGGCCTGGTCGAGTTCCGGCATGAACTGGGTGTAGGGGAAGCTGGATCCGATGACGAGCAGAGTGTCGCACTCCTGCATCAGCTCATAGGAGGGGCGTGTGCCCAGCAGCCCGATGGCTCCGGTGACATACGGCAGGTCGTCGGGGAGGGCGTCCTTGCCCAGGAGGGCTTTGGCCACCCCGGCGCCGAGTACGTCGGCGAGTTCCTCGACTTCGGCTCGCGCCCCGCGTGCGCCCTGGCCGATGAGGATCGCCACCTTCTCGCCGGCGTTGAGTACGTCGGCGGCACGGTCCAGGTCGGTGGGGTCCGGGATGGGCGCGTAGGAGGAGATGCCGAGGCTGGAGGGGACCATTTTGAACGCGTGTGTCGGCGGGGAGTAGTCGAGTTCCTGCACGTCGGCGGGGATGATGAGGGCCGTCACCGTGCGTTTGGCGTAGGCCGTGCGCATCGCCCGGTCGATGACGTTGGGGAGTTGTTCGGGGACCGTGACCATCTCGCAGAAGTCGGCGGCGACATCCTTGTAGAGGTTCAGCAGGTCGACTTCCTGTTGGTAGGAGCCGCCCATGGCGCTGCGGTTGGTCTGGCCGACGATCGCCACCACCGGTACGTGGTCGAGCTTGGCGTCGTACAGGCCGTTGAGCAGGTGGATGGCCCCAGGCCCGGAAGTCGCCGCGCACACCCCCACGCGGCCGGAGAACTTCGCGTAGCCCGTGGCCTCGAAGGCGGCCATCTCCTCGTGCCGGGCCTGAATGAACCGGGGCTTGTTGTCGGCCCGTCCCCAGGCGGCGAGCAGACCGTTGATGCCGTCGCCCGCGTAGGCGAAGACATGTTCGACGTCCCACTCGCGCAGGCGCTGGAGGATGTAGTCGGACACTTTGCGTGACACAGGTCTTCCTCTCGCCGGCCCTGCCCTCGCCCGGTCGGGGCATCGATACCAAGATCTACATAGTGCGCAAGGTCCCGGAGTCCCGCACCCCGCTGGGTCGCCCATTCGGCTGAAGGCGGGAGGCCCCGATGACCCTCCGCCGACGCCCGACATGCCGGTGACCAGGCAGAACGCCCGGGCCGGCTCCACCACCGCAACCAGATCACCGCCTACGCGGACAAGGCCTTGCACGGCGTCGTCCGGGGGACATGGTTGCGCGGTGAACGGATCGCCGAGGACGGGCGCGTCACCCAGAGGACGGGTCGACTGATCGAGCGGCACACCGCATGACCGCAACGGCCCCAACAGGGCGGACTGTTGGTTAGGATGACAAGTGAGGTCAATCCGCCCGGCGGCTTGAGGGCGGGGCGAACACGACGGGGGGCTCGCGTTGGATCGCCTGGCCGGAGCGGAACTGGAAGTCGACCCAGTCCAGGTCGTGCTCGACGACGCGGTGGGCGTGTGACCGGCCGGCCGGCGCCCGCGGTGCTGCCCCCGTCGCTGCGCACGTGGCTCGGGCTGATCGCGGCCCTCGCCGCGCTGGTGGTCGTCGTGCTCGGGGTCCTGTACGCGGGCCACAGCCGGCCCGGCATGGTGGACGGGTGGTTCGTCGACCCGACGGCGGACAGTGTGCGGTCGCCGTGGCGGAGCGTCGCACTGACCCTCGACTTCCTGGGGGAGCCCGTGGGAGCGGCGACGCTGGTCGTGGCCGCCGTGACGGGCTGCCTGCTGCTCCGGCGTCCTCGCGCGGCGGTGCTCGTCGTCGCAGGCGTCGGCGTGGCCGTGGGGGTGGCGACGCTGCTCAAGCACCTGGTGGGACGCACCATCCACGGCGACGGCAACCTGTCCTACCCGAGCGGGCACACCGCCTTCCTCACCGCCCTCGCCCTCGTGGTGGCGCTGGTCGCGACCGGCCGACTCGGCCTCGGCAGGATGGCCGGCACGTCACTCGTGCTCGCCGCGGCGCTGGTTGCCGGGGCCGCCATGGGCTGGGCGCAGGTCGCCCTGGGCGCGCACTACCCGACCGACGCCCTCGGCGGCTGGTGCACCGCGCTGGCGGTGACACCGGCGACCGCGTGGCTGGTCGACCGGACGGCCGACACTGGTCGGCGGGAACGCCGCTGACGTCACCTCACGACAGGTGGCGGAATACGGGTTTCACCGGGCGCCCGGCCAGCCAGGGGGTGGGGTCGGCGGCGTCCAGCGCCTTCCGGTACACCGCACATGCCTGGGCCACCACCTCGACGGTGTGGTCGATGTCGGCGTCGCCGAGCGCGCTGCTCACCACGAACGACGGGGCCAGCACCCCGCCCGCGAGGAGCAGGCGCAGGAACAAGGTGCGGTACCGCTGCGACGGCTGCCGGTTCTCGTCGAGCGTGGCGAAGACCAGGTTGCTGGCCCGGCCCCGGACGACGATGTGGTCGCCGACGCCCGTGCTCGCCGCGGCGTCGCGGACACCGGCGGCCAACCGCTCGCCGAGGGAGTGCAGCCGCGCGGTGACGCCCTCCTCGACGTAGGTGGTCTGCACGGCCATCGCGGCGGCCAGGGAGTGCGTTTCCGCACCGTGCGTGGTGGACAGCAGGAACACCCGGTCGCCGGAGTGGCGCAGCCCGCCCCGCTCCATCAGATCGCGGCGCCCGGCCAGCGCGGAGACGGCGAATCCGTTGCCCAGCGCCTTGCCGAACGTGGAGAGGTCGGGGACGACGCCGTACAGGCCCTGGGCGCCCGCCTCGGACCAGCGGAAGCCGGTGATCATCTCGTCGAAGATCAGTACGCAGCCGTGCCGGTCCGCCAGCTCGCGCAGGCCGGCGAGATACCCGGGCGGGGGCTCGGTGTGGGTGGCGGGTTCGAGGATCAGGCAGGCGACCTCGTCCTGGTACCGGGTGAGCAGCTCCTCCGTGGCGGCCAGGTCCCCGTAGGGGAACGCCACGGTGAGTTCGGTGGTCGCCGCCGGAATGCCGGCGGACATCGGCGTGGTGCCGATGAACCAGTCGTCGACGGAGAAGAACGGATGGTCGGCGCAGAGCGCCACCCGCGGCCGCCCGGTGGCGGCGCGGGCGAGGCGCACCGCGGCCGTGGTGACATCGGAGCCGTTCTTCGCGAACTTCACCATCTCGGCGGTCGGCACCGTGGCCAGGAAGCGTTCCGCGGCCTCGACCTCCACGATGGACGGCCGGACGAAGTTGCTGCCGCGATCGAGTTCCCGCCGCACCGCCTCGATCACGCGTGGGTGCGCGTGGCCGAGGCTGACCGACCGCAGGCCGGAGCCGTACTCGACGTAGCGGTTGCCGTCGATGTCCCACACATGGGCACCGCGGCCGTGGCTGATGACCGGGGCCAGGTTCTCGGGGTACTGGTCGTCGCCCTTGGCGTAGGTGTGCGCGCCCCCGGGGATCAGGGCGTGCAGCCGCTCGTTCGCCGTCCGCGACCGGGGCAGTGGGAACTCTTCGGTGGCCACGCCGACCTCAACTCTCGTAGCGCTTCAGGACGTCGGCGAGGCTCGGCGCCTCCCGGTCCCGCTGGGACATCGACGTGGCGGGAAGCGGCCAGGGAATGGCGAGCTCCGGGTCGTCGAAGGCGATCGTCACGTCCTCCGTCGGATCGTGCGGGCGGTCGATCCGGTACGAGGTGTCGGCGGTTTCGGTCAGGGACTGGAAGCCGTGCGCGCACCCCGCCGGGATGTACAAGGTCGCCTGCGTCTCGCCGGACAGCTCGAAGAAGGCCCGGCCCAGGTAGGTCGGCGAGTCCGTCCGCAGGTCCACGACGACGTCGAAGATCCTCCCGTACGAGCACCGCACCAGCTTGGCCTCGCCGGCGCCGGAGCGCAGGTGCAGGCCGCGCAGCACGCCCCGGACCGAGCGGGACAGGCTGTCCTGGACGAAGGCGTCGGGGTCGAGGCCCACCGAGCGGATGACGTCGGCGTCGAAGATGCGGCAGAAGAAGCCCCGTTCGTCGGTGTACGGCGTCGGCTCGAACAGGTACGCGCCGGCGATCTCCGGGACTTCGGTCGCTTTCATGGAGACTCCTGTCGATCGTGGGTGTGGCCCGTCGCCGGGAACAGGGCCGCGGTCAGGGCGGTGAACTGGTGCCGGAGTTGCCGGGAGGCGTCCTGGTTCCGCTCGGCGAGTGTCCGGCGCAGCTCCGCCGATCGCTTCTCCAGCGCCCGGAACTGCTCGAGCAGCCGGTCGGCGTCCACCTCGCGGGCCGGGTGGCAGTACGCGCCGAGGCCCATCCGATCCATGAGCGCGTCGCTCTTCGCCGCATAGCTGAGCGCGAGCACCGGTGTGCCGGTCTTCAGCGCGCAGATCAGGTTGTGGTAGCGGACCGCCACCACGGTGTCGGCGGCCGCCATCTCCTTCATCAGGTCGGCCAGTGAGGCCGGTTCGGCCGCGGTGACCAGCGGCGAGTCCACCGCGTCGAGGATCGCGGCGACCACCGACGCGTCGCACTCGTCGCCGGTGAGCAGCCGGACCGGCCTGCCCTCCTCGACCAGCGCGCGGACGAACCGGATCGTCCCGTCGAGGTAGCGTCGGTGTATCTCCTCGGCCCGGGCGCGGTCGTCGTTGCCGCCGTGGAAGTCCATCACACCGAGGCAGACCGTGCCCGAGGGCGTGCCCGCGGGTGGCGTCGGCAGGGAGAACGCGAGGTCCGGGTAGACCTCGTCGCGCGCGGTGTCCACGCCCATCGCCCGCATCGCGTCGCGGGACTGGGCGTCCCGGTACGACCGGTACGCGGCCAGCCGCGCCGACCAGCGCACCAGGGCCCGGGTCGGCCGGTTGACGATCGTCGCGGCGCCGACGCTGACCAGCGCGACCCGCGTGCCGAGCAGCCGGCCACTCGCGCAGAGCAGGAACAGCGAGTACGGGAAGCCCCAAGGCCGCAGCGGCAACGTGGCCTCCAGGACGCCCATGCCGGGCACGATCACCACGTCGTGCCGGCGCACCCAGGCGGCGGTGCGGAAGACATCGACGAGTTTGCCCAGACCCTTGCCCGCGATCGCGCCCGCACGTGACGCGGTCCGGTACTCCGCGCGGTTCCAGTGCAGTCGCGTGGCGGGGATCCCGAACCGGGTCGTCACGGCCTCGGGTCCGCCGCACAGCGCGTCCACGACCGCCCCCGGGTGCTCGGCGCGGAGGTAGCCGAGCACGGCCTCCAATGACCCGTCGTTGCCGAGGTTGCCGGAGCCGAGCAGCCCGAACACCCCCACCCGTGTCGGGGTCTTCATGCCCGCCTCCCCTCACGTCCGGCGACGAGGGCGTCGACGGAGACGGTGAGCTTGGCCGGGTCGACCGGCGCACGGTCCTCCACCCGCTCACCGGCGCCCGGCCGGGCCCGGCTGGTCATCCAGGCGACCAGGTGGCGGTAGCACGCGCGACGGTCGGCCGGGGACAACGGAGCCCGCCGGATCGCCGCGATGAAACCCCAGACGTACTCGGCGAGCAGCCGCGGCGTCGGGTGCAGCGGGCCTGCCCGGCGCGGGTCGAGGTTGACGCACCGGGAGCGCTTCGACGGGTTCGCCCGCTCGGCCCGGGTGGGGTGGTCGCGGCGGAAGTACAGCAGCTCCGGCACCTGGTGGAAGGGCCCGTGCAGGCCGATCTCGGCGACGAACGTGCGGTCCGCGTGGTGGTAGCTGTCCATCGGCTTCACCCGGCGCAGCACGTCGGCCCGGATCACCCCGTAGAAGTCGTCGCCGCCCGGCTCGAACAGCATGCTGCGGAAGCGCTCCGGCGGGCGCGGTGAGTCGGTGGCGAGCGTGTACTCGTACGGGACCTTCACCTGGCCGTCGCCGTCGATGACCGCCTGGTCGGCGTGCGCGAGGATCACGTGCGGCCGCTCGTCCAGCGCCTCGACGCAAGCCCGCAGCAGGTCCCGGCCGTACAGGTCGTCGTGCGAGGCCCACTTGAACAGCTCGCCGCGGGACTCGGCGAACACGCGATTGTGGTTCGGCGTGGCGCCGATGTTCCGGGGCAGCCGGAGGTACCGGATGCGCGAGTCCTTCGCGGCGTACCGGCGGCAGATGTCCTGGGTCCCGTCGGTCGAGGCGTTGTCGGAGATGAGCAGCTCGAAGTCCTCGTAGGTCTGGCCGAGCAGGGCGTCGAGCGATTCGGCGAGGTACTCCTCGCCGTTGTACACGGGCAGGCCGATGCTCAGCCTGGGGCGGTCGGTCATGAGGTCCTCACTTCGGGGACGGGATCGTGGTGGCGCTGGCGCAGGGCGGACCGCAGCTGCAGCCACCACACGGCGGAGCCGCTGACGGTCGCGGCGGCGACGCCCCAGGCCGAGCCGACCGTGCCGGCGACGGCCACGCCGCCGAGCCCGCCGCCGACATAGCAGGCGGAGGCGAACAATTGGCAGCGCAGGCTGCGCCGGGCCGCGCCGAGCGCGCGCAGCCCGGCCGCCGCGCCGGTGCCGAGGCCCGCGCCCGCGACGCCGAGGGTGATCGGCACGATGAGTTGCGAGGCGGAGTGCCAGACGCCGCCGAGGACCAGCTCGCCGAGCCGGTTCGGCAACAGCAGCAGCGGCCCGCCCCAGAGCAGCGCGGCGGCGGCCTGCCCGCCGCCGAGGAGGAGGCAGAACGTGCCGAGGCGGTGCGGGGCCTGCCGCAGCACGCGTGCCGCCTCCGGGACGGTGACCAGGGACAGCCCCATCAGTACGGCGAGGAACGGGCCCATCAGGAGCTCGGCGCCCCGCACCGCACCCACCGCGCCGACCCCGGCGATGGCGCCGAGCCCGTACGCCCGCAGCTGGCTCGCGCCGCTGAGGCTGACGTTCTCGACCAGGTACCGGTAGCCGAGGTCGCGCTGCTCGCGAAGCCACCCGCGCGCCTCGGTCATCCGGGGCCGGATGCCGGACTGGAGGCAGCCGTACGCGGCGGCCACCGCGGCGGACGCGCCCCAGGCGAGCACGAAGGCGTCCACGCTGCCCACACGGGCCGCCACCACCATGGCCGGGACGAGCGCGATGCCCCACACGAGGTCGTTGACGAACGCCTTCCGCCCGGTTCCGGCGGCGAAGAACGAGAACCGCCAGGCGTCCTGCAGCAGCAGCCCCGGCAGCATGAGGCCGAGGCAGGCGAACGCGGGCCCCACACGGCCGCCGAGAGCTAGGCCGACCACCAGACACGCCGCGCCGAGGGCGGCACCGACGCCGAGCGCGGTACCCGACGCCCGGGCCACCGCGCCGCGCCAGGACGCGTCCGACACGCCGCTGAAGCGCACCACGAGCGGGTCGGTGGCCAGCCCGCGGGAGACGTTGAGCACCACGCCGTAGGTCACCCAGGCCAGGCTGAACACGCCGAACGCGGTCACCCCCAGGGAGCGGGCCACGTAGATCCCCACCACGAAGTTGCTGATGCTGGAGGCCGCCTGGTCGGCCAGTCCCCAGGACAGCCGGCCGACGAGGGCGCGCCGGGCGCTCGGCCGGGCGCGTCGGGACCGGTCCGCCGACGCCGTCGTCTTCTCCTCCTCGGTGGTCATCGGCGTCATGCCTTGATCAGCCCGGCGCCGTGCAGAGCGCCGGCCGCGTCGGCGACGGTGTCGAACGGCAGCCCGGACCGCTCGGCGACGTCCAGCAGGCTGTGCTCGCCGTCGGAGAGGTTGAGTACCCAGAGCATGGCCATCTGGGCCTGCTTGGTGTCGCTGCGGCCGCCGAGCGCGTCGTACAACCCGCGTCGGCCCAGCTGCGGTTCGCCGTAGGGGCTGAGGTTGACGTACCGCCGGTTGCGGTCGAGCACGGCGAACGCCGCGCGGCAGACGGCGAGGGTGTCCGCCATCGCCTCCGGAGAGACGAAGTCCGGGTTGTCCGCCGAGGTGTGGTACTCGGGGTAGCCCGCGTACGGGGTCCGGGTGAGCGAGCCCACGCCGAGGTCGAACCCGGGGGAGCAGAACTGCCGCTCGTCGTAGCCGTACGGAGTGAACTCGGTGATGTGGTGCGGGCGTTCGGAGGCGGCCAGCACGTGTCGCATCACCCGGTCGATCTCCGCGTCGCCGCGCCTGCTCTGCTTGTACGTCAGTTGCCCCCGGTCGCCGGCGCAGGCCAGCACGAGGCCGTGTTTGACCCGGTCGATCCGCTCCGCGTTGCGGGCCAGCCAGGTGATCGCCCCGATGGTGCCGGGCGCGAACAGGAAGCGGTACGTGTAGTACGGCGTCTGCTCCGCCAGCGCCCGGGCCAGATACGTCGCCACCGCGATGCCGGCCAGGTTGTCGTTGGCCAGCGACGGGTGGCAGACGTGGCAGGAGACGATCACCTCGTCGGGGACCTGTCCGGGGACCACGTGCTCGGCATAGGTGAGGTGGCCATCGGCGAGTGTGGAGTCGACGCACACCTCGTACTCGCCGTCCGGCATCGCGTCCAGGGTCTCCTGGGCCAGGCAGAACCCCCATTCCGGCTTGTAGTAGCTGGTGCGGTACGGCACCCAGCTCGGGTGGTCCGGCAGGGTGTGCAGGTGTCCGCGCAGCTCGGCGAGCGGCATGGTCGCGGAGACCGGAACGCTGTAGCCGAGCACGTGCAGGCTGGACGCGGCGAAGTCGACGATCCGGTGGCCTTCGGTGTCGGCGATGTACGCGTCGCGGATGTTCCACTCCTGCGGCACCGTCCAGTCGAGCACCTGCGTCCCGGTCGGCACCTCGTGCATCCGCAGCGGGAGGTACTCGCCGACGATGTCCAGGGTGGCGCGCACACCGTCGCCGGTGATGCTCCGGCACAGCGGGTACAACCGCTCCACCAGTGTGTGCATCTCCTCGCCGATCGTGGTCACCGGCGCCACCGCAGGGTGTCGTCGACGGCTCCGGTGTCGGACGCCGCGCGCAGCACGGCGAGCCGGGTGAAGCGTCGCTCGAAGTCCTCCTTGGTCAGCCCGAACTTCCGGTAGGTGTCGGCGAGTTCGAGCGCGCCCTGCTTCACGGTCCACTCGCAGTCGAAGCCGGGTATCGCGGCGCGGAAACGGGAGAAGTCCACGCGGTACGACCGCGGATCGGCGCCGTTCTCGCCGGTGATCTTCACCCGCGCGCCGGACACCGCCTCCGCGACCTGCTCGGCGATCTCGGCGACCGTGACGTTGTTGGTCTCGCTGCCGATGTTGAACGCACGGTCGTGCACCGCCTCGCGCGGCGCGGTCAGCGCGGCCGTGAAGGCCCGTGCGATGTCGGCGGCGTGCACCAGCGGGCGCCAGGGGGTGCCGTCGGAGAGCACCAGGACCTCGCCGGACAGGAGCGCGTGGCCCACCAGGTTGTTCAGCACGATGTCGGCGCGCAGCCGGGGCGAGTAGCCGAAGGCGGTGGCGTTGCGCATGTACACCGGGCTGAAGTCGCCGTCGGCCAGGGCGTGCAGGTCGTCCTCCACCCGCACCTTGGACTCCGCGTACGGCGTCACCGGGCGCAGCGGGGCGTCCTCGGCCACCAGGTCGTCCCCGCCTGCGGCCCCGTACACCGAGCAGGTCGACGCGTACAGGAAGCGCCGCACCCCGGCGTCGCGGGCCAGCCGGGCCAGCCGCACGGACGCGTGGTGGTTGATGTCGTAGGTGAGCTCCGGCGCCAGCGATCCCAGCGGGTCGTTGGACAGCGCGGCCAGGTGGATCACGGCGTCCACCCCGGCCACGTGGTCGGCCGTGACGTCGCGCAGGTCCACCCGGTGCCTGGGGGCACCGCCCACAGGCGCGTCAGCGCCGACTGGGGGAGGGTCCGCGGGCGGGTCGCCCAGCACGCAGTCGGCGAACAGGCCGGCGTCGAGACCGACGACCTCGTGTCCGGCGGCCTTGAGGACAGGGGCCATGACGGTGCCCAGGTAGCCCTGGTGTCCGGTGAGCAGTACGCGCAAGGTTCATTCCCCCAGGTCGAGAGTGAGTTTGGTGACGGCGAACGCCTCGGCGTAGCGCGCGTGGCATTCGATGCCGCGGATCCGTGCGAGACCGAGGAAGGCCTCCCGGTCGTACCAGGGCCGGTGCCGCTGCGAGGGGTAGTGCTCTTGGAGCAGCCGCACCTTCTGTTCGGCGATCTCCGGCGACAGCGGCTGGTACGCCGCCGGACTGCCGAGGTCGCCGTCCCACTTGACGATCTCGTAGCCGAGCACGAGGTGGTCGCGGAACGCGGTGGGTATCAGCTTCGCCAGGCCGCGGTGATCCTGGTGCGCGTCGTCGGTGCGCGGGGCCAGGATCAGATCGGGCTCGGTCCGCTCGCGCAGTTCCTCGACCGCGGCCTTGGCCTCGTCCCAGTGCACGGGCATCCGGCCGTCCGGCAGCTTGTGCACGGTCAACCGCAGGGCGGCGCCCGGGCAGAAGGCGGCGAGCGCGGCCCGCTCCTCCTGCTCCCGCTCGCTCCCGCCGCCCGAGAGCACCAGCGCGTCGACACGGATGCCCGGCCGCGCGAGGCACAGCGTCAGCAGCGTGCCACCGGCGCCGATGGCGATGTCGTCGCAGTGCGCGCCCACCGCGACGATCCGGTCCAGGGGCCCGGCCCCGAGGCGGATCACGCGCTCACCGCGGCGTTGTCCCGCTCCCACACGGCCCACGGGCGGTCGCCCCGGGCGTAGGCGGCGTCGAGCGCGGCCCGCTCCTTCACGGTGTCGGTCGGCTTCCAGAAGCCACGGTGCTGGTGCGCCACCAGCCGCCCCCGCTTGGCCAGTTGGGCGCATCCGTCGGCCACCAGGTCCCCGTTCTCCGGTATGTGGTCGAAGACCTCCTGGCGGAGCACGAAGTAACCGCCGTTCTCCCACAGCGGCAGTTCGCTCACCGCGGTGATGCCCCCCACCAGTCCGTCCTCGCCCAGCTCCACGCAGTGGAACGAGGACTGCGGCGGCACCACCATCATCGACGCACCGGCGTCGCGCCGGGCGAACCGGTCGATCATCTCCGGCAGCGGGGCGTCGGTGAGCACGTCGGCGTAGTTGGCGAGGAACATCTCGTCGCCGTCCAGGTGGTGCCGCACCCGGCGCAGCCGCTCCCCGATCGGTGACTCGATGCCGGTCTGCGCGAACGTGATCGTCCAGTCCGAGATGTCGGTGGACAGCAGCTCGGTCCGTCCGCCCCGCAGGACGAAGTCGTTGGACGTCGTCTCCTCGTAGTTGAGGAAGAAGTTCTTGATGTGGTGGGCCCCGTAGCCGAGGCACAGGATGAACTCGGTGTGCCCGAAGTGCGCGTAGTAGCGCATGACGTGCCAGATCAGCGGTCTCGGGCCGACCATCGCCATCGGCTTGGGCACGTCGTCGGCCGCGCCGCTGCGCATCCGCATCCCGTATCCGCCGCAGAACAGTACGACCTTCATCGCTTGACCTCGACAATGCTCAGTTCCGGGATGGGAAAGACAAGGCGGCCGCCCCAGTCGTGCACGAAGGACAACTGCTCGACCAGCTCGGCCCGCAGGTTCCACGGGAGGACGAGGACGTAGTCCGGTTTGTCGGCGGCTATCCGCTCGGGCGGCAGGATCGGGATGCGGGTGCCCGGGGTGAACCTGCCGTGCTTGTAGGGGTTGCGGTCGACCGTGTACGGGAGCAGGTCGGGCCGGATGCCGCAGTGGTTGAGCAGGGTGTTGCCCTTGCCCGGGGCGCCGTAGCCGACGACCGTCTCGCCGCGCTCGGCCGCTGTGATGAGGAACCGCAGCAGATCCCGGCGCACCGTGGCCACCCGGGCGGAGAACTCGGTGTACCCGGACAGCTCCTGCAGCCCGGCGGCCTTCTCCCGGGCCAGCACGTCGACCACCTGGCGGCTCGGCTCGCCGGCCACCTCGGCCGGGCGGGCCCACAGCCGGATGGAGCCGCCGTGGGTGGGCAGCAACTCGACGTCCACGAGCGCGAGTCCGCCGCTCGCCAGCGCCCTGATCGCGGACGCGACCGTGTAGTACTGGAAGTGCTCGTGGTAGATCGTGTCGTACTGGTTCTCCTCGATCAGGGTCAGCAGGTGCTGCACCTCGATGGAGACCCAGCCGTCGTCGGCGACCAGGGCGCGCAGCCCCCGGGTGAACCCGACCACGTCGGGGATGTGCGCGTACACGTTGTTGGCCACGACCAGGTCCGCCGGGCCGTGCTCGGCGCGGACGGCCGCTCCGGTGTCCGGGGACAGGAACTCCGTGAGCGTGGGCACACCCGCGTCCCGCGCCGCGGCGCCGACGTTCACCGACGGCTCGATGCCGAGGCAGCGGATGCCCCGGTCCACCACGTGCTTCAGCAGGTACCCGTCGTTGCTCGCCACCTCGACCACGAAGGCGTCGGGGCCGAGGCCCACCCGCGCTGCGGCGTCGGCGACGTACGTGCGCGCGTGCTCCACCCAGGAGGTCGAGAACGAGGAGAAGTACGCGTACTCCTTGAACGTCTCCTCCGGCGTGATCAGCGGCGGGATCTGCGCCAGCCAGCAGTCGGTGCAGACCCGCAGGTGCAGCGGGTACGCGGGCTCCGGTTGATCCAGTTGATCCGCGGCGAGAAAGCTCTCGCACGGTGGCGTCGCACCGAGATCGACGACGCTCGCCAGCGTCGCCGAGCCGCAGAGTCGGCATCGTGTCATTTACTGCCCCCCATTGATTCCGTCCGACCCGCGATCGCGGTGCGGTACTCATCCACCAGGCGCTCCAGCCCGACGGCCGGGCTGAAGCGCTGCTCGTAACGGCGCCGGGCAGCCTCGCCCATCGCCTGGTTGCGGGCCGGCTCGGCCGTGATCCGGTGCAGGCAGGACGCGAGCGAGCTGGGCTCGCCCGGCCGGTGCAGCAGCCCGGTCACCCCGTCCTCGACGAGTTCGACGAACGCGCCGTGACGGGCGGCGACGGCCGGGACCCTCGCCGCCATCGCCTCCGCGACGACCAGGCCGAACGTCTCCAGAGCCATCGAGGGAGCCACCACGGCGACCGACCGCGCGACGGCCTGCCGGCACTGAGCCGGGTCGAGCAGGCCGACGTAGCGGACATCGTCCCGGCCCGCCGCCCAGGCGGTCACCTCTCGCTCCAGTGGCCCCGCGCCGGCGAGCACGAGTGGCACGCCCACACCGCCGCCTGCCGCGATCTCGTCCCACGCGGCCATGAGCAGCCGCACGCCCTTGGCCTCCGCGAGCCGGCCGAGGAACAGCAACTGCTCGCCGCCGCCCGCCCGGCAGGCGCCCGGCTCCGGCACGAAGTTGTGCTTCACCGTCAGCCGCTCGGGTGGCATGCCGGACCGCACCAGGACGTCGCGCTGCGCCGCGGAGATGCAGAAGAACCGCTCCACGCCGGACCACCACCGCCGCCGGTTGACCTTGAGGCTGACCGCGAGCGGCACCGTCGCGAGGCGGGAGTTCCGGTAGCAGCCGTGCCGGACGGCGGGCAGCGACGCCACCGACCCGACGCACTCGGTGCACGACCGGCCGTCCCGGTGCAGCGTGCCGGGCGGGCAGACCTGGGTGTAGTTGTGCAGCGTGGCGACGGCGGGTACGCCGGAGTCGGCGCAGGCGGCGAGGACCGCGGGCGACAGGAGCGGGAAGACGTTGTGGATGTGCACCACGTCCGGCCGCTCGGTGCGCAGCCGGGCCGCCAGCTCCGTACGGACCGCCGGGTTCCACGGCACGAGGAGCGGCACCGCGGCCTTGCCGAGGAGGGACCGGCCGGCGATGTCGTCGCTGCGCCGCTCGAACACCTCGACCCGGTGGCCGGCCGCGCGCAGCAGCCCCACTTCCTGGTCGACAACCCTGTTCTCCCCGCTCGGCTGCGCCGAGGAGTAGCGGTTGTGCACCACGAGAACGTGCATGCGGGGGGTCACCTCCGGGCCCATCGCGGGATACGTCGTTGAGGAACTGCGGTCGTCGTCAGGGGAGTGGCCGTCGCGACGGGCGTTGCCGCGGCAGGTGCCGCGAGCAGCGAGGCGGCCAGGGCCAGATGCAGCAGATACGGCGAGGCGTCGCCGAGGCCGGCCTCGGTGTACGACGAGATCGCGACGTAGCTGATCAGGAAGATCGCGCAGGCCCTCGGCAGTGACGGTGGCCGCAGCAGCGCGACGCAGGCGAGGACGATGAGGATCGCCGCCACGAGGGCGACGCCGAACAGACCCTGCTCGTTGTAGACGGCCAGCCAGCTGTTGTCGATCGGCAGCCCGCCGAACGACTTGTCGCCCAGGCCCACGCCGAACACCTGCTCCGCGGTCGACCGGGGCGCTGCCAGCAGGGCGTCCCAGACCTTGGCCCGACCGGTGAGGTTGGAGAAGTTCTCCTGGCTCTGACCACGCAGGAACCACGCCTGCAGTGCGGAGGCGAACACCACCGCGGCCACCGCCGACACCAGCACCGCCCGGGCGAAGAACCGGCGGGCGGCGGCGCTGGTCAGGACGAGCGAACCGATCGCCAGCACCAGCCCGATGAGCAGGCCGACCGTGGCCGTCCGGGTATGGGTCAGCGCGAGCAGGACGAGTGACGGCACGATGACCACGGCCGCGCTGCCCCCGGTGGTCCGGCGGCCCAGTACGAGCAGCACGGTGAGCCCGATGATCACCGCGGCGTACTGTCCGATCTGCGGCGGGGTGAGCGGCCACAACGCGCCGACCAACCGCCCGCCGTAGTACTCCGGCATGGCCGTGCCCGGTGAGATGGCCAGGCCGGCGGCCGCCGTCCCGAGCGCCGCGAAGTACATCCGGATGTGGTACCGGACGAACGTGAGGCTCCCCTCCCACCAGCGGCTGAGCAGCCACAGCGTGCCGATGAAGAGAGCCAGCCGGGTACAGCGGAACAGCGCGCCGAACCCGACCTCCAGGTTCACGCTGGAGATCACGCTCGGCACCAGCAGCAAGGTGAGCAGGAACACGAAGGCGCTGGCCCGGATGCGCAGCCGGAGATTGAGTGCGAGCGCCAGCGCGAACGCGGTGACCAGCGCGCCCATGGTGGCCATCTGGATGAGGGAGCGGGGCAGCGTGACGATGGTCTTCGCCCCGGCGGAGCCGAGCGTGTTGAGGCCCAGCAATGCCCAGACGATCCCGACGGCCTTCGGCGTGCCGGCGGGGCGCGGTTCGGCGCAGGGCCGCGCGACGGGGGTCTCCGGTACGCCCTTCAGGGTCCCGTCCATCTCAACCACCGGCCCGTGGGGCGAAGGTGCTGCCCGTGTCCTGCCGGTACGGCGTGCCCTGCCACTGCCCGGAGTCGAGCTGTTGGTCCGTGTTCTCCGCGACGAAGCTCCACGGTCCGCGGTAGACGTTGTCGTGCCAGCGGTTGTGCTGCTTGTGGGTGATCGCGTCGGCCACCCGCTTTCCCTTGTACGGCGACCACTTCGGATAGGTGCCGTAGTTGGCGAGGACCGCCATGCGACCGCACTCGGTCTCGCACTTGACGACCGACGTGTCCAGCAGGAAGCGGTTGTCGTGGATGTTCACCCGCTGGGTCTTCCACCGGCAGTCGGCGTAGAGCGGCGCGGTGGCGATCGCCGGCTTGGCACAGCGCTTGGTGTCCTTCACCAGCAACGTGCAGTAGCCGGTCGAGGTGTTGGCCGGGCTGTTGCAGAACCGGTCGGCGTTCTCCCACAGGGTGATCCCGTTCCAATTGTTCTCCAGCACGTTCCCGTGGATCTCGATCTTGTCCGTGCGGGCTCGGATCCGTGGTTCGCCGCCGGCCTCGGACACGTAGATGGTCGCGTACGGGAAGTTGTCGCCGCGGGCGGCGTACTTGCGGCCCTCGACCCAGTTGTTCCGCCGGATCGTGTTGTTCCGGATGACCGCGTTGTAGCTGGTCTCGTACATCAGCGCGGCACCGTCGTTGGCCTCGAGCAGGTTGCCCTCGATGCGGAAGTCGTTGTTGTCGTTGTCCGCCCACAGCCCGGCCCCGCGGTTGTCGTGCACCCAGTTGCCGCGTATCTCGGCGCCGTTCACGGCCCAGAACTTGATGCCTCCGGTGCAGCCGCACCCCGGCTTCCGCCGCTCCCAGTCGTCGGTGTTGTTGCCCGTGATCTCGTTGTCCTCGACCACCAGGCCGCGGATGGAGTCACCGGTCTTGTACGCGTTCATTCCGTACTGCCCGTTGCCGCGCAGGCAGCTGGCGCGGACGTGCTGGCGCGCACCGGCCATCAGTCCGGCGCCGGAGTTGTACTGGATCGTCGCGTGCTCGATCACCCACCCGTCGGCCATGTCGTGGTTGACCACGCCCTCGTCGTGCGGCGCGACGAAGTGCTGCACGGCCAGGTAGCGGATGGTGACGTCGCGGGCGGTGCCGCTGAACGCGTAATTGTTCTTCTTCCCGCCGTCGAGCACCGCGCCCGGCGCGCCGAGGTAGCGATTCCCCTTCTTGACGATGACCTGGGCGTAGCGGTCCGGCTCGAGCCTGTGCTTGCCCGGCCGAAGCCAGAACGTGGTGCCCGGGGGGCTGCTCCTGGTCTTCTCGGCCAGGTCGCCGACCACCTTGGGGTCGACCGTCACCGCGCCGGCCGGCGCCTTCGCCGGCCCCGCCGCGGGCTTGGCGCACACCCGGGCCACGTACGAGGCCGCCCCCGGCGTTGATGCCGCACCGGCCGCCTTTGCCGGGGCGTCGTCCGGCGTGCTCGTGCAGCCGGTCGCCGCCAGCAGGACCAGCGCCAGTGGTGCCGCCGGCAACGCCCAGTTCCGCCACTTCATCCCCACGCGCCCTCCCTAGCCGCGGAACCTGAGCACGGTGGTGAAGCCCTCCACGCCGTCGGCGAATCCGGTGCCGACCAGCGTGGTGATGGGTTCCTTGCGCCCGAAGCCGGGGGAGTACCAGCCCAGCGGCGGGTCGGTCTCGCCGCGATGCGCCCGCCAGTTCAGCTGCCCGGGCAGGTCGAGCACCGCGGAGCGGTCATCGCCGTCCCGGGTCCAGGTGAGCACGGCCCGGTCGTCCGCCAGGTCCGCGGCGATCGCGGGGCCGAGGTGGAACGCCAGCCGCACTGCCCGGCGCGGCCCGCGCACCTCGTCGACAATCCTCAACTCCTCGGCCGCAGCGGTGAGTTCCACCCGGCGGCGGTGCACGGCGGGCTGGTAGCCGTCGTGCTCGGCACACCAGCGGGACACCCCCGCGTCGGAGGCGCCGGACGTGTCCACGGTCAGGACGCGGCTCTTGGCATGCCGGGTCCACAGGAACGGGCCGCCCGAGACGGACTGGTCACCGCCGTCCAGTTGCAGGGTGTTGTGGCCGAGGGTCGAGCGGAAGTATCG
Organism: Streptomyces sp. NPDC021212; assembly: GCF_044332925.1. NCBI lineage: Bacteria > Bacillati > Actinomycetota > Actinomycetes > Kitasatosporales > Streptomycetaceae > Streptomyces > Streptomyces sp. NPDC021212. Next base: position 171,666 of record NZ_JBIRPZ010000001.1, read on the forward strand.
CCGCCACTCGGGCTGCCCGTGGTAGCAGAACGTCCCCGGGTCGGCGAGCACGTCGACCCCGTCGTGCCGGACCTCCACGGACAGCGCGTCCGCGTGGGCGTGCGCGGCGATGGACAGGAACCCGTGCGGGCCTGCGTCGCAGCGGCACCAGATCTCTCCCGGGCCGCGCAGGATGGTGAGCCCCGCGTCGGCGAAGTGGGCCGGCCGGCTCGCCGGGCGGGCCACGGCCGGTTCCGTTGGCTTGATGAGCGCGGCCAGCAGCGGGGTGCGCACATCGGTGCCGGTCACCGTAGGCCACCAGACGAGCCGGCCGAACACGGCGTCCCCGGTGGCCAGCAGCGAGCCCCAGCGGTCGGTGCCCGCGCCGTCCACGACCAGACCGTGCCCGTCGTCCGCGTCCCCCTGGCGCGGCGGCCGCAGGTGGCTGTCCACGACGGCCGCGAGCGCGTCGGTCATCCGCAGCAGCACCAGCCGGATCGACGCGGGGACCGGCACGCCCGCGGCATCCGCCTCGGCCACCGCGGCCAGGCCGAGCTCCAGCACGAGTCCGTGATATTCGGTGGCCAGTTCGCGGTTGAGGCCGGAGCCGAAGGTGTTGCCGCGCAGGTGCCGCTCCAGCGACCGCAGCGCGCCGGCTCGCCAGCGGGCCGAGGAGGGGAACCACCCGAACGCGCAGGCCGCGGCGAACTGTCCGGCGGCCTCGGCGATGACGTGGTTGTTCGCCGAGGACCCCCGGCTGGGGAAGGCGGCCAGCCAGCGCTGGTGGTGCCAGATCTGGTTCAGCGCCACCGGGTTGCCCTCGAACAGCCCGGCCGCGCCCGGCCAGCCGTCGAGCAGCCGGCGGACCCACACCCAGGACAGCAGCCGGATGCCCAGCTCGATGCCGCTGATCCAGTGCACTCCGCGCAGCGGCGGGTTGGCCGCCCACCACGACCGCAGGTGCGCGGCCACGCGCTCGGCGTACCGCTCGTTCCCGGTGATCGCGTAGGCGGCGGCCAGCACGGTGAGGTACTGATGCCGGGACAGCTCCCAGATCTGCTTGATGTCCCCGACCGCGTCCTCGTTCCGGTACGGCACGTCGAAGGCGTAGCCCCACGGAGCCCGGCGCCCGGTCTTCGGGTCGTAACCCCAGTCCGGGTCGGCCAGGTCGTCGCGGACCACCCCGAAGTACTCGGCCTGCCCGTCCATCAGCCGGTCCGCCTCGGCGATGAGACGTTTCGCGGCGTCCGGAGGTATCGCGGCGATCGTCCCGGCGGGGAGTACCGCGGTGAACCGGGCGCCGGTCACGCCCGGGCAGTCCGGCGGCGCCGACCGCCACCGCCGCCTGCGCACCGCGTCGCCCACCCGGCCGCCGACCTCCCGCGGTCCCATCCGGGACAGCCGCCGCAGGTACCAGCCCGCGCTCATGCTCATCGAGCCCGCTCCAACGTCACCGGCGCGCCGCAGGCCAGTCCGGTCCGCACGGCGAGGGTGGCCGCCGTGGTGGCGACCAGCGACTCCAGCGGCACCGGCATCGGCCCGCCGGTCCGCACGGCCTTGATGAACGCGGCCAGCTCGGCGTTCTGGCCCTTGTCCCGGGCCTTGGGCAGCCGCGAACTGACCCACCGCTTGCGGCCGCCGTCGAACACCGAGGCACGCACGAAGTCGTCGAGCCGCAGCGCACGACCGTCCGCGACCAGGTCCAGCGTCTCCTTGGGGAAGCCGGCCGGGCCGGTGGTGACGTAAGCGATGGTGGCGGTGGACCCGTCCGGGTAGCGGAGCACGACCTGCACGTCCTCGTTGCCGGACGGGGCGACCGCGTACGCCGAGACCGGGTCGGCCCCGAGCAGCCAGCTCGCCGTGTCGATGAAGTGTCCGCCCTCGCCGGCGAACCGCGAGCCCTCGGTGCCCTGTTGGAGGTACCAGCTGCCGTGCTGCAGTCGGCCCGCGTTGACCAGGTAGCGCAGGCTCGCCGGGCCGGTCCGGGCGCCGAACCGCTTCCTGGCCTCCCGCAGCAGCGGCGCGAACCGGCGGTTGAAGCCCACCTGCAGCCGGTCGTTGCCGGACTCCTCCACCGCCGCGAGCACTCCGGCCAGCTCGTCCTCGGTGAGCGCCAGGGGCTTCTCCACAAACACGGGCTTGCCGGCCAGCAGTGCCTTTCGGGTCAGTTCGGCGTGCGAGCTGTGCCGGGTGACCACGAACACCGCGTCGATGGACTTGTCGCCGAGTACGGCGTCGAGATCGGTGGTGGCCTCGGCGAAGCCGAACTTCCGCTGCGCGTTGGCCGCGGACAGCGCCGTCGTGGTGACGACGGTCGACAACACGACTCCGTCGCGCGGTGCCAGGTGCGGCAGCAGCATCGACGTCGCGTAGTTTCCGGCGCCGACGAACGCGAGGCGCACCGGCGTATGGGCGTACCGGGCCGGGGTGGCCGCTCCGCCACTGCGTGGCTTCACCACGGGCACGGCCACCGCCGGGGCCGCCGCTTCCTCCGCCTCCCCCGCGGGTTCGGGGTACCGGAACAGCACGGCCACGGCCTTCAGCTCGCCGTCCTTCAGGCGCTGGTACGTCTCGACCGCGTCGTCGAAGTCGGCGATGTGGGAGACCAAGGGCTCCACGTCGACGCGGCCACGGGCGACGAGATCGAGGAAGCACGCCAGGTTGCGGCGCTCGGTCCAGCGCACGTAGCCGATCGGGTAGTCCCGCCCCTCCAGCTCGTACTCCGGGTCGTAGCGACCGGGGCCGTAACTGCGCGAGAACCGGACGTCCAGCTCCTTCTCGTAGTACGCGTTCCACGGCAGGTCCAGGCGGCACTTGCCGATGTCGACGACCCGGCCACGGTCCCGGCAGAGCCGGGCGGCCAGCTCGACGGGCTGATTACTGCCGCCGCCGGCGGCCAGATACACCTGGTCCACGCCGTGCCCATCGGTCAGCTCGGCGACAGCGGTTTCCACGGCCGCGGACGCCGGATCCCCGCAGGCCACGGCGCCCAGGCGCGCGGCGAGTTCGCAGCGCACCGGATCGGGGTCGACTCCGACGACGCGGACTCCCGAGGCGGTGAGGAGCTGCACCACCAGCTGCCCGATCAGCCCGAGGCCGATGACCAGCGCCGCGTCGCCGAGCTGCGGCGCGCCCTGGCGGACGCCCTGCAACGCGATCGACCCGACGGTGCCGAAGGCCGCGTGCCGCGGCGCGAGGCCGTCCGGCACCCGGGCGTAGAGGTTCTTCGGCACCCAGTTCAGCTCGGCGTGCAACGCGTGCTCATTGCCGGCGCAGGCCACGAGGTCGCCGACCTTCACGTCGTCGATCCCGGCGCCGACCTGCTCGACCACCCCGCACAGCGAGTAGCCCAACGGCGTGTAGGAGTCCAGCTTGCCCATCACCTTGCGGTAGGTGGCGGGCACCCCGTTGGTGGCCACGCTCTGCATGACCTTGGCCACCTGGTCGGGCCGGGAGCGGGCCTTGCCCAGCATCGACATGCCGGCCTCGGACACCTTCATCAGCTCGGTCCCGGTGGATATCAGCGAGTAGGCGCTGCGGACCAGCACACCGCCCGGCTTGCACCCCGGCACCGGCACGTCGAGCACCGTCAGCTCGCCGCTCTTGTAGTTCTGCACAACCTGTTTCACCCGAACTCCCCTGATTCCTCAGCCGTTTACCGAGTGCTCTGGCCGGACCCAGAGGTCGCGTCGCGATACCAGTACTCGAGGGTCAGCACATGCCACAGATGTTTGGAGAAGTCCCGCTGCCCGGCGGCGTCCTCGGCGACGAGCCGCTGAAGCGCGTCGCGGCGCAGGAACCCGGAACGCACGAGCGCGCCGTCGTTGACCACCTCGCGCACCAGCGGTGCCAGATCCCGGCTCATCCAGGCCCGCAGCGGGGCGCTGAACAGGCCCTTGGGCCGGTACACGATCTCCCGTGGCAGGATCGAGGTGGCCGCCTCCTTGAGGACGGCCTTGCCCTGCCGTCCGACAACCTTGCGATCGCCGGGCACCGCGAACGCCGCCTTGACCACCTCGACGTCCACGTACGGCACCCGCACCTCGGTCGACGCGGCCATGCTGGAGCGGTCCGTGTACGTGAGGTTCAGGCCCGGCAGGAACATCCGGGCGTCGCCCAGGCACATGCGGTTGACGAAGTCGTCGAGGTCGTTGTCCTGGTAGACATCCGCGTGTTCGGTCAGCACGTCCTCGACCGTCCCGGCCAGGTCCGGGTCGACCAGGGCGAGCAGCTCGTCCTGGTCGTACATGGTGTAGCTGCGCCGGAACGCGGTCTCCTCCGGCAGATCGGCGAAAGAGAGGAACCGCTTCGCAAAACGCACGGACCGGTACCCCCGGCGGGACGTGGCGACCGGCAGCCGGTCCACGGCCCTGGACACCCCGCTCCGCAGGGGCCGCGGGACGCGCTGGTAGCGCAGCGCGAGCAGGTTGGCCAGGTGCTTGCGGTACCCGGCGAACAGCTCGTCGGCCCCCATCCCCGAGAGCATCACCTTGACCCCGGCCTCCCTGGCGGCCGAGCAGATCAGGAACGTGTTGATCGCGGCGGGATCGCCGATCGGTTCGTCCAGGTGGTAGGTCATCTCCGGCAGCAGGTCGAGCACGTTCGGGGCGATCTCGATCTCGTGCAGATCGACGCCGAACCGCGTCGCCACCTGGCGGGCGTAGCGCAGGTCGTCCGGCATCGCCTCGAACTTGGCGTCCTCGGCGCGGAACCCGATCGTGTACGCGGAGATCCCGGGTCGGTCGCGGGCCGCCAGCGCGGTCAGGTAGCTGGAGTCGAGACCGCCGGAGAGGAAGGTGGCCACGGGTACGTCGGAGAGCAGGTGGCGCCGCGTCGACTCCTCGACGATGGCGGCCAGGTCCGGCCGCTCGCCGGCCAGGGCCCGCTCCCGGCCCTCGGCGGCGACGTCCCTCAGGTGCCAGAACCGGCCGCGCTCCACCCGGCCGTCGGGCCGGCACCTCAGCCAGCTCCCCGGCGGCAGCTTCTCCGCTTCGCGGAACGCGCACCGCGAGTCCGGCACCCAGTAGTACAGCAGCGAGGCCACCAGCGCCGCGTGGTCCACCTCCAGCGACCCGCCCGTCGCGGCGGCGAGGGCCTTCAGCTCGGAGGCGAACACCATGCCCTCGCCGCGCCTCAGCAGGAACAGCGGCTTGATGCCGAGCTGGTCGCGGGCGAGCACCAGGTCACCGGTGCGCTCGTCGAAGATCCCGAACGCGAACATGCCGCGCAGCCGGGGCAGGCAGTCCGTGCCCCAGCGCCGCCAGGCCTGGAGCAGCACCTCGGTGTCGGAGGTACCGCGGAAGCGCACCCCGGCGGCTGCCAGCTCGGCACGCAGCTCGGGCGCGTTGTACAGCTCGCCGTTGTACGTCAGGGCGAGGCCGTCCGAGACCATCGGCTGGGCGCCGGTCCCGGACAGGTCGATGATGGCCAGCCGACGGTGCCCGAGGTGCACTTCGCCGTCACCGACGGGGTGGTCGTACCGGCCCGCTCCGTCCGGGCCGCGGTGGGCGAGGGTATCGGTGAGCCGGTCGGTCACGACCTTCCCGTCCGGCCATCGGTACGTGCCTGCGATGCCACACATGTGCTACCGCGCCTCCTGGTCGCTGTCCTGGACCGATGCGGTCCACATCGGCAGCCGCTCCGTCCGCTGCCGGTCTGTCCCGTGTCGCAGGGCCGGCCGCTCGCTCCGGCCGCGTAGCGCGGTGTGCAGCCCGTCCCACAGCGTGCCGTCGGTCCGGTCACGCGGGTCGGGGTCGATCAGCACCACACCGATCACCGGAATGCGCTGGTCGGCGAGCTGTCGCGCCACGGTGTGCAGCCAGGCGGCGCTGCCGTGCCCGGCGCGCACGACGAGCACGGTCTGGGTGCCGAGATACTGGAGGTCGGTCCACGCCGTGCCGGGCGCGACCGAGCCGACTCCGATCCGGCGCCCCTGATCCGGCTCGGTCGCGGCACGATCGCCGCTGACCACGGTGGGATCTCCCGGCTTCGGGCGGCGCTTGGCGAGCTGCGGGCCGGGCAGGCCATCGATGATGACCACCGGCCCCTCCGCCGCCAGTGCCCCGGCGACATCGAGGGCGATCACGCTCGTGCTGTGCGCGCAGCCCAGTTCCAGCAGCGACAGCGGTTCCGTGGAGTCGCGCACGGTGCGGGCCAGGCTCGTGGTGAGCCGCTCGCGTGCCACCCGGTTCCGTCGGCGCTGCCACAGCCTGCCCGACCGGAGGGGCAGTTCCGTGATGACCGAGGCGCCCAGGTTCGCCGCGATGTCCCGGCGCAGCACGGGGCGGTCCGCCACCACCGTGCGGACCGCGGCCACCGCGAGCCCGAGGACGAGCCCGAGGACGAGTCCGATCGCCGCGTTGGTGGCAGCGGCCTTGGGCAGGGAGTGCCGCACCGCGCGCGGGGCGTCCACGATCTGCGTGCCGGCGATGACCTTGGGCGTGCCGGTGCGCGCCTCCGCGGCGCGCTGGTCGAAGTCGGCGATCCGCGAGTTGAGCTCGGCCCGGCGGGCGAAGAGCGTCTCGATGCCCGCCGACTTCTTCGGGTCGCTCTCCGTCTCCGGCGACCGGTCTCCGATCTCCTTGTTGACGTCATTGAGTTGGCCCCGCATGCGGTCACGCTGGTCGAGCAGGGCCTTGGCCTCGGCTGCCGCGGTTTCCCGCATCCGTCGCACATGGTCCGCGACGAACGCGTCGGCCAGCGCCTTGGCGCGGGCCACCGCGTCCTCGTCGCTGGAACCCGTCACATCGATCTGCAACAGGTTGTTGGTCAAGCCGGTACCCCGGTAGTCCCGTATGAAGTCCTCCGGGTCTTCCGCAGACTTGAGGGTCTTCAGGGCCCTGTCGGCGATCCGTGTGGTCCCCAGCACGGCGACATCGGTGCGGATCAGCGTTCCCATGTCGTTCGGCTGGTCCTCCGCATGCGCGACCAGCACTTTGGTCGCCGCGCTCGGCGGCGGGGGCAGCAGGACCGCCATCGCCACGCCGGCCAGCAGTCCCAGGAGCGCCAGGGAGCACCAGAGGCGGCGGCGTCTGCGCACCGCCACTACCAGCGCCTGCAGGTCGAAGAGTGGAGTGGCCGCCGACGACTCCGAAGTCGTGCTCGTCGTCACGCCGAACCTCCCGTCACGCGGCCGGGAAGCGCGAGCGCCACAGTGGCGTGGTCCGCGGGATCGTCGGCGGACCGCGTCGGGCGGGCCCGGACCGGGCCGGCCACGACGACGCCCACGACCTCGTGCCTGCCGTCCGCACACGCCTCGGCGATGCCGGTGATCTCCTCCGCGGTCCAGCTGCCCGCGCTGAGGACGACCAGGGCGCCGGACTCCGGGCCGCGGTCCGGCACCGTCGGCCGGTCCACCGAAACCCCCACCACCCGCAGCATGGGGTATCCCCTGCTCGAAAGGGCCGGGGAAGGGTCGTTCTCGGCCTCGGCGACGAGCTGCCCGGCGGCCCGGCGGGCGATCTCGTCGCCGTCCGGTACGACCACCAGCAGCCGCCGGGGGGCCGGCAGCTGTTCCCGGAGGCGGGCGCACACCCGCCGGTAGCGGATCCGTCTGTCGGCCTCGTCGCCGGACCTCCGCGGGGCCGGTATGTCCCACCGGGTGTCGATGCCGAGGAGCCGCCGGATCCCGGCCCGCGGGCCACGGGCCTCCGGCCGGTGCGCGGGCCGTTCCTCAGGTACGTCGACGGTGCCGAGGAGCGCCGAGCCCAGCGCCGCGGCGATCTCCGGTTCGGTACGCAGCCGGCGATTCATCCGTGCGGCGGCGAGATGGCCGATGACGGCGACCAGGTAGAACAGCAGCGCCCCGCCGACGATGAGCTGCAACCTTGTCGGCGGCGCCTCGCCGGCCGGCCGGGCCGCCGGTCCCATGACGACCATGCCGACCTTGTTGTTCGCGGGGTCGGCCTGGTCCAGCTTCGTCATGGCCTCTTCCAGCGAGGTGCGCAGCTTCTCCAGCGCGGTGCGGGCCTGCACGCTCTCCACGGTCTGCGCCGGATCGGCCGCGTTGGCCAGGCCGGTGATGCGGCGGTTGGTCTCATCGACCTTCTTCCGCAGCGCCTCGGGCGCCGTGGCGGTATCGGAGTCGGTGCTGCCGCCCGTGATCCGTGCGGCGAACTTGACGAATTGGTCGGCCACTTGGTCGGTGAGCTGCTGTGCACGCTGCGGCGTTTCGGCCGTTCCCGAAATCTGGATGATGTTCCCGTCGGCCGCCTTGGCGCTCACTCGATCCCGCAGCTCGCTGCCGCTGACGCCGCTCCAGCCGAGCTGGGCGGCCGCGCGGTCGGCCACCGACGAACTGGTCGCGATGTTCACCTGGGTCAGCAGCTCGCGCTCTTCCCACTGCCCGGGCAGCAGTACCGATGCCGACGTCGTGTACCGCGGCGGAAACAACACCACCGAGGCGCCGTAACCGACGAGCGCGCCCACCACGGCGAGGAGGGTGAGAAGCCGCCAGCGTCGGCGGAGAATCCGCCCGATGGTGGCCAGGCGGATCGTGTCATCGTTCAACGCCGCGGCCTCTTCCCTGTTCGTACCGTCTTGCCCGCCGCCACCGGAGTGCGGTCACCGCAGGCGGCGGCGTACGCGGCGAGCAGCGACGCCTGCGAGTTCCGCCAGGAGAGCGGTCCGCTGACCCGCTCCTGGCCGATCTTGCCCATCCGGGCCCGCCTCTCCGGATCGTCCAGGAGCAGCGCGATGAGCCCGGCGAATTCCGCCTCGTCGTTGGCGGCCGCGTAGACGGCGGCGTCACCGGCGGAGACGCGCGCCTCCTTCAGGTCGAACGAGACGATCGGCCGGCCCATCGCCATGTACTCCAGGACCTTGTTCATGGTCGACACGTCGTTGAGCGGATTGCGCGGGTCGGGGGAGAGGCACACGTCCGCGGTGGACAGGTAGCGCACCAGGTCGGCGTCCGGGATGCGCCCGGTGAACCGCACGTACTCGGAGAGCCCGAGCTGCCGGGACAGCTCCACCATCGCGTCGAACGCGTCGCCGGCGCCGACGAACACCGCATGCCAGTCGGTCCGTCCGAGCTCGTCGCGCAGTTTCGCGAGGGCTCGCAAGGCGTAGTCGACGCCGTCCTGGGGGCCCATGACACCGAGGTAGCACAGCAGATGAGGCTTGCCGCGCTTCAACTCCGGCTCGGGCGGCACCGGTTGGAACCGGTCGACCTGGGGCGCGCTGCGCACCACGAACACGTCCTGCGCCCGCCGGCCGCCACGGCGTATCGCCACATCCCGGTAGCTCTCGTTCGTGGCGAGCACGATGTCCGCGGCCCGGTAGGTCCGCCGTTCCAGCGCGCACACGGCGCGGTAGAGCAGGTCCTCGCCGCGGTCGAACCGGGAGAGGTACAGCTCGGGTACCAGGTCGTGCTGGTCGAAGACGAACCGCGCGCCGCGCCGCCTGAGCCACCGTGCGGCCAGGAACAGCAGGTCGGGTGGGTTGCAGGCGTGGACCACGTGGACCGGGCCGACCTTGCGGGCCAGCCGGGCCGTGTGCCACAGCGCCGATCCGTACTCCCTCAGGTACCCGGCCGGTCCTCCGGTGGCCGCGCGCAGCGGGTAGCGGTGGATCCGCACCCCGTCGACCTCCGCCTCGGGCTCCGTGTCCCGCTTTTCCCCTCGCGGGCAGATGACGTGCACCTCCCAGCCCGCGTCGCGCAGCGTCGTGCACTCCTGCCACACCCGCCGGTCGAACGGCACCGACAGGTTCTCCACCAGGATCAGCGCGCGCCGACCCGCTCCGTCGCCGCTGACCGTGTCACCGAACGATGTGTCACCAAGCAAGGCCCACGTACCCCGGTTCAGCCCGGCGCGCCTCGGCGTCGGGAAGGCGGATGAGGTCGACAATCACGGGGCCGTCGCCCTGGGGCAGCGCCGACAGCACGGCCGGATCCCTGGTCCCCACCAGGCACACCTCGGCGTGCTCGAGCACCTCGTCGACGGAGTCCGCGAGCAACTGCGCGAGGTGCGGCAGCCGGTTCTCGATGTACTCGCGGTTCGCGCCGATCAGCCGGGAGAGGTTCACGTTGGCGTCGTAGATCCGCAGGTCGTAACCCCTGCCGAAGAGCCTCTCCGCCAGCTCGACGAGCGGGCTCTCGCGGAGGTCGTCGGTGCCGGGTTTGAAGGACAGCCCGAACACGCCGATCCGGCGCTTGCCGGTGCGCTCGACCAGGTCCACCGCGCGTTGCAGATGGTCGGAGTTGGAGGGCAGTACGTGGGCGAGGATGGGCACCGACACGTCGGCCCGCTGCGCCGCGTGAACCAGGCTGCGCAGGTCCTTGGGCAGGCAGGAGCCGCCGAAGGCGAAGCCGGGCCGCAAGTAGGCGGGGCTGATGTTCAGCTTGCGGTCGGCCAGGAACACGTCCATCACCTGGTGCGAGTCCACCCCGAGCGCCTGGCACACCGCGCCCAGCTCGTTCGCGAAGCCGATCTTGAGGCCGTGGAACGCGTTGTCCGCGTATTTGATCGCCTCGGCCGTCGGGACCGGCACCCGGAACACCTCGCCGGGCAAGCCCTCGTACAGCGCCGTCACCGCGTCGCCGCTTGCCGGGCCGAGCTCGCCGATGACGGTCTTGGGCGGGTCGAAGAAGTCCCGCACGCTCGTGCCCTCGCGCAGGAACTCCGGGTTGACCGCGACCCCGAAGTCCACCCCGGCCGTGCCGCCGACGTTCTTCTCCAGGATCGGTACCAGCAGGTTCAGGCAGGTGCCGGGGAGCATGGTGCTGCGGAACACGACGGTGTGCCGGCCTCCCCGCTCGGCCCCCTCGGCCAGCGCCGCGCCGATCTGCTCGGTGACCCGCTCCAGGTACGTGGTGCACAGGCTGCCGTTGGGCTCCGACGGCGTGCCCACGCAGACAAGCGACACCTCGCTGTTCATGATCGCCTCGCGGACGTCGCCGGTGGCGCGTAACGCTCCGGTCCGCACGACCTCGGCGGTGAGCTCACCGATCCGCTCCTCGACCACCGGTGCCTTGCCGTCGTTGACCAGGTCGACCTTCACCTGGTTGACGTCCACCCCGATGACCTCGTGACCCAGGCTCGCCAGGCACGCGGCCGACACGCAGCCCACGTAGCCGAGCCCGAAAACGCTGACTCTCATGACCCGTCTCTCCCCCCAGGCAGGCCCTTGCGGCCTGCGGTCCGCGCGCCGGTCGGACGACCCCCGCGCATCAGTACGCCCCCTGCCCGTGGAGCACCGCACGCAGCGTCTTCCACAAGATCACCGTGTCCAGGGCGAGCGACCAGTCCTCCACGTACCGCAGGTCGAGGCGGACCGCCTCCTCCCACGGCAGGTCGCTGCGTCCGCTGATCTGCCACAGGCCGGTGAGCCCGGGCTTGACCAGCAGCCGCCGCCGGATGTCCGGGCCGTACGCGGCGGACTCCTCCGGTAACGGAGGCCGCGGTCCGACGAGCGACATCGATCCGGTGAGCACGTTGAAGAGCTGCGGGAGCTCGTCGAGCGAGTACCGGCGCAGCACCGCTCCCACCCGGGTCACCCGCGGATCCCGGCGGAGTTTGAACAGCAGGCCCGCACCCTCGTTGCGGTCGGCCAGCTCCGCACGTGCCCGGTGGGCCCCGGCGACCATGGTGCGGAACTTGAGAATGGTGAACTCGCGGCCGTCCTTGCCGACTCTGCGCTGGCGGTAGAACGCCCCGCCCCGGCTGTCCGCCAGCACGAGCAGCCCGACGAGCACCATCAGCGGCGCGAACAGCATCAGCAGGATCGCCGCGCCCATCCGGTCGACGACCTCTTTGACCGCCCGGCGGCCCCCGGTGAAGGTCGGCATACTGACCCGCAGCAGCGGTATCCCGAGCACCGCGTCGACGTGCAGCCGCGGGCCGGCCACCTCCATCAGCACGGGGGCCACGACCATCTCGGCATCGCTGCCTTCGAGGTTCCAGGCCAGCCGCTGCAGCCGGTCCGGTGACCAGTGCGGGTCCGGTGTGACCGCGACGACACGGTAGCCGTCGTGGCGGACGTGCTTGGCGACGTCCGTCAACCGACCGACGACCGGCACTCCGTCGATTTGGTCACCGTCGAGCCCGCGACCGTCCGTCGTGCACACCGCGTCCACCCGCCAGCCGAGGTGCGGGAACTTGCGGGTCCGGGTGATCAGGTCGCGCACGGTGGCCGGGCTCCCGGCAGCGAGCACCGGCCTCAGGCAGCGTCCTTCGTTCCGCTGTTTGTGCAGCGAGAGGCGCAGCACATACCGCGCGGTCATGGTGACGAGCGCGAGCGCGGGGATCGCGACGAAGATCCAGAGCTTGATGTTGCGCGAGGTCAGGGCGATCCCGCCGAGCGCCAGCACGACGGTCGCCGCGAACAGTGAGCGTCCGAGCCGACGGAATTCCTCGGCGCCCTGGCCGAGCACGGCCGGAGCCCATGACCGGCTCACCGCAAGCGCTCCCAGCACCAGCAGCTCGGTGCCGAAGGCGAGAATCCCCCATTTCTCATGCCAGTTGGCCGCGTCCCGGGCCCCGAAGAAGTTGCCGATCGCCGCCACCACGAAGGCGGTGGCCACGGTATCGCTGGTGATCACGGTACGGCGGTACCGCTGCTCCCAGTCGCTCGCGGGCCGGCTGATTGCCCCGTTCCCCGGCCGCCCGGGCGCCGATAAAAAAGGGCTGGCTGATCCCCCCTGCTGCACGGACCCCCCCAGGTCGCCAGTGGGCTCGACGTGTTCGCTCCACACGGTTCCTCCCCCCGGGAGGCCCCCGCCTCCCGCACCGTTTCTCCCCCCGGGAGGCCCCCCGCCCCCCGCGCCACGCTGTTCCTCCGCCGGGAGGTCCCCGCCTCCCGCGAATACATCCCGGATATTGCAGCGTTACGTGGACACCCCACCCGGACGGGTGGACTCGCCTGTCCTGCCAGACTCTCGAGGTGCGCGGGAACCCGTCCCACCTCGGGTGCTCCCCACACCCAAGGCCCCTCTCGGGCTCCAAGAATCGATCAGCCCCGCGTCCGGCGCCGGGGACGAGCCTGCCGGCTGTCCATAGCGCCTGACCTGTAGATCATTATTTGTCGCTCGTGTCCAATCATGTGAAGCAGGGGTCAATCTAGAACATGGGGGCCGGTCTGAAGAAGAGATGTGTGCAAATTGTGCTCAAGCTTTGGAGCCGGTTCACCGAACGGTGACTGCCCGCAGGGGCCTTGACGACGAAGAAGTGCCTTGTGACCTGCGATGACGGGAGTTCTTCGGGTTGTCTGCACCGGCAGGACGAGCCGGCTAGCGCGTTACGCGGTAGTGGAGGTAGACGACTCCGGAGCGGAAGGTGCGGGTCTCGACGAGCTCGAGATCCACCCGGCGCTCGTGCCGGGGGAAGAACGGAATGCCGCCGCCGACCAGTACCGGGTGGACCATGACTCGGTACTCGTCGATCAGGCCCAGCGCGGCCGCCTCGGCGGCGAGCGTCGCGCCGCCGATCGCGATCTCGCCGTCCCCCGGCTCGGCCCGCAGCCGCTCGATCTCCTCCGCCAGGCCGCCGGTGGCCAGGCGGGCATTGCCCTGCACCGCCGAGAGCGTGGTGGAGAACACCACCTTGGGGAGTGGCTTCCAGAGCGCGGTCCACTCGAGCTCTGAGTCGTCGAGCGAGGGATCCTGGTCGGCGGTCTCCCAGTACAGCATCGTCTCGTACAGCCGTCGTCCCAGCAGGTGGACGCCGACCTCCCGAATGTCGTCGATCCAGAAGCGGAAGATCTCCTCGTCGGGTGCCGTCCAGTCGAAGCCGCCGTCCGGCCCGACGATGTAGCCGTCGAGTGAGGTGCTCATCGAATACGTCACGCTGCGCATCAGAAGTCCTTAGGTTGTTGAGCAGAGGGAGTATGGGTCTACTCAGAGGGAGAGAAGCTCACGTGATCGAGAAAATGCCGGAGACGGCCCGTCTGCTCCAGATGAGTCCACACCCCGAAGGGGGTTGGTACAAGGAAACCTGGCGCAGTGTCACTGAGATGCAGCCGGAGGGCTACCCGGGGCGCAGATCCCTCTGTACGGCCATCTATTTTCTCTTGACTCCCGGCGATGAGTCCCGCTGGCACACCGTACGTTCGCCGGAACTATGGCTGTGGCACCGAGGTGGTCCCTTGCTGCTCCTGCTGGGCGGGTCCGGGGAGAGGCCGGAAAAGGACCCCACGGAAGTCATGCTCGGTCCCGAACTCGCGAGCGGACAACGGCCGCAGGCTCTCGTGCCGGCTGGTCACTGGCAGGCCGCTCGCCCGGCCGGCGATGAAGAGGTGCTGGTGAGCTGTGTGGTCGCGCCCGGATTTCACTTTGACGACTTCCAGCTACTGCCGGACAAGTAGCGGCTGCGGCTCGAATCCCTTCGTTCAAATGTGATGGGCATCACAGTGGGCGAGAGCCGCGTCATCGGGTCATCATATGACCTGATCACCGAAAGTCGCGTCAGGAGCCGAGCCGCGCGAAGGATTCATCATGTCCATGCCCATAACAGCGGCCGAGTCCCCCGGCCTCGTCCGTGAGAACGCCGTCTTCCGCAAGGTCGTACGGCGCATCGTCCCCTTCCTCATCCTCGCTTACGTCGTCTCCTATCTGGACCGGGTCAACGTCGGGTTCGCGAAGCTGCAGATGTCCGACGACCTCGGGTTCAGCGAGGCGGCGTACGGCCTCGGGGCCGGGCTGTTCTTCATCGGCTACTTCCTCCTGGAGGTGCCCTCGAACCTGATGCTGCAACGCGTCGGAGCCCGTACCTGGATCGCCCGGATCATGATCAGCTGGGGGCTGGTCTCGGCGGCTTTCGTGTTCGTCACCAATGAGCCGACGTTCTACGCGCTCAGGTTTCTGCTCGGTGCCGCGGAGGCGGGGTTCTATCCGGGGGTGATCCTCTACTGCACCTACTGGTTCCCCTCGCACCGCCGCGCCCGGGTGATCGCGATGTTCATGTCGGCCATCCCGGTGGCGGGCATCTTCGGCAATCCGCTCTCCGGCTGGATCATGGACCGGTTCCAGGGCGTGGGCGGCTGGCAGGGCTGGCAGTGGATGTTCCTGCTGGAGGCGATCCCCGCACTCGCCGTCGGTGTGGTCACGCTGTTCTACCTCGACGACGACGTGCGCGGCGCGAAGTGGCTCACCGATGAGGAGAAGGCCGTCGTCGAGCGGGCGATCGCCGACGACACCGCGCACCAGACCGTGCACGGCCGGGTCTGGGACGCCTTCCGCGAGCCCAAGGTGTGGCTGATGTGCCTCATCTACTTCTGCTTCGTCATGGGCCAGTACGCCCTGACCTTCTGGATGCCCTCGTTCGTCGAGGCCACCGGCATCGAGGGCAACCTCACGATCGGTGTGCTCAGCGCCGTGCCGTACCTGGCCGCACTCGTCGCGATGAACCTGTTCGGCCGTTCGGCGGACAGGCGTCGCGAGCGCCGTTGGCACCTGGTTGTCCCGAGCCTCATGGGCGCCGTCGGGTTCTCGCTGGCCGCCGTCTGGAGCGGATCGACCGCACTGTCCCTGGTCGCGCTGTCCGTCGCCGCGGCAGGGGTGCTGACCTGCGCTCCGCTGTTCTGGTCGCTCCCCACCGCGTTCCTGGGCGGCACCGCGGCCGCGGCCGGGCTCGCAATGATCAACTCGGTGGGCAACCTCGCCGGATTCGTCAGTCCGTACATGATCGGCTCGATCAAGGACGCCACCGGGTCGGCGTCGATCCCGATGCATGTCCTGGCACTCAGCCTCGTCGTGGGCGCGGCGGTGGTGCTCACCACCAAGAGGCAGGTCGTGAACCGCTGACCGGGGCTCGGCCGGCTCGACGACTACCGAGGAGACAACGCATGAGGATCGTCATCACGGGTGGCTTCGGCTTTCTGGGACGCCAGGTCGCCGGCGCACTGCTCACGACGCGGAGGCTCCGTGGCGTACCCATCGACCGGCTGGTGCTCGCCGACCGCGTCGTGCCGTCCGATCCGTCAGTGGCCGACCCTCTCGTGGAGGTCGTGCAGGGCGATGTGGCCGACCGGCTCGATGAGGTGTTCGCGCAGCCCGTCGATGTGCTGATCCACCTCGCCTCCGCGGTCTCGGCCGAGTGCGAGGCCGACTTCGATCTCGGCATGAGCGCCAATGTGGACACGACCCGTGCGCTGCTCGAAGCCGCCCGGGCCCAGTCGGCCGCCGGCGGGCCGACGCCGCGGGTGCTGTTCTCCAGCAGCGTCGCCGTCTACGGTTCCGACCCCGCGCTGCCGCTGCCCCCGGTGGTCAGCGAGGCGACCCTGCCCACGCCGCGGTCGAGCTACGGGATCCAGAAACTCGTCTGCGAGCAGCTGATCGCGGACTACACCCGCCGCGGTTTCATCGACGGACGCGTCGCCCGCCTGATGACCGTGTCGGTACGGCCGGGCAAGCCGAACGCGGCCGCCTCCGGCTTCCTGTCCGGCATCATCCGGGAACCGCTCGCGGGCCTCCCGGCAACCTGCCCGGTCCGCCCGGACCTGCGGGTGGCCCTCGCCTCGCCACGGCGCACCGTCGAGGGAATCCTGCGTATCGCGGAGGTCGAGCGCGGCGCCGGCCCCGGCCTCCTCGACGGCGGGGTGCCGGTCAACCTTCCGGCGCTCACGGTCTCGGTCGCCGACATGCTGACCACACTGCGTCGGGTGGCCGGCGACGCCGTCGCCGACCTGGTGACGACCGCACCCGATCCCGGCGTCGAGGCCATCGTGGGCTCGTGGCCCGCCGACTTCGACAACGCGCGCGCCGCCGCGCTCGGGCTGGAGCCCGACCCGGATTTCGCGTCGGTGATGCGCCAATACCTCGCCGACCACGCCGCCGCGGTCGTGGCCGGCGCATCCCCGCGTCCGGAGCGGCCCGGCCGATAGACTGAAGACCATGTTTTCCAAGGTGAGCGGTCCCCTACGGCTCGCTGATCAGGTCGCCGCCATGCTCTCGGAGGAGATCGAGTCCGGGCGACTGGCCGAGGGCGACAAACTGCCGACCGAGGTGGAGCTGGTCAAGCAGCTCGGTGTCAGCCGCACCGTCGTGCGCGAGGCCGTCTCCAGGCTCCGCAGCGCGGGCTTGGTCGAGCCGCGCCAGGGGCGTGGCGTGTTCGTCATGCCCCGGCGCATACGGCCGCTCGACCTCGAGGCCGAGACCGCCCAGCACACCGAGTCCAAGGTGCGGCTGATCGTGGAGGTACGCCGCCCCATCGAGGGCGAGGCGGCGTACCTCGCGGCCACCCGGGCCACCCCGGCCGACCTCGCCCGCATGCGTCAGGCGCTGGAGGCCATCGACACCGCGGTCGCGGCCGGCGGTGACGGTGTGGACGAGGATCTCGCCTTCCACAGGTCCATCGCCGAATCGACCGGGAATCCAGTGATGGTCTCGACGGTGCGCTACCTCGGTGAGGTGTTGCGCAGCGGAATCCGCGTCACGCGGGCGAACGAGGCGCGTAGCAGTGACTTCCTCGAAGCCGTCCGGCAGGAGCACCACTCGATACTGGCTGCCATCGAAGCCCGCGACGCCGAGGCCGCACGCGACGCGGCACTCCTCCACCTGAAGCACGCCGCGTCCCGGCTCAACGAAGCAGACGAAGGATTCTGGGCCGAGACCGGCAACCTCGAAGTGGATCTCGACGCCACCCCGTGATGCGCGCCGTTCGCCGGCATGATTGCTCGCCCAACTCCCGGACGGCCACGGGATCCTGGGCCTGCCCGGGGACGCACGCGGCTGTCGTGGCCACAGTGGTTCGTGTCGCCAGGGGGCTTGGACGGTGTCCCTGCGGTACACGACCCGGTGGGTCCACGCCGGAGGGCACGGCACCTCGCCCGGGTAACGGGCGCCGAGGCGTTCGAGCCGGGAACTGCGTCCCCGTTCGGCGAAGTCCGCCTCGGACGCGGCGTGGCCCTGGTCGGCCGCGGTTCCCACGATCCGTACCTGCCGCCCGGCCACCGGCCAGTGGAAGTGAGCCGCCGCTGCCAGGATCCGAACCCCGGCGCGGGACGACCGCGCCGGGGTTCGACGACAGGCTCAGTACCGTGTGGGGAACAGTTGAAGCTCGGCCTTGCTGCCGGAGACCGACTTCACCCAGATCTTGAGGTTGTTGAACTTCACGGTGCCGCCCGGGCTGGTGCTGCCGCTGAGGGTCCCGCCGGCTGCCGACATCTTCACGGACCGGGAGCTGACGCAAGTCCCCTGGTCAAAGCCCGTTTTCGCGTTCGGGCACGCCCAACTGCCCGGTACGCGCGGCGGCTGGGACCGATCACGCCGCACGCTCCGGGTTGTTCCTCCCATAAGGATGCGAGACCAGCGCCCGCCGTTTCGAAGTCGGCCGGGAACGCCGCCGCGGCCAACGCCGCTCAGGTGCGCTCGGGAGCGGTGTCGGTGATGGGCGGGGTGTCGGCGGCGGAGGCCCGCACGAGGCGGGGGCCGTCCGGCCCGTACACCGTGCGCGGTTCGGGAAACGCGGCCAGCAGTCCGAGGTAGCTCATGGCCGCGAGGGCGAGGCCGACCGGCAGGGAGATGTCGGCCCCGTTCGCGAGGTCGCCCAGCGGGCCGACGAACTGGCCCGGCAGGTTCACGAAGAGCAGCGCCACGACGGCGGACACCAGCCAGGCGGACATCCCGCGCCAGTTCCAGCCGTGGGTGAACCAGTAACGGCCGCCGCGCTGACGGCGGTTGAAGACCTGCAGCGCCTCCGCGTCGTACCAGCCACGGCGGGTGACATAGCCGAGAACCATCACAATCATCCAGGGTGCGGTGCAGGTGACGATCAGCGTCGCGAAGGTGGAGATGGACTGGGTGAGGTTCAGCGCGAACCGGCCGAGGAAGACGAAAACGATCGACAGCGCCCCGATGAGGAAGGTCGCCCGGACCCGGCTGAAGCGCGGAAAGACGCTGGAGAAGTCGAGGCCGGTGCCGTAGAGCGCCGTGGTGCCGGTGGACAGGCCGCCGATCAGCGCGATCAGGCACACCGGCAGGAAGTACCAGCCGGGCGAGATCGCCAGCAGCCCGCCGACGTAGTTGGGGGCCACCGGGTCGACGTACTTGGCGGCCTTTGTGGCGATGACCGAGGCGGTGGCCAGGCCGAAGACGAACGGCAGCAGGGTGGCGAGCTGGGCGAGGAACGCGGCGCCCATCACCCGGCGTCGCGGCGTCGCGGCCGGGATGTAGCGGGACCAGTCACCGAGGAAGGCGCCGAAGGAGACCGGGTTGGACAGCACGATCAGCGTGGCGCCGATGAACGACGGCCAGAACAGCGGGTCGGCGGTCGAGGCGAAGGTGCCCGCGTAGCCGGGGTCGAAATCGCTGCCGAAGGCGACCGCGCCCAGCACGAAGAGCGCCGACGCGGCCGTCACGGCAACCTTGTTGACCAGCAGCATGAAGCGGAAGCCGTAGATGCAGACGATGAGGACGAGGATCGCGAACACCGCGTAGGCGGCGCCGTACGAAACCTCCGACTCCGGTACGCCGGCGAGCCGGTGGGCGCCGCCGATGAGCGCGTCGCCCGAGGACCACACCGAGATCGAGAAGAACGCGATCGCGGTGAGCAGCGAGAGGAACGAGCCGACGATCCGGCCGTGCACTCCCAGGTGAGCCGAGGACGAGACCGCGTTGTTCGTGCCGTTCGCCGGGCCGAACAGCGCCATGGGGGCGAGCAGCAGCGCCCCGGCGACCAGGCCGAGGACGGTCGCGGCGAGACCTTGCGGGAAGGACAGCCCCAACAGGACGGGAAAGGCGCCGAGTACGCACGTCGCGAAGGTGTTGGCGCCGCCGAAAGCCAGCCGGAAGAGGTCGATCGGGCGGGCCGACCGGTCCTCGTCCGGAATGCGTTCGACGCCATGGGTCTCGATCTCGGTGATCGACGCGGTCACGGGCTTCACCCTCCGGTCCGGCTGTGGTGCCGCCCCGTGGTCGGGGACGGGGCCACAGTCTGCGTCCCGCCCCTGACCAGCGGCAACCGCCGGTGGCGCGGGGGATGGGAGCGCCCACTCACATCGCTTCCGCGGTGGCGAATCCGCCTGCCTGCTCGATCAGCGTGATCAGGACCTCCTTCCCGGATTCCCGGTCCCGCGCGTCGCACAGCACCACGGGAGTGGTCTCATCCAGGTCGAGCGCCGTCGCCACTTCCCGCGCGCTGTAGTCGCGTACGCCGTTGAAGCAGTTGACCGCCACGACGAACGGCAGCAGGCGCCGCTCGAAGTAGTCGACGGCCGGGAAGGAGTCCCGCAGCCTCCGGGTGTCCGCGAGCACCACCGCGCCCAGAGCGCCGGTGGCCAGCTCGTCCCACAGAAACCAGAACCGGTCCTGGCCCGGAGTGCCGAAGAGATACAGGGCGAGGTCGTCGCCGAAGGTGATCCGGCCGAAGTCCAGTGCCACGGTGGTGGTGCGCTTGTCGACGACCTCGTCCAGGCTGTCGTCGTTCCGGCCGGCCTCGGTCAGGGGCTCCTCCGTGTTCAACGGCCGTATCTCGCTGACCGTGCCGACGAGCGTGGTCTTGCCGACTCCGAAGCCACCGGCCACGAGGATCTTGAGGGCGAGAAAGGGCGCTTGCGCGTCAGAGCGCTCGGAGTCCATCGATCACTCTCCTGAGGGTGCGTGGGTCGGGGAGTCTCGCCGGCGGGACGGGTGGCGTGGCGCGGATCAGGCCCATCGCCAGCAGATCGCTGAGGAGGACTCGTACGACCGTCAGTGGCAGTTCGGAGTCGGACGCGATGTCGGCCACCGGGTGCGGTCGTGGTCTGCACAGGCGGAGGATCGCTGCCTGCTCGGGCGAGAGCATCGGGTCGTGATCGGTATCCGCAGTCGCGTGGATGACGGTCATCAGGTCGAGTCGCTGCTCGCTGCCGACGTGTGCCCGCCCGGCCGTCACGGCGTAGAGGCGCACCAAGGGCCCCGCCGCTTCGTCGTACCAGCGCTGATCGGAGTCAGTCATCGAGGCGCGAGGTCTCACCGGCCTCGCCGCGTACGGGAGTGCCGAGGTGCGGGCCGACCCGCTTGACGAGCCGGGCCATCTCGTACGCCACCAGGCCGACATCGGCGGCGGCATCGCTGAACACCGCCAGGCACGAGCCCTCGCCCGCGGCGACGACGAACAGGAATCCGTCCTCCAGCTCCACGAGTGTCTGGACGACCCCGCCCGCCCTGAAGTGGCGCCCGGCGCCTTTGGCGAGGCTGTGGAAGCCGGAGGCGATCGCGGCGAATCGTTCTCCGTCGTCCCGGGACACCGCCTCCGAGGCGCCGACCGGCAGCCCGTCGCCGGAGAGAACGACCGCCTGTCTGATCTCCGGCACGTGGGCGACGAGTTCCTCCAGAAGCCAGTCGAGTTCACTGGAGCGGTGGGCGGTGGGGGTCATCGGTGCTCTCCTTCGCCTTCTGTGTCGTGGTCGCTCTCCCTCGGGGGTTGCGGCGGCGTCCTGACGGCCTGGCCGCGGGTCCAGCCCGTCCGGAAGGACGCCATGGTGGCGCGGGCCTCCTCGGGTGTTCTCCCGGATGGTTTGCGCGTCTGCTCATGTGGTTCGGTCTCGTCGGACGGCTCGAGTGCCGGACCGGCCTGGCGTATGCGACGGGGCAGTTCGGGCCGGGCCGCGGGAGGCGGAGGTTCCTCGCCGGTGGTGGGCGACGGCCGCTGGGCGGGAGCGGAATGCGACGTGGGGATCACGGGCTCCGCATCGTGTGCGTCTGTGGGGGGCACCGGCTCCTCCGGCGGCCCAGCCGGGACCGGGACGGGGGGAGCGGGCGCCGCGTCCACCTGGCCCGGCTCCGTATCCGCGGCCGCCGTCCCGGTCGAGGCGGTGGCACCCGGCCTGGTCGAGGTCCGGCGGGGCAGGCCGGCGGTCGTGCCGTCCGCGGCCGCTTCCCCGGCCTCCGCACCGTTACCCGTCTCATCGATCGGTTCGCCCGCCACGTGGCCGGGCAGCAGGACCACGGCGACGATGCCCCCGTACACCGACGATCGCAGGGCCACCCGCACGTCCAGGCGGTGCGCGAGCCGGTTCACCACGAACAGGCCGAGCTGGCCGCTGTCGAGCAGGTCGATCCGTTCGGTGTCGGTGATGCGCCGGTTGGCCTCGGCGAGCGCGGACGGCTCCATGCCGAGTCCGCGATCCTCGATCTCCAGGGCGATGCCCGCGCCGACGCGCTCGGCGGACACGCGCACCCTGGTGGGCGGAGGCGAGAACGCCGTGGCGTTCTCGACGAGTTCGGCAAGCAGATGGGTGAGGTCCGCCACGGCCGCGCCGGGCACCCGGACCGCCGGGATGTCCGTGATCAGCATCCGGTCGTAGTCCTCGACCTCGGCCACGGCTGCCCGGACGATGTCCATGAGCGGGACGGGGTGCCGCCAGCGACGCCCCGGCATGGCACCGGAGAGGATGATGAGGCTCTCCGAGTGGCGGCGCATCCGGGTGCTGAGGTGGTCCAGCCGGAACAGGTCCTCCAGTTCGACCGGGTCCTCGTTGCGGCGTTCCATCGTGTCGAGCAGGGCGAGCTGGCGGTGGACCAGCGTCTGGCTGCGGCGCGCGAGGTTCACGTAGACGCCGGAGATGCCGTGCAGGATCTCGGCCCGGTCGGCCGCTGCCTTGACCGCGGCTCGGTGGACGGCGACCAATGAGGCGCCGACCTGGCCCACCTCGTCGGCGCGGTGCGGACGCGTGGGCGCCACGGCATCGAGGTCGACGGGCTGCCCGGCGTGCAGCCTCGCGATGGCACGAGGCAGTTCGCGGCCGGCCATGGTGAGCGCGGTGTTGCGCAGACCGGTGAGTTCGACGATCAGGCCACGGCCGATCCGGACCGAGATCACCAGGGAGAGCACCACCCCCACGAGGTCGAGGACCATGGCGACGCCCGAGCCGCCGAGGGCGTCGAACGAGAGCGGGTCCGCGTCGTCGGCCGCGCCCGTGCTCGCCTGCTGCTGCGCCTGTGCGAGCTGCTGGAGGACGTCTCCGGCGGGCGTACTCCAGCCGGCGGACGCGGCGACGTGTCCGGCTTGTTCGTCCGGCCCGCCCTGCCCGTCTTGTGTGCGAGCACCTGCCTCGAACATGGCGTCCTCGGTGCCCCGCAGGTCCCGCATCGCGCTCCCGGTGAGGACCTTCCGGTACCGGGCCGCGTCGGCGGCCCGCAGATCGTCCACGGAAGCGGAGAGCAGGTATCGCTGGGTGTGGGCGGCGCCGACGAACTCCACGTACTGGCCTGCGGTGATACGGTCCGAGACCTGCGCGGCGCCCATCAGCGCGTCCTCACGGGCGATCATCTCTCGGGCATGCGCCAGTTCGAGGACGACGCGCGCCGCCGAGGCGGTGTCGGGGCCCGGCATGATGGCCAGGGACCCTTCCAGGGCGAAGGCCCGGCCGATCATGCTGTTGTAGGCGTCGTAGGCCTCCCGCCACCCGGCGTCGCGTCCGCGCGACCGCTCGCGCAGCGCGCCGAGGCCGTCGAGGCCGGTCATGAGCTGGTCGACGCGGTTCGTGAGGTTCGCGCCCGCGGTCTCGCTGTCCAGGCTGCTCGTCCGGATCCCGCTGCGGAGCGCGGCGACGGCCGCGTCGGTGTTCCTCTCCTTGCCCGCCGCGTCGTCGGCGCGTTCACGGCTGGGCGCGGCGAGTTGACGCAGTGCGGCGGAGCGTTCGGACTGGACGGCGGTGACGAGCGAATCCAGGGGGTTGAGGAGGGAGGAGTTGGCTTCTTTGTACTGGCTCAGTTCCGAGACGCCGCGCGCCGTTGTGACGGTGGCGAGGCCCCACATCGCCATCAGGGAGACGGCGGGGACCATCAGCAGGCAGACGATCTTCGCCCGGATCGAGCGTGGCACCAGGAATGTGCTCATCAATGCCTCGACCTGTCAGGGGTGAGGGTGTTCGGCGGGGGGACGCGGGGGACGGCGGTCGCGGCGGCGGCGTCGGCGTCGTCGAGCGGTGCGGCCGCAGTGGCGTCGGCGCTTTCGGCTGCCTCGCGCTCCGTCGGCGACAGGGCCACGAAGGCCGACGAGAGGAAGAGGAACGAACCGAGGACCACCGCGAGGGGGAAGATGAACTGCGTGGCCGTGGCCCCGTCCAGCGGGCCCCCTTGTGGGGAGGGTGTGATCTGCACGGCGGACATTCCGGTGTAGTGCATGCTCGACACGGCGAGTCCCATGACGAGGGAGGCGAGCGTCGCTCCTGCGGGACCGCGCACCACGACGGCGGCCCACAGGGCGGCCGTCGCGGCGGCGACGGCGATCGCCAGCGAGAGGACGACGAGCGGCAGCTTGTAGTCGACGCTGCCGTGCAACTGGAGTGCCGCCATCCCGAGGTAGTGCATGGCACCGACGCCGAGGCCGGTACCGAGACCACCCACGAGGAGCGAGCGCCAGCGGGACCGCCCGTAGCCGACGGTGAAGACACCTGCCCCGACGACCGCCATGGCCACCAGCAGGCTGAGGAGTGTGAGCGGGACGTCGTAGCGAATCGGGGTGCCGTCGACTCCGAAGCCGAGCATGGCGATGAAGTGCATCGTCCAGATGCCCGAGCCGATCGCGACCGACGCCGTCACCAGCCAGTTGCGCCGGGAACGGCCGTCCGACGCCAGTGCCTTCATGGTGCAGTGCAGTCCGAGCGCGGCGCCGACGCAGGCCATGACATACGCGATGACAGGTGAAAGCCATCCGGCGCCGAAGTGGTCGACGTGTGCCAAAACTCCCCCTCTTCTTCTCAACTCCAAGGCGCCGTGGACGCTAGCATTCCGTTTCCTCACAGAAACTTCACAGGAGGGTGCATGCCTCGACCTCGCGGCCGATGTGGTCACTTCGAGCTGCCCTACCTGCGAGTTCCGTGGTCGCAATCTGCGTCACCCGGACACTTCAGCTGTTTCGGCGGCGAAACTCTTGCGGCGCGTCTATGGCGTAGATCACGGCGCGGCGTGCCGGGAGGTGCTGGAAGGTCCGTTCGGGCTTGACGGGGTGTGCGTTCTTCGCTCCGGCCGGAGCGGCCCTCGTCGCATCGGTGAAGCTGAGGGTCCTTCATTTTTTGTCGTCAGAACTCTTGTGAGAGGTGCGTGCCTTCATTACTTTCCAGTAGGTGGCGCCGCCCTGACGATGACAGACCTCCACCTCGAACGGAGTGGCCATGCCTCCCGAGCACCGTGGCTCCACCCGAATGGTTCTCACCCTCGCCGCTGTTGTGGCGCTGGCCGTGACCGGTTCCACGGCGGTGAACGCCTCCGCGCAGCCGAAGACGGCCGGGCTACGAGAGGTGATGTTCGTGGGCAACAACTGGGACGGCACCGCCGACGTCATCAAGTCCAGTGGTGACCTGGCGAGGATCGGCCGGATCAACGTCATACCGGACAAGAACCAGCGGCTCACCGAGATCTACCTCAACCCCATCAAGCTCGCCTTCTTCCTGGGGATCCGGCTGGGGCCGGGAGAAGGGCACGACCAGTTCGTGGACGACATGTACTCGACCCCGGACGGCTCCGCCGTCGTCGTCTCCCGGCCCAGCTTCGCCGACGTGGTCTCCATCGACGTCGCGACGGGCAAAATCAACTGGCGCTTCCCCGTGTCCGGGTTCCGCGCGGACCACATGGCCGTGTCGCCCGACGGCAAACGCGTCGCGGTGTCGGCTTCGACGTCGAACACGGTGCATGTCCTCGACATCGAGACGGGAGAGCAGCTCGGTTCGTTCTCCACCGGTGACAAGCCCCACGAGAACGTCTTCACGGACGGCGGCAAGTACCTCTGGAACATGTCGATCGGCGAGGTCAACACCGCCCTGGACGATCCGTCGATGGACTGGACGAAGGGTGACCGGCGCATCACCGTGGTCGACGCGAACACGTACAAGCAGGTCAAGGTCATCGACATGCGCGAACGGCTCGACGCCTTCGGCCGCAAGGACCTGTCCGACGCCGTCCGGCCCGTCGCCTTCACCCCCGATGAGTCCAAGCTCTACTTCCAGGTCTCCTTCTTCAACGGGTTCCTGGAGTACGACGTGGCCAAGGACAAGATCACCCGCGCGAAGACCCTCCCGAAGAACCCCGCGACCAGTGAGGACCGCACCACCTGGGTCAACGACTCCCGCCACCACGGCCTGTCGATGAGCCCCGACGGCAAGAAGCTGTGCGTGGCCGGGACGATGGACGACTACGCGACCGTCGTCGACCGGGAATCGCTCCAGGAAGGCCCCCTGGTGCCGACCTCGAAGCCGTACTGGGCGACGGTGAGCGGCGACGGCACCTCCTGCATCGTCTCCGAGAGTGGCGCCGACCGGGTCACCGCGATCGACTTCGCGACGGGCGAGAAGACCGTGTCCGTGTCGGTCGGCGACCACCCGCAGCGGGTGCGCCTCGGCCATGTGGCGGCCGACTGGACCGGGCCGTCGGCCTCGTAGCGGTTCGTCGGAGCGTCACGACGCGGCCCGCCCCGCGAAGGGGCGGGCCGAAGTGTGTGTCGCCGTACAGGCGGCGAAGTCCGCGCGCTGACCAATTGATGGCGAATTCTTCGCCTGCTAAGCGGACACACTGCGCATCGGGCCTCCATTCGTCACACAACGAAGGAGATCGCCACCACGGATATCTCCACGAGGCGCACACCGCCGGTTAACAGGGCGGCCTTGCGGCACGTTCCGGGCAGGTCAAAGGCTGTGCGTGATTGGAGATCGCGTGTGGTTATGGTGTCAATTGAATGCACCGGGGTGCGAACTCATTGTGCGCACTTGGCGCGGTAATAGGCTCGGGCTCACACGATGAGTTCCACGATTGTCGCCTGTGTCGCGTATACCTTTGGTTCTGGATTTTCTCGATGATTGAGGATGCTGATGGTTCGTACTGCGTCGTCACCCGGGGGCCCCTCGACCGGCCTTGCCGCGGCGTGGTCGGCTCCCGCTGCCCTGATGGCCGTGGCCACGGCAGTCATCGCGACGATCGCGCCGACGGGAGGTAAGGCACCGGCCGTCTGGTGCGGAGTCGTCGCCACGGCGATCGTCGCTCTCGTCTCGGCCGAGGCGGCCCGCCGTGGCCGGGACGTCGCCGCGCAGCGGGCCGAGGGTGCCGCGCGGGAAGCAGCCCTGCTCCAGGACTTGCGGCGGCAGGAGGCCGCGACGATCCGGCTGGCCGAGCAGCATCTTCCGGCGGCTGTCGCCCGGCTCCAGGAGGGCGAGTTCGCCGAGGACGTCCTGCTGTCCGTCTCCGCTCAGGACGAGGCGCTCAGCCCGCAGTCCCAGGCGGCGCACCAGGCATTGCTGCGGTCCGTCGTCGAGGCCGTGCAGGCGGAGGAGAGCATGCGTGACTCGGCGCAGCGCGGTGTGGTGAACATCGCGCGCCGGGTCCAGGCCATCGTGCACCAACAGGCGACGGACCTGCGGGGGATGGAAGACCGGCACGGCCAGGAACCGGCGTTCTTCGCCGACCTGCTCCGGCTCGACCACGGCACCGCCCTGATCGGCCGGCTGGCCGACAGCATCGCGGTACTCGGCGGGGCGCGGCCGGGCCG
The DNA here is from genome assembly GCF_044332925.1 of Streptomyces sp. NPDC021212. Taxonomy (NCBI): domain Bacteria; kingdom Bacillati; phylum Actinomycetota; class Actinomycetes; order Kitasatosporales; family Streptomycetaceae; genus Streptomyces; species Streptomyces sp. NPDC021212. Next base: position 199,040 of record NZ_JBIRPZ010000001.1, read on the forward strand.
CCAGTGGAGCAAGGCGGTGCCCCTCTACAGCGTGCTGCGTGGCGCCATGTCCCGGATCCTCGACTACCAGCGGGTGGAACTGCACACCGTCGCCGAGGTCGCCGTTGTCGGTACCGCCGTCGAGCCGCTCATCCACGCACTGGCGGAACTGCTGGACAACGCCATCCGGTACTCGCCGCCCAAGACCCGCGTCCATCTGACGGCGGTGGAGGTGCACATGGGCATCGCCATCGAGGTCGAGGACGGCGGTGTCGGTCTCAGCGAGGAGGCGCGGTCGCGCGCCGAGAGGATGCTGAAGGAAGCACGGGCCGGCATCGACCTGAACGACCTGGGGGAGTCGCCGCGGTTGGGACTCGCCGTGGTCGGCCGCCTCGCGCAGGCCTACGACTTCAAGGTCGCGCTCCCGCCGTCCGCCTACGGAGGCGTGCGCGCGGTGCTGACCGTGCCGAAGGAGCTGCTCACCACCGCACCCGCGACGGGGCGGGCGCACGGTATCGGCGCCTCGTCCGCGCCCCGGTCGGCGGACCGGCCGGCCGCCGCACAGGGCGCGCCCTCCCGAGCGGCAACCGAAGCCGTCACACCGCGCTCCGCGACCCCGGACGCGTACCGGAACGCCGGTGCGACAGCGGAGGCGCAGGAGACCATGGACACGGCCCGGCCCGCCCCGGTACGCGCGGACGACCGTACCGAGGAAGAGATGCCGGCCGAGGTCGAACGGACGGCCAGCGGGCTGCCCCAGCGGCGCCGCCGTCGTCCTGCGACCGGCGCCGGGAAGCGGACCACGCCCCTGCCGGGACCGGCGGAGACGGCGCACGAGGAACCCGCGCCCGGCGTCTGGATGGCCGAGTTGCAGAGCGGTCTCTCGGCCGACAAGCCCCGGGCGGCGCCTTCCCGGGCCAACAGTGACACGTCAGACAAGGGTGAGTAACCGATGCAGCAGCGCACGGACATGGACTGGATGCTCAAGGATCTCGCGGAGAGCGTCCCCCAGACTCGCCACATCGTGGTCCTGTCGTCGGACGGCCTGTGCATGGCCCGGTACGACACGGACATGGACACCGCGGACCGCATCGCCGCGGTCGGTTCGGGCCTGCAGAGCCTGTCCGTGGCCGTCGCCAGCGAGTTCCCGCACAGCGACGGGCGGATGCGGATGGTCGTCATCGAGATCAGCGGCGGCTTCATGTACCTGATGGCCGCGGGGGCCGGTGCCCATCTGGCGGTGCTCGCCGACGAGGGGGTGGACGCCGGACTGGTCGGTCAGTGCATGCGTGACCTCGTCGCGCGGATCGGCGCGCATCTCACCAGCCCGCCGCGAACTGATGGGCAAGCGCGGTGAGCACAGCCGACCGGAACTGGGACGATGGCGGTCCCGAGCGGCTCTACGTCATCACAGGCGGCCGGGCGGAATCAACGGAGCAGGCCGACCTGGACCTGGTCACCCTGATCGTGTCCCGGGAGGAGCCGAAGGCCGGCATCCAGCCGGAACTCGCCGCCATCCTCCGGGTGTGCCGGTCCCCGGTGTCCGTCGCGGAAATCTCCGCTCATCTGACCCTGCCCAGCAGTGTGATCAGCGTGCTCCTCGCCGATCTGCTGGCCGACGGACGGGTCGAGGCCCGCGCACCCGCCTCGTCCCGTCCCGACATCGCACTGATAGAGGCGGTTATCGATGGTCTCCAGAATCTCTGACACGGGCACGGAGCCTCGGATCGAGGACCGGCTGCCGTCATCGGCCTCCACCGCAGTCAAGATCGTCATCGTGGGCGGTTTCGGCGTCGGAAAGACCACCTTCGTCCGCTCGGTGAGCGAGATCAGGCCGCTGACCACCGAGGAGACGATGACGCAGGCCGGCGCCGGGGTCGACGACCTCGCCGGAGTGGAGCGCAAGACCGCGACCACCGTGGCGATGGACTTCGGCCGGATCACGCTCAACGACGAGCTGGTGCTGTATCTCTTCGGCACACCCGGCCAGCAACGCTTCTGGTTCCTGTGGAACGGCCTGTTCGACGGCGCGCTGGGGGCCATCGTGCTCGTCGACACCCGGCGCCTGGAAGCCGGCTTCGACGTGATCGGGCGTCTGGAAGAGGCCGAGGTGCCCTTCGTGATCGCCATCAATGCCTTCCCCGACGCGACCTCCTATCTCACGGAGGAGGTGCGTGGCGCACTCGACCTTCCGGAGAGCGTGCCGATCGTGGTGTGCGACGCCCGCGAGCGACCGTCGAGCCGGGACGTGCTGCTTTCCCTGATGCGCCATCTGCGAACCTCCGCAACGACCTCGGAGTCCACGTGACCGCCAACACCCCCGAGCACACGACCGACGGCCCGGCGACTCCGCCGCCCGGCTGCCCGGCCCACGGCATGACTCCGGACGCACTGCACCGTCTGTACGGCGGCGAGGCACAGACCGACCCGATGGGTGTGTACGAGAAGCTGCGGGCCGCGCACGGTCCCGTCGCCCCCGTATTCGTCCACGGCGACCTGCCGGCCTGGCTGGTCCTCGGCCATCGCGAGAACCTCGACGTCCTGCGCACCCCCACGGTCTTCTCCCGTGATTCGCGGTATTGGCGGGACATGGCCGAGGGGCGGGTGTCGGCCGACCATCCGCTGGCGCCCATCACGGCCTGGCAGCCGGTGTGCGTCTTCGTCGACGGCGAGGAGCACCAGCGGCTGCGCGGCGCGGTCACCGACAGCCTGAGCCGCTTCGAGGCGCGCGGTATCCGGCGCCACGTCACGCGGTTCACCCATCAGCTCGTCGACGGGTTCGCGCGCGGCGGACGGGCCGACCTGGTGAGCCAGTTCGCCGCCCAGCTCCCGCTGCGGGTCATGACACAGCTCTTCGGCATGCCGGACGAGTACGGGCCGGCCCTGGTCGCCGCCGTCCAGGACGCGCTCACCGGTACGGACACCGCGGCGGCGAGCAACGACTACATCACCCGGACCCTGCAGCAACTGGTCGAGCGCAAGCGCACCGACCCCGGTCACGACTTCCCCTCCAAGCTGATCGAGCACCCCTCCGGCCTCAGCGACGACGAGATCCGCGAGCATCTGCGGCTCATCCTCACCGCCGCCAACGAGACCACCGTCAACCTGATCGCGAACGCACTGCGGATGCTGCTCACCGACGACCGCTTCCGCGCGAACCTGGCCGGCGGACACATGACGCTGCCAGACGCGATGGAGCAGGTGATGTGGGACGAGCCACCGATGATGACCCTCCTGGGGCGATGGGCCACCAGCGACACCGTGCTGGCCGAACAGCCCATCGCGGCAGGGGACATGATCCTGCTCGGTCTCGGCGCGGCGAACGTCGACCCGGCGATCCGCCCCGATCTGCATGCCTCCGTGCACGGCAACCGCTCCCATCTCGCCTTCAGCGGCGGCCCGCACGAATGCCCCGGCCAGCACATCGGCCGGGCGATCGCCGACACGGCCATCGACACCCTCCTCACCCGCCTGCCCGATCTGCGGCTGTCCGTCCCGAAGGACGAACTGGAGTGGACCTCGTCGCTGATGTACCGCCACCTCGAAGCGCTGCCGGTCGAGTTCACTCCCAGCCACCAGGTGTCGCGGGTGCCAGGTCTGGCACCGCCGATAGCGCTGCGCACCGAACTCCCCACGGAGCAGCCCGAGACCAAGGCCGCCTTCCCGACCGCCACCTCGGCTCCCGCCGACCGGTCCTGGCTGTCCTGGTGGCGCGGAGTGAAGCGGCGTACGAGGGGCTGAGCACATTGTGGCCTTGAGCACGTCAAGTTCAGTCTTCAACTGATGCTGTTGTGGGTAATGATGCTCAGGAAGGCCGAAAGACGTGTGTGGCGGGAATCCTCACCGGACCCCATACGGGAGGGTGTCGAGTTCCTTGACGGACCAACAGCACCCGGAGTGCGCCTCGCACCGGTTCAGGGCACGCAGCGCCGGTTCGGGTGAGGCATTATGCCCGGCAAGGGCGACCCGCACCGGCAATGTTCCGGCATGCGGGCTTCGCCGGTGGACGCCCGGACCGCGCTGATCCCGTCTGCCGTCGTCCCCACCGCGCTGACTCCGTCCGCCGTCTTCCCCTGACTACCGGCCCCGGCCCGCTCCCCTGCGGCTGCTGGTCGGCCACACCCCGGCCCCCGACGGCGGGTGCCCGGGGCGGAGGAGCGCTCTCAGCGCCCCCATCTCCCTCGAACCCCCTCGAACCCCCTGTCGTGTCCTGATGCGCCCCCAGGCCTCAGGCCGGCCTCTGTGGAGCAATCATGCATGCGAGCACGCACACCGGCGAGAGCCGAAAGACCCCCGTTTCCGCTACCCCACGGAGTGCTTCGCTTCCCGGCCTGCTGGCCCATCAGGTGGTGCGCGGACCCGACGCCCCGGCGGTACAGGACGGCGGCAGAACCTATTCCTATCAGCAACTCGACGACTCGTCACGGTCCATATCCCAGGCTCTCCTGAGTCGAGCCATACGCCCCGGGGACGCCGTCGCGGTCCTCGGCACGCGCTCCTGGGAGGCGACGGTCGCCATCGTCGGCATCCTGCGGGCCGGCGCGGTGTGCGTCCCGGTGGACGCGCAGTACCCGTCGGCCCGTGCCGCGGAGATGCTCACCGATGCCGGTGCACGACTGGCCATCGCGCTTCCCGGCCACGAGCCGGTGGCGGCGGCGGGCGCCGGGCCGGTGGGCTGGGAAGATTTCGACGCACTGATGCGGACGCGGCACACCGGTCCCCACGACCCGGACTTCCCGTCCCTCACGGAACGTTCGGCGGAGAACTGCGCGTATGTGCTCTTCACCTCCGGCACCACTGGACGCCCCAAGCCGGTGGCCTTCCCGCACCGCGCCGTGACCCGGCTGGCGGAGGGCGGCGCTCCCTGGTGCCCCGGCTCCGGGAAGCGCGTCCTGCAGACCTTCGGCCTCTCCTTCGACGGCTCCCTCTTCGAGATGTGGGCCACCCTGCTCAACGGCGGATGCCTCGTCGTGGCGGGCAGGGAGGCACTCCTGGACACGGAGGCGCTGGGCTCGCTGCTCCGCGCCGAGCGCATCACGCATGCCTTCATGACCACCAGCCTGTTCCACCACTCGGTGCGGACCAAGGCCGGGATCTTCGGCGCCCTGGACATGGTGATGGTCGGCGGTGAGGCCATGGACCCGGGGCTGGCGGCGGCGGTGTGTGCGACGGGACGGCCGCGGCATCTGATCAACGGATACGGCCCGACCGAAGGCGGCATCATGGTGAGCGCCTACGACGTCGGCCATGTGGCGCCCGATGCCTCCTCGGTCCCGATCGGATGGCCGGTGGCCGCCAGCACCTGCCATCTTCTACGGGCCGATGGCAGCCCGGCGGGTCCCGGCGAGGAGGGCGAGATCTGCATCGGCGGTGCGGGGCTGGCCCTGGGGTACCTCAACCTGCCCGAGGAGACCGCCCGTGCCTTCGTCATGCTGCCTACGGGCAGCGGCGAGAGCGAGCGTCTCTACCGCAGCGGTGACCTGGCCCGCCGGGGCAGTGACGGGCTGCTGGAATTCCGCGGCCGGGTGGACCGGCAGGTCAAGATCCGCGGCTTCCGCGTCGAACTCGACCCCGTGGAGGCCCTGTTGCGTGCGCATCCCGGCGTGGCCGACGCCGCGGTGCTCGTCCGGGGGAACGACGGCATCGGCAAGGGGCTCAGCGCGTTCGTCACGTCCGCGGACGCCACCCGGCCGGTGGGACCTGAGGAACTCCGTGCGCACCTGGCGAGCCGGCTGCCCACCCACGCGATACCCGCCCCCATTCACCCGCTGGAACGTATGCCGCTCACCGGGAACGGCAAGACCGACTACGCGGTGCTGCGCGCCCGGGCCGCCGCCCCGTCCGCGCACCGCGCGGGGCAGCCGCCCGCCGGCCGGCCGGGCGACCCCGTCGCGGAGATCTGGGCGGAGGTGCTCGGCACACCGGTGTCCGACAGCACGGACTTCTTCGCCGAGGGCGGCAACTCCCTCCTCGCGGCCCGGGCCGTCACCCGCACCATCGCCGCCCTCGGCCTGACCACCGAGCACTTCGCGCCGCTGCTGCGGCGCCTGCTGGCGACGCCGTCCCTGTCCGCGTACCGCGCGGCGACCGGCACCCCGCCGTCCGGGCCGGACGACCGGACACAGCCCGACTACGAAGCCGAGGCCCGCATCGAGCTGAACGTCGGCGCCGGCCCGGCCGCTGCCCCGCAGCCCACCCGGGCGCGCCACATCCTGCTCACCGGAGCCACCGGATTCGTCGGCGCGTTCCTGCTCGAACGGCTGCTCCGGGACACCGACGCGACCATCCACTGCCCGGTGCGCGCCGCCGACGGCCCGCAGGCGATGCGGCGGATCCACGCCACGATGCGGCGGTTCGGCCTCCGTCTCGGCGACCCCGGGCGGGTCCGTCCGCTGCCGGCCGAACTCGGCCGCCCCGGGCTGGGGATGGCCCCCGGTGTCCTCGACGGCTTGGCGGACGACGTCGACCTGATCGTGCACAACGCCGCCCACGTCAACTTCCTCTACCCCTACCAGCAGTTGAGGGAGGCGAACGTGGAAGCCGTCCGCTCCCTCCTCGGCCTGGCGGCAGGGCGACGGATTCCCGTCCACTACGTCTCGACCGCCGCGGTGCTTTCCGGAAGCGGTGCCGGGGGCGTCCGGTATGTCGACGAGAGCACCCCGCTCAGCCATCCCGAGCTGATCAGCATGGGGTACCCCGAAACCAAGTGGGTGGCCGAGCGCATGCTCGGCCACGCGGCGGAGGCGGGGCTGCCGGTCACCATCCACCGGCCCTACGAGATCACCGGCCACAGCCGCACCGGCGCCTGGAACACCTCCAGCGCCATCTGCGCGGTCTTCGACGCCATCGCGCAGATGGGGTCGGCCCCCGCGGTCCCGCTGCCCCTCGACCTCGTGCCCGTCGACACCGTCACCGACGCGATCGTCGGCATCGCCACCCGGCTCCCGCATCTCGGGGGAGTGGTCCACCTGACCAACCCCCGGCCGGCGCGGCTCGGCGACATGGTCGACCGCATGCGCGCCGCCGGATACGCCATCGAGGACGTCGGCTACGCGGAGTGGACCGCCGCGCTCGCCGGTCATGTGCGCCGCAACCCCGAGGCCCCCATCGCGCCGTTCCTGCCACTTTTCGTCACACCGGCGAACGAGGCCGACCACAGCGTCAAGGAGCTGTACTTCGACACCGTCTTCCCCGAAGTCGTGCGCACCCGCACCGACCAGGTCTGGCCGGCCTGGCGGGACACGTGCCCGCCCGTCGACGACACGCTGCTCGACGGCTACCTCGCCGCCCTCCGGCGCAGCGGCCTCCTCCACCGCAGCGACCCGAACTCCAAGGTCAGGCGGTGACGCGGAAGGGTGTCGACGGATCGTTTCGCGGCACGGTCTTGCGTCCCGAGCGGTGACGCTCGGGACGCAGGACCGTGTGAAGGGCGTTGCCGACGCTCGCCGGTTGACGCCTACCCGAACAGTGCGCTGTAGCCGTTCAGGGCCGGCTGCCCGCCGAGGTGGGCGTAGAGCACCTTGGAGTCCTTGGCGATCTCGCCTCGCGTGACGAGGTCGATGAGGGCCGCCATGGACTTGCCCTCGTACACCGGGTCGGTGACCATGCCCTCGGTCCGGGCGGCCGTCCGCATCGCGTCCATGGTGGACTCGTCCGGGATGCCGTAGGTGCCCGCGTGGTAGCGCTCGTCGAGCAGGATCTCGTCGTCGGCGAGCTCCCGGGCCAGGCCGATGAGCGACGCGGTCCGGCGCGCGATCCGCGCCACCTGGTCCCAGGTCTCCTTCGGCTTGGCCGAGGCGTCGATGCCGAGGATCCGCCGCGGCCGCCCGCCCAGCGCGGCGAAACCGGCGATCATGCCGGCCTGGGTGCTGCCGGTGACCGCGCACACCACGATGGTGTCGAAGAAGACCCCGAGCTGCTGTTCCTGCTCCGCCACCTCGAACGCCCAGTTCGCGAAGCCCAGCCCGCCGAGCCGGTGGTCCGAGGCGCCGGCGGGGATCGCGTAGGGCTTGCCGCCCGCCGCCTCGATCTCCGCGATCGCCTGCTCCCAGCTCTCCTTGAACCCGATGCCGAACCCGGCCTTCACCAGCCGCACGTCCGCTCCGGAGAGCCGGGACAGCAGGATGTTGCCGACCTTGTCGTACACCGCGTCCGGCCAGTCGACCCAGCTTTCCTGGATCAGCACGCACTTGAGCCCCGCCCGGGCGGCGACCGCCGCGACCTGGCGCGTGTGGTTGGACTGCACGCCGCCGATCGATACGAGCGTGTCGCAGCCCTGCGCCAGGGCATCGGCCACGAGGTACTCCAGCTTGCGGGTCTTGTTGCCGCCGTAGGCGATGCCGGAGTTGCAGTCCTCGCGCTTGGCCCAGATCTCCGCGCCGCCCAGGTGCGTGGTCAGGCGCTCCAGGCGGTGCACCGGCGACGGGCCGAACAGCAGCGGGTAGCGGTCGAAGTCGTTGAGGGACAAGGGATTCCTCCGATTCAGCGAACGCTGAGCCTGCGCCGCGCGAACACCACGCAGGACAGGCTGAGCACGGCCAGGAACATCAGGTAGAAGGTCGGCGCGAGCTTGCTGCCGGTCACGTCGACGAGCCAGACGATCACCAGCGGCGTCGTGCCACCGAACAGCATCACGGCGATGTTGTAGCTCACCGCGAGGCCGGTGGCCCGGCTGGTGACGGGGAACAGCTCCGCCATCATCGCGGGCAGCGGCGCGAAGTAGCCTGCCTTCAACACGCCGACCAGGAACATCACGCCGAGTATCACCGCGAAGCTCGGGGCGGCGATCAAGAACGCGAGGCTCGGGTATACCAGCGCGAGGATCAGCGTCCCGAAGATCAGCATGATCCGGGTGCGGCCGAACTGGTCCGACAGGTGACCCACCACGGGAGTCAGGCCGGTCAGCACGATCCCGGTGACCAAGGTGGATGCGAATCCGGTCGACGCCGGCAGGTCCAGTTCCTTCACCGCGAACGTGGGCATGTAGGTGATGAAGTAGCTGATCGCGGTGGACACGGCGAGCGCGCCCATGGCCACGAGCATGCGGTCCTTCTGGGTGAAGAACGTCTCCTTGACCGGCGCGCGCTCCTCGTCCGCGGTCTTGACGAACTCACCGGCCTCGCCGACGTAACGCCGGATGTAGTAGCCGACCGGGCCGATCAGCAAACCGAAGAGGAAGGGGATGCGCCAACCCCACGACTCCAGCTCCGCCTCGGACAGCGTGGTCGTGAGCACCGTGCCGAACAACGACGCGAGCAGCGTCGCGAGCCCCTGGCTCGCGAACTGCCAGCTGGCCATGAAACCGCGCTTCTCGGGCGCGTGCTCGACGAGGAAAGCGGTGGCGCTGCCGAACTCCCCGCCCGCGGAGAAGCCCTGGACGAGCCGGGCGAGCAGGATCGCGATCGGCGCGACGAGCCCGATCTTCGCGTACGGCGGCATGAGCGCGATGAGCAGCGTCGCGACCATCATGAGCCGGATCGACAGCATGAGCGCACGCTTGCGCCCGGCACGGTCGGCATACGCGCCGAGCATGAGCGCCCCGATGGGACGGACCACATAGGCCACCGCGAACGTGCCGAGCGTCAGCAGAAGTGACACGGTCTCGTCGGCTGTGGGGAAGAACTGGTTCGAGATCGTCGTGGCGAAGAAGCCGTAGACGAGGATGTCGAACCATTCCAGCGCGTTCCCGATGGACGCGGCGACGATGACGCGGCGCACGTTCACCGGCGCCTCGGGAGGTGAGACTGTCTTGACGGTCATGGGTGGCTCCTCACGGGGGAGTCCTCGCCGAGGTCCCAGAACAGGCCGGCCATGATGCGCAGGCTCTCCCGCGCCACGGGGGCCAGCAGGTGTTCGTCCGGGGCGTGCTGGGCGCAGGCGGGGTAGGAGTGCGGGATCCAGAGCGTGCACAACCCCAGCTCGTCGGCGAAGGCGTGATTGGGAATGCTGCCGCCGAGATTCGGCAGCAGGGCGGGTTTCGCGCCGGTGGTGCGGCTGATCGAGCCGAGCGCCCAGCGCACCCAGGGGTCGTCCGGATCTGTCCGGGTCGGCGGCATGGTTGTGCCGACCTCGACGTCGACCATGGGGAATCCGTGCTCGTCCAGGTGGTCACGGAGAATGACGCCGAGCTTGTCGACGTCGGTGCCGACCACGGACCGGAGCTGGCAGTGCGCGTGTGCGCTGCCGGGAATGGCGTTGACCGGGCTGTCCGGGTTGCCGGCGGCGAGCGAGAGTACCTCGAGGGTGTTCCAGCCGACGAGGCGCTCGGCCGGGGTGAGCCCGGGTTCGCCCCAGCCGTCGTCGAGGGGCGGATCGTCCGGTCCGCCGCCGACCGTGATGTCGCGCAAGGCTTCCCTGACGTTCTCGGGGATCTCACGAGGCCGCAGACCGGAGACGAGGAGGCGGCCCCGCGCGTCGACGATGGTGGCGAGCGCGCCCGCCAGCACGGTCGCCGGGTTGCGCAGCAGGCCGCCCCAGTTGCCGGAGTGGTAGGAGCCCTCGCGCAGGTCGACCCGCAGCGTGAACGGGGTGGAGCCGCGTGAACCGAGGAACACCGTCGGCCGTTCCGCGGCCACGCGCGGCCCGTCGGACGCGATGAGCACGTCGGCGGCGAGCTCGTCCCGCAGTTGGGCGCAGACCGCGCGCAGGCCCGGCGAACCGGTCTCCTCCCCGGTCTCGACCAGCACCTTGAGATTGAAGCCGAGCCGGCCGCGTACGCGGAGCACCTGCTCGAGTGCCGCGAAGTTGATGGTGTGCTGGCCCTTGTTGTCGGCGGTGCCGCGGCCGTACCAGCGGTCGCCCTCGACCACGACCTGCCACGGATCGAGGCCGGGCCGCCACCGCTCCGGCTCGCCGAGGACGACGTCGCCGTGGCCGTAGACCAGCACCGTGGGTAGCTCATCGTCCTCGTGCCGGGTCGCCATCAGCAGCGGGTAGTCGCCGGCGGGGTTGTCGAGGACGCGCGCCTCGCAGCCCAGCCGGCCGGTGAGCGCCGGGGCCAGCTCGTCGGTGAGGTAGGAACGCCGCTCCCGCGCCCCCGCCCGCGCCCCGTCCTGGCTTTCGGTCGCGAACGCGACCCGGCGGCCGAGCTCGGCGAGGAATTCCCCGGAATCGTAGTATTCGGTGGCGCAAGCGATCACGGCAGCACGGGTCATCATTACCCTTAACATCGGAAACGTGCGATTTACAATGCGTTCGGCCGGTGCGTGGAGTTTACGGAGCAGCCCCACGGCGGACAATTGCACGTTTTCGAGGGGGGTATTGCCCTGACGGCAACGGCTACGTCCGGTCGCTTCCCCGCCACCCTCGGTGGACGCGCTTCGCCGTGCAGTACATTCTCCCAATGCATCTCCTGCCCGTGTCGCTGCGCTACTTCCTCGAGGTCGCGCGCACCGGTTCGATCAGCGAGGCATCGGAGCGCCTGCACGTGGCCTCGTCGGCGATCAGCAGGCAGATCGCGAAGCTGGAGCAGGACGTCGGGGCGCCGCTGTTCGAGCGGCAGCCGCGGGGGATGGTGCTGTCGGAGGCGGGCGAGATCCTCACCGCCTACGCCCGGCGCAGCGCGCTCGAGGCCGAGCAGGTGCTCGCCGACGTGCACGGCGTCGAGGCCCTGCACCGCAGTACCGTCAAACTCGCGTGCTCCGAGGGTTTCGCGCGCGATTTCCTGCCGGCGGCTATCACCGCATTTCGGGAAAACTATCCGGGGGTGCGGTTCCGGCTGAATGTCACCGGTCCGGCTGCGGCGACGCGGCAGGTGATAGACGGCACGGTGGACCTGGCCGTCACTTATAGCCTCGGGCCGGAAGAGGGAATCAGGGTCGAGTATTCGCAGCAGCAGCCGATGTACGCGCTGATGCCCGACGAGCACCCGCTGGCGTACCGGGAGTACGTCGAGCTGGCGGACCTGCTGGAGTACCCGCTCGCGCTGATGGACGAGGGCACCACGGTGCGGCAGCTCTTCGACATCTGCGTCGCGCTGGAAGGGCTGAGCTTCGAGCCCGTGTTCGTCAGCAACTACTCGGGTGCGCTGCAGAGTTTCGCGCAGCTACGCGGTGGGGTCACCCTGGTCGGTCCGCTGACGGCGCGGCGGCGGCTCGGCGTCGACCGCCTGGCGATGGTTCCCATCCGCAACCCGGAGCTGAGCGGCCGGAGCATGCAGATCCAGTCGATGGCACGGCGCGCATTGCCCGCGGCGGTGCGGGCCTTCCTCTCGCACCTGATCGAAGAGATCGGTACTGACCCCCTCACCTAGGGCCCTTCTGACGGATCACCGCCCCGGTTGCCGACTGCCGCCCCGCGCGGCATGGCGCAGCAGCGGGGTGAGGCGGTGCGGCACCAGTTCGCGCATGGCCAGGGCCGTCGCGGTGCGCTCGATGCCGGGGATGGCGAGGATCTGTCCCGCGATCCGGTACAGGTCCTCAGCGTCCGCGGCGACCACCCGTACGAGCAGATCGGTCTCGCCACTGAGGCCGAAGACCTCCACGACCTCGGCGATGCCCGCCAGCGCCTCGGACACCTCGGCCAGCTGGTGCTGATTGACCTGCGCGGTGACGAACGCGGTGAGCGGGTGGCCCAGCGCGTTCGGGGTGATCCGGCGTTCGAAGGAGCCCAGCGCGCCACCCTGTTCCATCCTGGCCACCCGGGCCTGGACGGTGTTGCGGGACAGCCTCAGCTGCTCGGCCAGGGCGACGACGGTGGCCCGTGGATCGGTGGCCAGGGCGAGCAGGATCCGGGCGTCCGTGGCATCGAGGGTTCGTTCACTGGTCATGTGCTCGGTCGTCGCCTCTCCATTGGCCTGGGATGTGAGCAGAATGCTCCATCACATGGGCATATCTTGTGCAGGCGAAGAGCCGTAGGTCTACTGGCGGCGCACAACGCAAATCTGTCCAGGACATGGTCCCGATTGCGAGGGTGGTCTGTGGATCCGGAACACGCCCACCGCCTCCCTCGGCGTCACCCGATTCGGCCGGTCCGGCGCGCTCGAGGACGTCTACCGCTACCACCGCATCGCCACCGCCAGCATCGTCACCGCCGCGCTCGACCTTCTCGACTGAACTCCACTCCCTTCGAGGACGCGGCCTCGGCGCCTGTCCCCATCCGCCGGTCATCGCCGGCGGATGGGGACAGACGCCCGCGGCCTGGTGGACAGCCTCAGTCACGATCTCGCACGTCAGGCTTGATAGGCCACCAGCGCCATCATTCCGGCCTCCCCGTGGTAGGCGTTGTGGCAGTGCAGCATCCACCGGCCGGGGTTGTCGGCGTCGAAGAACACGGACAGCTTCTTCTTCGGCAGCACGATCGCGGTGTCCTTACGGGGTCCGGAACTCCCGAGCTGGTACGTGTGGCCGTGCAGATGCATCGGGTGCCACATGCCCGTGCGGTTCACGAAATCGAGCCGGACCCGCTGCCCTTCCTCGATCACGAGGGGCGCTGCCGTCGGATCGCTCATGTCGAACGGCTTGCCGTTGATGGCCCAGTTGTACTTCGTCATACCGCCGGTCAGGTCGACGCGGTGCACCCGGTCGACCTTCTTCGACGGCAGCCGGACGTCGTCCGCCGCGCGAAGCTGGGAGGCCGTCACGATCGTGCCGTTCAGTTCCTTCGGGCGGACGGTGGCCTTCGGGGCCCTGCCGGAGCCGGTGCGGACCAGGGCCATGCCGCTGGTGTTCTTCCCCTCGGCGAGCGCGACGAGCGGGAAGACGCCATCGGCGAGCGTGACCAGTACGTCGTAGCGCTCACCCATGCCGATCAGCAGGGCGTCGGTCTGCCGGTGCTCGACGGGGAAGCCGTCGGTGTGGGTGATGGTCATCTTGTGGCCGCCGAGCGCGACGCGGTAGGCGGTGTCGCCGCCCGCGTTGATGATCCGCAGGCGGATCCGCTTGCCGGGCTTGCCGGCATGGACGTCCGGGTCGGCCGGGACGCGGCCGTTGATCAGGTGGTACGGGTACTTCACGTCGCCGGCGTCCCCGCCGAGCAGAGCGCTGTCGGCGCCCATCAGCATGAACTTCATCGACATACCGTCGCCGGAGGCGGACGTGGGCGCGGACGGTGAGGCGTTCTTCCGGTCCTCGTCTCCGCTCATGTCCATGCCGCTCATGCCGCTCATGTCGTGGCCGCCCATGTCCATCCCGCCCATGCCCCGCCGCAGTTCGGCGAAGACCTCGTCGGGTGTACCGGTCACGCCGTCGACCCAGTCGTCCAGGACGACGACCCATTCGTCGTCGTAGGACAGTGGCTCCTTCGGGTCCTCCACGATCAGCGGCGCGTACAACCCGCGGTCGAGCTGGACACCGACGTGTGGGTGGAAGAAGTACGTACCGGGGGTCTCGGCGATGAAGCGGTAGGTGAAGGTGGATCCGGCCCGGACGGCGGTCTGGGTGGCCGGGGGGACGCCGTCCATGTCATTGCGCAACGCGAGGCCGTGCCAGTGGACGGACGTGGCCGTCTTGTGCGGTAGCTGATTGGAGAGCTCGGCGGCCACGGTGTCACCGGCCGACACCCGGACCTCCTTGCAGGGAGCCTGCCCGCCGAAGGCCCAGCTCTTGGCCATGACGCCGCCGCCGAGCTCCAGCATGGCGGGCGCCGCGGTCAGGGTCAGTTTGTGCACCTTGCCGGTACTGGTGCGCTTCTTCTCGGCGGCGGCCACGGCCGGGTCGGACGGCTTGACCAGGGCGGTGGCTCCGCCTGCGTCGCCGCCGGAGCCACCGCAGGCGGCGAGCGCGCCCGCGCCCGCGACGCCGAGCCCGGCCAGCAGGACGGAGCGCCGGTTGATGCTGTTCACGATGATGGTGTCCTCTTCTCGATGTGCCTTCTGTTCGGTCGCACGCGGGCACGGCTGATCGCGTACGCGGACGCGGAGATGCCGTGGAGGGGGCGGCCTACAGGAGCAGTCGAGAGAGAGCGGAAAGGTCGGGCGGCGCCCGACTCACCGTGCCGGGGACGAAGCGACCCGTCGGGGTGGCGTGGGTGTCGCCCTCGCGACCGCCCCAGGGCTCGCTCGGTGGCACGAACTTCACGGCGTCGACGCCTGCGGTCGAGCAGTGCTGCATGGCCGTGCCGGAACAGAGCCCACCGTCACCGTGCGCGGCCGGGGTGGAAGCCTGTGCGGTGTCGTTGTGCCCACCCCCGTCCGCGGCCGTCGTCGCCGAGGGCGCATGGGCCATGCGCGCCATCCCGGCCATGGCGGGGGCATGCACCGAGGAGGGGACCTCGTGGTGGAGGAGGACGGCGAGCGCGGCGAGCAGCGCGACAGCGGCGGCCCGCGTCCAGCGGACGGCGCCACCACGGGCGCGGTCCGGCCCGGATCCGGCTGTCGTCATGGCTTCCCTCCCTGCTCGCGGTGAGCGACCCCGCCAATATACCCGGTAGGGGTAAGGCTGAACGCTCTCCTAAGCTCCTACGTACTCAGGGGCTCAGCAGTCGATGCCGCACGAGGCACCGAAGGCCGCACTCGGACGATGAGGGAGAGCGACGATGGAGACTCTGAGCTGGTCCGTAGCGGTGGTCGCCGCGCTGGTGGCCGCCGTCAGTTTGGTCCGCCTGGTGACCACAAGGGGGGAGACTCGCTTCGCCGCGGGGGGCGAGGTGCTGATGGGCGCCTGTATGACTGCCATGGCCATGCCCGCAACGGCAGCCTGGTACGCCGGTCAGGGCATGTGGTGGGCAACGGTATTCGCCCTCTTGGGGCTCGGCGGCGTGATGATGGCCGTCAAACACGCGCGGGCGAGCGGCTGGAGCCACGGCCGCCACTGGGTGCACCTCATCGTCGGCAGCGCCGGCATGGTGATCATGACACTCGCCATGACGAGTACGCCCTCCGGGCCGGTGCTGGCGCTGGGCGGCTCATCCATGGCCGGGATGCCGGGCATGGAGAACATGCCCGGGATGGACTCGACGCAGGGCATGGAGGGCATGGAAGGCATGGAGGGGATGCAGGGCATGGGAGGGATGCACGGGGCGGACATGCCGGGCATGACCTCCGCGGCCGACTCCACCACCGCATCGTCTTCGGGCTCCTTCTGGCGTTACGTGATCGCGGCGCTCGCGGTGTACTTCCTGTTGTCCATCTGCGCCTCCGTCTGGGCCCGTGTCCGGGGAACGAACAGGGAGAAACTCCCCGCCGACCGCGACAGTGGCCGAAGCCGTACATGGGGGCGTTGGCTGCTCGCCATGCCGGACACGGTGGTGGTGTTCCTGGTGTCGCTGACCCTCTCGGTGTGGGACAAGGCCCGTGCGGTGGAGCGGGGAAGTCACGGCCGACGGCGCAGGCTCGGCGCGGCGCCGGACGCGGCACTGGCCGCTCATATCGGTATGGGCGGAACCATGGCCGCGATGATGCTCATGATGGTGGCGTGAAGGGAGCCGCGTCGAGCGACACGTCGCCGTCGAGGTAACGCCTCGGGGAGGTGCCCACGGTTCGGCGGAACGCGGTGAGGAAAGCGCTCGGGGTCGCGTATCCCACGGCGTGTGCGACACCGGACACGGGACGCCCCTCGGCGAGGAGGGCCAGCGCGGCGCGCAGCCGCACATGGGTGCGCCAGCGGTCGAAGCTCATGCCGGTGTCCTGGACGAACAGCCGGGTCAAGGTGCGTCGGCTCACCCCGACGGCCCGGGCATGCGCTTCGAGGCTCCGCCGGTCCGAGGGATCGGCGAGCAGCGCGCCGGCCACGGCCCGCACGCGGTCGTCGGCAGGTTGCGGTACGTCGATGGGCAGGGCCGGCAGCGGGCGGAGGAGGTCCGGCAGGACCGCCTCGGCGCGCAGCCGCGCATCATCGGCGAGGTCGTCCCGGCCGAGGTAGGTGATCAGGTGGGCGAGCATCCCGTCGACGCCGACGGGTGTGGGTTCCGCCCAGTGCAGACCGCATCGTGCCTGGTCGATGTAGACACTGCACAACACCGCCTCACGGGTGGCGCCGGACCGGTGCACGATTCCAGCGGGCACCCACAGCGCCCGGGTCGGCGGCAGCACCCAGTAGGTGTCGTCCACGGCCACGCCGAGCACACCGCGCCGTGTCCAGGCCAGCATGTGGTGTTCCGGATGGCTGTGCGCGGGGATCCACTCACCGGACGACAACGGGAACTTCCCCACGACGATCGCCCCGACACCCGCGGGGACGGCGCCGGAGACGGCCTCGGTCATGCGACACAGCGTATGGCCTCAACGCGATACGGCGTGGCCCCATTGCGGATAGTGGCCGACACAACCCGTGCATAGCGTCGCTCGTATGCCGATCAGTCATTCGCGCCGGAGGCGCCCGCGCACGACGGACACGCAGACCGCGCCGACGGCCGGGAGCCGTCGCGGACTCGCACTCGTCGTGCTGTGTTTCGTGCAGTTCATGCTCGTCCTGGACGACACCGTGGTGAACGTCGCCCTCCCCAGCGTCCGGGACGACCTCGGCTTCGGCGCCGCGGGCCTGGCCTGGGTCGTCAACGCCTACTTCCTCGCCTTCGGCGGACTGTTGTTGCTGTTCGGCCGCGCGGCCGACCTGCTGGGCCGCCGGCGCGTCTTTCTCGGCGGCGTGGCGCTGTTCGGCGCCGCGAGCCTCGTCTGCGGGCTCGCGGCGGAGCCCTGGCAGCTCGTCGCCGGGCGGTTCGTCCAGGGTGCGGGCGCGGCCATGGCCGGTCCGGCCTCGCTGTCCCTGATCACCCTCCTCTTCCCGGGAACCGAGGAGCGCGCCAAGGCGCTCGGCATCTGGGGTGGCATCGCGGCGCTGGGCGGCACGATGGGCCTGGTGATCTCCGGTGTGCTGACCGGTTTCACCTCCTGGCGCTGGATCTTCCTGATCAATCCGCCGGTGGCCGCACTGGCCCTCGTACTCCTTCCCGGACTGGTCGCCGAGAGCCGGGCCACCCGCCGGGCACGAGTGGACGTCCCCGGCACGGTTCTGGGCACCGGCGCCGTCGTGTCCCTGGTCTACGGCCTGCTCCAGGCCGGCGAATCGGGCTGGGACGACGTGACGTCCGTCGGACCGGTGCTCCTCGCCGTCGCCCTGGCCCTCGCGTTCCTGGTGGCCGAGTCACGTACGGCCGAGCCCCTGGTGCCGCTCGCGTTCCTGGCCCACCGCACCCGCGCCGTCGCCAATGCCACGACCCTGCTGTTCTCCGTAGCCATGTACGCGATGTCCTTCCTGCTGATGATCCACCTTCAGACCGTGCTGGGATACGGCCCCCTCACGGCCGGAATCGCCTATCTGCCCTACGGCGCCGGCATCCTCGCGGGCATGTGGCTCTCCTCCCGCGCCCTGACCGCACTCGGCGCGCGCCGGACCCTCATCGGATCGCTCCTGATCTGCTCCATCGGCCTGCTGCTGCTCTCCGGTGTGGCGCCGAGCGACGGCTACGCGTCCGGGGTGCTGCCCGGCATGCTCGTCACCAGCCTGGGCACCGGGCTGAGCCTGCCCACCCTCACCGTCACCGCCGTCGCGGGCACCACCGAGGAAAACGCGGGCCTCGGCTCTGCCGTCTTCGGTTCCGTCCAGCAGATCGGCGGGGCCGTGGGACTGGCGGTCCTGGTCGCCCTGGCCACGCGCCGCACCGAGGCCCTGACCGCGGAGGCGGGCCCCGTGCACGCCGCCACGGAGGGCTTCTCCCTCGCCCTCACCGTCGCGGCGGGCCTCCTCGCGCTCGGCGCCCTTCTCGTTGCCGCCCTGCTCGCCAAGGACGATCGCCCGGCTCCGTGAAGTCCGCCTGGCTACAGCGCGGTCACGCGGTCGCTGGTGGGGCGAACGACGGACGGTGCGCTGTGGTGGTGGAGATCCTTGGTGCGGATCATGAGGAAGCCGACGAGGGCGGCGATGAAGCCGAGGGCGGCGCAGACGTTCATGGCGCTGTGGAAGGCGTCCATGTAGGCGTCCTGTCCGGCGCTCAGTATCTGGTCGCGCATGGCGCCGCCGCCTTCTTGTGCCACCGCTTCCAGAGAGCCGGAGCTGATGGCTTCGGCGGCCCCGTCGGCCTTGTCGTGGCCGAGTTGTCCGCCGACTTCGGAGGTGGTGAAGCCGTCGGCGACGCGGTTCTGGAAGAAGGCGCCGACCCCCGCGATGCCGATGGCGATGCCGACTTGCTGGAAGGTTTCGTTGATGCCCGAGGCGACGCCGGATTTGGCGGGTTCGGCGACCTCGACGGCGAGGGCGGCGCGGGCGGGATTGAAGATGCCCATGCCGAATCCGGCGATGACGAACGCGGGGATGAGGACGGTCCAGGCGGAGTCGGCCTCGGTCGTGTTGAGGAAGAGCAGACCCGTGGCCATGACGGCAGGGGCGGTGCCGAGGAGGAAACGGAAGGGCACCTTGCCGATGAGGCTGCCGCTGATGGCGCCGGTGACGAACATGGCGATGGTCAGGGGCAGGAAGCGCAGGCCGGCTTCCCAGGCGTCCATACCGAGCATGTTCTGCAGGTAACCGGTCTCGAAGAAGATCGAGGGCAGGGCTCCGGCGTTACCGATCATGGCAACGAGGGAGATGCCGACGAAGGTGGGATTGCGGAAGAACGCGAGGTCGAACATGGCGCGTTCGCCCATGCGGCGTTCGATGGCCACGAAGAGCGCGAGGAAGGCGATGCTCACGGCGTAGAGAGTGAGGGTGAGGGCACTGGTCCAGCCTTCTTCGGGGGCGCGGATGGTGGCGAAGACCAGGGCGCCGAGGGCGATGCTGAAGGTGACCAGGCCGGGCCAGTCGGTGGGGTGAGCGCGGCGGTTCATCGACTCACGGACGCGGAACACGCCGATGAGGAGGGCGATGACCCCGATGGGAACGTTGAAGTAGAAGATCCAGCGCCAGGACAGGGAGCTGGTCAGGGAGCCGCCGATGAGGGGCCCGGTGGCGACGGCGAGGCCGACGGCGGCGCCGAAGACGGTGAAGGCGGTGGCGCGCTCCTTGCCGTGGAACTCGTGGCTCAGCATGGCGGGGCCCACGGCGAACATGATGGCGGCGCCGACGCCCTGGATCGCCCGGAAGACGCTCAGGGCGGTGGCGTCGCCGGCGAGACCGCAGGCCAATGAGGCGATGGTGAAGACCGCGAAGCCCACTTGGAAGACCTTCTTCCGACCGTGGCGATCGGCGAGTGAGCCCGCGGCCACCAGGAAGATCGCCAGCGTGAGCGCGTACGCGTCGAAGACCCACTGGAGGTCGGCGAAGCTGCTGCGCAGTGACTCCTGGATGTCAGGGAGTGCGACGGCCACCACGCTGAGGTCGAGCATCAGCATGAATGTGCCGAGCGCGACGATCCCGAGTGTCCACCACCTCGTGGGCGATGGCGCTCGATCTGCGGACATGCGAAGACTCTCCATTGCTGGGTTTCATGGGTGTTTCGGAAAGAGCGGCCGCGAGGGGCGGCCCGGGACGTGAGGCTCCGGGCCGCCGTGCTCACAGGCTCAAGGGCCGACCAGGGCCAATACGGCTACGGGCGACGCGCCGCGGTGAGGCGGATGCCGAGCACCGCGTCCTCCCACACCGTCCGGACGAGCCCCAGCCCCGCCTCCTTCAGCAGGGCCTCGACGCCCCCCTGTGCCGGCTCCGTCCTACCGGCGAGTTCGCGTTCGAGGCGCGCCGCCGCCGCACCGATCGGGCGCTTCGGCGGAAGGGGGGTCGGCAGGACGATCCAGCCGCCGGGCACCAAGGCCGCCGCGCAGGCGGCGACGGCCCGCCGCAGATCGGCGGTCGGCAGCCCGGCGGTCGGCAGCCACGCGAGGGCCAGTCCGTCGTCTTCCTCGAAACCATCGAGGTCGCAGGCCCGGGTCTCCACCCGGACATCAGCGGTCGCGTTCGGGGCCGTCTGCCGCGGCTCCAACGCGAGTACCGACGCGAAGGGGATGTTCCGCGCCAGTGCGGCCGCGGACCCGCCGCCGTCACCGGCCGCGCATCCCACCCGTGCGCCGGGAGCGACCAGCAGATCCGGCAGCCCTTCCAGCCTGCCGAGCGAGGAGTTGACCAGGACGTCGGCGAGCACCGGCGCCTCGTCACCGCATCCGGCCATCAGTTCGCGCCCCGCGGCCGGCTTCCCCGTTCGCAGTTGCGCGGCGCGGACCAGCGCGCGACGCAGCCGCGTGGCGAACGCCGAGGTACGAGGGCCGCCGAGGAGTGCCTGCTCCAGGCGCTGGTCAACGCTGTAGCGACCATGGGTGTCCGGGTGGACGAGTGAGGCACCGACCAAGAGCGTGAGGAGGTCGCGCGCGAAGTCCTCGGGCAGGTCCGCGGCCGCCTCCTTCACCGTGCACGGCCGCAGCAGCCGCGCCAGCAGACCCGTTTCCTGAGCGATGGCGCACGCCAGCCAGCTCCACGCCACCCGGGCCACGCCTTCGAGGCGTCCGGGGAACAGTCCCTCAGGCCCCCGGGGCATGGCGTCGGGAACTTGCCCGGACCGGACGGCCTCCGCCAGGGCGTGCGCGCGGTCGAGAAACGCGACCAGCTCGCCGTGCCGGCCCGGATCCGTGTCGGCCGACGCGAGCCCGGCCGCCGACACCACCGACCGCGCGGCCTCGGCGAACTCCCCGGCGGGATCCGACACGACGGCTTCGGCCGCGTGCAGGGCCCACCAGGAGTCCGCCAGCTTGGCCACGGAGAACTCGGCGGCATCCTCGCGTACGCGCTTGCCCTCCAGACCGACGATGGTGCGCTGCCCCAACTGCATGAGCAGCAGTTCCTGGGAGCCCTGACCACCGATCATCCCCAGTACGTTGCGCATGAAGCGCTCCCACGGGAAGGCGCTGATGTAGCCTTCACCGCCCTGGAGATTCATCACCAGCTGGCCGATGCGCACCGCGCTCTCGGCGGCGTGGTGCTTGGCGACGGTGGCGAACTCGTCGAAGAATTCGTCCCGGTCCGGTGCGCGGGTGCCGTCCAGCGCCCGGTGGACGGTTGCGCGGGATGCCTCGAGCAGCATGCGCATCTCGCCGATGGAGCGTTCGACGTTCGGGTAATCGAGTACGCGGCGCCCGCTGCGCCTGCGCGTGGACAGCGCCGCGACACAGTTTTCGATCACGCCCTGCAGCGCGCCGGTGATGCCACACGCGGTCATGATCCGGCGGCCGCGCGCGTACGTGTTGAACCTGCTGAGCGCGTCGGCATGCCACACCTGCCGCCACCCGGGCACCCGCACATCGTGCAGAACCACCTGGGCCAGGCCCATGGTGCGCAGCCCCATGGTTTCCAGCGGTATGACCGCGACGCCGGGGTCGTCCTTCTCGACCACGAACGCGAGGATGTCGTGGGAGACCTCGTCGCGGACGAACATGACGAACAGATCGGCGGGCAAACCACCGGTGACGAAGTGTTTGGTGCCGCTGAGCACCCACTCCTCGCCCTCGCGCCGTGCCGTGCACTCATAGTCGTAGGGGTCCTTGCTCTCGTAGGCGCCCAGCGCGACGAAGCGCCGGCCCGCGACGAGATCCGGGACATAAGCCTCGATGAGCTCCTGTCCGTCCCCGGACAGAAGCACCTCGGCGATCTCGACGGTGGTGTCGACGAGCACGGAGAAGCCGGGATCGAGTGAGAGCCGTGCGAGTTCCTCGACCACGACGCCCCACGCGAACTTGTCCCGCCCCGCGCCACCGACGTGGGGCGGCAGGGAGAACTGGAGCAGCCCGATCTCGGCCGCTCGCGCCAGGAGGCGCTTGTCGACCAGACGCCAGTCGCGTTCGCGGAAGTACGAGCCTGGGTTGACTGTCTCCTGTACGAAGCCTCCGAAGCGGCGCCGGGCCTCACTCCGGATCTGCTCGATCTCCGCCTCCAGCGTGCGGTGGCCCTGGCCGAAGGGGTGCGCCAGGTCGGCCTGCGGTGTTTCTGACGTCACGCTCCGGCCTCCTGTGCCGCGCTGGTCGCGGCCGCGGCGGCGTCGCGTTCCAGCTGGTGTACCAATTCCGAGAGCGTCTCCTCGCCGAGGAAACGCTCGAGTGAGATGAGGGCGCCGAAGCGCTCCTCGAGGTCCGCGGAGAGCTGAGCCGCGGTCAGCGAGTCCATACCGAGTTCGCCGAGCGGCCGGTCGAAGGGGATCTCCTGCTCATTCGTGCCGAGCAGTTCTGCGATCAGAGATGAAAGCCGGCTGCCGACGGGCTCGGTGATGCCGTGAGCGGTGGTCATGGCGTCCTCCTGGGTTCAGGCCGGCGTCGGCTCTCGGTGCTGCGGCGCGAGGCGCAGCGGGACGAGAGAGAACGCCTGGTCGTCGTCGTCGAGGTCTGCGAGTCGTCGCACCAGCTGCTCTTCCGCTTCCCAGTCGGGCTCGACGGGGGAGCCGAGCCGCGCCACCACGCGGCGCAGCGCCACCGAGAGCCAGGCTCGGTCCGTGGCCAGGCCGCCGAGGGCGTGCCGGCGTTGGATCCACGTGTGCAGACAGCAGGCACCCGCGTGTACCAGGCTGTGCCGGCGGGCCGCGTCATACGCCTCGGCCGTCCGCTGCGTGCCGAGCCTGCGGATGGTCTCCCGGGTCCGGTCGCGCGCCGTGCGCAGCAGGCGCGCGAGCGAGGCGAGTTCCGGGTCGTCGTGGAGGGCCCCGACGGCGTCATCAAGAAGGCCGGTCACCTCATCGACGCCGCCGTAGATGATCGACGGGCGATGGTCGCGAGGCGCGGGCGGTGGGGCGGGCTGCTCGCCGAAGCCGAACAGCATGGCCGGAGACAGTTCGGCGCGTGTCCCGCCGTCGCCGAATCGCCGTACGCCGCTGGCCAGTTGGGCACGGATGGTGTCCAGCTGGACCAGCTGTGTGCCCTCGAACACCGGGGTGATCGCGATGTCGCGCGCCAGCTTCTGGAAGGCGCCGTGTGCGATGCCCTCGCGCAGATAGGCGCGTGCGCTCAGGATCTCACCGCAGTCGTTCACGGCATCCACGCAGAAGGCCGGTACCACGTACTTGGCCACCGCGGACCACAGCGGCATCCGTTGCCGTGCCACGTCGAGCGCCCGGGCCGCGGCCAACTCGGTGCACTCGGCGACCAGTACGTCGGCGAAGGCACGCGCCAGCAGCGAGCGGATCGGCGCCATCTCGAGCGCCGGACTTCCGTACAGCACACGCGTCCGTGCGTGGCGCAGCGCGATCCGCAGAGCGGTGTCGGCGGCGCCCAGGCTGGTCCCACCGACCATCGTCCGGGTGAACTGGAGCATTCCGGCGACCATTTCGACGCCGCGTCCCTGTCTGCCGAGGACGGCATCGGCGCCGACCCGGCAGCCATCGAGGGTGAATCCGCTCAGGTCGTGCCCGCGCAGCCCGTGGGTGGGTACCTTCGGCAGTCGTTGCACCGCGTCGTCATCGACTGCGGCGAAGTCGACCAGGAACAACCCGAAGGATGGCTCGGACGCCGCGAGAACGGTGGCGAATGAGGACCTCCGGCCGTTGCCGACCAGCCACTTCTCCCCATTCAGCACATACCCGCCGGCGGTCGGGGCGGCGCGGGTGCCGGTGGCCAGCAGATCACTTCCGGCCGCCTTCTCGCTGATGGCGGCCGTGCCCCAGGCGCCGGACAGGATGAGCTCGGCGACTCTGCTCCGCTGTTCCTTGTCGCCCCACACCCATATCGGCATCGCGGCGAGCAGTGTGGATCCGAATCCGATCGTGACGGCCAGGTCCCGACGTGACGCTGCCCGCACCACGCCCAGCATGGACTCGAACGACACGAGCCGGCCACCTTCGGAGCCGGGCACGATGTGGTGGTGCAGGCCCGCTGCCCAGGCCGCCTCATAGGCGGCGGTGGGCTCCGCTTCGCGCTCGTCCGCGAGCATTCCGCCGGCCAGCGACATGCCGGTGCCGGGATCGAAGGGGCAGCCCAGTGCTTGCTCGAACTCCGCCGCCACGTCGCATGTGGAAAGTTGGGATGGCGGTGGGTTTTCCCCGTTGGTCATGTGCGCTCCACGATGATCGCGTACGGTCTGTCCGCCTCGTCGGCGGACTCCAGCGCGTGGACGAAGGCGATGCCCTCGCGGTGGCGGTAGACGGTGGTGCGGACCTGGAGCAGGTCCCACAGCTGGCCGGTCCGCAGCCACGTGGCGTCGATCCGGCGGATCCCGCCGGACAAGGCGTCACGCAGCTCCGGGATGTTCGTGCCGTGCCGCCGGACGAACTCTTCCCGTGCCCCTCCGGCGAAGCCGAGGGACTCGGCCCAGTACCACTGATCGGCCACCTCGCAGTGGTGGCGGTGGATACGGAAGCTCGGCAGATCCTCGGCGCTCGACGCCAGTAATTCACCGTCCCGTTCGAACTGCGCCCGCAAGGCGCGCACGGGGGACCGGTACGGCGTGCGCTCGACTTCGTCGTCGTGGAACGCGGTGACGAGTGAGCCGGGGAGTGTGGCCGGTGTGCCGGAGAGCGCCGAGTCACCGCTGAGTCGCAGCGGAACCGACGTGGCGCGCGTGCGCACCGCCACTCCCGCGGGGCCGGAGAGCGTCGTCTCGAACTCCAGCTGGGAGGCGCGTGGTCCGCGTATCCGGGCGGCGACATCGATGGTGACGGCGTCGGCGTCGTGGAACCGCAGCGGCTTCTCGTACTCCAGATGCCATGCCCACAGGACGAGTCCCACCCCGTGCTCCGACACCAGCCTGCGGTGACTGCACACGTGATCGCGCACCCAGCGGGTGCCGGCCTGGAATCCGAGTCTGCCGACGGTGGTGACCTGAAGCTGGGTGGGAGCGAACATGCCCGCGTCGAGTACGACTTCGTAGCTGGAAGTGCGCGGCATCGGGGCCTAGCCCCCGGACACCGCGGTGACGATGTCCACCCGGTCGTCCTCGGTGGCCTCCCGGTCCAGCTCGCTCGGGGAGAGCTGTTCGCCGTTGAGGGCGATGAGGTGCGTCGAGCGGATGCTTCCCTCGCGGTCCAGGAGCACCTCGGCGAGGTTGGGATAGCGCTCGGTGAGAGCTGTCAGGCCCTCGCGCACTGTGGCGCCGCCGATCGCGATGTCGTTCTCATAGTTGGTGAATCGGAGCAGGACGCCTCTGACCTTGACGATCATTGCCTGGACCTTTCTCTGCCTGGGTGGTGGTTGATCTCGTGTCACGTTGGCGACAGACCGGCCCACGTGACAGCAGCCGGAGAAACCCAAGCTCCCCGTTGATGCGAGCAACCTATACCCCTACCCCCTAGGGGAAGCAACCGCTTCGGATGTCGAGCATGTGACGCCGATGTGTGTATCCCTGATCAGTGGTTCGGCCGCGCTGCCCTCTCGTTCCTCTTCAAGGGGCGCGGTCTGGGCGATTTCGCATGCGGAATGTCCGACTCCCCTTATCGTGATACGCCAGCTCAGGCGCCGAAAACACGAATACGCGCCAGGCGCGGGGTGGGCTCCGTGGGTGCCGGCATCCCAGCGGGCGGGGGCGGTTGCCGGTCCATGCACCGTTTCTCCACAGTGAGTTCTCTCGATGCGCCCCGCTCATCGGACACCATTGACACGGGCTACCCCCATGGGGTTTCCTCAACGGCGTTCGATGCGGTGACATCAACCGCAACAGTGCAAGCGACGGCCCTGGCTGATTGCCCAGTGGAGCGAGCGGGGCCATCCATTCCGGTGAAGCGCGGCCGTACGGGAAGTCTTCGCCGTTCGCCGACGCGGCGATGTCGGTAGGCACAACAATGGGGGAATAGATCACGCATGAACCAGTCATGCCGAGAGCCTGCGAGAACCTGCGCATCAATCCACCGTGCGAACGCGGCGATCGCGTCGCCGGTCAGTCCCCTGAGCGAGCAGTCGAACTCGTAGCGGCAATTCTCAGCTGAAGAGCAGGCGGGGTCCGGTATTCACCTGATGTCCGGCCGCGCCCAGCCGAACACCTTCGTTCCTCTATTCACACTCCGGAGTCAGCGCATTCTCCGGCGTGCGGTTCACCACGTCCGCAAGCACGTTGACGATCCCGTCAGCGTTCTCCACATCCGCAATGGAGCAGAGGACTCATGGACTTGACCGGGAAGTTGTTCGCGCAGAATCGTTTCGCCGCCGTGGCGGCGGCGCGACGGAACGCGACAGCAGTGGAGCACGACGGCCACCGGATCAGCTACACCGAACTCGACGAGCGTGCGAACCTGCTCGCTCACAGATTCCAGGATCTCGGGGTCGGACGCGGATCCGTCGTCATGACCCATCTCGAGCGTTCGATCGACCTGATCGTGTCGCTCCTTGCGACCCTCAAGGCAGGGGCGACGTACCTGCCGGTGGAGCCCGGGGTTCCGGACGACCGGCTCGCCACCTACGTCAAGGAGACCGGCTGCGCCGCCGTCGTCACCCGATCCGAGCACGAAGACCGCTTCGCCGGCCTCCCGGTGCCGCTTCTCGGCGCGGCCGCCGACACCGCCGCCGGGCCGCCCACCGGCCTGCCGGGCGTCACCGTTGACGCCTCGGACACCGCCTACATCGTCTACACCTCAGGATCCTCCGGCACGCCGAAGGGCGTGCAGGTGAGCCACGCTTCGCTCGGCTACCTCTGCCAGAACGTGAACGAGCGGTACGGCATCGGTCCGGACGACCGCGTCCTGCAGTTTGCCGCGCTCTCCTTCGACACCTCCATCGAACAGATCCTGGTCACACTGGTCCACGGTGCGACGCTCGTCCTGCCCGAGTACAACTGGGCACCGAGCGAACTGCCGCACAGGCTCGCGGCACTCGGCGTAACCGTCATGGACTTGACCCCGCCCTACTGGCGGTCGTTCCTCGCCGAACTCGCACAAAGCCCGACCGAGTTGCCGGTCCGGCTCACGATCGTCGGTGGCAGCGCGGTGCATGCCGCCGACTGCGCCGCCGCACTGCGCCTCATGCCGGACTCCCGGCTCGTCAACGCCTACGGGCTGACCGAAACGACGATCACGTCGTGCACGATGGAGATCACCCCGAAGTCGCTCTCTCCCCAGGGACCGGCGCCCATCGGACGGCCACTGCCGCAGACCGCCGTTCACGTGCTGGACCAGGACATGAAGCCGGTCCCGCCCCAGCAGCGCGGAGAGATATACATCGGCGGGCCCGGCGTCGCCCAGGGCTACCTCGCCGAGCAGACCCCGGCCAAGGACCGCTTCCTCGACCTGCCCGGGCCGGAGGGCGAAACGACGCGCGTGTACCGCACCGGCGACGTCGGCCGCTGGACGGCGGAGGGTGAACTCGAGGTTGTCGGACGGGCCGACAGGCAGATCAAGATCCATGGATTCCGCGTGGAGCCGGCCGAGATCGAGGCGACCCTGTCGGCGCACCATCTCATCGACGACGTCGCGGTGACGGCCTTCAGCGCCAGGGGTGAGCTGCAAGTCGCCGCCTACTTCACCGCGAGCGGCTCCCCGCACCGGCTCGAACCGGTCGAGCTGCGCGCCTTCGCCGCCGGCCGACTGCCCACGTTCATGATCCCGGCGCAATTCATCCAGCTGGACACGATGCCGATGACGACGAACGGCAAGATCGACCTTGCCGCGCTGCCCGACCCGTCGCAGGAACCCGCCGGCGCGCCCAGGGCCGACAACGACGTTCCGGCCGCGAGCATGGTCGAGCGCGCTGTCGCGGGATTGTGGTGCCAGGTGCTCGACGTGGAATCGGTCGCGCCCGACGACAACTTCTTCAACCTCGGTGGGAATTCGATTCTGGCGGCCGAACTGCTCGCCAAGGTACGGGCCTCACTCGGCATCCTGATCACACAGGTCCGCCCTCTCATCCGGCTCCTTCTCGAGCACGCGACCCTGCGGAGTTTCGCGTCGGCAGTGGAGTCGGCCCGGGCCGGCACCCTCGACGCCGACAGCGCGTCGCACGCCGACCTCGAGGCCGACACGGCTGTCGGGGTGCCGATCCAGCGGCAGCCGACGGGTTCCCCCTCATGGGCGGACCCCTCCCACGTATTCCTCACCGGCGCGACGGGGTTCCTCGGGATCTATCTGCTGCGTGAACTCCTGACGACCACCAGCGCCACCGTGCACTGCCTCGTACGCGCCGCGGATGCCGACCAGGCGAGGGAACGCATCAAGGACAACGCACTGCACTACCTGAAGGACGGCCTGGAGTCGTATGGGGCCGAGGGACGGATAGTAGCTGTTCCCGGCGACCTGGGCGAGCCGCAGTTCGGACTGCCGGATGCGGAGTTCGACCACCTCGCCCAGGTCATCGACGTCATCCATCACCCTGGTGGGCTGGTCAACTTCATCTACCCGTACTCCCACATGCGCCCGGCGAACGTCGAGGGCACCCGGGAGATCATCCGAATGGCCGGCCGCTACCGGAACATCCCCGTCCACTACGTCTCCACCATGGCGGTCGTCTCCGGCTTCGGCACCGCCGGGGTCCGGCACGTCACCGAAGAGACGCCGCTCGCCCACGCCGACCATCTTTCCGTCGGCTACGTGGAAAGCAAATGGGTCGCCGAGGCGCTTCTTCAGAACGCTGCCGCGGAGGGCCTCCCGGTCGCCATCTACCGTGCCGCGGACATTTCCGGCGACCGGACGACCGGTGCCTGGAACACCGCGACCGAGATGTGCGCGATGAAGCGGTTCGTCGTCGACACCGGGACCTCGCCCATCGCCGAACTTCCCCTGGACTACACGCCAGTGGACTGCTTTGCGGCGGCGCTGCTGCACATCGCCTCGAACCGCCTGCCCGCCGGGGAGGTCTACCACCTGACCAATCCCGGCAAGGTGAATATCTCGCTCCTTGCCGAGAGGCTTCGCGCCCACGGCCACACGATTCGCGAAGTCCCCTGGGAAGAGTGGCTGGAGCGCATCGTGACGACTGCCGTGGAAGAGCCGGACCACCCCATGACGCCTTTCGCGCCGCTCTTCATCGACCGGTGCTCCAGCGGCACCATGAGCGTTGCCGAGATGTACCTCGAAACAACGTTTCCCACCTTCTCGCAGGAGAACGTGAAGGCCGCGTTGCGCGGCAGCGGAATCGACATTCCCCCCGTGGACAGCGCGATGCTCGACCGTTACATCGCATACCTGACCTCCATCGACTTCCTGTGAGGCAGACATGATCCGGACACAGGATCGGACCGCATCGATATGGGATGCGGTGGATGTCGGCGCGGGACCCGCTGAACACCCCATCGCCTTCGGCGGGGACCTCGCTCCTCAGAACCTTCTTGCCGCCTACCGGCGGGGCCTGTACCCCTTTCCGGTTGACACGGCTGAAGCGGCATTCGTCAATGAATTCACCTATGAGGCCGAGGTCGAAGCCGGGCGGGTGAAAGCGGTGCCCGGCTGCGCGGACCCCTTTTCGATCTCATGGTGGTCCCCGGACCCGCGGCCCGTGATTCTTGTGGACCAGGCCCGCATCCAACGCAGCCTGCGCCAGCAACTGCGCAACAGGGCGGACTGGACCACGACAGCGGACGCCTGCTTCGAAGAGGTGGTGCGTCAGTGCCGGGTCGGCCGCGTACAGCGGTGGTTGACCGACGAGCTGCTGCGGAGCCTGTGCCTTCTGCACGGGCAAGGGCACGCCCACAGCGTCGAGGTCTGGGACGGCGACGAACTGATCGGCGGGACCTTCGGCATCAGGGCCGGGGCGGTGTTCAGCGCCGACTCCCAGTTCACGCTGCGCAGCGGGGCGGGCAAGACGGCGGTGGCCGACCTGACGCGCCGCTTCGCCGAGGCCGGCGGGCTCGCGATCGACGTCCAGCGCGACGGCGACCATGCCCGGCTCGTCGGTGCCCGCCCCCTGCCCAGGTGCCGCTATCTCGATCTGCTGGCCACCCGCGACGAGAACCGCCCGCTCGCCACGCAGAAGCTGCCCGCCGGCCGCCTCGCCGACTGAGCTCACCCCACCCGTGCCTGCCCCTGGGAGACATGCCGTGTCCATCACCGTCAAGGATCCGCAGGTGGTCAGCCTCGCGGAGAGGCCCGACCTGGAAGAGGCCATGATCTCGATGGAGTCGTCGTGGCCGGCCTACATCCGCCCCGATGGCCTGCTCGTCGACTGGGCCTTCGACCGGCATAAGGAACACCAGCTCGTCGTGGTCGACGAGCGGGAGCAGGTCATCGCCCGCGCCGCCGGGGTGGCTCTCGCCTGGGACGGCGACCCCGGTCAGCTGCCCGACACCGGGTGGGACGAGGCACTTCGGCAGTGCCTGTCCGACACGTACGCGGGCCGGGAATTCACCACGCTGTGCGCGCTGGAGATCGCCGTCCTCCCCGGCCACCAGTCGCGCAACCTGTCCGCAAGTGTGCTGCGGGCCGTCACCGAACACGCGCGACGGAAGGGGTTCCGCGATGTCGTGAGCCCCGTCCGTCCCAGCCGCAAGCACGAACATCCCGAACAGCCGATGGACGAATACCTCGCCTCACTCCGGCCCGATGGCCTGCCGGCGGACCCCTGGCTGCGCGTCCATGTCAGGGCCGGCGGCGAGGTGCTGAAGATATGTCCGGCGTCCATGACCATCTCCGGAAGCCTCGCCCAGTGGCGCGAGTGGACCGGCCTGCCTCTGGACACCAGCGGTCCGGTGGCAGTGCCCGGAGCGCTGACGCCTTTGACCGTGAGTCTCGAGCACGACTGCGCGGTGTACGTCGAACCCAACGTATGGGTCAGGCACCGGCTCACCGACGCGAGTCTCTGACGCCCCTCTTCGACGCATCACGAGCGGCACCGACGACAAGGAGTACGACCCATGAGCAGCACAACTGCGCACAGCGCGCTGTCGACCCGCACGTTGAACCTGCGCGCGGCCCTGATCGAGCGGATCGGCGGTTACATGATCGCGCACTCGATCGGGGTGGCCGCGGAACTCGGCCTCGCCGACCTCATCGGCACGGGGTCCCGCCACTGCGGCGAACTCGCCGCCGAGACCCAGACGCACGAGCCGTCACTGCGGCGGCTGCTGCGGCTGCTGGTCGCCGGCGGGATCGTGGCGGAGCCGGAGCCGGGACGTTTCGCGCTGACCGACATCGGCTCCCAGCTGCGGGCCGATTCCCCGGACTCGCTGAAGAACTTCGCCCGGATGTTCTGCGACCCGCTCTTCTTCACCTCGTGGCAGGGTCTGCACCACACCATTTCCAGTGGCGAGCGCGCCTTCGACCACACCTACGGGACCGGGGTCTACGACTACCTGGGTCGGCATCCCGAGACGAGCATGCTGTTCAACGAGGCGATGAGCGAGGAGTCCAGGCACGCGGCCGAGCACATCGCCTCGGGGTACGACTTCCCGGAAACCGGGACGGTGGTGGACCTCGGTGGCGGCGACGGCACCCTCCTCACTGCGATCCTGCGCGACCGTCCCGGGCTGCGGGGCATCGTTTTCGACAGTGCCAGCGGTGTGGCGGAGGCGCCCGCGACGCTGAGCAAGGCCGGCCTCACGGACCGGTGCGAGGCCCAGGCCGGCGACTTCTTCCGGTCCGTCCCGGGCGACGGCGACATCTACCTCATCAAGAGCGTGTTCCAGGACTGGGGCGACGAGGAGTCCCGCGCCATCCTGCGGACCTGCCGCGCCCATATGCCCGGGTCCGCCACGCTGCTGATCGTCGCCACCGTGCTTCCGGAGACCGCCGACACCAGCGCACCGGTCATGTTCCTCACCGACGTCAACATGATGGTGACGACCGGGGGACGCGAGCGGACCGAGAGCGAGTTCCGCGCGATGCTCGAGGAGACCGGCTTCACGGTGCGGTCGGTCGGCGACAGGGACGCCGGACCCTTGTCGATCATCCAGGCCGTCCCCACGGCCGCCGCATGACGGCGGAACCCGTGGCGGACCGCCAGGTGGATCAGCCGGAGTCCTCGTCTCCGAGGCGGCCGGGGTTCACGGGCGAGTTGTTCCTGGGCAGAGTGAGGACCGATCTTCTCGCCCTGCCCGGGGGCGACCCACGCCGTCTGGACCCCGTGGAGGAGCAGTTCCTGTCCCGGCTCCGTGCGTTCTGCGAGCAGGACGTGGACAGCGCGGAGATCGAGAACACGGACCGGATCCCCGACCACATCATCGAAAAGCTCAAGGATCTCGGGGCGCTGAGCATCAAGATCCCCCGGCAGTACGGTGGGCAGGGGCTGTCCTCCCGTTGCTATCACCGCGCTCTGATGCTCACCAGCACGACCCACCCGGCACTGAGCGAGCTGCTCGCGGCGCACCAGGCGATCGGCCTTGCCCAGCCACTCCTCCTGTTCGGGACCGATGAGCAAAGGCGGGAGTTCCTTCCCCGGTGCGTCAGGGAGATCTCGGCGTTCGCTCTCACCGAGCCCGACATCGGCAACGACCCGTTCCGCATGCACACCACCGCCGTCCAGGACCCGGCCTCGGACGGCTACCTCCTCGACGGCGTGAAGACATGGATCACCAACGGGGTCATCGCCGACCTCTTGGTCGTCCTGGCCGTCGTCGCCCCTTCGGACCGGGACGCCGGGGGCATGACGGCGTTCATCGTCGAGGCCGACTCGCCGGGGGTGACGGTCGAGCACCGCAGCTCCTTCCTCGGCCTGCGGGGGCTGGAGAACGGCTGCATCCGCCTGCACCGCGTCGCCGTCCCCGCGGGCAACCGGATCGGCGAGGTCGGCGCGGGGCTGGACATCGCTCTCGCCGCCCAGGACACCGGACGTCTCTCCCTGCCGGCCGTGTCCGCGGCCGCGGCGAAGTGGAGCCTGTCGGTGGCACGCCGGTGGAGCACGACCCGCGTCCAGTGGGACCGGCCCATCGGCGAGCTGGACGCGGTCGCCGGCAAGCTGGCGTTCATCGCCGCCACCGCGTTCGCCCTCGAGGCGATGGTCGAGGTCACCGGCCGGCTGGCGGAGCAGGGTGACAGCGACACCCGGCTCGATGCGGAGCTCGCCAAGCTGTTCGCCACGGAGAAGGTCTGCACGGTCGCGGACGAACTCGTCCAGATACGGGGCGGCCGCGGGTACGAGAGGGCCGATTCGGCGATCACACGCGGCGAGAAGGGAATCCCGGTCGAGCAGTTGCTGCGTGATGTCCGGGTCGGCCGCATCTTCGACGGATCCAGCGAGGCGCTGCGCGATTTCCTGGCCCAGGATCTCCTCGCGTCGCACCGCGCGGCACAGACCCGTACGGCCGAACCTTCCGGTGGCGGGCGCCCCTCCGCCGACTCCGTGGAGGGTGCTTTGGGCACGCACCTCGCGTTCGTCGAGCGGATCTCCGGACACCTGGCACATCAGCTGGCTCTCGTCGCGGACGGGCCGGACAGCGGACCAGAGCGTCAGAGGTTCCTCGGCCGGATCGTCGACATCGGCGCCGAGTTGTACGCGATGAGCACGAGTTGCGTCTACGCGGCCGCGCTCGACGGCGTCGGTGACACCACGACCGCGCTGGCCGATGCCTTCTGCCACCAGGCCCGGCTGCGCATCGAGGAACTCCTCCACCGGCTCGACGACAACACCGACGACGAAGACCGCGACGTGGCCCAGCGTGTGATGCGCGGTCACTGCGCCTGGCTCGAAGAGGGCGTGGTCGACCCCTCCACCGACGGCCCGTGGATCGCCGAGACGAGGCACGGACCCGCGAAGGGACCGAACCTGCGGCGAGTCGTCCCGCCGGCGTCCCGTGCCCGGGAGGCCGCCCACGCACCAGAAGGGGAAGCCCCGTGAAGACCACCACTGAAGTCCTCCTCTCGGCGCGGCAGCAGACGGCGCGGCAGAAGGTTCCCAACCGGTTCGTCGCATTGCTGGAGGGCGGCCATGTCCCCAAGGAACGGCTCGGCCGGCTTGCCGGAGAGCTGTCCTACCTCGTGGCCAGCGACCGACGCAGCTTCGCCTTGCTGGCTTCGCGCTTTCCCTCTCCTCCCGCCGGGGATCTGTACCTGACCCTGGCGCAGAGCGGAGGACAGGCGCTGGAACTCCTCATGGATTTCGCGGCCGCGCTGGGGATGGGCGCCGAGGAGCTGCGTGGCCACGAACCGTGGCCGCTGGCGCAGGCGTATCCGGCGTTCCTGTCGCAGTCCGCGCTGTGCGGTGCCTCCAGCGACGTCGCCCTGGCGCTGCTGGTGAACGCGCGGGAGTCCGGCGAGACGTACACGCGGGTGGCCGACGCGCTGGTCGCCCGGTACGGGTTCGCGGAGGAGGCGCTCGGTCACTTCCGGTTCTTCGCGGAGACGCCCCAGCCCGTTCTGGACCAGGCGGCGGTCACGCTCGAGACGGGACTGGCCGGCGGGGACGATCCGGCTGCCGCTGTTCGCTGCGCCCGGATCGTGCACGCGTTGGAGGGCGAGTTCTGGAACTGCCTCGCCCAGGGGTTGGACATCGGCTGAGGTCAACGGGCGCGTGGCGAAGGGGTGTTCGCTTGACAGACATACCCCCCATCCGTATGTTCCTACGCCTACCCCGTAGGGGTATTGCCCCGCAATCGATCGATGCCTCGAGCGCCGGTGTGTCGCCGGCGCCAATGAGGAGAGGAGTGCCGATGTCCTCGGCCGGAACCCCCCCACCACGTGCCGGGAGCAAGGAGTGGGCGGCGCTGGGCCTGTTGGTCCTGCCCGCCCTGCTCCTGTTCATGATGCTGACCATCTTGTTCCTGGCCAGCCCGTATCTCGCCGCCGACCTGAAACCCAGCAGCACCGAGACGCTGTGGATCCTGGACATCTACGGCTTCCTCATGGCAAGCCTTCTCGTCCTGATGGGGACCGTGGCCGACCGCTTCGGGCACAGGAACCTCCTGGTGGCCGGAGCCGCTCTCTTCGGCATCTTCTCCGTGCTGGCCGCGATGGCGGACTCGCCCGTGATGATGATCGTCTGGCGTGCCGTGCTCGGCGTCGCGGCGGCCATGCAGATGCCGGCGACGCTCGGCCTGATCTTCTCGATGTTCCATGACCCCAAGCAGCGCGGTGTCGCCATCGGCACCTGGGCGGCCGCCATCTCCGGCGGTGTCGCGCTGGGCCCGCTGCTGGCCGGACTGCTTCTCGAGGCCTTCTCCTGGCGGGCGACGCTCCTGGTCGCGGTCCCGGTGATGGCCATCGTGGTGATCGGCGGGCCGTTGCTGCTGCCGCGTCACCAGCGCACCCAGGGCAGCAAGCTCGACCTGTTCAGCGCGGCGCTGCTGCTGACGACCCTGCTGCCGCTCATCTACGGCATCAAGTCGTTCGCCACCAGTGACTCGCCGATGCTCTCGACCGCAGGCATCGTGATCGGGCTGGCCCTGGGAGGCTGCTTCATCCTCCGCCAACTCCGCTCCCAGGAACCTCTGTTGGACGTGCGCCTGTTCACCAACCGGACCGTCGGCGGGGCGCTCGGCGTGTTCATCCTGGCGGCCACCGGCCTCGGCGGCGTGTACCTGATGTTCACGCAGTTCCTGCAGCAGGTGAAGGACCTGTCGCCCCTCCGGACCGGGTTCGCGATCCTTCCCGCGGCCCTCGTGCTGATCGCCGTCGCCACCCTGTCGCCGGTCATCGCCCGCAGGGTGCGCCCGGGTTACGTCATCGCCACCGGCCTGGCCGTGCAGGTGATCGGCTACCTGCTGTTCACCCAGGTCGACAGCGCGACCGGCCTGCCGATGCTCATCGCGGGCTTCGTCGTTCTCTACCCGGCGGTCTCCCCGTCCATGGCCCTCACCACCGACCTGGTGGTCAGCTCGGTCCCGCCGGAGAAGGCAGGCGCCGCCGGCGGACTCGCCTCCACCGTCAACGACCTCGGCATCTCGCTGGGTGTCGCGATCGTCGGCAGCATCGGCACCGCCGCCTACAGCAGCGGGCTCGTCGGCAAGCTGCCCGAGGGCCTGCCCGCCAAGGACAAGGCGGCCGCCGAGGAGAACCTCTCCGGCGCCGTCGCCGCCGCGCAGCACCTTCCCGACCACCTCGCCGATCCACTGCTGCGCGTGACGAAGGACGCCTTCGCCAGGGGGCTCAGCATCGGGTCGGCCACCGCGGCCGTGATCGCCGCGGCCGGAGCGATCATCGCCGCCCTCACGCTCCGCCATGTGCCCCCGACCGGCGCCGCCGCGCCGGGGTCGCAGGGTGGTGAGGCGGACGCGGCCGAGTCGGTCGCGTCCGCCGGTGGCGGCTCGAAGTAAGGACGGACGACAACAGATCAGTGGACCGGAGGCGGCGGCTGGGACAGCCATGCAGCTGCACCAGTCGCCGCCTTCACCCCCTCATGGGAGGCACGTAATGATCGGTTTCAGCGCAGACACCGTCGAGACGATCAAGAGCGCCGGCGGAAAGTGCATGTACGAACAGGTGACACATCTGCGGGAATCGGGGCCCGCTGTCCCCGTGCAACTGCCCGAAGGCGTCGGGGCCTGGTCGGTATCACGGGGTGATGTCGTCAGGCGCCTCCTGACGCACCCGGGTGTGTCCCGGAACCTGAAGGAGACCGTTCCCACCTATGTGCCCGGGTCCGTGCCCTGGCTCTCCCCATGGGTCGACGTGGAGTCCATGGCCACCACGGACGGCAGCGCTCACGCGCGGCTGCGGAAGCTGATCACCCCGGCGTTCACCCCCCGCCGCGTGGAGAAGCTCCGTCCCCAAATCGAGGCGATCGTCGCCGAACTCCTCCACGACCTCGAAAAGCGGTCCGGTGGCGAAACCGTGGACCTGCACAAGGAGTTCTCCTACCGGGTTCCCACCCGGGTGATATGCGACCTCTTCGGTGTGCCCGAGGACCAGCGGCCCGAAGTGCTCCGTGCCTTCCGCATCGTCGCCATGACCGATGTGCCCGAGGAGGAGTCCGTCGCCGTCTACCAGGACCTCGAAGCGGCGATGCACGTGCTGATCGAGACCAAACTGCGCACGCCGGACGACGACCTGACCAGCTTCCTGATCGCGGCGCGGGAGACCGGCGAAGCGCCCCTGAGCACCCACGAGCTGATCTCGACGCTGCTCCTGATGATCGGTGGGGGAAGCCAGACCACCATCAACCTCATCGACCACACGGTCCGCGAACTCCTCGCGCGGCCCGACCAACTCGGCCTCCTGCGGGCCGACCCCGGACGGTGGGACGACGCGATCGAGGAATCCCTCCGCGTCCACTGTCCGGTCATGCATCTGCCGATGCGCTGGGCGACGGAGGACATCGACCTCGGTGAAGGGGTCGTGATCCGCGCCGGTGACGCGATCCTGATCTGCTACGGGGCCCACGGGCGGGACCCGGGTGTGCACGAGGACCCCGAGGCGTTCGACGTCGACCGCGAGGACAAGGACCATCTCGCCTTCGGGCTCGGCGCCCACTTCTGCCCCGGCTCGCACCTCGCGCGACTCGAGGCCAAGGTGGCCCTGCCCGCACTGTTCGACCGCTTCCCGGACCTCGCCCTGGCCGTCGCACCCGAGCATGTCCAGCCCGGCCAGACCTTCATCGGCAACGACATCCTCGCGCTGCCCGTCCACCTGCGGCACACGTAGCGGCGCCGTAGCAGCGCCCTCTTCCGTCACCGCACGCCACGACAGAGAAAGGTCTGCCTGTGACAGTCGACATTCTGGCCGTCAGGACGAAGCGGCTGCTGGACACCGCCCGGTATCTGAACCTGGCCTCCGTCGGTGAGGGCGGCGGCCCCTGGGTCGCCACCCTGGAGTACGTCTGGTTCGCCGACCCGCTGCGTTTCGTCTTCGGGTCGTCCACCGGCTCCCGGCACAGCCGTCACATCCGTGCCCGGCCGCAGGTGAGTGGCTCCCTGTTCATCGCCGACAGCCCCGGCACGGACGTGGCCATCTCCTCGGCCGACGGCGCCCAGTTCACCGGCCGCTGCGCCGAGATCTCCCCCGACCGGCTCGACGAGTACTACGCGCGCTTCTACGAGACCGTGTTCCCGGACCCGCGGGAGCGCGCCGAGTGGCAGCTTCCGGCGTCGCTGTTGCAGTCGCCCGCTCCACACCGGCTCTACCTGGTCGAGGTCGAGCGCTGGTGGCTGATCGACACCCGGACATGGGCCCAGGACCGCATCGACCGCCGTATCGAGGTGCCGCTCGACGTGCAGACGCCGGCCTGATCCTCTTGCCGATCTTTTCCCGAATCCGAGAACCGAACCGCGGGGGAGAACATCCATGACACGTACAGGCTGGAGTGGTACGAGCGCACCGGGGACTTTCGCACACGCTCTGCGCGAGCGGGCGACACGGTCACCTGATGTGGTCGGATTCCGGTTCGTCGCCGACGACGAGACGGTCGAAGAAGTCACCTATGCCGAACTCGATACCCGGGCGCGGACAGTGGCGGCCGGGCTCCTCGAGCGGGCCGAAGGGCGGGATGATCCGGCGCTGCTGCTGTTCGCGCCCGGCCTGGACTATCTGGCCGGCCTGTTCGGCTGCTTCTACGCGGGTGTTCCCGCGGTCCCGGCCTTCCCGCCGGATCCGACGCGCCTTTCCCGTACGCTGCCGCGGCTCGCGGCAATCATCGAGGACACCGGCTCCGCCGTCGTTCTCACCACGACGGACATCAAGCCGTTCATCGAGCAGTGGCTCGAGACCACGTTGGGGCACGCTCCCCGGGTATTGGCGACGGACGAGCTCGACAGCGAGGGCGCGGGGATCGAGCCGGCAGTTCCTCGGGGGCTGCCGGCGCTGCTGCAGTACACCTCGGGTTCGACGTCGCTGCCGCGTGGCGTCGTGCTGTCCCACGCCAAGCTGATGGACAACTGCCGTGACATCGGGCGTGGTTTCGGTATCCACGCGGACAGTTCGGGCGCCCTGTGGCTGCCTCCGTATCACGACATGGGGCTGATCGGCGGCATCCTCACCCCGCTGTTCTTCGGTATCCCCGCCACCCTGACCTCACCGGTGACGTTCCTTCGCCGGCCGCTGTCCTGGCTGCGCATGGTCTCGCGGTATCGGGCGACGATCACCGGCGGGCCGAACTTCGCGTACGAGCTGTGTCTGCGGCGTGCGACCGACGCGCACGTCGAAGGGCTGGACCTGTCCAGCATCGAGGTCACCTTCACCGGAGCCGAGCCGGTGCGGGCGCAGACCATGGCCCGCTTCGCCGAGCGATTCGGTGCGTGCGGTTTCCGGGCCGAGTCGTTCTATCCGTGCTACGGGCTCGCCGAGGCGACACTGTTCGTGACCGGCGGTGCGCCGTTGGACGGCTGGCGCTCGGTGCGGGTCGCGAGCGAGCCCCTCGACATCGACGGAAGCGCCCGGCCGGCAGTCGAGTCCGAGCCGTCGAGGGAGCTGGTGGGCTGCGGGCGACCCGGCCCCGACACTCGGCTGCTGATCGTCGACCCCGACTCCCGTGAGCCGTTGGCCGGCGGCGAGGTGGGCGAGATCTGGGTCGCCTCGCCCAGCGTCGCGGAGGGCTACTGGCGCAGGCCCACGGAGTCCGCCGAGACGTTCGGGGAGAAGACCGCGACCGGGGAAGGCCCCTTCCTGCGCACCGGCGACCTCGGCTTCCTGCGGGACGGCGAACTGTTCGTGACGGGCCGCATGAAGGACCTGATCGTGATCAACGGCCGGAACTACCATCCTGCCGACATCGAGCTGGCCTGTGAGAACTCGGTTCCGGGAATCCGCCGTAACTGCGGCGCCGCGTTCTCGATCGAGGACGCGGAGAAATCAACAGAACGTCTCGTTCTGGTCTACGAGGTGGATCCTGGCAGCGAGAGGCCCCCTCAGGACATCGTCGACGACATCCGCCGGTCGGTTTCCCTGGGGTGCAGCGTTCCTCCGTACGCGGTGGTGCTGATTCCGCCCCGGACGATTCACAAGACCTCGAGCGGGAAGGTGCAGCGCTGGATGGCGCGCCGCTGTTACCTGGCCGGTGAGTTCGAGGAGCTGAGCCGGTGGGAGGCGGCCGCGTGACCGACGTCCCACGGGTCCCCGTAACGTGCCCATGACAGGTTTGTATTGTTCCGGCGGGCACGCTCCGATACGGCCGGAGGGTATCTTTTAGGGGGAGGTCGCGCTGCGCTGTGGCACCGGCCGGGAAGGAAGGACCAGGAGCCATGGCTGGCCAGAACCAGAAGACGCACAAGGACGAGGT
This sequence comes from Streptomyces sp. NPDC021212, assembly GCF_044332925.1. Classification (NCBI taxonomy): domain Bacteria; kingdom Bacillati; phylum Actinomycetota; class Actinomycetes; order Kitasatosporales; family Streptomycetaceae; genus Streptomyces; species Streptomyces sp. NPDC021212. The sequence goes on from NZ_JBIRPZ010000001.1 coordinate 239,784, forward strand.
GATGATGCGGCTTCGCCGCATCGAGGGTCAGGTCCGTGGCCTCCAGAGACTGGTGGAGACGGACACCTACTGCATCGACATTCTCACCCAGGTGTCGGCGACGACGCGTGCCCTGCAGTCGTTCGCTCTGCAGATGCTGGACGAGCACATGGCCACCTGTGTGAGCACTGCCGTCGCCGAGGGCGGCGAGGAGAGGGACAAGAAGCTCAAGGAGGCGTCCGACGCCATCGCACGGCTGGTGCGCTCCTAGCGCTTCCTGCGAAACCCCCTTGCGTGGAGCCCCAGGCAGATCCGCCTGGGGCTCCACGCCGGTGTCCCGGGCGCCAGGATCAGTGCTGGTGATCGCCTTCGGAGCCGTCGTGGCCTTCGGGGCTCCGGCTCTCGGCCGGTTCTTGCGCGCTGCGGTCGGCCTCGACGGTGAAGCTTGCCGTGCGGACCTTTCCCTGGTGCTGGAAGTCGAGGAAGAGCCGGTAGGTGCCCGCGCTGGGGGCGGTCGCGTTGAAGGAGATGGTGGGGCCCGGCTTGGTCTTGCCGTCGCCGGGGGTGCCGTTGGGGTGCACGTGCAGGTAGGCGAGGTCTCCTGAGCGCAGGGCCACCAGGTGGCCGTAGGCGCCGAGGTAGGGGTCGAGGTCGGTGACGGGGCGGCCGTTCTTGGCGACCTTCAGCTTGAGTTCGCTCGCGGCCCCCGGACGCAGCCGGCCGTCGAGGGCGACGGTGTAGCCGTCGACCTTGGCGACCTTCGCGGGTGCGGGCAGCGGGGCCGGGCGGTAGGAGCCGGAAACGGCGAGGTCCGTGCCCAGGGTCAGCCCTTCGGCACCCTTGGCGGCGGGGGTGAAGTCGGCGAACAGCCGGTACGTGCCGGCCGCGGGGAGGTCGGCCTCGGTGCTCCAGGTGCCGCCCGGTGACCGGGTGGGGTGCAGATGCCGGAAGGTGCCCAGGTCCCGGGAGGCAAGGATCAGGTGGAGTTCCTTGTCGTGTTCACGCTTGAAGGTGGTGACCTTCCGGTCTGCGCTGTCACGGATGGAAAACCGGAGGTCGGACTTCTTCTCCGCGGGTATGCGCGGGGTCTCCAGGTCCAGGCTGTAGCCGTTCTCCGCGACCTGCAGACCGCCCGGTGGCGTGCTCCGGCCGCTCTCGGTGTGCTCGCCGTGCTCGCCTTCCTTTTTCGGGGTGTTGTCGCCTCCGTGTTCCGCGTGGGCCGCGGAGTCGGTCGAGGTGCCGATCGGAACGACCACATCGCCCACCCCATAGGCGGCTCCGAAGGTGGCGGCGAGCGACACAGCGAAGGCAGTGATTTTCAAGGGGGTGTTCATCGGGTTCTCCTTGGGCGTCATCCGGTGTCTGCCACGGACGGAGCTTATACCCCACTAGGGTATACACAAGAGCGGCCGGTTCACTTGCCAGCGGTAGGGGGTGGGGGTATATAGTCGGGTACGGATACCCCCAAGGGGTATTGACCTCGTCATGTCTGTGATTCCCAGGAGGAAGCATGTCCGACTGCTGCACGCCCGATGGAAGCTGCTCGACCGGTGCCACGCAGAGCGCGACGGTCACAGCGGCCGACAGCGTCTCGACGGTCTACACGGTGACGGGCATGACCTGTGGCCACTGCAAGTCCTCTGTCACCAAGGCCGTCAGCGAGATCGACGGCGTGCTGGGCGTCGAGGTCGATGTCGATGCCGGCCGTGTCGCCGTCACCACCAGCGGGGAGCCCGACGACGCCGCGTTCGTGAAGGCCGTCGACGAGGCGGGCTACGAGCTCACCGGCCGCGCGGCCTGATCCCCTCCATGCTGCTGGGCCCGCACACCCCCGTTGCGGGCCCAGCTTTCCCTCTTGAGGAGCATTGATGACGAATCTCACCGAAACCGGCGAGGTCGAACTCGCCATCGGTGGCATGACCTGCGCTTCGTGCGCGGCGCGGATCGAAAAGCGGCTCAACCGCATGGACGGGGTCGAGGCGACCGTCAACTACGCGACCGAGAAGGCGAAGGTCAGCTACCGCGGCGAGAGCGTGTCCGTCAGCGATCTGATCGCCACGGTGGAGGCGACCGGCTACACCGCCGAACAGCCGGCCCCACGGCGCAGTGACCCTGCCGCCGAGGAAGCGGGGGCGGCGGAGGAGGAGGCCGGCGAGCTGCGGCCCCTGCGTCAGCGGCTGGTGACCACCGTGGTCCTCGCGGTGCCTGTGATCGCGATGGCCATGGTTCCCGCGTTGCAGTTCGAGTACTGGCAGTGGCTCTCCCTGACGCTGGCCGCCCCCGTGGTCACCTACGCGGCCTGGCCCTTCCACCGCGCGGCCTGGATCAATGCCCGGCACGGTGCGGCGACGATGGACACGCTGATCTCGGTGGGGACTTCGGCCGCGTTCCTGTGGTCGCTGTGGGCGCTGTTCTTCGGTACCGCGGGCACCCCCGGCATGACGCACGCCTTCGAGCTGACGATCGCCCGCAGCGACGGCGCCGGAAACATCTATCTGGAGGCCGCCGCCGGCGTCACCGCCTTCATCCTGGCGGGACGCTACTTCGAGGCGCGGTCCAAGCGGATGGCGGGTGCGGCGCTCAGGGCCCTGCTCGAACTCGGAGCCAAGGAGGTCACGGTCCTGCGCGATGGGGGAGAGTTCACGATCCCCGTCGCCGACCTGCACACCGGTGACCGCTTCCTGGTGCGTCCCGGGGAAAAGATCGCCACCGACGGGACGGTGGTCGAGGGCTCGTCGGCCGTCGACGCCTCGATGCTCACCGGGGAGTCCATGCCGGTGGAGGTCGTCGTCGGGGACAGCGTCGCCGGTGCCACCCTGAACACCAGTGGACGGCTCGTCGTCGAGGCCACCCGGGTCGGTGCCGACACCCAGCTCGCCCGGATGGCGAAGCTGGTGGAGGACGCGCAGAACGGAAAGGCCGCGGCCCAGCGGCTCGCCGACCGGATCTCGGCCGTCTTCGTCCCCATCGTGATCGCCCTCGCGATGGGCACGTTCGGCTTCTGGCTCGGCAACGGGGCCGGTCTGACGGCGGCGTTCACGGCCGCTGTCGCCGTGTTGATCATCGCCTGCCCGTGTGCCCTGGGCCTTGCCACTCCGACGGCCATCATGGTGGGCACCGGCCGCGGCGCCCAGGTGGGCATCCTCATCAAGGGGCCCGAGGTTCTGGAGACCGCCCGCAAGGTCGACACCGTCGTACTGGACAAGACCGGCACCGTCACCACCGGCCAGATGACCCTGGTCGCGGTGCGGACCGAGGAGGACGAAACCGAAGTCCTGCGCCTGGCGGGCGCTGTGGAGAACGCCTCGGAGCATCCGATCGCCCGCGCCATCGCCGAGGGCGCCATACAGAAGGTCGGCGCGCTCCCGGTCCCCGAGGACTTCGCCAATGTCGCCGGTCTGGGCATTCAAGGCGTCGTCGAGGGTCACGCGGTACTCGTGGGTCGCCAAAAGCTGCTGGAGGAGTGGGAGATCCGCCTGCCGACCGACATGGAACGGGCCAAGGAGGAGGCGGAGGCCGCAGGGCGGACCGCGATCGTGGTGGCCTGGGACGGCGAGGCACGGGCCGTACTGGAGGTCGCAGACGCCATCAAGGAGACCAGCCCTGAGGCCATCAGCCGACTGCGTGCACTCGGCCTCACCCCGATCCTGCTCACCGGCGACAACAAGGCGGTGGCCGCCACCGTCGCGGCCGAGGTCGGGATCGACAAGGTGATCGCCGAGGTCATGCCCGAGGACAAGGCGGACGTGGTCAAGCGCCTGCAGGGCGAGGGCCACAGTGTCGCCATGGTGGGTGACGGCATCAACGACGCGGCCGCGCTCGCCCAGGCCGACCTCGGCCTGGCCATGGGGACGGGGACGGACGCGGCCATCGAGGCGAGCGACCTCACCCTCGTGCGAGGCGATCTGCGAACGGCGGCGGATGCCATCCGTCTCTCGCGCAAGACGCTCGGGACGATCCACTCCAACCTCTTCTGGGCCTTCCTCTACAACGTGACCGCGCTGCCGCTGGCCGCGGCGGGCCTGCTGAACCCGATGATCGCGGGCGCCGCGATGGCATTCTCGTCGGTCTCCGTGGTCGGCAACTCGCTCCGGCTGCGGCGCTTTTCCGCCCAGTCGTGAGGTCTGCTCCTCATCCCCGCCCACGGTGTGGGCTCATCCGCCGACCGCGGTGTCACAGCAGCCGGCCCGCCCGGGGGATGCGCGGGTGGCGGGGCGCTCCAACCTCGCGGCAGCGGCCTGGAGGAGCGCCACCGCCACCATGCGGACCAGCGGGTCGGATGCCGCGCGTCGGGCAAGACGTATGGCACGGGGTGCGGAACTTTCCCGGTCTTCGTGTGGCATGGGCGCTGTCACCTTCTCCGCCGTCGACAACACGCTTTCCTCGGTAAAGACTCACGGAGCACCATACCCTACAGGGGTATGGTGCTCCGATGTTCCGCGCGGCGGCGTGACATCACGGCGGTCACCGCTGGCGAGGCCGCCTGTTCCCCGGCGGCTCGGACCCACCGCCGCCGGCGGGCTCGGCGGGGGCCGGACGGCGGCCCGCGGCGACCAGGCCGATCATTACCGTCAGCAGCCCGAGCACCTGGCTGATCAGCCCGATCCAGGCGGTGAGCAGCGCCGCCGAATTGCCCACCACATCCTGTGCGTCCTGGGCGAGTGGGCCCGACGCGGGGCCGGACGTGGCCGGCGCGGACTGCGGGGCCGGGCTGGTCGGCGGCGAGGTCGGCGGTGAGGTGGGCGAGGTCGGCGGTGTGGTGGGTGGGCCGGTCGTGGTGTCCGTGTCGGTGGGGCTCGGGGTGACCGTCCGCGTGGGGTGCACCGTCAGTACGGTCAGACCGCCCGCCGAAAGGAACGTGCCCCCGCTCACCAGTGCGAGCGTGACGAGCAGCAGGACGGCCGGGAGCTTGAGGACGACGAGCGTACCGGCTTGCGGAAGGCGCCACATGGGGCCACTGTACGAACGCTGCGCATGGATCCGATCCAGCCGCGTTACGCCTGTCGGGGCAACGCCGGAGGACGGCCGAAGAGGCCGTGAGCCGGCGATTCGTACGAGTGAGCGTGTGATCGCTCGATCGTGAGTTCTTCCCTCCCTGTGCCCGATGTGACGGGACGCTGGGACGACCGGTATGTGACCGGCGCGGGCCGGAGGTGCTGTGGGCGGAGGGACGGGATGACGCACGGAGCGGGGCGACGCGGGGGCCTGGACACGCGGGCGGTGCTGCTGGCGGCTGGGCTGGCCGATCTGGCGGTGAGCACGCTGGGTTCCGCGTTGGGCACCGTGCGGGGGCTGCTGCGCCGTTCGGACGCCGCGCAGCTGGCGACGGAGGCCGAGCGCGATCTGACGGCGCGCGGGCGCCTGGTGCTGGACCGGTATGCGGCCGTCCCCCCGGCCCACCTGGAAATTCTCGCCCGGCGTGCGCTGGCTCGGCAGGCCGCCGATGACGTCTGACCGCTGGGAGCCGACCGCGTTCAAGGCCCGCGTCGACGAGGTACTGCACCAGTTCGTCACCCAGGAGGCCGAGCAGCTGTGGGCGATAGACCCGGTCCTGGGCCCGGTGGCCGAGCAACTGGAGGCGGCGGTCGCGGACGGCAAACGTCTGCGGGCGGCGTTCTGCTACTGGGGCTGGCGCGCGGTGGGGCAGCCCGACAGCGACGCGCTCGTGCGGGCAGCGGCCTCGATGGAGCTGGTGCATGCCGCCGCGGTGGTGCATGACGATCTCATCGACGACAGCCCGTTGCGGCATGGCCGGCCGACGGCACATGTCGCCCTGCACGGTGCCGTACGCCGGCGCCCGCGTGCCGTCGCCGCCGCCAGGTCGCTGGCGATGCTGGTGGGGGATCTGCTGATGTCGCTGGCCGGGCAGCTGTTCGCCACCAGCGGTCTGCCCGCCGCGTACCTGGCGCGGGCCCGCCCGCTGTGGTCGGTGCTGGCCCGGGAGCTGATCGCGGGCGAGTGCCTGGAGATCCTGCACACCGGGGCCGATCCGGACACCACGGCGTCGCTGAAGGTGATCCGGTACAAGACCGCCAAGTACACCGTCGAGCAGCCCCTGCTGATCGGCGGGGCCCTGGCCGGCGCCGGTGAGCGGCAGCGCGAGGGCTACTCGGCGTACGCGCTGCCGCTGGGCGAGGCGTTCCAACTGCGGGACGATCTGCTCAGCCTGTTCGGAGACCCGGAACGCACCGGCAAGGCCAACGCCGACGATGTGCGCGGCCACCGGCCCACGGCCCTGCTGGCGGAGACCTGGCGCATCGCCGGTGATGACGAGCGGGAGCGCTTGCGCGGCCTCCTCGGCCGACGCGATCTGGACGCGGATGGCCTGGACGCGGTCCGGGAGGTGATGCGTCGGCTGAAGAGTCCCGACCGCATCGAAGCCATGATCACCGCACGGGTCGAGGAGGCCCTCGGTGCCGTGCACGAGCTGGACGTACCGGAGCCCGCCGCCGCGGCCCTGACCATGCTGGCGCATTCGGCGGCGGTGCGTTTGTCGTGAACGCCCCGTGAAAGACATGCCCCGTGAAGGACTAAGGAGTCCTGTCATGACCTGTACCGAGGCATCGATGGACGCCCTGGGGCAGGCCGGTGACGCACTCGCCGACGCCACCGTCGCCGCCCTCTTCGCAGGTGGGGAGGTGGGCACGTTCAACACCCTGATGCGCTACGTCTCCACCGCCGGCGCTCCCCTGCCGGAGGGGCTCCCCGATGTGGCCCGGGAGTACCTTCGGGCCACCAGCGCCCCGCCGAGCTGGGTGGACTGGGGGGAGATGGAGAAGGCCCGGCTGTTCTTCCTCGACAACAACGTGCACATCTCCACCGCGCTGTCCTTCGCCTCCATGCCCGCGTGCTACGTCGTCCCGCGGGTGGCCAAACTGCTGTCGGCCACCCACGGGCTGGAGTACCCCTCCAAACGGATGGCGGAGACCGGGCAGTTCACCGTCCACCTGATGCAGCCCGGCGCCTTCGAGGCCGGTAGCCGCTTCATCCCCGCCGCCCAGAAGGTCCGCCTTCTGCACGCCTCCATCCGCCACCACCTGCGGCGTGAGAACCGCTGGGACACCGACGTGCTCGGGACGCCGATCTGCCAGGAGGACATGATCGGCGGGCAGATGTTCTTCTCCCTGCTCGTCCTGGACAGTCTGCACCGCCTCGGCATCCACATGTCGACGGAAGGCGCGGAAGCCTACTACTACGCCTGGCGCGTGGTCGGTGCCATGCTCGGCGTCGACCAGGACGCCGTCCCGAAGACCCTTGAGGACGCCCGCCGGTACCTCGACCTGTACATGATCCGGCACATGGCGCCGTCCGAGGAAGGCGCGCATCTGACCCGGCAGCTCATCGACCTCTACGAGGAGGTCGTGCCCGGGACCTTCTTCGACCCGATCGTCTCCGCACTCATCCGCTACCTCATCGGCGACACCTGCGCCGACTGGCTCGCGGTACCCCGCACCGCGTGGGACACCGTCGTCACGGCCGCGCCCCACCTCCTCGGCGTACTGGAGACCATCGAGGACCGATCCCCCCTCGGGGCATGGGCGCTGGACCGCCTCGGTCACCTCACCACCGTCTTCGAGCTGTCCTCCCTCACCCGCGGACGCGTCATGCACTACGCCATCCCCGAACAGCTCAGGAAGGACTACGGCCTCTCCGGCACGGTGCCCCGCTCCCGCCGGTGGGCCCCACCCGCCGCCACCTGGGCTACCCCCGTGCCACCGCGATCGAGCCCTTGAGCCGTTCTCCCGCCTCGAAGACCATGGAGGGCACTCCGTGGTCGGTGCCGAACGCGGGCGCGCTGGGTCCCCGCGAAATGCAGTGATCGCATTATGGCTTGATGATGCGACACGAACGAACAGATTCCGTCGTAACGCCGCAAATATTACCGTGGGTGACGTGCGGTCTGTCCGGTTCGTCGTCGCGCTGGCCGGGGTCAGAGTGGTGCGATGTGACAGGTGACGCATCAAACGTGGCGTAGATCACCGTAGAGCTCCCCATCGAGGCCTTTGTACTCTCCATCCGCGAATTCATTACCTCACTGCGGTCCCGGCTTCGGACATCGTCATTGATTCCCCTTGCCCTGCCCTCCGGCGAGTGCCGGAAGATTGGATGAGTAGTGTCCGGTGATCCGCGCCGCAGCTGGCCCCTTTCGACGGCGCAGCGGGGCATTTGGTTCGCGCAGCGGCTCGATCCGGAGAGCCCGGGCTACAACACCGCCGAGTACCTGGAGATAACGGGTCCGCTCGACGCGGTGCCGCTGGAGGACGCGCTGCGCCGGGTGGTGGCGGAGACCGACACGCTCAACGTCGGCTTCACCGAGGACGACCACGGACCCCGGCAGGTGTACGCCCCGGTGCCCGGCCGGCCGTTCCCGGTGCTCGACGTTTCCGGGGAGCCGGATCCGCGCGCCGCGGCCGAGGCGTGGATGCGGGCCGAAATGGCGCGACCGGTCAGCCTGGAGTCCGGCCGGACCTTCGACCTCGCGCTCCTGAGAGCGGGCGCGGACCGCCACTTCCTCTACCTGCGCGGGCACCATCTGGTCACCGACGGATACATGTGCGCGCTGTTCGCGCACCGCGTGGCGGAGGTCTACACGGCCCTGGTGCGCGGCGAGCCGGTGCGCGAGGACGGCGGCGGTTCGCTGGACCTGCTGCTGGCCGAGGACGCCGGGTACCGCGCATCGGAGGGTTTCACCCGGGACAGGGACCACTGGCTGGGCCGGTTGACGGACCGTCCCGAGCCGGTGAGCCTCGCGGGCAAGGCCGGCGCGGTCTCGCGGAGCTTCCACCGGCACACCGCCCGAATACCGGCCGCGACCACGGCCGAACTGCGGGCGCTCGCACGCCGATTACGGGTCGGCTTCCCCACCGTACTGATCGCGGCCACGGCCGTGTACCTCAGCCGGATGACCGGCGCCCGGGACGTGGCTCTCGGTGTCCCGGTGACCGGGCGGACCGGCGCGGGTCGGACCGTCCGCGGGCCGATGTCCAACGAACTGCCGCTCCTGCTGGACATCCGGCCCGCGATGACCGGTCGGGAACTGCTGCGGTACGTCACCGGCGAGGCACGGCAGTTGCTCGGGCACCAGCGCTACCGGTACGAGGATCTGAGCCGGGAGCTGGGAGCGCTGGGCGGTGGCCGGCGTCTCTTCGGCCCGACGGTCAACGTGATGCCCTTCGCCTACGACCTGGCGTTCGGTGAGGCGAGGGCCGTCCCCCGCAACCTGTCGATCGGTCCGGTCCACGACCTCTCCCTGTGCGTCGACGACCGCGCCGGCGACGGCACACCGCGCCTCCACCTGGACACCAACCCCGCGGTGTACGACGCCGCCGAGGGCGCCGCCCACCAGCGGCGCATCCTGCGTCTGCTGGAGAGTTTCGCGACGGCCGGCGAGGAAGCGCCGATCGGCCGCCTCGACTTCCTGCCGCCCGATGAGCGCGCACGCGCGGTGCCACCCGCCCCTGCCCTCGCCTCCGCGCCCGCACCCCACCGTGACGCCCCCTCGCACACACCGCCGCCGCACACACTGGCGCGGCTGTTCGAGGAACAGGCCGCCCGTACCCCGGACGCCGTCGCGGTCACCGCCGGGGACACCACGCTGACCTACGCACACCTGAACGACCGGGCCAACCGGCTGGCCCGGCTGCTGGTGAAGCGGGGAGCCGGCCCGGAACGGGTGGTGGCCGTGGCGGCGGCACGCTCCGCCGACCTCGTGGTGGCCCTCCTCGCGGTGGTCAAGGCGGGCGCGGCGTACCTGCCGGTCGACCCCGGCTATCCGCCCGAGCGGATCGCGCTCATGCTGGCCGATGCCGATCCGGTGTGCCTGGTCACCACGGGCGATCCGGTCGCGCTGCCGACGCTCGGCACGGACGCGACGCTGCCGCTCGACCAGGACACCACCGCCCGTGCCCTGGCCGCCGAGCCCGGCGGCGACCTGACCGACGCCGACCGGACCGGTCGGCTGGACCCGGCACACCCGGCGTACGTGATCTACACCTCCGGATCGACCGGCACGCCCAAGGGCGTGGTCGTCCCGCACCGCAATGTGGTGCGGCTGTTCACCGCCACCGAGGCGTGGTTCGGCTTCGGCGCGGACGACGTGTGGACGCTGTTCCACTCCTTCGCCTTCGACTTCTCCGTCTGGGAGATGTGGGGCCCGCTGCTGTCCGGCGGCCGGCTGGTCGTCGTACCGCATGACGTCAGCCGCGCCCCGGGGGAGTTCCTGGACCTGCTCGTACGCGAGCGGATCACCGTGCTCAACCAGACCCCCTCCGCCTTCCACCAACTGGTCCGCGCCGACCAGGAGGCGGAACGCCCGGCGGAACTCGCCCTGCGCACCGTCGTCTTCGGCGGCGAGGCGCTGGACCCCGGCAGGCTGCGGGACTGGTACGCGCGCCACCCGGCCGACGCCCCACGGCTGGTGAACATGTACGGCATCACCGAGACCACGGTGCACGCCACCGCGGCGCCGCTCGGCGAGGCCGACGCCATGGCCGAGTCGCCCCGCGGCGTCATCGGCGAGCCGATCCCCGACCTGCGCGCCTACGTGCTCGACGGCGCCCTCCAGCCCCTTCCCCCCGGCGTCACCGGCGAGCTGTACGTGGCGGGGCCCGGTCTCGCGCGCGGCTACCTGCGACGCCCGGGGCTGAGCGCGGAACGCTTCGTGGCCGACCCGTTCGGCCCGCCGGGGACGCGGATGTACCGCACCGGGGACCGGGCCCGGCTCCACGAGGACGGCCGGCTGGACTACGCCGGCCGCGCCGACGACCAGGTGAAGCTCCGCGGGTTCCGGATCGAGCCCGGGGAGATCGAGGCCGCGCTCGCCCGCCACGAGGCGGTCGACCGGGCCGTGGTGTTCCTGCGCGAGGACCGGCCCGGCGACCAGCGGCTGGTGGCCTACGCGGTCCCCGCACCCGGCACCCGCCCCGAGGCGGCCGAGCTGCGGGCGTACGCGGCGCGGATCCTGCCCGCTCACATGGTCCCGGCAGCCGTCGTCGTGCTGGACCGGCTGCCGCTGACGGTCAACGGCAAACTCGACCGGGCCGCCCTCCCGGCCCCGGAGTTCACCCCCGAGGGGGCCCGGCGCGAGGCGCGCGACGCGACCGAGCGGCTGCTGTGCGGGCTGTTCGCCGACGTCCTCGGCGTGGACCGGGTCGGGATCGACGACGGCTTCTTCGACCTCGGCGGGGACTCCCTGCTGGCGACCCGGCTGCTGAGCCGGATACGGGCCGCGCTGGGCACCGAACTCCCGCTGCGCACCCTGTTCGAGGCTCCGACCGTGGCGGGCCTCGCCGCGGCGCTCGGCGCGGCGGACGGCCCCACCCGGCCGCCGCTGCGGCCCATGGCACGCCCCGAGGTGGTCCCCCTCTCCTCCGCCCAGCGCCGGCTGTGGTTCCTCAACCGGCTGGAGGGGCCCGAGGCCGGGGCCGACTACAACATGCCGTTCGTGCTGCGGCTGGACGGCACGCTCGACCCGGCCGCCCTGCGCGCCGCGCTCACCGACGTGGTGTGCCGCCACGAGCCCCTGCGCACGGTCTTCCCCGAGTCCGACGGCGCGCCCCGGCAGACCGTGCTCGACCCCGCCGACGCCGCCGTCGCGCTGCCCGCACGCCACGTCGGCCCGGCCGAACTGGACCGGGCCCTGGCCGCGAGCGCCGCCACCGCCTTCGACCTGACCCGCGAAACCCCGCTGCGCGCCGAGCTGTTCACCCTCGACCCGGACCGGCACGTGCTGTCGGTCGTGGTGCACCACATCGCCGGGGACGCCTGGTCCATGGTCCCCCTGGCCCGCGACCTGTCCACGGCCTACGCGGCCCGGCTGCGCGGCGAGCCGCCGCGCTGGGACCCGCTGCCGGTGGCGTACGCCGACTACGCGCTGTGGCAGCGGGAACTGCTGGGCGACGAGGCCGACGAGAACAGCGTCGTCGCGCGCCAGGTCGCCTACTGGGCCCGCGCGCTGGCCGGGCTCCCCGCCGAACTCGACCTCCCCACCGACCGCCCCCGTCCCGCCGTGCCCGGCCACCGGGGCGGCACGGTGCCGGTGCGCCTGGACGCCGCCACGCACCGGCGGCTCGCGGCCCTGGCCGAACGCCACGGGGTGACGCTGTTCATGGTGCTGCGGGCCGGTCTCGCCGCGCTGCTCACGCGGCACGGCGCGGGCACGGACATCCCGGTGGGCACGCCCGTCGCGGGCCGCACGGACGAAGCCCTGGACGGCCTGGTCGGCTTCTTCGTCAACACCCTGGTGCTGCGCACCGACACCTCCGGCGACCCGGCGTTCGGCGAACTCCTCGCCCGCGTACGCGAGACGGACCTGGCCGCCCACGCCCACCAGGATGTGCCCTTCGAGCGCCTGGTCGACGTTCTCAACCCCGCCCGGTCGCTGAGCCGCCACCCGCTGTTCCAGGTGCTGCTGACGTTCAACAGCGGGCTGCGACCGGCCGTCGCCCTGCCCGGTCTGCGCGCCGTCGCCGAGCGGGTGGAGTCGGACACCGCCAAGTTCGACCTGGCGCTCAACCTGACCGGGGCCACCATGGACGACGGCGCCCCGGCCGGTATCGAGGGCTACGCCTCGTACAGCGCCGACCTCTTCGACCGCGCCACCGCCCGGGCCCTGGCGGACCGCTGGGTACGGCTCCTGGAGGCGGCCGCCACCGACCCGGACCGGCCCCTGTCCCGCCTGGAGATGCTGAGCGCGGCCGAGCGCCACCGCCTGCTGACCGAGTGGAACGACACCCGCGCACCCGACCGGCAGCCCGCCGCCCTGCTGCCGGAGCTGTTCGAGCGGCAGGCCGCCGCCACCCCGCACGCCCCCGCGGTGGCCGCGCCGGACGCCGAGTGGTCGTACGCCGAGGCCGACGCCCGGGCGAACCGCCTGGCCCGGCTGCTGATCTCCCTCGGGGCCGGTCCGGAGCGGGTGGTCGCCGTCGCGCTGCCCGGCTCCGCCGAACTCGTCGTCACCCTCCTCGCCGTGCTCAAGTCCGGCGCCGCCTATCTGCCGATCGACCCCGCCCAGCCCCGTGAGCGCGTCTCCGCCCTGCTCGGCGACGCCGCCCCCGTCCTGCTGGTGACGAACCGGCAGGCGGCCGCCGACCTGCCCGCGGGCCCCGGGCCCCTGTTGCTCGACGACCCCGAGACCGTACGGGCGCTGGAGCGGCAGCCCGCCACGTGCCCCCGCGACACCGACCGGACCGCTCCGCTGCTGCCCGGCCACCCCGCCTACGTCATCTACACCTCCGGCTCCACGGGCGCCCCCAAGGGCGTGGTGGTCGGCCACCGCGGCCTGGCGGACTACGTGGCCCGCGCCCGGCGCGTCTACACCGGCCTGGACGGGACGGTCCTGGTCCCCACCGCGCTCGCCTACGACCTGGCCGTCACGGGCCTGTACGGCGCGCTGACCTCGGGCGGATGCGCGGTCGTGGCCGCGCTGGACGACGACCCCTGGCTGACGGCGCGGCTGGCCCGCACCCCGGCCACGTTCATGAAGGCCACCCCGAGCCATCTGGCGCTCCTGGCCGCGCTGCCCGAGGCGTTCGCCCCGGTGCAGCAGCTGATGCTGGGCGGCGAGGCGCTGCCCGCCGGGCCGCTCGCCGCCTGGCGCGCCCGCCACCCGCAGGTGTCCGTCGTCAACCACTACGGCCCCACCGAGACCACCGTCGGATGCCTGGACTTCCCCCTCGCCCCGGGCGAGACCACGGACACCGCCACCCTCCCGATCGGCCGCCCCATGACGGGCATGCGGGCCTACGTGCTCGACGACCGGCTGCGGCCGGTGCCGCCCGGTGTCACCGGCGAGCTGTACATCGCCGGCGCCCAGCTCGCGCGCGGCTACCTGAACCGGCCGGGGCCGACCGCCGAACGGTTCGTGGCGGGACCCTTCGGCGCGCCCGGGGAGCGGATGTACCGGACCGGGGACCTGGCCCGGTGGGCCACGGACGGGACGCTGATGTTCGCCGGCCGCGCCGACGACCAGGTCAAGGTCCGGGGCCACCGGATCGAACCCGGCGAGGTCGAGGCCGCGCTGACCACCCACCCCGCCGTCGTCCAGGCGGCGGTGGCGGTCCGCGAGGACCGGCCGGGCGACCAGCGGCTCGTGGCCTACGTCGTCCCGGCCGGCGACGCGGAGCCGGACCCCGAGGGCTTACGCGCGCACCTGGCGCGGCGGCTGCCGGAGGCCATGGTCCCGGCGCTGGTCACCACGCTCGACGCGCTCCCGCTGACCGCCAACGGCAAGGTGGACCGGCGTGCCCTCCCCGCGCCCGCCCGGGCCAGGACCGGCGCGAGCCGCCCGCCGCGCGGCCCCGAGGAGGAGATCCTGTGCGGGCTGTTCGCCGAGGTCCTCGGCGTGGACCGGGTCGGGATCGACGACGGGTTCTTCATCCTCGGCGGCCACTCCCTCCTCGCCACCCGCCTGGTCAGCCGCGTCCGCACCGTCCTCGGGGCGGAACTCCCCATCCGCGCCGTGTTCGAGACCCCGACCGTGGCCGGTCTCGCCGCCCGGCTGACCGGAGCCCACGGCCGCAGACGCCCCCCGGTGCGCCCCCGCGCGCACCGCCCCGAGGCGATCCCGCTGTCCTATGCCCAGCGCCGGCTGTGGTTCCTGCACCAGCTGGAGGGCGCCGCCCCCAACTACAACCTGCCGTTCGTCGTACGTCTCGAAGGCGACCTCGACCACGCCGCCCTCACCGCCGCCCTCGGCGACGTAGTGGCCCGCCACGAGAGCCTGCGCACCGTCTTCCCCGACACCGGAGGCGTACCGCACCAGGTCGTGCTGGACGCCGGTTCGGCCGCCGCCGCGGTCGAGCTGCCGGTGCGCCGGATCGACGACACCGGGGAGCCGGGGCGGGCCCGCCTCGCCGAGGCCGTCGCCGCCGCGGCGGCCCACCGGTTCCGGCTCACCCACCGGACACCGCTGCGCGCCGAACTCCTCGCGCTCGCCCCGGACACCCATGTGCTGGTGGTGGTCATCCACCACATCGCCGGTGACGGCTGGTCCAACGGCCCGCTGGCCCGCGACCTGTCCACCGCCTACGCGGCCCGGCTGCACGGCGAGCCGCCGCGCTGGGACCCGCTCCCCGTCCAGTACGCGGACTACACGCTGTGGCAGCGGGAGCTGCTGGGCGGTGAGGACGACCCCGACAGCGTCCTCTCCGGTCAGATCGCCTACTGGAAGCGCACCCTCGACGGGTTGCCGGAGGAGCTGACCCTGCCCACCGACCGGGCCCGCCCCGCGGTCGCCGGATACACCGGCGGGAGCGTACCGATCCGCATCGACGCGGACCTCCACGCCCGGCTGGACACGCTGGCCCGCGCGTCGGGCGCGAGCCTGTTCATGGTGTTGCAGGCCGGTCTCGCGGCGCTGTTCACCCGCCTCGGCGCGGGCACCGACATCCCGCTGGGCAGCGCGATCGCCGGACGCACCGACGACGCCCTCGACGGCCTCGTGGGCTTCTTCCTCAACACCCTCGTGCTGCGCCTGGACACCTCCGGCGACCCCGGGTTCACCGACCTGCTGGCCCGGGTGCGGGAGACCGCGCTCGCCGCCTACGCCCACCAGGACGTGCCGTTCGAGCACCTGGTGGAGGTCGTCAACCCGGCCCGGTCGGCGGCCCGGCACCCGCTGTTCCAGACCATGCTGACCCTGCACAACAACGCCGAACCCCGGCTGGAGCTGCCCGGGCTGCGGGTGAGCCCGGACATGGCCGAGGTGGGCGCGGCCAAGTTCGACCTCTCCTTCGGCCTCACCGAGGCGCGCGGTCCGGCCGGTGAGCCCGAAGGGCTCGGCGGCGTCCTGGAGTACAGCGCCGACCTGTACGACCACGCCACCGCCGAGCGGCTCCTGGCCCGCTACCTACGGCTGCTGCGCGCCGCGGCCGCCTACCCGGACGCGCGCATCGGAAGCCTGGAGATCCTGGCCCCCGCCGAGCGGCGGCGCATCCTCACCGGCTGGGCGGGCACCCCCGCCGCCGCCCCCGACCTCACCGCGCCCGAACTGTTCGAGAGGCAGGCGGCGCTGACCCCGGACGCGACAGCGGTGGTCGCCGGCGGCGAGACGCTGACGTACGCCCGGCTGCGCGCGCGGGCCGACCGGCTGGCCCGACGGCTGGCCGAGCGCGGTGTCGGCCCGGACACCCTGGTCGGGCTGTGCGTGACCCGTTCGTCCGCGATGGTGCCGGCGGTCCTGGGCATCTGGAAGGCGGGCGGGGCGTGCGTACCGCTGGACCCGGCCTACCCCGAGGAACGTCTGGCGTTCATGCTGGCCGACTCCGGGGTGCGCGTCCTGGTGGCCGAGGAGGCGGCCACCGCACGGCTGGGCGCCCACAGCGCGGATCTCATTTCGCTGGACGACATCCCGTCGGCTCCGGAGCCGACGGGCGAAATCCTGCCGCCCCGCGCCGTCCACCCCGACCACGCCGCCTTCGTCGTCTACACCTCCGGGTCGACCGGTGTGCCCAAGGGTGTGGTCATCCGGCACGGCGGCATCGCCAACCTCTTCGCTTCCCACCGGACACGCGTCTTCGCCCCGGCGGCGCGGGCATCCGGCGGCCGGTTGCGAGTGGCCCACACCGCGTCGCTGTCGTTCGACCTCAGCGTCGGGCAACTGCTCGGCCTCCTCGCCGGCCACGAACTCCACGTGATCGACGAGGACACCCGCCGCGACCCCGCCGCGCTGGGCGCCTACGTACGACGGCACCGGATCGGCTACCTGGCCATCTCCCCGACCTTCACGCGCGAACTCCTCTCGCTCGGCCTCCTCGGCGGCAACGGACACCAGCCCGCCGCGATCGTGCTCGGCTCCGAACCCACCGGCCCGGTCCTGTGGCGGCAACTGCGCGGTCTGCCCGCCACCGAGGTGCACAACTACTACGCGCCCAGCGAATGCACCGTCGACGCGGTCGGCGCCACCGTCGCGAGCGCCGAACTGCCCCGGATCGGCCGACCGATCCCCGGCATGGCGGCGTACGTCCTCGACGCCGGGCTGCGCCCCGTGCCGCCCGGCGTGGTGGGCGAGCTGTACCTGACGGGCGCCCAGCTCGCCCGCGGCTACCTCGGCCGCCCCGGCCTGACCGCCGAGCGGTTCACGGCCGACCCGTACGGCGCGCCCGGGACACGCATGTACCGCACCGGCGACCTGGGCCGCTGGACCGCCGACGGGGCACTGGAATTCGCCGGACGGGCCGACGACCAGGTGAAGATCCGCGGCTTCCGCATCGAACTCGGCGAGGTCGAGGCCGTCCTGTCGCGCCACCGGGAGGTGACCCACGCCGTGGCCGTCGTACGGGAGGACTGCCCCGGCGACCGGCGGCTGGTCGCCTACGTGGTCGCCGCGCCCGGAGCGGCCCCGGACCCGGCCGCCTTGCGCGCGCACTCCGCCCGCACCCTGCCGGAGTTCATGGTGCCGTCCGCGGTCGTGGTGCTCGGCGCGCTGCCGCTGACGCCGAGCGGGAAGGTGGCGAGGCGGGACCTTCCGGCCCCGGATCCCGCCACGTCGGCCGGGGGCCGTGGCCCGCGCACTCCGCGCGAGGAGATCCTGTGCGGGCTGTTCGCCGAGGTGCTGGGGTGTGCCCGTCCCGGGATCGACGACGGGTTCTTCGCCCTGGGCGGGCATTCGCTGCTCGCCACCCGGCTGATCTCCCGGGTCCGCGCCGTGCTCGGCGTGGAACTGGCGGTGCGGGACGTGTTCGAGGCGCCCACGGTGGCGGGCCTGGCCGGCCGGATCGAGGACACGGACGGCCGGGTTCGGCCCGCGCTGCTCCCGGCCGCGCACCGCCCGGACCCGCTGCCGCTGTCGTACGCGCAGGCCAGGCTGTGGTTCCTGCACCAGCTCGACGGCGCCGGCGCCGCGTACACCATGCCGCTCGCGCTGCGGCTGCGCGGCGCCCTGGACCGTGCCGCGCTCACCGCCGCCCTCGCCGATGTGACCGCGCGGCACGAGATCCTGCGCACGGTCTACCCCGATACCGGCGGCACCCCCCGGCAGCTCGTGCTCGCCCCCGAGCGGGCCGCCCCCGCCCTGCCGGTCCGCGAGGTGAACGAGAGCGGGCTCGAAGGCGCGCTCGCCGCCGCGGCCGGCCACCGCTTCGACCTGGCCGCCGAACTGCCGCTGCGCGCCGAGCTGTTCGCTCTGGGTCCGGACGACCATGTGCTGTTGCTGGTGATGCACCACATCGCGGGTGACGGTTGGTCGAACGTGCCGTTCGCCCGGGACCTGTCCGCCGCCTACGCGGCGCGCCGCGAGGGCCGGGCCCCGGGGTGGGTGCCGCTGCCCGTCCAGTACGCCGACTACACCCTGTGGCAGCATGACCTCCTCGGCAGCGAGGACGACCCGGACAGCCTGCTCTCCCGCCAGGTGGCGTACTGGGCGCGGGCCCTGGCCGACCTGCCGGAACAGCTCACCCTCCCCACCGACCGGCCGCGCCCCGCCGTCGCCTCCCACCGGGGCGGCCGGGTGCCGTTCACCGTGGGCGCGGCGACCCACACCCGGCTCCGCGACCTCGCCCGGGAGGGCGACGCGAGCCTGTTCATGGTGGTGCAGGCCGCGCTCGCCGCCCTGCTCAGCAGGCTGGGGGCGGGTACCGACATCCCGCTCGGCACCCCGGTCGCGGGCCGCACCGACGACGCGCTGGACGACGCCGTCGGCTGCTTCGTCAACACCCTCGTCCTGCGCACCAGCACCTCGGGCAACCCCGCCTTCACCGAACTGGTGGCACGCGCCCGCGAGACCGGCCTGGCCGCCTACGCCCACCAGGACGTCCCGTTCGAGCACCTGGTCGACGTGGTCGAGCCGACCCGTTCGCTCGCCCGCCACCCGCTGTTCCAGGTGATGCTGGCGCTCCAGAACACCGACGCCGTCCCGCTCGGCCTGCTGCCCGGACTGGAGGCGGACCCGCTGCCGGTGCCGACCACGGCGGTGAAGTTCGACCTCGCGTTCACGGTGACCGAGGAGACCGGCCCGGACGGCGGGCCGGCCGGGATCAGCGGCGTCCTGGACTACGCGAGCGACCTGTTCGACGCGGACACGGCCCAGGGCATCGCCGACCGCTTCGTCACGCTGCTGGAGGCGGTGGCCGCCGACCCGGCGCGGACCCTGGCCGACCTTCCGGTCCTCGACGAGGCCGAGCGCGAGCGGGTCGTGACGGTGTGGAACGACACCGGGCACCCGGTCCCGTCCACCACCCTGCCCGAACTCCTCGCGGCACAGGCCGCCCGCACACCGGATGCCGTCGCCGTGATCGCCGATGGCACCACCCTGTCGTACCGGGAGCTGGACGCGTGGGCGAACCGGCTCGCCCACGGCCTCATCGCGCGGGGCGCCGGACCCGAGCGGGTGGTGGCGGTCGCCCTGCCCCGCTCGGCCGAACTCGTCGTCGCGCTGCTCGCCGTCCTCAAGTCCGGTGCCGCCTACCTCCCCGTCGACCCCGGTCTCCCGGCCGAACGGGTCCGCCTCATGCTCGACGACGCCCGCCCGGTCCTCGTCCTGGACGACCCGGCGCACATCCGGGACCACGAGGACCGGCCGGACACCGATCCGGGCGTCGCGCCGGCGCCCGCGCACCCGGCGTACGTGATCTACACCTCCGGCTCCACCGGCCGCCCCAAGGGCGTGGCCGTGCCGCACGCGGGCATCGTCAACCGGCTCCTGTGGATGCAGGACACGTACCGGCTGGAGCCCTCCGACGCCGTTCTGCAGAAGACGCCGTCCGGGTTCGACGTCTCGGTCTGGGAGTTCTTCTGGCCGCTGATCACCGGCGCCCGGCTGGTCGTCGCCCGCCCCGAGGGCCACAAGGACCCCGCGTACCTGGCGTCGGTGATCCGCGAACACGCCGTGACGACCGTGCACTTCGTCCCGTCGATGCTGCGGGCTTTCCTCGATGAACTCGACGCACCCGCCGCGGCAGGCCGCACCGGCCTGCGCAGGGTCCTGTGCAGCGGGGAGGCGCTCCCCGCCGAGCTGGCCGGGCGGGCGCGGGAGCTCCTGGGCGCGCCGTTGCACAACCTGTACGGGCCGACCGAGGCGTCCGTCGACGTCACCGCCTGGGCCTGCGACGACGAGCCGGGCGCGGTGCCGATCGGCCGACCGGTCCGGAACACGCGGACCTACGTGCTGGACGCGGACCTCGGCCCGGTGCCGCCGGGCGTCACCGGAGAGCTGTATCTGGCGGGCGTCCAGCTCGCCCGGGGCTACCTGAACCAGTCCGGGCTGACCGCCGAACGGTTCGTGGCCAGTCCGTTCGGCCCGCCGGGGGAGCGGATGTACCGCACCGGAGACCTGGCCCGCTGGAGGGCGGACGGGGTCCTGGAGTTCGCCGGGCGGGCGGACGATCAGGTGAAGCTGCGCGGGTTCCGCATCGAGCCGGCCGAGGTGGAGGCCGTGCTGGCCCGGCACACCACGGTCGGGCAGGCGGTCGCGGTGGTGCGCGAGGATCGGCCCGGCGACCGGCGTCTGACGGCGTACGTGGTGCCCGCGCCCGGCGCCCGGGAGCCGCGTCCGGAGGAGCTGCGGGAGCACGTCGCCGCCGCGCTGCCCGAGTTCATGGTGCCGTCCGCGGTCGTGGTGCTCGACGCGCTGCCGCTGACGCCGAGCGGGAAGCTGGCGCGGCGTGAACTCCCGGCCCCGGATCTCACCGGACCGACCGGTGGCCGTGGGCCGCGTACCGCGCGCGAGGAGTTGCTGTGCGGGCTGTTCGCCGAGGTGCTGGGGTGTGCCCCTCCCGGGATCGATGACGGGTTCTTCGCCCTGGGCGGGCATTCGCTGCTCGCCACCCGGCTGATCTCCCGGGTCCGCGCCGTGCTCGGCGCGGAGCTGACGGTGCGGGACGTGTTCGAGGCGCCCACGGTGGCCGGACTCGCCGCCCGGATCGACGCCGGGGGAGACGGCCGGCGGCCCGCCCTGCGCGCCACGGCACACCGCCCGGACACCGTGCCGCTGTCGTTCGCGCAGGCCCGGCTGTGGTTCCTGCACCGGCTGGAGGCGTCGGGCCCGACGTACAACATGCCGTTCGCGCTGCGCTTGACGGGCGACCTCGACATCGCCGCGCTGCACGCCGCCCTGAACGACGTGATCGCCCGGCACGAGACGCTGCGCACGGTCTACCCCGAGGCCGCCGGGGTCCCGCACCAGGCCGTGCTCGCCCCGGAGGAGGCGGCCGTCGCCCTTCCGGTCCACCGTGCCGACGAGACCGCGCTCGCCGGGAGGCTGGCCGCAGCGGCCGGCCACCGGTTCGACCTGAGCTCCGAACTCCCGTTGCGCGCCGAGCTGTTCGCCCTCGGCGCGTACGACCACGTGCTGCTGCTGGTGATGCACCACATCGCGGGGGACGGCTGGTCGAACGTACCGTTCGCCCGGGATCTGTCCGCCGCCTACGCGGCCCGCCGCGAGGGCCGGGCCCCGGGGTGGGTGCCGCTGCCCGTCCAGTACGCCGACTACGCCCTGTGGCAGCATGACCTCCTCGGCAGCGAGGACGATCCCGACAGCCTGATCTCCGCCCAGATCGCCCACTGGACGCGCACCCTCGACGGGCTGCCCGAGGAACTGGGCCTGCCCACCGACCGGCCCCGTCCGGCGGTGGCCGGCCACCGGGGCGGAAGGGTGCTGTTCACCCTCGACGCCGGTCTGCATCTGCGGCTCGCGGAACTGGCCCGCGCGCATGGCACGACCCTGTTCATGGTGGTGCAGGCCGGGCTCGCCGCCCTGCTCAGCAGGGTCAGCGGGAGCACCGACATCCCCATCGGTAGCGCCATCGCCGGGCGCACCGACGAAGCCCTCGACAACCTCGTCGGCTTCTTCGTCAACACCCTCGTGCTGCGCGTGGACACCTCGGGGGACCCCACCTTCGCCGGTCTGCTGGAGCGGGTCCGGGAAACCGACCTGGCCGCCTACGCCCACCAGGACGTCCCGTTCGAGCGCCTGGTCGAGCTGCTCAACCCGGTCCGGTCGGCGGCCCGGCACCCGCTGTTCCAGGTGATGCTGACGCTGCAGAACAACGCCGAGCCCGAGTTCGCCATGCCCGGCCTGCGGGTGACCCCCGACGTCGCCGAGACCGACGCGGCCAAGTTCGACCTGCTGTTCAGCCTCACCGACCGGTACACCGAGGCCGGCCACCCGGACCGGCTCGACGGGGTGCTGGAGTACAGCACCGACCTGTTCGACCACCCCACCGCCGAGGCCCTGGCGGCGCGCCTCGTGCGGCTGCTGGAGGCCGCGGCGGCCGGGCCGGACCGGCCGATCAGTGCCTTCGGCCTCACCGACGCCGCCGAGCGGGAACGCCTGCTGGTGACGTGGAACGGCGCGGTTTCCCCGCTGCCGCCCACGACCCTGCCGGGGGCGTTCGAGGAACAGGCCGCGCGGACACCGGGCGCGGTCGCCGTGACCGACGGCGGTACCGACCTGACGTACGCCGAGCTGAACGCGCGGGCCAACCGGCTGGCGCATGTGCTCATCGGCCGGGGCGTCGGCCCGGAGCAGGTGGTGGCGGTCGCCCTGCCGCGCTCGGCCGGTCTCGTCGTCGCGCTGCTGGCCGTGCTCAAGGCGGGCGCCGCGTATCTGCCGCTGGACCCGGACCACCCGGCCGAGCGGCTCCGCTTCCTGCTCGACGACACCCGCGCGGCCTGCGGCCTGACCCTGGGCGCGCTCGCCGCGGACCTGCCAGGACCGCGCTCGCGGTGGCTCGCGGTCGACGGCCCCGAGACGGTACGGGCCGCCGGGCAGCACCGGCAGAGCGATCCGACGGACGCCGACCGGACGGCGGACCTGCGCCCCGCGCATCCCGCGTACGTCATCCACACGTCGGGCTCCACGGGCCGGCCCAAGGGCGTGGCTGTCGAGCACCGGGCGGTGGCGGCCTATCTGGCGTTCGCCCGCGAGGCGTACCCGGGCACGGCCGGGACGGCGCTGCTGCACTCGGCGGTGACCTTCGACCTGACCGTCACGGCGCTGTTCACGCCGCTGACCACCGGCGGGCGGGTGCTGATCGGGGATCTGGCCCCCGGAGCGCCCGCGCCCGGACCGTACACCTTCCTCAAGGCGACGCCGAGCCACCTCGTCCCGCTCGCCGCCCCGTCCGGGCGGGACGGGACCGTCACGCCCGTCGCGGACCTGGTCGTCGGCGGTGAGCAGCTCACCGGCGAACAGCTCGCGCCCTGGCGGCGCGCGCAGCCGCAGGCCACGGTGGTCAACGAGTACGGGCCGACCGAGGCCACGGTGGGCTGCGTCACCTACCGGGTGCCGCCCGGCGCGGCCGCCCCGGACGGCCCGGTGCCGGTCGGGCGGCCCGCCCCGAACACCCGGGCGTACGTGCTCGACGCCGGGCTGCGGCTGGTGCCGCCCGGTGTGGCCGGGGAGCTGTACCTGGCCGGGGCGCAGCTCGCCCGCGGTTATCTGAACCGGCCGGGGCTCACGGCGGAGCGGTTCGTCGCCGACCCGTTCGGCGGGCCGGGGGAGCGGATGTACCGCACCGGGGACCTGGCCCGGTGGACCGGGGACGGCCACCTGGTCTTCGCGGGCCGCGCCGACGAACAGGTCAAGGTGCGGGGCCACCGGATCGAGCCGGCGGAGATCGAGGCGGTGCTGTCCCGGCACGAGGCCGTGGCCCGGGCGGCGGTCGTCGCGCGGGAGGACGCGGCGTCCGGCACCCACCTGGTGGCCTACGTCGTCCCGGCGGCCGGTGAGCGGCGCGACGGCGACGCGGCACGGACCCAGCTCGCCGAATGGCAGGAGGTGTACGACTCGCTCTACGGCGCCGGGCGGGCCGACGCCGAACCGGCGCCCTTCGGCGAGGACTTCGCCGGATGGACCAGCAGTTACGACGGGCGGCCGATCCCGGTCGGGCAGATGCGCCGGTGGCGGGACGCCACGGTCGCGCGGATCCGTGAGCTGCGGCCGCGCCGGGTGCTGGAGATCGGCGTGGGCAGCGGCCTGCTGCTCTCCCGCCTCGCACCGGACTGCGAGACCTACTGGGGAACGGACATCTCCGCGGACGCCGTCGACGGGCTGCGGGCCCAGGTGGCCGCCAGGGAAGAGCTGGCCGGGCGGGTGGAACTGCGCGTCCAGTCCGCCGCGGACACAGGCGGACTGCCGGCCGGCTTCTTCGACACGGTGGTGATCAACTCGGTCGCCCAGTACTTCCCGGACGTCCGCTACCTCACCGGAGTGATCGACACGGTGCTCGGTCTGCTGGCCCCCGGCGGGGCGGTGTTCCTCGGTGACGTGCGCGATCTGCGACTGCTGCGGTGCCTGCACACGGCGGCGCAGCTGCGCCGCGCCACGCCGTCCGCCGACGGCGCCGTGCTGCGCCGGGCGGTGGAGCAGGCCATGCTGATGGAGAAGGAACTGCTGCTGGACCCCGCGTTCTTCACCGCGCTCTCGGCGCGACGGGACGACATCGCCGGGGTCGACCTCCAGGTGAAGCGCGGCGATTACGTCAACGAGCTGAGCCGCTACCGGTACGACGCCGTCCTGCACAAGCGGCCCGCCACGCCCCGGCCACTGGAGACCTCCCCGGAACTGCGGTGGGGCCACGACGTGTCCGGCCCGGACGACCTGGAACGGCGCCTGACCGGGCACCGCGGGCAGGCGCTGCGGGTGACCGGCGTACCGGACGAGCGGATCGCGGACGAGGCCGCCGCCCTGCGCGCCCTGGACGAGGGCCGCCCGCCCGCCGAACTGCTCGGCCTCCTCGGCGCGGCGGAACGGTCGTCGGCGCCGGAACTCGGCCCGGACGCCTTCCACACGCTGGGCGAGCGCACCGGCCACCGGGTCGCGGTGACCCGGTCCGGCGACACCGCCGACCACCTCGACGTGCTCTTCGTGACCCCGGAAGCCTCCGGCCCGGCGGCGACCGCGCTCGCCGGTGTCCACCGCCCGGTACCGGCCGCCGCCACCACACCGCCCGAGGCGTTCGCGAACGACCCGGCGGCCTCGCGGCAGCGCGCCGGACTGGCCGCCACGCTGACCACGGCGCTGCGCGAACAACTGCCCGCGTACATGGTGCCGGCCGCCGTGACGGTCCTCGGCGCACTTCCCCTGACCGCCCACGGCAAGCTCGACCGGGCGGCGCTCCCCGCGCCGTATCTCGGTTCCGTGGCGGGCTCGCGCCCGCCCTCCTCCGCGCGCGAGCGGATGCTGTGCGATCTGTTCGCGCAGGTGCTGGGCGTGGCGTCGGTCGGCGTGGACGACAACTTCTTCGACCTAGGCGGGCATTCGCTGCTGGCCACCCGGCTGATCAGCCGCATCCGTTCCGCCCTCGGCGCCGAACTGCCCGTGCGGGCCCTTTTCGAGGCGCCCACGGTCGCCGGGCTCGCCGAGCGGCTGGACGGCGCCGGGAACCGGGAGGACACGGCGCGGCCGGCCCTGCGGCCGATGCCCAGGCCCGATGTGGTGCCGCTGTCGTTCGCGCAGGCGCGGCTGTGGTTCCTGCACCGGCTGGAGGGGCCGGGCGCGACGTACAACATGCCGGTCGCCCTGCGCCTGCGCGGTGAGGTTGACCGGACGGCGCTGCGGAGCGCGCTGGCGGACGTCGCGGCGCGGCACGAGAGCCTGCGCACCGTGTTTCCCGCGGTCGGCGGGGTGCCTCGGCAGCTCGTCCTGGACGCGGCCGCCGCCCGCCCCGAACTGATCGTCCGGCACATCGGCGAGCCGGGGCTGCGCGACGCCCTGCGCGAGGCGGCACGCTACCCGTTCGACCTCGCGGCCGACCTGCCGCTGCGGGCCGAGCTGGTCGTCCTGGGGGAGCGCGAACACGTCCTGCTGCTGGTGGTGCACCACATCGCCGGGGACGGATGGTCGATGGCCCCGCTGTCCCGCGACCTCGCCACCGCCTATGCCGCGCGGTGCCGTGGCGAGGCCCCGTCGTGGGCGCCGCTGCCGGTCGGTTACGTGGACTACACGCTCTGGCAGCGCGTGCTGCTGGGCGACGAGGACGACCCGGGCAGCCGGTTCGCCCGGGAGGTGGCGTACTGGACGAAGGCCCTGGCCGGCCTGCCCGAGCAGCTCGCGCTCCCGGTGGACCGCCCCCGCCCCGCCGTCTCCACGTACCGCGGGGAGATGCTGGGCTTCGATCTGAGCCCCGCGCTGCACGGCCGGCTGGCGGGCCTCGCCCGGGCCGGGGAGGCCAGCCTGCACATGGTGCTGCACGCCGGCCTGGCCGCCCTGCTCACCCGGCTCGGCGCGGGTACGGACCTGCCGATCGGCAGCGGGGTCGCCGGGCGCCGCGACGAGGCGCTCGACGACGCGGTCGGCCTCTTCGTCAACACCCTGGTGATGCGCACCGACACCTCGGGCGATCCGTCGTTCGCCGCGCTGCTTGACCAGGTGCGGGAGACGGCGCTGACCGCCTACTCCCACCAGGACGTGCCCTTCGAGCACTTGGTGGAGGTGCTGAACCCGGTCCGGACCCCGAACCGCCATCCGCTGTTCCAGGTGGCCCTGGTCCTCCAGAACACTCCGGAGGCGGGTCTCGCGCTGCCCGGCGTCGAGGTGACGCCCGAACCCGTGGGCGCGGGCGCCTCGCGGTTCGACCTGTTCTTCAGCGTCACGGAACGCCCCGCCCCGCCGGGAGCGGCCGGTGGCTCCTTCGGGGGAGTGCGCGGAACCGTCGAGTACAGCACCGACCTCTTCGATCGGGAGACGGTCGAGGCGATGGTCGCGCGGTGGATCCGGCTGCTGGAAGCGGTCTGCGCGGATCCGCGACTCCCCATCGGCCGGGCCGACCTGCTCACCGCCGCCGAACGCACCCGCATGCTGGGCGGCGGGGCCGGCCGGACGATCCCGCCGGCCTGCCTCCCGGCGCTGTTCGAGCGCCAGGTGGCGCGCGACCCCGGGGCACCGGCGGTGCTCGCGGGGGACGAGGTGCTGACGTACGGGGAGCTGAACGCCCGGGCCAACCGCCTGGCTCATCTGCTGATCTCCCGGGGCGCGGGGCCCGAGCGGATCGTCGCCCTGGCCTTCCCGCGCTCCGCCGACCTGATCGTGGCGGTCCTCGCGACGCTCAAGGCGGGGGCGGCCTACCTTCCGCTGGACCTGAACTACCCGGCCGAGCGCATCGCGTTCATGCTCGACGACGCCCGCCCCGCGCTGCTGCTGACGGGAGGCACCGACGGCGCCCGGGTGCCCGGCGCCGACGGCCTGCCCCGGCTGGACCTGGACGACGCCGAGGGCCGCCCGCGCGCGGACCTGGCCACCCGCCCGGCCGCCGACCCCGGTGACACCGACAGGGCCCGCCCCCTGACGCCCGCACACCCGGCCTATGTGCTCTACACCTCCGGCTCGACCGGACTGCCCAAGGGCGTGGTTGTCACCCACGCCGGTGCGGCCGCCCTGGTGTCCGCACACCGTAAGTCCCTCGGCGCGGGACCGGGCAGCCGGGTCCTGCAGTTCGCCTCGCCGAGCTTCGACGCGGCGTTCTGGGAGCTGTGCATGGCGCTGCTGACCGGTGCGGCGCTGGTGGTGGCCCCGGCCGAGCGGCTGCTGCCCGGGCCCGACCTCGGCGCGGTGGTGGCCGAGCACGGCGTGACGCACCTGACCGTGCCGCCGGTGGCGCTGGGCGTGATGACGCCCGACCAGCTCGCCCCGGTGACCGATCTGGTGGTCGCGGGCGAGGCCTGCCCGCCGGAGACGGCCGCGGCGTGGAGCCGGGGCCGACGGATGGTCAACGCCTACGGGCCGACCGAGTCGACGGTCTGCGCCACGATGAGCCGCCCGCTGCCCGGCGACGGCGGCGTCCCGCCCATCGGCACCCCGCTCCCCGGCGCACGCGCGTACGTCCTGGACGCCGCCCTGCGCCCGGTGCCGCCGGGCGTGGTCGGCGAGCTGTACCTGACGGGAGCGGGCCTGGCCCGTGGCTACCTCCGGCGGCCCGGCCTGACCGCCGAGCGGTTCGCCGCCGACCCGTTCGGCGCGCCGGGCACCCGGATGTACCGCACCGGCGACCTCGCCCGCTGGAACGCGGCGGGAGACCTGGAGTTCGCCGGACGGGCGGACCAGCAGGTCAAGGTCCGGGGCCACCGGATCGAACTCGGCGAGGTCGAGGCCGCCATGGCGGGCCACCCGGCCGTCGCCCAGGCCGTCGCGGCGGCCCGCGACGACGGCCCCGGCGGGACCCGCCTGGTCGGGTACGTGGTCCCGGCGGCGGACACCGGGACCCGTCCGGAGACCGGTACGGCCAGGGAGCCCGAGGCCGCCGTCGGCGAGTGGCGGCGGCTCTACGACACGCTCTACGGAGGATCGGAGCCCGCCCCGTTCGGGGAGGACTTCACCGGCTGGAACAGCGCCTACGACGGGAAGCCGATCCCGGTCGCGGAGATGAGGCAGTGGCGGGACGCCACCGTCGCGGCGATCCGGGACCTGGGCCCGCGCGGCGGCGGGGCCCCGGGCTCCGGGCGCGTCCTGGAGATCGGTGTCGGCCGGGGCCTGATTCTCGCCCAGCTCGCCGCCGAATGCGCGGAGTACTGGGGCACCGACGTGTCCGTGGCCGCCGTCGAGGCCCTGGCCGCGCAGGTCGCGGGCGAACCGGACATCGCCCACCGGGTGGTGCTCAGGGCCCAGCCGGCCGACGACTTCACCGGGCTGCCGGAGGGCCACTTCGACACCGTCGTGATCAACTCGGTGGCCCAGTACTTCCCGAGCGCCGCGTACCTGACCGAGGTGATCGGCGGTGCGATGAGGCTGCTGGCGCCGGGCGGCGCCCTGTTCCTCGGTGACATCCGCGACCTGCGGCTTCTGCCGGCTCTGCGGGCCGCCACCGGAAGCACCGCGCCGGAGCGGGAGCTGCTGGTCGACCCGGACTTCTTCCCCGCCCTGGCCGGGGTCGTGCCCGAAGTCGGTGCCGTGGACCTCCGCCTCAAGCGCGGCCGGTACCACAACGAGCTGTCCCGGTACCGCTACGACGTCGTGCTCCGCCGTGCCCCGCTCACCTCCCCGGCCCGGTCGTTCGCCGACGTACCGGTGCTGCGCTGGAGGGAGGTGACCGGCGGCGCCGGGGGATGCGCCGCGCTGCTGGAGGAGCGCCGGCCGCGGCCGCTGCGCATCACAGGGATACCCAATGCCCGGCTGGCGGGCGAGGGCGCGGTGGACCCGGAGACGCTGTGCGAACTCGGTGAAAGGCTCGGGTACTGGGTGGCCGTCACCTGGTCGGGCGTGGCCGACGCGGCGGGCGAGGGCCGCTTCGACGCGGTGTTCGCCGACGCGGACACCGCGACACGATCCGCCGTCACCGACCTCTACCTGCCGGTGGTCCCCGCGGCGGGGGACCGCTCCTCACTGCGGGCCTTCACCAACGACCCGGCCTCGGCGCCACCGGTGACCCTGGGCGCCTCGGTGCGCGCCCGGCTGCGGGAGAAGCTGCCGGAATACCTCGTGCCCTCGGTCGTCGTCACCATCGACGCACTGCCGCTGACGCCCAACGGGAAGGTCGACCGCGGGGCCTTGCCCGCACCGGAGGCGGCCGGTACCCCGGCGGGCCGCCCGCCGGCGACCGCGCGGGAGCGGCTGCTGTGCGACATCTTCGCCGATGTGCTCGGACTCCCGTCCGTCGGCGTCGACGACGACTTCTTCGACCTCGGTGGCGACAGCATCGTCTCCATCCAGGTCGTCAGCCGGGCCCGCGCCGCCGGGGTGGCGATCGCCCCACAGGACGTGTTCCGGCACAAGACCGTGGCGGCGCTGGCCACCGCCGCCGGGACGCCCGGCGCCGCGCCCGCCCCGGACGGGGAGTCGCGGGCGGGCATCGGCGCGGTGCCGCTGACCCCGGCCCTGCACGCGCTACGGGAACGCGGCGCCGACCCCGGCACCGGGTACGAGGCGATGGCCGTGGAGCTCCCGGCCGGGCTGGACGCGGAACGGCTGGAGGCGGCCCTGCAAGCGGTCCTGGACCACCACGACGCGCTTCGGGCGCGCCTGACCCGTACCCCCGGCGAAGCCGCCGGGGAGGGCCGGGACGAGTGGCTGCTGGAGGTGACGCCGCCCGGGACGGTCCGGGCCGCGGACTGCCTCCGCCGGGCGGGCACCGAACCGGACGGGCCCGGGCCCGCGGCGGCGGAACGTGACGCGGCGGCCCGCCTCGCGCCGCAGGCCGGGATCATGCTCCAGGCGGTGTGGTGGGATGCCGGTCCCGGCCGGGCCGGGCGGCTGACGCTCGTACTGCACCACCTCGTGGTGGACGCGGAGTCCTGGCGGATCCTGCTGGCCGACGTGGCCGCGGCCTGTGCGGCTGCCGCTGCGGGCCGCCGCCCCGAACTCGCCCCGGTCGGCACGTCGTTCCGGCGGTGGGCCCAGCATCTGCGCACCCGGGCGCAGGACGCCCGGCAGGAGGCGGAGATGCCCCGCTGGACCGCGATCCTCGCCGGGCCGGACGCACCGGGGGAGGAGCCCGGTATCCGGCCGGAGGCCGGCGGGGAGCCGGGGGCCGGGGCCGGGACGCTGACCGTCACCCTGCCCGCCGGGCGCACCGAGGCGCTCCTCACCAGCGTGCCCGCGGTCTTCCACGCCGATACCGAGGACGTGCTGCTGACCGCGTTCGCGCTGGCGGTGGCCGACTGGCGGCACCGCCGGAACATCCCGGCCACCCCGCACCCGCTGGACACCGGGGGAGACTCCGTGATGGCCGACGTCCGGCGGCCCGGCCGGGAACCCATCGCCGAGGGCATCGACCTGTCCCGCACCGTCGGCCGCTTCACCGCGACGCATCCCGTCCGCCTGGACCTCACCGGCCTGGACCGGCGCGAGGTGTGGGACGGCGGACACGCCGCCGGGACGGCGCTCAAGCGGGTCAAGGAGGGTCTGAGGTCCCTGCCGGACGGCGGTCTGGGATTCGGTCTGCTGCGCCACCTCAACCCCGCCACCGCTCCGGCCCTTGCCGAATGGCCCTCGCCCCAGGTGGCGTTCCACTACCTCGGGCGGCTTCCGCGCGTTCCGTCCGGCACGTGGCCGGAGGGGTCCGGCCTGCCGCCGGAGTACCGGGCCGAGGTGAGGGTGGCCGTCGTGGACGGTCCGGACGGCCCCCGGCTGACCGCGGCCTGGGGCTGGCCCCGCGCGGCGCTGACCGAGGCCGACGTACAGGACCTGGCCGACACCTGGACGCGCGCCCTGGAAGCCCTCGCCTCCCACGCCGCCCGGCCCGACGCGGGCGGCCGCACCCCGTCCGACGTACCGCTGGTGCGGATGAGTCAGAACAAGTTGGAGCAGCTCGAAGCCGCATGGAGGAGAAGAACACGATGACGCGGGCGGAAGCGGAAACGGAACTGGAAGACATCCTGCCGCTGGCACCGCTGCAGGAGGGCCTGCTGTTCCACGCGCTCTACGACGAGTCGGCGCTGGACCTCTACACCGTGCAGAGCGCCTTCGACCTGGACGGCGCCCTCGACGCCGGGGCGCTGCGCGCCGCCGCGTCGGCCCTCCTCCGCCGCCATGCGAGCCTGCGGGCCGGCTTCTGGCACGAGGACCTGGAGGAGCCGGTGCAGATCATCCCGCGCGCGGTGGAACTGCCCTGGCAGGAGCACGATCTCGGCGCGGTGGACCCCGGCGCGCGGGAGGCGGAGGCGGAGCGGCTCGCCGTGCACGACCGGCTCCGTCGCTTCGACCCGGCCCGCCCGCCCCTGCTGCGGTTCACCCTCATCCGGTTCGGCCCCGACCGCCACCGGTTCCTCGTCACCGCCCATCACCTGGTGACCGACGGGTGGTCCACGCAGCTGCTGCTGGACGACCTGTTCCAGCTCTACACGCGCGGCGGCTTGGAGGACGGGATGCCCCCGGCCGCCCGGTACCGCGACTACCTGGCCTGGCTGGCGGGCCAGGACCGGGCGGCCGCCGAGGACGTGTGGCGCGACGTGCTGAAGGGCGTCGACGAGCCCACCAGGGTCGCGCCCGCGGATCCGTCCCGGGCGCCCGGGCTGCCCGGCCAGGTGCTGCGCGACCTGCCCGACGACCTCGCCACGGCCCTCCAAGGGCTCGCCCGCCGTCAGGGCCTGACCCTGAACACGGTGTTCCTGGGCGCCTGGGCGGTCGTGCTCGGCCAGCTGACCGGCCGGACGGACGTGGTGTTCGGCACCACCGTCTCCGGCCGCCCGCCCCAGGTGCCCGGCGCCGAGAAGATGATCGGGCTGTTCGCCAACACCCTGCCCGTCCGGGTCCGGCTCGCCCCCGCGGAGCCCCTGTCCGCCATGCTGGCCCGTCTGCAGCGGGACCAGACGGGACTGATGGCCTGTCAGCACGTCGGGCTGTCCGGCATCCAGCGCACCCTGGGTTCGGGCGAGCTGTTCGACACGGCCACCGTGTTCGAGAACCTTCCGGCCCGGAGCGACGGGCTCGCCGCCGCGGCCCTCGGCGGCGGGCTGCGGGTGACGGCGGGACCGAGCCACGGCGTCACCCACTACCCGCTCAACTTCATGGTGATGCCGGGCGGACCGCTGCGGCTGCGCCTTGACCACCAGACCGACCTGTTCGACCGGGACACCGCGGAGGCCATCCTGGGCAGGGTGGTCCGGGTCCTGCGGACCGCCGCCTCGGACCCGGACCTGCGGATCGGCGCCCTGGACCTGCTGGCCCCGGCGGAGCGGAACCGGGTCCTGGTGGAGTGGAACGGCACCGTCGGCGATGCCCCGGCCGCGCCGGTGCCGGAGTGCTTCGAGGCGCAGGCCGCGCTGACCCCGGACGCGGTGGCCGTGGTGTCCGGCGGGACGCGGTGGACGTTCGCCGAACTGGACGCGCGGGCGGACCGGCTCGCGCGCCATCTGACCGGCCGCGGCGTGGGACCCGATGTCCTGGTCGGGCTGTGCGTACGCCGGTCGGCCGCGATGATCGCCGCCGTTCTGGCCGTATGGAAGGCCGGCGGGGTGTGCGTGCCGCTGGACCCCGGCTACCCGGCGGAGCGGCTCGCGTTCATGCTCGACGACGCGGCCGTGCCCGTGGTGGTGACCGAACGCGCGGTGACCGCACGGCTGGAGGGCGGC
This sequence comes from Streptomyces sp. NPDC021212, assembly GCF_044332925.1. Lineage (NCBI taxonomy): Bacteria > Bacillati > Actinomycetota > Actinomycetes > Kitasatosporales > Streptomycetaceae > Streptomyces > Streptomyces sp. NPDC021212. The sequence goes on from NZ_JBIRPZ010000001.1 coordinate 272,700, forward strand.
GCGGCGGACGTCGTACTGCTCGACGACGCCCTCGACGCCGGCCCGCCGCCGGCCCGGACCCCACGGCCGGCGGTGCGCGGGGACCACGCGGCGTACGTCGTGTACACCTCCGGCTCGACGGGTGTGCCCAAGGGCGTGGTGGTGACCCACGCGGGCCTGGCGAACCTGTGCGCCAGCCACCGCGAGCTGGTCTTCGCCCCGGCGGCGGCGAAGGTGGCCGCCACCGACGGGCGACGACTGCGGGCGGCGCACACCGCCTCGCTCTCCTTCGACGCGAGCATGGGACAGCTTCTCGGACTCGTGGCCGGCCACGAACTGCACGTCGTGGACGACGAAACCCGCCGCGACCCCGCCGCGCTGCTGGGATACGTGCGCGACCGGGGCATCGACTACCTGGGCGTCGCGCCGTCCATGCTGCGCGAACTGACCGGACTGGGGATGCTGGAGGACACCGGGCACCGGCCAGGGTTGATCCTCCTCGGCGCGGAGGCCACGGGCGCCGCGCTGTGGGAGACGCTCCGGGAGCACCCGGACATCGAGGTGCACAACTACTACGCGCCCAGCGAATGCACTGTGGACGCCGTCGGCGCCCGGGTCCGTGACAGCTCCCGGCCGGTGATCGGCCGGCCGATCCGCGACATGCGGGTCTATGTGCTCGACGCACGGCTGCGCCCGGTGCCGCCCGGTGTGGTCGGGGAGATCTACCTCTCCGGTGCGCAACTCGCCCGCGGCTACCTCAACCGGCCGGGCCTGACCTCCGAGCGGTTCACCGCCGACCCGTTCGGCGCGCCGGGGGAACGGATGTACCGCACCGGTGACCTGGCCCGCTGGACCGCCGCCGGGCTGCTGGAGTTCGCCGGCCGGGCGGACGACCAGGTGAAGGTGCGCGGGTTCCGGATCGAGCTGGGCGAGGTGGAGGCCGTGCTGGCCCGGCACGCCACGGTCGGGCACGCGGTCGCCGTGGTGCGCGAGGACAGGCCCGGCGACCAGCGGCTGACGGCGTACGTGGTGCCCGCGCCCGGGGCCCGGCCGCCGCATCCGGACGAGCTGCGGGAACACGCCGCCGCCGTACTGCCCGAGTTCATGGTGCCGTCCGCGATCGTCGTGCTCGACACGCTGCCCCTGACCCCGAGCGGCAAGCTGGCGCGGCGGGACCTTCCGGCCCCGGCGGCCGGTCGGCACGGGACCGGCGGCCGGGAGCCCCGCGGCCACGCGGAGGAGGTCCTGTGCGGCCTGTTCGCCGAGGTGCTCGGCGTTCCCGGGGTCGGGACCGACGACGGATTCTTCGCCCTCGGCGGGCACTCGCTGCTCGCGACCCGGCTGGTGTCGCGCATCCGCTCGGCGCTCGGTGCCGAACTCGCCGTACGCGACGTGTTCGAGGCCCCGACCGTGGCCGGGCTCGCGGCCCGGCTCGGCACGGCGCCCCAGGACGGGCGGAGGCCATCGCCGCGTGCCGTGGAACGCCCCGCCGAACTGCCCCTCTCGTTCGCGCAGGCGCGCCTGTGGTTCCTGCACCGGCTGGACCCCACGTCGGTCGGCTACAACATGCCGTACGCGCTGCGCCTGACCGGAGACCTCGACATCGCCGCGCTGCACACCGCCCTGAACGACGTGGTGGCCCGGCACGAGGTGCTGCGCACCGTCTACCCGGACACCGGGGGCGTACCGCGCCAGCACGTCCTGGCCCCCGCCGACGCGACGGTCGACCTGCCCGTCCGGCGGGTCGAGGAGGCCGCTCTCGCCGAGGCCCTCGCGGACACCGCAGCGCACCGGTTCGACCTGACGGCCGAACCGCCCCTGCACACGACCCTGTTCGCGCTCGGCCCGGACGAGCACGTCCTGCTGATCGTGCTCCACCACATCGCCGGTGACGGCTGGTCCAACCGTCCGCTCGCCCGTGACCTGTCCGCCGCCTACACCGCCCGGTGCGCGGGCCGGGCCCCGTCCTTCGTGCCGCTGCCCGCGCAATACGCCGACTACACCCTGTGGCAGCGCCGGTTCCTCGGTGACGCAGACGACCCGGACAGCGTGCTGTCCCGCCAGGTCGCCCACTGGCGCCGCACGCTGGACGGGCTGCCCGTCGAGCTGGAGCTGCCGCGGGACCGGCCCCGCCCGGAGGTGACCGGCACCCGCGCCGGGGTGGTGCCGCTGCGCGTGGGCCCGGACCTCCACACCCGGCTCGCCGAACTGGCGCGCGCGGGCGACGCGAGCCTGTTCATGGTCCTGTCGGCGGCGCTTGCGGCACTGCTCACCCGCGACGGCGCGGGCACCGACATCCCCATCGGCACACCGGTCGCCGGGCGCACCGACGACGTCCTCGACGATCTCGTCGGATGCTTCGTCAACACGCTGGTGCTGCGCACCGACACGAGCGGGGACCCGAGCTTCGCCGAACTGCTGGAGCGGGTGCGGGAGACCGGCCTGGCCGCCTACGCCCACCAGGACCTGCCCTTCGAGCATCTGGTCGAGGTGCTGAACCCGGCCCGCTCGGTGGCCCGGCACCCCGTCTTCCAGGTGATGCTGGCCCTCCAGCACGCCGGGGACCTGTCCCTGGAGCTTCCCGGTCTGCGGTGCCGGGCCGAGGAGATGGTGTCGCGGTCGGCCAAGTTCGACCTGCTGTTCAGGGTCGCCGAGCAGCGCGGACCGGATGGTCTGCCCGGGGGGCTGGCCGGTGGCGTCGAGTACAACGCCGACCTGTTCGACCGGGACACCGTCGAGGGCCTGGTGGCCAGGTTCCTGCGGCTGCTTCAGGCCGCGGCCGCCGACCCGGCCCAGCGAATCTGGCGGCTCGGCCTCCTCGCCCCGGCCGAACGCGAGCGGGTGCTGACGGGGTGGAACGACACCGCGCGGCCGCTGCCCCCGGTGACGCTGCGGGACCTGTTCGAGGCGCAGGCGGCCCGCACCCCGGACGCGGTCGCCATGGTCGCCGAGGACATCACCCTGACGTACGCGCAGCTGAACGCGCGGGCCAACCGGATCGCCCACGCGCTGATCGAGCGCGGGGCCGGCCCGGAGCGGGTGGTGGCCCTCGCCCTGCCGCGCTCCGCCGAGCTGGTGGTGGCCCTGCTCGCCGTGATCAAGACCGGCGCGGCCTATCTGCCCGTCGATGTGAACCAGCCGGCCGAGCGGACCCGCCTGATGCTCGACGACGCCCGGCCCGTCCTTGTGCTGCACGCCGACGGCCTGGTACGCGACCCCGGCGACCGGCCGGACCGGAACCCGGGCGACACCGCCACACAGCTGAGGCCGTCGCACCCCGCGTACGTCCTCTACACCTCCGGCTCGACCGGCACCCCCAAGGGGGTGGTCGTCCCGCACGCAGCCGTGGTGAACCGGCTGCTCGGCATGGCGGCCGAGTTCACGCTGGGGCCCTCCGACATCGTCCTGTACAAGGCGCCGGGCGCCTTCGACGCCTCCGTATGGGAGTTCTTCTGGCCCCTGACCACCGGCGCCCGGATCGTGGTCGCCGATCCGGAGGGGCACCGGGACCCCGCGTACCTGGCGTCGGTGATCCAGGAGCACGCGGTGACGACCGTGCACTTCGTACCGTCGATGCTGCGGGTCTTCCTCGACGAGCCCGCCGCGGCCGGATGCACCGGCCTGCGGCAGGTCCTGACCGGCGGCGAGCCGCTCCCCGCGGACCTGCGGGACCGCACCCTGAGCATGCTGGGCGTGGAACTGCACCACCTGTACGGTCCGACGGAAACCGCCATCCACACGACGTCCTGGACCTGTGATCCCCTGTCGGCCACCCTGGACACGGCCACCCCGGACACCGCCGCCGCGGGCGTGGACCGCCGCCCGGTGCCGATCGGCCGGCCGGTGAGAAACGTGCGCGCGTATGTGCTGGACGCGGGGCTCGGCTCGGTGCCGCCCGGGGCGACGGGGGAGTTGTACCTGGCCGGTGTCCAACTCGCCCGGGGCTACCTGAACCGGCGCGGCCTCACGGCGGAGCGGTTCGTGGCCTGCCCGTTCGGGGCGCCGGGGGAACGGATGTACCGGACCGGAGACCTCGTGCGGTGGACCGGGGACGGGGTCCTGCGGTTCATCGGCCGGGCGGATCAGCAGGTCAAGATCCGCGGCTTCCGTATCGAACCCGGCGAGGTCGAGGCGGCGCTGACCCGGCATGAGACCGTGGCCCAGGCTGCGGTCGTGGCCCGTGAGAACCGGCCCGGAGAGCGGCGGCTGGTGGCATACGTGCTCGCGGCACCGGGCGCCGAGCCGCGCCCGGCCGATCTGCGCGGCCACGTCGCCGCGACGCTGCCGGAGTTCATGGTGCCTGCCACCGTGGTCGTGCTGGACGCCTTCCCGCTGACGACCAGCGGCAAGCTGGACCGGCGTGCCCTGCCCGAGCCGGGTCAGGATTTCACGGCCGCCGGGCGGCCCGCCCGCACGCCCGAGGAGGAGATCCTCTGCGGCCTGTTCGCCGACATTCTCGGCGTGGCCGGCACGGGGATCGACGACGACTTCTTCGCGCTCGGCGGGGACTCACTGGCGGCGATCTGGCTGGTGAGCCGGATCCGGGACACGATGGGCCTGGACCTGTCGGTCCGGGATCTGTTCGCGGCGCCCACGGTCAACCGCCTCATGGGAAGGCTGCGGCTCGGAGTCTCGGACGACGCCTTCGACGCCCTGCTCCCGCTGCGGGCCTCCGGCGGCCGTCCCCCGCTGTTCTGCCTGCCCCCGGGCGGCGGACTGAGCTGGTGCTACACCGGACTGCTGCGGCATCTGGGTCCGGACCGGCCGGTGTACGGGCTCCAGGCCCGCGGACTCGCCCGGCCCGAGGCATACCCGGAGACCATGGACGACCTGGTCACCGACTACGTCGAGCAGATCCGCTCCGTACAGGCCACCGGCCCCTACCACCTCCTGGGCTGGTCGTTCGGCGGCCTCGCCGCCCACGCGGCCGCGGTGCGACTCCGGGCGGAGGGCGAGGAAGTGGCCCTCCTCGCCCTGCTCGACGCCTACCCCCCGGACCCCGGAACCCCGGCCGAGCCCGTGGACGAAGGGGACGTGGCGGAGATCCTGTCGACCCTGCTCAGCTTCGCGGGCCACGACGAGCACACCGGCGAACCCCTGCGGGTCGACGACGCCATGGAGATCCTGCGGCACGGCGGCGGGCCCCTCGCGGACCTGGAGGAGCGACGTGTCACGGCCCTGACGGAGGTCTACGCGAACCACAGAAGGCTCGCGGCGGCGTATGTGCCCGGCCGGTTCGACGGAAGCCTGATGCACTTCACGGCGACCGCCGACCGCCCCGACGCGATGCCCACCGCCGCCGTCTGGGAGTCCTGCGTCACCGGGGAGGTGGAGCGGTACGCCGTGGACTGCGTCCACCACGACATGTGCCGGGCCGAGCCGCTGGCCCGGATCGGCCGCGTACTGGCCGAAAGGCTGGACGCATGAGGACCCATCCGTTCGAGAGCACTGACGGCAGGAGGACCGGTTTGCTCGACCACCCCCAGGAGCTCGCCCTCGGCGGTGTGGCAGAGGTGACGCTGGAGCTGACGCCGGACGAGGCCGAGGGGTTCCGCAAGCTCGTCACCGAGATGGCCGACGCACTGCCGCACCCCGGCTCGGCCGGGCCGACGACGCTCGACACCCCCGAACTGCTCGAGGAGATCGAGGTGGCGGCCCGCTGGCTCCCGCCACGCATGGCCCGCGCGCTCAGCCGTTTCCGGAGGGAAGGCAACCCGCACGGCACCCTGATCGTGCGGAACGTGCCCCTCGACGACGCACTGCCCCCGACACCCGCCGACGGCGTCGCCCCGGACTGGTCACGGCTGCCGCTGGCGACCCTCGCCCAGCTCGCGGCGGTGTCCTGGCTGGGGGACGTCATCGCCTACGCGGACGAGAAGGACGGCCGCCTCGTCCAGGACATCGTCCCGGTCCGGGGCGCCGAGTCGCGGCAGGAGAACAGCGGGAGTGTGATGCTCGAAATGCACACCGAGGACGGATTCCACCCGTTCAAGCCCGACTTCCTCTCCCTGCTGTGCCTGCGCGCCGATCACGAACGCCGCGCGCGCACCACCTCCGCCGCGATCACACGGGCGCTGCCCCGCCTGTCCGCCGAATGCCTCTCGGCGCTGCGCCGGCCCTCGTTCCGGATCCGGCACAGCAGTTCCTTCGGCCACGACGGCACCGGCACCGGCGACGTCTCGCTCCCGCTGCCCGTCCTGTCCGGGCCGGACGCGGAGCCCGAACTCGTCGCCGACTTCCACTCCATGGAACCGCTGGACGAGGCCGCGGGGCGGGCGTTCGGCGAACTGCACGACGCCATGTGCGCCGTGCTGGTGGGCACGGTGCTCGAAGCGGGCGACCTGATCGTCGTGGACAACCGCACCGCCGTGCACGGCCGCACCGGATTCAGGCCCCGCTACGACGGTCACGACCGGTGGCTGCGGCGCTGCTTCGCCGTCGCCGACCTGCGCAGGTCGCGCGGCGTCCGCGCGGCCGGATCGCAGGTGTGCGCGCCCCTGCGGCCGAGAAGTGGGCCGTGAGACTCACCGGCGGGATCAGAGCTGTTCGTCGGGGAGGTGCGGCGCGGCCTCGACGACGGCGTGCACGACTCCGGCGACGAGCTGCCGGTTGAGAGGGGCGGCGTCGAAGCGGCTGTGCATGGGCCAGCCCTCGATCAGGGCGTCGAGGGCCCGGGCCACTCCGGGAGTGAAGTGCAGGGCGAGGCTCTCCCGGCTGCGCGCCAGCCACGAGCGGGTGGTCGCGGCCACCGCGGTGTTGTGGTTGGCGTAGGCGTACATCTCGAAGATGAGCGTCATGTCGCGGTCGGTGGCGTAGGCCGGACCGCAGATCAGCTCGACCACGGCCGCCTCGGCCTCGGCGGTCGACCCGGCGCTGTGCAGGGTGCGGCGGTAGAGCCGGGACATCGTGTCGGCGAGGCGGGCGAACGCCAGCGCCAGCAGCTCGTCCATGCCGTCGAAGTAGTACGTCAGCGAGCCCAGGGGGACGCCGGCTTGTGAGGCGATCTTCCGATGGGTCGTCCTGTGGACGCCGCCTTCGGCGATGACGTCGAGGGCGGCATCGAGGATCCGGTCCCTGCGTCCGGGGTCGTTGGGAATCTCACGCCGTGTGCCGCTCACGGCCCCCAATGTGTCACAAGGCGACTCCGTTCAAGTGTGTACGATCGTACAGACTTGTCGTGTTCGGTCATCCACTGGAGGCATGCCCCGTGACTGTCAGCCTCGGCCGGCGTCGGACCGCCACGTTCGCCCTGTTCTTCCTGCCGGGCCTGGCCATGGCGTCCTGGGTGACGCGCACCCCCGACGTGCGCGACCTGCTCGGGGCCTCCACCGGACGCATGGGCCTGGTCCTGTTCGGGCTCTCGGTCGGGTCCATGGTGGGCATCCTGTGCTCGGGACCGCTCGTCGCCCGCTGGGGCGCCCGGCCCGTCATCGCGGCCGGAACGCTGGCGACCGCCGCGGGGTCCGCCGTGATCGGCCTGGGGGCCGCGGCGGGCGCGGACGCGGTCGCGGCCCTCGGGCTCGGACTCATCGGCCTCGGGATGGGTGGCGGCGAGGTGGCCCTCAACATCGAAGGGGCGGAGGTGGAACGGCTGCTCGGCCGTTCCACCCTCCCCGCGATGCACGGCTTCTACAGTCTCGGGACGGTGGTCGGCGCGGTCGGCGGCATGACCCTGACCGCCCTCTCGTTCCCCGTCCTGTGGCATCTCGCCATCGTCACCGCCGTGGTGGCGGCCGTACTGATGCCGATGATCCGGTACGTTCCCGCCGGGGTGGGCCGACGCACCGGCAACGGCCGCAACGGCAGCGGCAGCGCCACTCACGCGCAGACCTCCGCGGGCCCCGCGGTGTGGCGGGAACCGAGGCTGCTGCTCATCGGCGGCATCATCCTCGCCCTCGCCATGGCCGAGGGAACGGCGAACGACTGGCTGCCGCTGGTCATGGTCGACGGCCATGGCTTCGACCCCGCGCTCGGATCGGCCGTGTACGCGGTCTTCGCGGCCTCGATGACCGTCGGCCGCTTCGCGGGCGGCCGGTTCGTCGACGCTTACGGACGCGCGGCCGCCCTGTGCGCCAGCGCGGTCATCGGCGCCGCCGGCATCGCCCTCGTGATCCTGGTCGACAACCAGGCCGTCGCGGCGGCAGCCGCCGTCCTGTGGGGCGTCGGCGCGTCCCTGGGCTTCCCCGTCGCGCTGTCCGCGGCCGGCGACTCCGGCGACAACTCCGCGGCGAGGGTTTCCCTCGCCGCCACTCTCGGCTACGTCGCCTTCCTTGTGGGACCGCCCTCACTCGGCCATCTCGGCGAGCAGTTCGGGCTGCGCAACGCCCTCTTCCTCGTCCTGATACTCGTGGTGGCCGCATCCTTCGCCACGCCTGCCGCCCGCACGGCCCACCCCGCACGCACCCCCTGAACCGGCGACGGCCCGTCGGGGCTGTACGGCGAGCCGTCGGGGGTCGAGAACTCCGTACCGATGTGCCGGGAGGTCTGCTTGCGCCCCGTCGACCCGGCCGGTATGCGTCGTGGGTGCGCCAATCCCACGCGTACAGAGGCGGCTCTTCCCGGAATGCCCGCCCCGCGCACGCTCGGTCATCGGCTGACCGCCTACCGGGCGCCGACGGCCTCCAGCAGCAGGTGGAGGTCGTGGGCGGCTTCGGCGGTGGACAGGGCCGCGGCGGCGAGGACCGCGGCTGTCGTGGCGGCCAGGACGGGGTGGCGGCCGAAGGGGGGAGCGAGGAGGGCGGCGACGCGGCGGGGCACGGGCCCGGCGGTGGTGAGCGGGGCGCGGCGGCCGAAGATCGCCAGGGCGGCGCCGGGACCGCGGGTGGGGGAGCGGTGGGCGGCGAGGGCGGCCTTGCCGACGGTGTGGGCTACCCGCTTGCGGTCGCCCGTGGCGGTGGCGGCGCTCTCGTCGGCCCATCGTTCGACGGTGTACGTCACGGCGGTGGCGAGGGGGCGCAGCAGCGGGTTGGCGGCGGCGCCGAGCTGGGCCAGGGCGACGAAGGCGTAATGGTGGGCCGCCAGGTGCGCGCGTTCGTGGGCGAGCAGGATGTCGCGCTCGGTTTCGTCCAGGGTGCGCAGCATGCCGGTGGAGACGACGACGCGGCCGGGCAGGCCGGGGATCGCGAAGGCGTCGGGCGCCTCGTCCTCGACCACGACCAGGCCGTCTTCGGTGGGCATGCAGGCCGCTTCCAGGGCGGCGGCGGCCAGGGTGCGGGCACGCCGCCAGAGCATGCGCGCGGCCATGAGGACGGCGGCGCCGAGCAGCAGCCCGGCGATCAGGGCGACGGACAGTTCGTCGGGGTCGTCGCGCTGCGCGGTGGGGGCAGACCAGTGGCCGAGGACGGCCAGCTGGGGAAAGCGGAGCAGTCCGGTGATGGCCAGCAGGCCCAGCGAGATCGTGGTCGCCGTGCCCATGGCGAGGGCTGAGACGGTGAGCAGCCAGGTCGCCAGGCGGGGCTCGCACCGCTCCGACAGCAGGCGCGCTCCGAGGGGGGCGAGCAGGGAGAGCAGCAGGGGGATGTAGACGGCGATGTGCATCGTGGCGGCCTCCTACTGGTCGGGACCGAGCAGGTGGCGCAGCAGGTGCGCGTCGTCGGTGGACAGCTCGTCGGCGAAGCGGGCGAGGACGTCCTGGCGGTCGGACCGCTCCTCCAGGACGGAGCGCATGCGGCGGGCGGCGAAGCCGGGGTCGTCGGTCACGGGGGCGTAGGCGTAGGCCCGGCCGCGCGGGGTGCGGGTGAGCAGCTGCTTGGTGTGCATGCGGGTGAGGATCGTCACCACGCTGTTGTAGGCCAGCTCGCTGCCCAGACGTTCGGTGACCTCGCGGGGGGTCAGCGCGCCGCCGGCCCGCTGCAGCAGTTCGAGGACCTCGGCCTCGCGTGCACCGTTGGGCCGCTTCGGGCCCTGTCCTGGTGTGCGGGTGCCCATGCGTTTGGCGTCCCTTCCCTCATCTCCTACACTCGTGTAGGACTCCTACACGAGTGTAAAAGTCACTGTCTCCCCAGTGTGCCATGCGCTCGTACCCGGGCAGAACTCTGCCCTGGGCGGCGCTCGGCAGGAAAGGACCCCGCGGTGTCTTTGACCCCCACCCCGCTCGCCGGGACGGTCCGCGTCACGTTCCTGATCCACAACGTGTACGCGATCGGCGGCACGGTCCGCACCACGCTCAATCTCGCCGCCGCGCTCGCCGACCGGCACGAGGTGACGATCGTGTCGATGCTGCGCCACCGCGCCCGCCCGCGGTTCGCCATCGACCCGCGGGTGACGGTGGTGCCCCTGGTCGACATACGCGCGGACGCCACCGACGCGGCCGACCCGCTGCTGCACCGGCCGGCCGAGGTCTTCCCCACCGCCGAGAAGCGGTACGAGCAGTACAGCCGCCTCACCGACCAGCGGGCGCGGGAGTACCTGCGGACCTGCGACGCGGACGTGATCATCGGCACCCGGCCGGGCATCAACGTGTACCTGGCCCGCCACGCCCCGCCCCGGGCCCTGCGCATCGCCCAGGAGCACCTCACCCACGACATGCACACCAAGAAGCTGCGCGCCCAGCTCGCCCACCGGTACCGTGACCTGGATGCCGTGGTCACCACGACCGAAGCCGACGCGGCCGTCTACCGGGCGAAGATGCGGCTGCCGGGTGTACGGGTCCTGGCCATCCCCAATGGCGTGCCCGACCCGGGCCTGCCGCCCGCCGACGGCAGGGCCCCCGTCGTCGCGGCGGCCGGACGGCTGGTGCGCGCCAAGCGGTTCGACCTGCTCATCGAGGCATTCACCGACGTCGCCGCCAAGTACCCCGACTGGTGCTTGCGCATCTATGGCGCGGGTACCGACAAGGAGCGGCTCCAGCGGCTGATCGAGGAGCAGGGCCTCGGTGGCCGGGCCGCGCTGATGGGCGCGGTGTCCCCGATCGAGGCCGAGTTCGCGAAGGCGTCGATCGTCGCCTCCGCCTCCGACGCGGAATCCTTCGGCATGACGCTGGTCGAGGCGATGCGCTGCGGCATACCCGTGGTCGCCACCGCCTGCCCGCTCGGACCCGCCGAGATCGTCGACGACGGCGTCGACGGCCGCCTGATCCCGACGGGCGACCGGGAGGCGCTGGCCGCCGCGCTGTGCGACCTGATCGCCGACGAGCCCGGCCGCCGCCGCATGGGCGAGGCCGCCCGCGACGCGGCCCGGCGCTTCGATCCGGCCCATGTCGCCCGGGCCTACGAGGAGTTGTTCGCCGACCTCGCGGCCACCCGTTCTTCCCGCGCCTGGCAGCGCCGCAAGGCCCGCTGGCGCGGTCGCGCGGGCCGGGCCCTGCGCCGTCTGCGCCGCTGACCCCGTCCCCTCCACCTCGCTTCACCCTCCTCGCTTCCTCCACCCCGCTTCATTCACCAGGGAAACGGATCCAGATGAGTCCCATCAGCATCGGCCAGGCGGCAGTCCTCGGCATCGTCGAAGGCATCACGGAGTTCCTCCCCGTCTCCTCCACGGGCCACTTGAAGATCACCGAAGGACTGATGGGCATTCCGGTCGACGACACCTCCGTGGTCGGCTTCACCGCCGTCATCCAGGTCGGGGCGATCGCCGCGGTGCTGGTGTTCTTCTTCAAGGACATCGTGCGGATCGTCTCCGCCTGGGGCCGCGGACTGGCGCGCCGCGAGGAGCGGTATCACCATGACTACAAGTTCGCCTGGTGGGTCATCTGCGCCACCATCCCGATCGTGATCGTGGGCCTGGCCGCGAAACCGCTCATCGAGGGCCCGCTCGCGTCCCTGTGGGTGGTCGCCACCTCCCTCGTCGTCGGATCCGGTGTGATGTGGGTGGCCGACCAGATGGGCCGCCACAAGCGCGGCGAGGACGACACGAGCTTCAAGGACGCCATGCTGGTCGGCTGCTCGCAGATCCTCGCACTGCTCTTCCCCGGCTTCTCGCGCTCCGGCGCCACCATGTCCACCGCGCTCCTCCTCGACCTGGACCGGGTGGCCGCCACCCGCCTGTCCTTCTTCCTCGGCATCCCGGCGCTGACCGGCGCGGGCCTGTACGAACTGAAGGACGCCGTCGGCGCCGGGGTCGGCCCGGCCCCTCTCGTGGTGGGCACCGCCGTCTCGTTCGTGGTCGCCTACGCCTCGATCGCCTGGCTGCTGAGGTTCGTCGCCAAGCACTCCTTCAACGCCTTCGTCATCTACCGCATCGCCATCGGCCTGCTGCTGTTCGGTCTGCTCGGTACCGGGGCGCTCACCGCGTGATCGCCTTGCGTACGGTCCTGTCGAGCGCTGTCCCGCGACCGCCACGCCGGATCCCGTGGCTCGCGCTGGTCGCCCTCGCCTATGCGGTGGTCCAACTCGCCCTCGTCGTGCCGCACTTGGGCCTGGGCTGGGACGAGACGGTGTACCTCTCGCAGGTCGACCCGCGCCGCCCGGCGGCGTACTTCAGCGCCCCGCGCTCGCGCGGCATCAGCCTTCTGGCCTCCCCGGTTCTCGCCGTCACCGACTCCACCACCGTGCTCCGGGTCGTCCTGGCGCTGTTGTCCGCCGCCGCCCTGTACGCGGCCTACCGCGTCTGGCAGCCGCTGCTCGGCCCCGGGCGGACTGCCCTGGCCGCGCTGCTGTTCGCCGGCCTGTGGACCACCATGCTGTATGGGCCGCAGGCCATGCCCAATCTGTGGGTGGCCCTGTGCGCGGTGGCGGCCGTGGGGTGGTTCCTGCGCGCCGCACACCCCCCTGCGCGGCGGCGGGCCCTGATCGGCCTGGGTGCCATGGTCGCGGCCGCCACCGGCTTCCGCTTCTCCGACGGCGTCTGGCTGGCCCTGCCCCTGCTCGCGGCGAGCGCGATCGTCCCGGCCTGGCGGCGCCCGGCGCCCGCGCTCGCCGTGCTCACCGGACTCGTCGTAGGTGGCGCCGAATGGATCGTGGAGGCGTACGTACGCTGGGGCGGGGTCGGCGCCAGGCTGCACGTCTCCAGCGCCACCGAGGGCGGCATGGGCACGCACTGGGCGGGCGGCCTGGCGTGGCGCAGCCTCAACGGCCCCCTGCTCTGCCGCCCCTGCCACGTCCACCACGTCCACCCCGTGCTCACCCTGTGGTGGCTCGCCCTGCCCGTCCTCGCCCTCGTCGCCTGCGCCCTGGCCTGGCGCACCCGGCGCCGCGCGGCCACGCTGCTCCCCGTCGCCTGCGCCGCCGCGCTGAGCATCCCGTACCTGCTGCTCATCGATTACTCCGCGCCACGTTTCTTCCTGCCCGCCTACGCCCTGCTCTCCCTGCCGCTCGCCACGCTGGCCGTACACGGCGTGCGGGCCATCCGCCCTCCCCGCGTGCGCGCCCTGGCCGCCGGCTCGGCGGCCGTGCTGCTCGCCCTGCACCTGACCGCGCAAGTCCAGATCCTCGACCACAACGCGGCCGACGCCCGCGCCACCGCCCACCGCTACCGCACGGCCGCCCATGACCTGCGCCGCCTCGGACTCACGCCGCCCTGCCTGGTCAGCGGCGTACACGCCCCGCCCATCGGCTACTACGCCGGCTGCTCCTCAGCCGACGTCTCCGGCAACAACCGCGACACCACCGTGCACACGTTGCTCCGGCGCGCCGCCCGCGAGCCCACCGCCGCCCTCGCCAGGACCCGCGCGGGTCCTCCCGACTACGCCCGTACCTGGGCCTCCCACCCCCTGCCGGGCACCGGGCTCACGGCCTACACGCCCGCTCACGACAACGGCTGAGGTGACCTCAGCGCCGGGCCGACGCCAGCACACTCGGCCCGAACATCAGGACACCCAGGGGGAGATGGACCGACGCGACGTGCGCGATGCCGAGCATGACCTGGACCGAGGCGAGCACGAGGAAACCCGACGCGTGCCGGCATCGACGCCCCGTACATCACCCGGGCCCCGGCACTGTGCAGCGTCTCCCCGTAGGACGAGGTCAGCAGCAGTCCGGCGGAGACGGCCTGCGGGAAGATGGTCAGGGTCTGCAGGGCGATCGCGATCCGCAGGAACGAGGAGCCGGGGCCGAGCGGCGCGAGGTCGTGACGCCGAAGCCGGCCGCCCCGCCGCCGCACCCGTGCCCCCATGGGCGCGCCCACCGTAGGGTTCGGCTGTATGACCGACCGCGTGCTGGAACTCCTTCGCACCCGCCCCGACCTGGCCGGACTTGCCGCGTTTCTGTGCGACTTCGACGTGCGAAGGGCGCGCCACGGAGAACAGGTGCACCTGGCATCCGGTGCGTCGCTGGAGCCGATCGCCGGCGACGACATGGGCGGCACGTACTTCTTGTCCAGGGGAACGGCCGTCCTCCACGCGTCCGACGACGGGCACGCCTCGCTCGTGGCCGACAGTGTCGGCGAGGCTCTCGAGATCGCCGTCCGGCTGCCCTGGTGGTGCGAGACCATGACCGACGAGAGGGACGAGGAGGACCTGCGCGCCGCCATGCGTGCGGCGGACGACGAAGCGCGGAAGGATTTCGCCCCCGACCTGGACGCCCAGCGAGCGGAGTTGATCCACGGTCCGGGTCTGCCGGACCGGCCGCTGGTCGAACTCCTCGCCCTGTGAATGCCGCACGGACCGAGCGGTTCGAGGAGCGGCGGCCGGCCGCGACGCGGGTGGCGTCGCAGGGGCGGTGGCGTGGGCCCGCGCCGAGGAGGTGCGGCGGTACGGGCGGGACATGGCCGCGGAGAGCGAGTTCACCTGGATCGAGCTGGCCCACCGGCAGGGGCGCGTCGAGAACGCCCGGGTCGCGCTCATCCGCATGCTGGACGACACGGGGCCGGACGCGGACCGCCTGCGGGAGCTGAGCCGCGCGCTGGAGCGTATCGGCGACCACCCGCAGGAGGCCCGCGCCCAGTTCTTTCTCCTCTCGTTGCAGGCCAGGGCATGGGACCGGGCCGCGGAGGCGTACGTCCTGGCCCGTCTGGAGCGCCGCAAGGGCGACCTCGCGGCAGCGGCCCGGGCGCTGGAGCGGGCACGGTCGGCGCCGACGGCCCGGCGCCGGACGGCACGGTGGAGCAGTGGCACCGCCGGGGACTCGGCCGAATGATCACCGAGCAGCATATGGAGCTGACGCTCGCGGCGGTCGAGGAAGGCGACGCGGAACTCGCACGGGCGACGATGGCGCACGGCAGGCGCCTGCTGAAGGCGATCGGCAAGGAGTCGGCGAAGGCACTCGCCACGCTGTCCACGCGGGCGAAATGGGCCGTGGCCGACGGGCTCAGGGAAGGTCGCGGCGGCCCAGCGCCCGACTGAACGGCTCCCCGGTGGCGCGGGCACTGCCGGTCGTGGTCACCGACGTCGTACCGCTTGTACGAGGCCCGGCACGGCAGGCATACATACGTTCGTGGCGGTGCCCCGGCCGGAACGGCCCGGCCGGGGCACCCCGCGGGTCAGCCGCAGTGACCGGTGGCGCTGGTGGAATAGGTGGTGATGCCGCCCTCCCAGGTGACGCACTGGCCGCGGGCCTGGAGGTAGACGGGTCCGGCGTAGGTCGTGAACCGGCCGTTGTCGGTCGCCTTCCCCTCCCTCGGCGAGCTGAGCGAGGCGAACATGTACACCGGCGCCCCGGCCCTGGCCCGAACGGTGACCACACAGTTCTCGCCGGTCGTCTTGTTGTACGTCAGGAAGGTGGTGCCCAGGTTCTCCATGTCGGCGGAGTCGATGACCTTGTATCCGGTGCCACAGGCCCCGTTGTACGTCGCGACCGGGCCGACGGACTCCGCCGCGGACGCGGGCCCGGCAAGGGCGAGGGCACTGCCACTGACGACGACGGTGACGGCCGTGACGGCGGCTGTGCGACGGGCGAGCTTCATGGGGTTCCCCTCGTTCGTGTGGTCCGTAAACGCGTGTCCGACGGTGAGGGCCGGTCGGTCGACCGGCCCTCACCCACACGTGTGGTGAGACCAGATGGCCCCTGGGTTGGTTGTGGCCGCACCGCGTCACAGTTCTGTCACCGCACCGCTCGCCGCACATCCGAGGTGCCGGCAGGGCCCTACCCGCCGAGGTGGAACCGGATGGCGGTGCCGGCCGGTCCGGTGTGCACCCGGACCAAGTCGGCGATCTGGTGCACCATCAGCAGCCCCCGGCCGCCGATCTGACCGGGCGCGGCCGGGCGGCGGCCGGCGAGCGGATCGCCGAGGCGGCCGCCGTCCTCGACCTGGCACAGCACCTGCCCGGCCCACGCCCAGACCCGCACCGTGCCGCGGCCGGCGCCGTGCATCATGCTGTTGGTGGTCAACTCGGAGACCGCCAGGGCCAGATCGCCCAGGCGCTGCCCGGTGAGGCCGAGCCGCTCACCGGTCGAGACCGCGAACTCGCGGGCGACGGGCAGACGTTCGGCGTCGAAGGAGAAGGCGGCGGCCCCGGCGGGCGGGGGAAGCGGCTCGTTGTGCGCGGCGATGGCGCGCTCGGGGGCGTAGGCGTGGCTCGGGCGCTCCCGGCCGTTCTCGATGATCACCGGATGGGTCAGCCACGCGTCGGCGAGCGCGTCGGCGTCGAGCCCGCCGGTGTCGTACGGGCACAGGATGGTGACCGTGCGGCCGCGGAAGGCCAGGTTGATCAGCGCCTCGTGCTGGACGCACGGGCCGTACTCGGCCGCGGTGCGGCCGGCCCAGATGGGTTCGCCGATGATCCGCACCCGGCCGCCGGGGTGCCGGTCGGCGAACTCCCGCAGCACCGCGGGGATGATCCGCCCGGGGTTGCGCCCGGCCTCGGCCATGTCGAGGAACCGCACGCGCGCGCCGTCCCGCCCGAGAGCCGTCCGCAGGAGCCGGAGGTTGGCACCGGGGACGGCCACCGCCACCGGCTCGGCGGCGCGCAGCCCGTCGAGCACGAAGGGCACGGTGCCGGTCAGATAGTCCTCGTCGTCCCGGTAGAAGAGGGCCGGGTGGACGAAGGGATCGCGGGCGTAGGGGCCGGTGACGGCTTCGGTGCTCACCATGGCGTCACCCCGATCGCGGAAAGGCAGGGCCCGGGCGAGTCGCCGGGGGAGTGGCCGGAGGGCCGCCCCACTTTACCCAAGGGGTGCCCTGCGCGGCCGTGTGCATGTCCGAGGGAGGCAGGTGCCGGACCGGGGATAAGGTTGCAGCGGGAGCAAGGCGCAAGGTCGGCACCAAGGGGGCCGAAGACGCTGATTCGGAGTGCACTGTTATGGGCGTGAATCCGGCACCCTCTCACCGTCGGTCCCGGGACGCCGCTCGGATGGCGTGCGAGGTGATCGAACTGCTCGAGGTGCTGTGGGAGCGGGGACGGGACGCCGTCTCCTCGTCCCCGGTGTCGGCGTCACAGCTGCGCGTGTTGTACAGCCTGGACCGCGAGGAGGGCATCAACCTCCGCACGCTCGGGGAGCTGCTGGGCTCGGCGCCCTCGTCCGTGAGCCGTCTGTGCGACCGGCTGCAGGCCCTCGGATTCGTGGAGCGCGCGCCCAGCCCGGTCAGCCGCCGGGAGCTCGAACTGCGGCTGACCAGCCACGGCAAGGCGTATCTGCTCGAACTGCGGGCCCGCCGGGAGGAGGCCCTGCTGACCGCCATCGCCGCCATGACCCCGACCGCCCGCAAGGCGCTGCTGGAGGGGCTGAAGGGGTTCCAGGAAGCCGTGGAAGCGACGGCGCCGGTCCGCCGGCCGGATGACGCGGACGACGCGGACGGCGCGGTGCGGTCCGCCTGAACCCCTCGCCGGGCGCGGGCCCGCGTGCCTGATCGCCTCATGCGCCACGGCCCGTCCCCCGTCCCTCCCCGCCCGTCCCCCGATTGTCGCATCCGGGCACCGGATTGTTGTCATCCGGGCATGGTTGTCACATAGCAACGATTTCCGGAGATTCCGCTTCCGGTGCCCCTTCTTCTGGTTCTTCTGATTCCTGCGGTTTCTCCCGTTCCATCCGCCCGTACCAGTCGAGGCAGACCACCAGCGCGTCGTCGACGAGCGGGGTGCCGGAGCGGAAGTCGGCGAGCTGGCGCAGGACCGCCTGGGGCACCTGGGCGGGCGGCAGCAGCCGGGTGTTGCCCAGGGCGCGGGTCAGCGCCCGCTCCCCGTAGCTCTCACCCGATACGGACAGCGCCTCGTACACCCCGTCGCTCCCGAACAGGAAGCGATCGCCGGGGTGGGCGGTGAAGTGCTCGGCGACGTAGACGGTGTCCTCGAACATCCCGAGCGGCAACTGCGCGTCGAACCGGACGGACTCCACCGCGCGCTCCCGCTGGCGCCACATCCGCGGCGACCCCGCGTCCACGACCTCCACGTCCCCGGTCGTGAAGTCGAACCGCAGCAGCAGCGCCGACACGTGGGCCTCACCCCGGTACTGGGCGTAGACCGCCTGGTCGGCCAGGCTTGCCTGATCGCAGAGGCCGAGACCCGCGCGCCGCGCGTTGCGCAGTGCGCTGACGGCGAGGCTGGTCAGCAGCGACGCCTCGATGCCCTCCCCCATGCCATTGGTGATGGTGAGCGTCAGATGGTCGGCGGAGGCGGACCAGTCGAAGTTGTCGCCGAAGATCGCGTACGCCGGCTCCAGATGTGCCCCGAGCGAGAACTCGGGACGTGAACAGGAGCGGCCGGGCAGCAACTGCCACTGCATCTCGGCGGCCAGGGTCAGCCGGGTGGTGCGCCGGGCCAGGAGATAGAGGTCCGTGTCGCGCTCGGCGACGAGAATCTCATGGCCGAGGGCCTCACAGACCGCCTGGAGGTGGGGCGTCCAGGCCCGTGCGTCCTGCTCGGCGGGTAGCCGTACGGACAGCACCCCCATCCGGCCGCCGCGGATGGTCATCGGCAGGTGCACGGTCACTGCGCCGTGTCGGCCCTGCCGGCCTTGCCCGCCGTGCCGGACGACGCACGGCTCCTGCGACCCGAAGGCGCGGCCCTGGGGGCTGTCCTGGATGGACACCGGCTCGGCGCCGGGTGCCCCCGGATTCACGGTCTGGAGCGACCGCATGCCGTAGTCCGCCAGGCGCAGCTCTACCTGTTCGGCGCCGCACTGCTCCGCCAGGGCGGCCGCGACGACATCGAGCAGAGCGTGGGGTGGGGCTGTGCGCAGCGCCCGCTCGACCGTAGAAATTGTGTCCACATCGTCCTGCTTCTCGAAACGCGCCGGGGGTGCGGCCGGGTCCGTGATCACCGCGAGCGCATTCTATGCACCATGGCGACAACAATTGTCGTACGACAATTATCTCCGGGGCTCTCGTACCACAGGCGTCGGGCGTTCGCTCATCACTGTCGCGGTGACACTCGAACGTGTCAGCTTCCGGGTAGGTGGGGCCGGTTCGTCAATAGTTGCCAGGCGGCAACTGTGGCAGTATGGCGGCTCGGAGCACCTGATCACTCCCGGGCCGAAGGCTCACCGGCCCCTCACCCGGGGGCACCCGGTGAGCGGGACCGCTACTCGAGGGGCGGAGAACCATGGCGGTGAGTTCCGGCGCGGGACAGCGCACGGGTGCGCGTACGGCTGCGGGCCGTGGCGCCGGAACGGTCGCGGAGCCG
Organism: Streptomyces sp. NPDC021212; assembly: GCF_044332925.1. Classification (NCBI taxonomy): domain Bacteria; kingdom Bacillati; phylum Actinomycetota; class Actinomycetes; order Kitasatosporales; family Streptomycetaceae; genus Streptomyces; species Streptomyces sp. NPDC021212. The sequence continues at coordinate 292,111 of NZ_JBIRPZ010000001.1, forward strand.
GAGTTGCGGCAGTTGCTGGTCGGCCTCACGGCGGTCAGGGACGGCGACTTCGGCACCCATCTGCCGACCGACCGGGACGGCCTCCTGGGGGAGATCGCCACGGTCTTCAACGGCATGGTCGACCAGTTGTCGCTGTTCACCTCCGAGGTGACCCGGGTGGCCCGGGAGGTGGGCACCGAGGGCCGTCTCGGCGGCCAGGCAGCGGTGCCCGGGGTGGACGGCACCTGGAAGGACCTCACCGACTCCGTCAACGCCATGGCCGGCAACCTGACCACGCAGGTGCGCGACATCGCCCAGGTCGCCACGGCGGTGGCCAAGGGTGACCTCTCGCAGAAGATCACGGTCGTGGCGCGGGGCGAGATCCACGAGCTGAAGAACACCATCAACACGATGGTGGACGAACTGTCCTCGTTCGCGGACGAGGTGACGCGGGTGGCCCGCGAGGTGGGCACCGAGGGCATCCTGGGCGGCCAGGCCCAGGTGCCGGGCGTCGGCGGCACCTGGCGGGACCTGACCGACTCGGTCAACTTCATGGCAGGCAACCTCACCGCCCAGGTGCGGTCGATCGCCCGCGTGGCCACGGCGGTGGCCCAGGGCGATCTCACGCGCAAGATCGATGTCGACGCGCGGGGCGAGATCCTGGAGTTGAAGACCACCATCAACACGATGGTGGACCAGCTGTCCTCGTTCGCCGCCGAGGTCACCCGCGTGGCCCGCGACGTCGGCACCGAGGGCCGCCTCGGCGGTCAGGCCGATGTCCAGGGCGTCTCGGGCACCTGGAAGGACCTCACCGAGTCGGTCAACGTGATGGGCGACAACCTCACCGCCCAGGTCCGGTCCATCGCCCAGGTCACCACCGCCGTGGCGCAGGGCGATCTGTCGCAGAAGATCCGGGTGGACGCGCGGGGCGAGATCCTGGAGCTGAAGACCACCATCAACACGATGGTCGATCAGCTGTCGGCCTTCGCCGACGAGGTGACCCGGGTGGCCCGCGAGGTGGGCACCGAGGGCAACCTCGGCGGTCAGGCCACCGTCCGGGGCGTCTCGGGCACCTGGAAGGACCTGACCGACAACGTCAACGTGATGGCGTCCAACCTCACCAGCCAGGTGCGGTCCATCGCCCAGGTGGCGACGGCGGTGGCCCGCGGCGACCTGTCGCAGAAGATCACCGTCGAGGCCAAGGGCGAGGTGGCCGCGCTCGCCGGCGTGATCAACACCATGGTGACCACCCTCTCCGCGTTCGCGGACGAGGTGACGCGGGTGGCCCGCGAGGTGGGCACCGAGGGGATGCTCGGCGGCCAGGCGCAGGTGCCCCACGTGGCGGGCACCTGGAAGGACCTGACCGACAACGTCAACTCCATGGCGAACAACCTGACCAATCAGGTCCGCAACATCGCGCAGGTCACCACGGCGGTGGCCCAGGGCGATCTCACGCGCAAGATCGATGTCGACGCGCGGGGCGAGATCCTGGAGTTGAAGACCACCATCAACACGATGGTGGACCAGCTGTCCTCGTTCGCCGCCGAGGTCACGCGCGTGGCCCGCGAGGTGGGCAGCGAAGGGCGGCTCGGCGGTCAGGCCGAGGTCGAGGGCGTGTCCGGGACCTGGAAGCGGCTGACCGAGAACGTCAACGAGCTGGCCGGGAACCTGACCCGCCAGGTCCGGGCCATCGCCGAGGTCACCAGCGCCGTGGCCGAGGGGGACCTGACGCGCTCCATCACGGTGGACGCCTCCGGCGAGGTCGCCGAGCTGAAGGACAACATCAACGCCATGGTGGAGTCCCTGCGCGAGACCACCCGCACCAACCAGGAGCAGGACTGGCTCAAGACCAACCTCGCCCTTATCTCCGGGCTGATGCAGGGCCGGCGGGATCTGGCGGTGGTCGCCGAGCTGGTCATGGACCGGCTGACCCCGCTGGTCGGCGCCCAGTACGGCGGCTTCTACCTCGCCCACGACACCCCGCGCGGGACGGAACTGCGGCTTCTCGGCTCCTACGGGCTGCCCGCCGTGGAAGCCGGGGACCGGCCGGTGGCGTTCCGGCTCGGCGAGTCGCTCGTCGGGCAGGCCGCGCGCAGCCGCCGCACCATCGGCGTCGAGCAGCTTCCGCCCGGTTACGTCACCGTCTCCTCCGGGCTCGGCGCGGCCGAGGTGTCCAGCCTCCTCGTGCTGCCCATCGTGGTCGAGGAGCAGGTCCTCGGCGTCATCGAGGTGGCCTCGGTCGGCCGCTTCACCCAGGTCCACCGGGACTTCCTCGATCAGCTCATGGAGACCATCGGGGTCAACGTCAACACCATCGTGGCCAACGCCAGGACCGACGAGCTGCTGGAGGAGTCCCAGCGGCTGACCGCCGAGCTCCAGGCGCGCTCCCAGGAGTTACAGGCACGCCAGGACGAACTGCAGAACTCCAACGCCGAACTGGAGGACAAGGCCGCCCTGCTGGCCGCGCAGAACCGCGACATCGAGGCCAAGACCCGGGAGATCGAACAGGCCCGGCAGGAGCTGGAGGAACGGGCCCGGCAGCTCACGCTGGCCTCCAAGTACAAGTCGGAGTTCCTGGCCAACATGAGCCACGAGCTGCGCACCCCGCTCAACAGCCTGCTGATCCTCGCCCAGCTACTGGCGCAGAACCCGTCCCGGAACCTCACCCCCAAGCAGGTCGAGTACGCGGGCGTCATCCACTCGGCGGGATCCGATCTGCTGCAGCTCATCGACGACATCCTGGACCTGTCCAAGGTCGAGGCCGGCAAGATGGACATCGCACCCGAGCGGGTGCCGCTGCGGCGGCTGCTCGACTATGTGGAAGCCACCTTCCGCCCGATGACGGCGCAGAAGGGCCTCGACTTCCGCATCAGCGTCTCGCCCGCCGTCCCCGCCGAACTCGTCACGGACGACTCCCGGATGCGCCAGGTGCTGCGCAATCTGCTGTCCAACGCGGTGAAGTTCACCGAGTCCGGCTGCGTGGAGCTGCGCATCGCGCCCGCCGAGGAATCCGATCTCCCGCAGGATGTCCGCGGCCGGGGGCCCGTGCTGGCGTTCAAGGTCGTGGACACCGGCATAGGGATCGCCGAACAGCATCTCGAGGCCATCTTCGGGGCGTTCCAGCAGGCGGACGGCACCACGAGCCGCAAGTACGGCGGCACCGGTCTCGGCCTTTCCATCAGCCGGGAGATCGCCCAACTGCTGGGCGGGACACTGCACGCCGCCAGCACCCTGGGCGAGGGCAGCACCTTCACCTTCTATCTGCCCGTCGGCAGCTCCGCCCTCCCCGGCGCGGCACCGCGGGGCGAGGACGAGCAGGAGCCCGCTCCGGCACCACCGGCCGCCGATGCCGTGGTCCAGCGCCACCTGCTGGTGGTCGAACAGCAGCCGCACGGGCTGCTGGCGCTCCTGGCCGAGAGCGCCGTGGCCGAGCTGGCGGACGGCGGCAACGCGACCGGCGCGGTGCGGGTGCGGACCGTGGCCGACGCGCGGGAGGCCGCCGCGGCGCTCGCCGACGAGCCGTGCCACTGCGTCGTCCTCGGCCTCGACATGCCCGAAGAGGCGGCCCTGCGCCTGCTCGACGAGCTGGACCGCGTCCCGGCCGCCCGGCACGTGCCGGTCCTGGCCCACCACGCCCGGCGGCTGGACCCCCGCTGGAACCGGCGGCTGACGGATCGCTTCCAGGGCGAGCCCTGGGAGCTGTTGACGAGCCTGGACGAGCTGCGCGAGCGCATCATCCTGCATCTGACGGCCGATCGGCCGTCCGGCGTCCTGCCCCTGGCGCCACCCGCCGCCTCCGCGCCGGCCGTCCTCGCGGCCGGTCCCGCGAGCACGGGCGCGGACAGCGACCTCGCCGGGCGAGTGGTACTGATCGTGGACGACGACACCCGTAACGTGTACGCGCTCACCGGCATCCTGGAGCTGTACGGCATGCACGTCCTGCACGCCGAGAACGGGCGCATGGGGCTGGAGATGCTGTCCCGGCACGGGGCGGTCGAGCTGCTGCTGATGGACATCATGATGCCCGAGATGGACGGCTACGCGGCCACCGCGGCGATCAGGGCCATGCCCGAGTACGTCGATCTGCCGATCATCGCGGTGACCGCCAAGGCCATGGCGGGCGACCGGGAGCAGACGCTGGCCGCCGGGGCCAGTGACTACATCACCAAGCCTCTGGACGCCGATGAGCTGGTGGCCTGTGTGCGCCGCTGGCTGCATCGATGACGAGGCGCGAACGGCGTCTGGACGCGCTGGCGGCCACCGTCGAGCGGCTGCGCGGCGAGCTGACCGCCGCGCGGGAGGCCGCGGACGAGCGGGCTCTGATCGGCATCGCCACCGGAATCCTGGTCGAACGCGGCCACGGCGGCCCGACGCAGGCTGCCCGCCATCTGGAGGAACTGGCCAGGGCCGCCGGGCTGCCGCTTCCGGAGCTGGCCGCCGACGTGGTCAACGGAGCGGTCGGGGACACGGTGGCCCGGGCACTGCCCAGCGCGCCGCACGGGCCCGGCGGCGCACACCACGGCTCTCCCGACGTCCTGCGGCTGCGGACGGCGGAGGCCGGATCGCTCACAGGCGACGCCCAGACGGTGGTGGACACGCTGCTGGAGCAGGCGCTCGCCCCCCTCGGGGTGAGCGCGGTGGCCCTGTGGTCCGTGGCCCCCGGCGGCGCGCTGGCCCTCGCCGGGCACGCGGGCTTTCCCCGTGGCGAGGGCGAGCGGTGGCGGTACGTACCGCCGGGCCTCGGGGTGCTCCCTCAACGCGCCCTGGCCGAACGGCGGGCGCAGTGGTGCGCGGCGATGCCCGCCGACGCGGCGGGCATCGGTGGGCGCCAGGGCGGCCACGGCGCACGTACCGCGCTTCCGGCCGAGTGGGGCGGCCGCGTCCTCGGTGTTCTGGAGGTGTGCTGGCGCCATCCGCAGCCCCCGCTGTCCGGCCCGGTCCGCCGCCAGCTGAACGCGCTGGCCGACCTGTGCGCCCACGCCCTTCCCCGCACGGAGGAGACGGCGACCGGCGCCGCGGCGGACCCGGCGCTGCCGGGCGGCCCCGCGATGGATCTCGCCGACGGCCTGCTCGATCCGGTGCTGGTCCTGCGGCCGGTGCTCGACGACCACGACCAGGTGGCCGACTTCTCCATCGCCTACGCCAACGAGCGCTTCGCCGATCCGGCGGGCCGCCCACGCACCGTGATCACGGGCATGCGGCTGCTGGAGGCTTACCCCCGTACCGCTCGCGAAGGCGGCCTGTACGAGGAGGTGTTGCGGGTCCACGCGACGGGCGAGCCGTTCCGCGCGGAACGGATGGCCCTGCGCGTCCTGGCCGACGATGTGTCCCGGACCGGGCTCGTCACCGTGGGCATCGGCCGCCACGGGGACGCGGTGCTGCTGAGCTGGCGGCTGGAGGACGAGACGGCGCGGCTGGGCACCCTGCTCGAACACGTCCAGCGGCTCGGCCGGATCGGTGGCTTCCAGGAGGACGCCGTCAGCGGCGAGATCCTGTGGAACAGGCATCTGTTCTCGCTCTTCGACCTCCCGCCCACCGCGCCCCCCGTGCCGGTGGAGCGGCTGCGCCACCATGCGCATCCCGATGACTCCGTGGCCATCGGCCGCTTCCTGCGCACCCTTCTGCACCATCGCCACGCCGCCTCGACCGCATTCCGCCTGCAGCCGGCCGACGGAGCCGTCCGCCACATCCGCGTCGTCGCGGAGCCGGTCACCGATCCGTCCGGGCACCTGCTCGCGGTGCGCGGGGCCTACCAGGACTTCTCCAGCCAGCACTGGACGGAAGTGGCGCTCGCGGCCACGCGGGACCGGCTCGCCGACACCGAGCAGGAGGCCGCCGAACGCAACCGGCTGGCCCTCCAGTTGCAGCGGGCCATCATGCCCCCGTCCCCCGCCCCGGTCGACATCGCGGGACTGCACGTGGCGGTGCGCTACCGCCCTGCCGAGGAGACGCATCTGGTGGGCGGCGACTGGTACGACGCCGTCGCCCTGCCCCAGAAGAAGGTGTTGCTGGCGGTCGGCGACGTGGCCGGCCACGGCATCGAGGCGGCGACGGGCATGGTGGTCCTGCGCAACGCGCTGCGCGGTCTCGCCGCGACGGGGGCGGGCCCGGCCCGGCTCCTGGACTGGCTGAACACCGTGGCCCACCATCTCACCGAACACGTCACGGCCACCGTGGTCTGCGGCATCTACGATCCGCAGACCCGGGTGCTGGACTGGGCGCGGGCCGGCCACCCGCCGCCGGTCCTCATCCACGAGGGCACCGCCGCCGTCCTGCCGCTGCCCGGCGGCATCCTGCTGGGCGCGGCCGCCGAGGCGGAGTACGAGGAGAGCCGGCTCGCCCTGGCGCCGGGCGACCGGTTGCTGATGTACACCGACGGGCTGATCGAGCGCCGGGACCGCTCCGTGGAGAAGGCGCTCGAACAGCTCCTGGCCACCGTCGGCGCCGCCACCCCGGAACTCGGTGCACACCTCGACGCCCTGCTGACGCACGCGCGCTCCGACACCGACGACGACACCTGTCTCATCGGCATCGATGTGAACTGAGGCGTGTGCGGAAGATGGCTCCGTCGTGGGTGGCGCGGTGCCGCACGCAGGCGTGCCCGGCCGGAATGGACGCCCATACGGCCCACGTCGGCCAGCCGCCGGTCACGGCCGTTCGTCCGGGCTCCGATCCGGGGATTCTTCGGAGAGGACCTCCTCGTCCACGACGTGAACAGCCGCTTCTTCGGCACCAGCGGCACCGGCGTCGATGCCGACATCGGAAGCCCACAATTCCTTGTCCGTGTCCGCGTGGGTTCCCTCGTCCGGAGCCAGCAGCCGCCCTGCCCGCTCCTCACCGGCCTCGGGATCCAGCGATTCCCCCTCGCCGCCGGGCAGGTCACCGACACCGTCGCCTTCCTTCGGCCCGACGTCCGGATTCTCCTGGGCGAGCCTTTGGTCGAGGGATTCTCCCTCGTGCTGTTCCGCGGCCGTGGTGCCCGCCTTGGTGACTCCCAGGGGCTTTTCCGGTGGCGAGTACCCCTCCTCCAGGAGGTCGTCGTAGCCGCGTTCGTCCAGCGCGTCCTCGAGGTCCAGGGGCGCGCTCTGTGTCGGTGATGCGCTGGGCCAGTGCGATGGCGCCGGTTGCCTGAGCGGCGAGTGAGCGCAAGGGGGTGAGATCGGTCTCCTCGTACGCCTCCGGCGGGGCGGCGTACAGGTTGAGGGCGCCGGCGGTGTGGGTGCGGGCGGCTATCGGCAAGGAGAGGGAGGACCGCATCCCGCAGGTGACGGCGTAGGCGGGATAGTCGCCCCACCTGGTCTCCGCGTACATGTCGCTGACGAGGAGTTCTTCTCCGGTGCGCAGGGACTGCAGGCAAGGGCCGTCGTCCTGGCCGTACTGCTTCTCGTCCAGTTCCGGTGCCGCGACGCCGGAACTGACCACGGTCAGTGGCCGACCGTCCCGTTGCAGTGTGAGCCCGGCGCCTTGGGCGAGGGACAGTTCGAGCGCTGCGTCGGCAAGTGTCTGCAGGAAGTCTTCGAGTGAGTCGGTTTGCAGCAGCCACTGCCTGACGTCGGTGTTGGCCGGCGCAGTGTGGCCTGCTACGTCGTCACGAGTACCACTTTGTGCCGCGTGGAATCTGCGTCACGACGACGCGCCGGCTGTCGCGCTGTCGTGCAGGAAGCCCGCGAAGGACTGCGCGGCAGGGGTGAGGGCGTGGTCGTTCATGCGGACGAGGAGGATGCGGCGTACCGGAGCGGGGGGCTGCAGGGGCAGCACACCGACGCCGTCCCGGATGCCTTCCAGTGCCAGGGTGGGGGCGAGGGCGACGCCGATGCCCGCGGCCACCATGGCCTGGGCCTCCTGGTAGTCGTGGGCCTCATAGGCGATCTGCGGCTCGAATCCGGCGGTGTGACAACTGCGGGCGAGGGCTTCGGCCACCGGGTGGTGGTCGGCGCGGGTGATCCAGGGGTCGTTCGCGAAGTCCGCGAGGGCGGCCATCGGGCGGCCGGCGAGGGGGTGGTCCTTGCTGACGAGGAGGGCCGGGGGGTCGTCGGCGAGTGAGGTGACGACGATGTCCTCGCGGTCGATGCGGTTCCAGTCGTAGTCCCACATCAGGGACATCTCGATCTCCCGGTTCTCCAGCATCGCCCACAGGCCCGCGATGCGGGCGCTGCGCACCGTCAGCGTGACGTCGGGGTGTGCTTCCCGGAAGGCGATCACGGCCCGGGGGAGGAGGGACGCGCCGACGGTGGGAAAGGTTCCGATGCGGAGGGTGCCCGTACGCAGTCCCGCGAAGTCGGCCAGCTCGTTCTCCGCGGCGGTCAGTTCGCGCTTGATCCGCTCTCCGCGCTCGGCCAGGGCGCGTCCCGCGTCGGTGAGCGTGACGCCGCGCGCATGGCGCTCCAGCAGGGGCTGCCCGGCCTCCCCTTCCAGGCGGCTGACCTGCTGTGATACCGCTGACGGAGTGTAGTTCAGAGCCCGCGCGGTCGCGGTGACCGAGCCCCGGCGGGCGACCTCGGTGAAGAGCAGGATGCGCCGGACATCGAGCATCGCCCCACCTCCAGAGTTAATTTCAACTTAATAGCCATGCAGATTTTCGAGATTGTACTTCACTCTCTCCGCCCCCACTGTGGATCACACCCAGCACGGAAGTGCCGTCGGGGTTTCCATGAGGAGTCTGTTGTGTTGCGTCTGCAGGGCGAGATGATCCGCGGAGGAACCAGCAAGTGCTGGATCTTCGACCACCACGATGTGGTGGCGACCGGCGTGGATGCCGACACCGTGCTGCTCGCCGCCTACAACGCTGCCGACCCCCGTCAGATCGACGGCGTCGGCGGTGCCTCCTCCACCACCTCCAAGGCGGCGATCGTACGGACGTCGGCCGAGCCGGGCGTCGACGTCGAGTACGCCTTCGCACAGGTCGGTATCGGCGACGAGCGCGTGGAGTGGACCAGCAACTGCGGCAACTGCGCCACCGCCGTCGCCCTGTACGCCGTCCACAACGGCCTGGTGCGCATCACGCCGGACTCCACCACGGTGCGCATGCTCAACGTCAACACCGGGGCCCGCCTCAGCGGCACCATCCCCACCCCGGGCAGTACGGCCCCCGACGAGGGCACGGCCGCCGTACCCGGCACAGCCGCGCTCGGTGTGCCGGTCCTGCTCGGTTTCGAGGACCCGGCGGGTACGGCCACGGGGCGCGCCCTGCCGACCGGCCACGCCGTGGACGCCCTGACCGGGTCCGCCGGTCCGGTCGAGGCGTCCCTGGTCGACGCCGGCGCTCCGGCAGCGTTGTTCGAGGCCAAGGCATTCGGCCTCGACGGCACCGAGTCCCTGGCCGAGTTCTCCGCGGCGGTGCCCGCGCTCACCGTGCTGCGCCGCCGGGCCGCCCTGGCCATGGGCCTGGCCGAGGAGAGCGATCCCGTCAGCCACGCCGTGCCGAAGGTCGGTGTCGTCGCACGACCTGCCGCGTACCGCACCACCCATGGCACCCTCGTCGGACAGGACGCGTACGACCTGGCCGTACGCATGGTCTCCATGCACGCACCCCACCCGGCGGTCGGCCTCACCTCGGCCGTCGCCCTGGCCACCGCAGCCGCCATCCCCGGCACCCTCGCCCACCGCGTCGCCCGGCAGACCGCCGACGGCACGCTGCGGCTGGGCACTCCGGCAGGTGTCATCACCGCCCAAGCCGTCCCCGCCGTGGACGGCGCCTCCCCCACGGTGCTGCTGCACCGCGCCGCCCGCCGCATCGCCCGAGCCGAACTTCTCGTTCCCGTCCTGGAAGGACGCCCCGCATGAGCCGCAATGACGCCGCCCCGGGTACCGGCACCGCTCCCCCGCGCCGCATCCGCCGGCTGCTGTCCCTGCTCTACGTCCAGTGCCTGATCGGCGTCCTCGCCGGGGCCGCCGTCGGCTGGCTGTGGCCGTCCTTCGGAGCCGAGCTGAAACCCCTGGGGGATGGGTTCATCGCCCTGGTGCGCATGATGATCGCGCCGATCATCTTCTGTACCGTCGTCCACGGCATCGCCTCCATGGGCAACGCGCGCGCCGTCGGCCGGGTCAGCCTCAAGGCGCTGATCTACTTCGAGGTGCTGACCACCGTGGCCATGGTGATCGGCCTGGTCGTCGTCAACGTCGTCCAGCCCGGCAGCGGACTGCACGTCGACGTCTCCACGCTCTCGACCGAGGGCCTGCCACCGGAGGCGACCGCGAGCCATGAGAGCTTCGCCGCGTTCGTCCTCGCCATCATCCCGGACACCCTGATCAGCGCGCTGACCGGCCAGGAGATCCTGCCGGTGCTGCTGATCTCGGTGCTGTTCGGCTTCGGCCTGAACGCCGCCGGCGAGGCGGGTTCGGGGATCACCCAGGGCATCGAGAAGCTGTCCAAGGTCCTGTTCACGCTCATCCGCTGGATCATGCGGCTGGCCCCGGTCGGCGCCTTCGGCTCCATGGCCTTCACCATCGGCAACTACGGACTGGACACCCTGCGCCACCTCTTCCTGCTGGTCGGCTCCTTCTGGCTCACCGCCCTGTTCTTCGTCCTGGTCGTCCTGGGGGCGGTCATGCGCCTCAACGGCCTGCGCCTGCTGCCCTTCCTCCGCTACATCAAGGAAGAGCTGCTGATCGTCCTGGGCACCTCGTCCAGCGAGCCGGTGCTGCCGCGCATGATGGGCAAGCTGCAGCACGCGGGCGCCTCCAAGCCGGTCGTCGGCATCACCATGCCCGCCGGCTACTCCTTCAACCTCGACGGCACCGCGATCTACCTGACCATGGGCGCGGTCTTCCTCGCCCAGGCCCTCGGCATCGACCTCAGCTTCGCCGAGCAACTGTCGATGCTCGCCGTCATGCTGGTCACGTCCAAGGGCGCCGCCGGTGTCACCGGCTCCGGCTTCATCGCCCTGGCCGCCACCCTCAGCGCGATTCCGCACGTACCCGTCGCCGCGCTGGCGCTCATCTTCGGCGTCGACCGCTTCATGTCCGAGGCCCGCGCCCTGACCAGCGTGGTCGGCAACGGCGTCGCCACCCTGGCGGTGGCCAAGTGGGAGGGGCAGCTCGACGAGACCCGGGCCAGGGCCGTCCTCCGCGGCGACATCCCCTACACCTCCGCTCCCGAGGCCGAGCACACCTCCGAGCCGCAGGCCGGACCCGCGCCGGGGGAGGATCCCGTGGAGTCCGACCTGACAGCGGCGGCCGGAACGGACCGTGCTCCCGTGCCCACGGCAGGCTGAGACAGATCACAGGGGCCGGTCCGGGGCGTGTGCCCCGGACCGGCCCCGGCCATTGCTCCGACATCACAAGGCGCGCTCTAGCGGGGGTTCTTCCACAGGCGCACCGCGCGGTGCTTGCCGTCGTTGCCCGCGATGAGTTTGCCGTCCGGGCTGAAGGCCACCTCGTTGATCTTGACATTCGACCCCTGCGCGTCATTCGTCAGGATGGCGCGGGGCTTACGGCCGGCCACGTTCCACAGCAACAGTCCGACGTCGGCGTTGGTGGCGAGCGTCCGGCCGTCCGGGCTGAACGCCAGGTGCTCGACCGATGAGACGTAGCTGTCGCCGAAGGTTGCCCGTTGGCGGCCGGTCTTCACGTCCCACAGCCGCACCTTGCCGTCAAGGCTGCCGGTGGCGAGCGTCCGGCCGTCCGGACTGAAGGCCAGACTCCGGACTCCCGAAGTGTGCTCGAGGGTGGCCCGTGCGTCGTCCTGGCCGTAGGGATCCGGGGCGCGGTCCGCCACGTTCCACAGCCGCACCGAGTGTTGCGGCGTGAGGTTGCTGTCGGAGTCGTCGCCCGCGGAAGCCAACGTCTTGCCGTCCGGGCTGAAGGCCACCGCCGTCACATCCGCCTCCTGGTTCCAGTAGGCGAGCAGCTTGCCCATGCGGCTGCCCGCATCCCGCAGCATCACCGAGCCGGGCCCATCGCCGGTGGCGAACAGCTTGCCATCCGGACTGAACGCCACGCTTTCGCCGCCGTCGGTGCCGTCGAGGGAACGAAGCTGCCGGTGCTTGGCCACATCCCACAGGGTCAGCGCGCCGATCTGGTTGGTGGCGGCGAGGAGCTTGCCGTTGGGGCTGAACACCACGTCGCGGGTCCGGAAGTCGTACGCCTGGCCGATGCCGTCGCGTTGGGTGAAGGAGGTTTTTTGCTTGCGGCGGGCGACATCCCATAGCCAGACCGTGCCCTCGAAGTTGCCGGTGGCCAGCGTCTTGCCGTCCGGGCTGAACGCCATGCCTTCGGCCGTCCTGGACCGGCCGGTGGGGGAGAGGGAGGCCGTGGGCTCGTACGAGCGATAGGCAAGCTTGGGGCGCGAGGGAGCGGACGGGGGAAGGAGGACGATGATCAGGACGATGACGAGGGTGAGGAGCCCGATTCCGCCCGCCAGGAGGGCGAATCCCGAGGCCGGTGCGGTGGGGGAGTACGGCAGGACGCCTATGACCGGCGGAACCATGGGTTCGTCGGACGCGTCGGCCGGTTCCGGGTCGTGGCCGACCGCGGCAGGCGCCGGCGGTGTCCGGACGTCCGGCGAGCCGGGTGCCGTAGGGGGTGGGCCGGGTGCGACGGGCTCGGACCCGCGCGGCGCCGGGGCGGTGTGGGTGTCGGCGTCGGGCGCGCCCGGTGCCACGGGCGGGCTGAGTGTGGCGAGCTCGCCTTCTGCCGGGGACACGGCGGTGCGTGTGTGGACGTCGGCGATGTCCGGCGTGGAGTCGCGGCGGCACTGCTCGATGATCTCGGTGGTGGTCGGCCGCCGCTCCGGGGCCTTCTCCAGGCATCCGGCGGCGATGGTCCGGATGGGCTCGGGGCAGCCGTCGAGGTCGGGGGCCTGTTCCAGGATGCGGTAGACCACACCGTGATCGGTGCCGCCGCCGAAGGCGAGCCGTCCGGTGGCGGCGAAGTGGGCGACGACTCCGAGGGCGAACACGTCTCCGGCTTCGGTGACGCTCTGCCCCCTGATGTATTCGGGCGCCATGTAGGCGGGCGTTCCGGTGCGCATCCCGGTGGCGGTCACGCTGGTCACATCCGCGGCCCGGGCGATGCCGAAGTCGATGACCTTGGGCCCGTCGGCGGTGAGGATGATGTTGGAGGGCTTCAGGTCGCGGTGGATCACATCGGCGGCATGGATGGACTGCAACGCCTCGGCCACCCTGGCGATCAGCCCGAGTGCCGCGTCGGCCGCCAACGGCCCACTCTCGGCGACCGCGTGCTGCAGCGACGGCCCGGGAACGTAGGCCGTGGCCAGCCAGGGTTCATCGGCCCGCAGATCCGCGTCGACGACCGGCACGGTGTAGAGCCCCTGGACCCGCCGGGCCGCGGCCACTTCCTGCTCGAAGCGTTTGCGGAACGACGGATCGGCCGCGTATTCGCGGTGTACGACCTTGACCGCCACCGCGCTGCCGGCGGGCGTACGTCCCAGGTAGACGCGGCCCATCCCGCCCGCGCCCAACACCGCCTCCAGCCGGTACCGGCCGGCCTGGGCAGGATCCGCGGCCCCCAGCGGGCGGTGGGGTGGCGGAGTCGTCGGCCACCCCGTTCGCTGCCCCTCACCAACGGGTGGTACTGCCGGTCGACCATGGTTCGGTCGGGACATGCTCCCCGTCACCCCGTTTCTCGCCGTTCGAGCGAGCGACAGCGTAGACGAACCCCTCATCCCCGAAACAGATCTCCCCACGAGACGTTCGCGCTGTACCGGGCAGGTCCGCACATTCGCGCGCTCGATCATCGCCGACCGCCTCGGGCGCCCGGTCGGCGATCTGGACCCGCGCCCCCAGTGGCGCGCCGTCCCAGGTGCTGGAGGACCTGGAGCGTGAACACACCCGCCTGCTCGGGCTGTTGGCGACCTGGGCGAGGCGGATTCGTTCACCCCCGTGGACCTGGTCGAGCTGGTGGAGGACCCGGCCACCGACCTGCGCCGCGCACACCCGGAGGCCGAGGTGTCCGTACGCGCCTCCGCGGCACCGGTTCCGGGCTCGGCCTGACGCTGGTCGCCCAGCAGATCGCCTTGCATCAAGGCCGGATCACCGGGACGCCGGGACCCTCGTACGACCGCTGTCCAGCAGCCCCCATGATCCGGGCCCTGACCTGCGCTTTTGTCGCGTGGCGCCGGGGCGGTTTTTCACTCGCCGGGACACGGGTACTCGAGTGCCCCGACTGCGAGTCGCCGACGCGGCGGGAGGCGAGATGGCCGAGCAGACGACACGACGGTCCGGTGCCTGGCCACGGCTCCGCGTGGCGGACTGGGCCGAGGCCCGGGACACCCTCCACATGTGGACCCAGATCGTCGGCAAGGTCCGGCTGGCCCATGCGCCACTGGCCAACCACTGGTGGCAGGTCACCCTGTACGTCACGCCGCGAGGGCTGAGCACGTCCGCCATCCCGTACCGGACCGGCATGTTCGACATCGAATTCGACTTCATCGACCACCGGCTGCGCCTGCGCGTCAGCGACGGGAGCCGCCGCGAGCTGGCGCTGGAGTCCAAACCGGTGTCCCAGTTCTACGCCGAGGTCATGGGCGCCCTGGGAGAACTCGGCATCCAGACCCGCATCCACCCACGCCCGAACGAGGTGGACCCGGCGATCCCGTTCGCGGAGGACCACCGCCACGCGACGTACGACCCGCACGCCGCGCACCTCTTCTGGGGCCAGCTCACGCGGGCGAACCGGGCCTTCGAGGAGTTCCGGTCCGTATTCGTCGGCAAGGCCAGCCCCGTGCACTTCTTCTGGGGTTCCATGGACCTGGCCACCACCCGCTTCTCCGGCCGTCCCGCACCACCGCATCCCCCCGACGGCATGCCCAACCTGCCGGACTGGGTGACCAGGGAGGCCTACTCCGACGAGCTGTCCAGCTGCGGCTTCTGGCCCGGCGGCGGCGAGGAGGGCGCATTCTACGCCTACGCCTACCCCGAGCCGGCCGGCCTCGCCGACTGCCCGGTCCGCCCCGCCGCCGCGTCCTACCAGCGGGAATTCGGCGAATTCGTGCTGCCCTACGAGGCGGTCGCCACCGCCCCCGACCCGGACCGGGCCCTGAGCGAATTCCTGCACACCACCTACGCGGCAACCGCCGAACTGGCCCACTGGGACCGCGCGGCGCTGGAGGCCGACGCCCACCGCCTGGAACACCACTGACGGTGCGCCGTCGAGCGCGATACCGGCGGCTGCCGTGACGGCGAACTCCAGCAGGTCCCGGGAGTGCAGGCCGCCGTCCAGGCCACGTTGCACGAAGAAGGCGGTGCGCATCGTGGAGAACATGTCGAAGCCGGTGTCCTCGTACCCGCGCAGCCCCGGCGCCCCCTCGATGCCCGCGGCCGGTGTTCTAGGACTTCCGGTGATCGGGGTCCGGGACAGGCAAGGAGTTCGTTGTGGATGAGCCGCGGTACGTGGCGATCTCCGGCGACCTCATGAGGAAGATCGCCGCCGGACGGTGGGTCGTGGGTGGGCTGCTGCCCACCGAGCCCGAGCTGGTGGCCGAGTACGGCGTCTCGCGGGAAACGCTGCGGCGGGCGCTGCAGCGTCTGGAGGTGGCCGGTCTCATCTCCTGGCATCCGGGGACGGGTACCCGGGTGGAACGTGCGACACCGGTGGCCGCGTTCACCACGCAGTGGGGGAGCGCCGGGCATCTGACGCAATACGGCGAGGCCGCCGTGCGCAGCCTCGTGTCGGTGGAGCCGGTGACGGTGGACGCCGCGCTCTCCGCCGTCACCGGCCCGGCCGAGGGAGCCAGGCAGGTGTGCATCACCTCCACCCGGCGGGACCCCGGGAGCCCCGATGAGGTCGTGTCCTGGGCGCAGGTGTATCTGGGACGGACTCCGCGACCACGCCGAGCTGATGAACCAGCTCGGCGCCGACGGATCGGCGAACTGTGCGACCCCGCCCGTTACTTGGGCCGTGCGGCCACGATGGCGCGGGGTGTGGCCCGCACCCCTCGTTCCGCCAGCCGGAATCAGCGGGGCACATCGTCGACCGCCGTCAGCCGTCGAGTACGGCGTGGGCGCTGATTTCGATCTTCAGGGCGGGGCCGACCAGCGCGTTGACGCCGATGTGGGTCCGGGTGGGCCGGTGATCGCCGAAGAAGGCCGTGTAGACCGCGTTGACCTCGTCCTGCGCGTTCATGTCGGTGTTGTAGATGGTGACTTCGACGATGTCGTTGATCGTCCCCCCGGCCGCTTCGAGCGCCGTCCGGAGGTTCGTCAGGCAGGCCCGGGTCTGGTCGGCGATGCCGTCGGGTACGCGGAGTTCTTCCGGGTCGTGTGGGTGCTTGTGGACCAATGGGTAGGCGGTCGCGCCGGACAGCCATACATCCCGGCCTCCCTCGGTGACGATGGCGGGGGAGAAGGGCATCTCATCGGGGTCCGCCCCAGCGGTGATGTACTGCCTGGCCATGGTCGGACTCCTGAAGGTCGGGGTGGGCGGGTTCGTGTGGTGCGGGGCCGGCCGAGGCGGCGGTGGCGGCCGGGCGGCTGAATCTCTCCGGCCGCAGGCCGAAGGCGCACAGCAGCCCGGCAAGGACGGACAGCGCGGAGAGTTGCAGCAGGCCGGCCGTCCGCCAGCCGGTGTACCCGGCGAGTTGACCGAGGAGATAGCCGGCAAACGCGGCCGGGACGTAAATCGCGGTGATGAACAGCCCGGAGGCGCGGCTGGAGAGGTCGGCGCGTACGGAGGTGATGAGGTAACCGGCCAGGTTGACGAAGGCGCCGGCGCCGCCTCGTCCGCGCATCACCAGGCCGTCCCGCTCCAGCCGGGTGAGCGCCTCCCGCACCGGGGTGCGGCTCATGCCCAGCTCCGTCGCCAACTGCCGTTCCGACAGCTGGGTTCCGGGCGGAAGGGTGCCCGACGGCAACCGCTCGCGGATGCGCAGACCCGCCTCGTCGGTGCTGCTCGAAGGGGCGGTCGTCGATGCGCTCCAAGAGGTCATGGGAAGTACCAGGCACACCAGGCACACCAGGCATGCCACAATGCTCATGACAGGAATGCTTTCCACGGCGATCAACCTGCGCCGGGTGCCTTCTCCCAGGTCTTCAGGTCTCAGGCGAGGACCGACAGGAGCAGCGCCATCCCCAGGCCGAGCACGCTGACGAGTGTCTGCACGGCTGTCTGTGTCTTGGCGGCCTGGGTGAGGTTCATGCCGAAGGACTCCTTGACCAGCCAGAACCCGGCGTGGTTGACGTAGTTGAGGCCGAGGGAACCGGCGCCGATGGCGACCACGAGCAGGGAGGCCTCCAGGCCGCCGCCGGTGCCGATCAGCGGAGCGACGATGCCGGTGGCGGAGACGATCCCGACGGTGGCCGATCCGGTGGTCAGGGACAGCAGCAGGGCGATCAGCCAGCCCAGCACGATCACGTTGACGTGGGCACCCTTGGCCGCGGAGGCGATGGCGTCACCGATGCCGGCATCCTGGAGGACCTGGTTGAACGCGCCTCCGCCGCCGATGATGAGCAGGATGGAGGCCACGGATTTGAGGCTGTCGTTCAGCGAGGTGCGGGTCTCGTCGCCGGGGCGGTCCTGGTGGAAGAGGGTCACGCCCAGGGCGAAGAGGAAACCGCCGAGCATCGCCACCAGGGGTTCCCCCGCGAAGGTGAGGGCGGAGCGCAGCGGGCTGGACTCGTCGAGCACGGTTTCGGCCAGGGCGCGCAGCAGCATGAGCGCGACGGGAACGAGTACGGAGGCGACGGCCAGCCCGGTGGGTATGCCGGCGCGGGGCCGTATGTCGTCGCGCAGTTGGGCCCCCGGACCGGCCGGCGGGACGGTCGGCGCCGCCTCGGACCCGGCGGGCCGGCCGGTGCCGGTGAACTGGGCCACGAGCGTGGCATCCGGGCGTACGTCGGCCAGCCGGGGCGCGATCCAGCGGGCGTAGACGGGGCCGGCCACGATCACGGTGGGGATGGCGCAGACGATGCCGACGGCGAGGGTGAGGCCGAGGTCGGCGTGGAGGCCGGTCATGGCGGTCAGCGGGCCGGGGTGGGGAGGAAGCATGCCGTGCAGGGTGCACAGCGCGGCGATGGCGGGCACCCCGAGCAGGACGTACGGAGAGCCGTTCGTGCCGCCCCGGTCTTCCAGCCTGCGGGCCACGCTGAAGATCAGCGGCAGGAGCACGATGAGCCCGATCTCGAAGAACATCGGGATGCCGATGACGAAGGCGGCGGCGACGACGAGCCACGGGAGCCGCCGCGTGCTGGACCGGTCGACGATGGCGTGCGCGATGGCGTCGGTGGCCCCGGAGTCGGACAGCAGCCGTCCGAGCATGGCACCCAGCGCGAGGGTGAGGCCCACGTCGCCGAGTGTGCTCCCGGCCCCTTCCTCGATGGACTCCGTCAGCTTGGCGACGGGTTCACCGGCCGCGAGCCCGGTGCCGACGGCGACCACGATGAGCGCGACGAACGGATGGACGCGCAGCCGGGAGTTGATCAAATAGATCAACACGGAGAACCCCACCATGAGGGTGAGCAGCAGAAACCAGGCGTGGGCGGTCATACGGGGAGTGCCTTTCGATGTCCGGCCGTCAGCGGGCCGGGGGTGGTTCAGACCCGGGTGGGTTGTGGGGCCTGCTCGTCGTGCGGACGGGGCGCTGCCGGACGATCGAGTTCCCGATGAGAGGTCTCGGGGAGCAGGAGAGCGGCCAGTACGGCGATGCCGTAAGCCGTGCCGGCGAACAGGCCGATACTGGGGCCCACCCCGATCCGGTCGCCGAGGTAGCCGACGAGGGCGGGGAAGGCGGCCGCGACGATACGGCCGAAGTTGTAGCAGAAGCTCTGCCCGGTACCGCGAACGGCCGTGGGATACAGCTCGGCGAAGAGCGAGCCGAGGCCGGCGGGAATGCCCGCGGAGAAGAAGCCGAGAGGGACGCCGAGGAAGAACATCTGCGTGTCGGTGATCGGCACGAAGAGATAGCCGACGACGGCGATCAGGCACATCGCCGCGAAGAAGACGATGTTGCGGCGGCGGCCGATGCGGTCGGCGAGGTAGCCGGAGGCGACGTATCCGAAGAACGCGGCGGCGATGAACACGGCCAGGTAACCGCTGGTCTCGAGCACGGACAGATGATGCTCGGCGCGCAAGTACGTCGGCAGAAAGGTGGTCAGGGCGTAGTAGCCGCCGTGGCTGCCGAGACCGAGCAGGGCACCGAGAAGGGTGACCCGCAGCAGGTCGGGCCGGAAGATGCGCAGCAGCGAGACCCGGTTCCCGGACGTGGCCACCCGCTGCTGATAGATCGGCGGGTCGGTGACCTTGCGGCGGATGACGATGACGAGGACGGCGGGCAGCGCGGCCAGCCAGAACATCGAACGCCAGGCCCACTGCTCGGGGATGGCCGTGAACAGGAACGTGTAGGCGGCCAGGGCGACGCCCCAGCCCACGGCCCAGCCGCTCTGCACCGTGCCCAGCGCCCGGCCGCGGTGGCGGGTGCCCATGTATTCGCTGACCAGGACCGCTCCCGCGGCCCACTCGCCGCCGAAGCCGAAGCCCTGGACGCTGCGCAACACCAGGAGCTGGGAATAGCCGGTCGTGAAGCCGATCAGCACGGTGGCCGTGGAGTAGACGAGGATGGTCCACCGCAGGACCCGGACCCTGCCGTAACGGTCCGAGGCCCACCCGGCGAGCCAGCCGCCGATCGCCGTGCAGATGAGCGTGACGGAGGCCAGCTCGCCGGCGGCGCCGGTGCTCAAGCGCCAGGCGGCCATCAGGGTGGGCAGGACGAGCCCGAACATCTGGGCATCGGCCGCTTCCAGCGTCCAGCCTCCGAACGCGGCCCAGAGGGCTCTTCGTTGGGGTGTGTCGGTGTCCCGGTACCAGGCGAACATGGGCGGCTCTTTCTCGTGCGGGAGTGCCCGCGCCGGTGGGCGAGCGTCAGTGCAGGTCGATGCGGTAGCGGAAGGTGCGGGCCAGGCCGCGCGAGCGGCGGAATTCCAGCGGAGTGGCGTCGTGGGACCGGGCGACGCGGTCGATGACGACGACGGGGTCGTGGCGGGCGCACTGCAGGAGCAAGGCGTCCCCCGCGGTGGCCACGTCGACGGTCAGCTCCTCCGTCGCGGCCGCGACGATCTGCCCGCACGTGCGCTCGTAGAGGGGGTAGAGAAGGTCCCCCAGGTCGTCCTGGTCGATGCGCTCCATCGGTTCGAAGAGGGGGAGCGGCAGCCAGATGTCCTCGACCAGGACCGGTTTCTCCTCGTACAGCCGCAGCCGGTGCATATGCAGCACTTCGCTGCCGGCTTCGAGGTCCAGGGCGGAGGTGATGGCCTGCGTGCCCACTTGACGGGCGATGGAGAGGATGCGGCTCTGCGGGAATCCGCTCCCCGCGCTGCCGAACCGGAAGAACCGGAAGAGGGAAGCCGCCAGGGAAGCGCGCCGGACGAACGTGCCCGAACCCTGCCGCCGCTCCAGGAGCCCTTCCTCGACCAGGTCCCGGAAGGCCCGCCTGATGGTGCCCAGGGACACGTCGTAGTAGGCGACCAGAGTGGACTCGGCCGGCAGGGGCTGATCCGGGGCCCACTCTCCTGACCGGACACGTTCCGCGATCGCCTCACGAAGGCGGGCGTGCAGGGGAAGCCGTGGATCCGTCCTGGCGAGGGCGGCCTGACCTGGGCTCACGGCATCGTCAGGGGCGGGCGACATCGGCTGCATGCCCCACACCATGCCCCCCTTTCCGGCAGACGTCTAGTCCTCCATAGGACTATTCTTCTGAGGTGACTGCGACCAAGCCTGCCCTCGTTCCCGACGGAGCCGTCGATACGCACGCCCACGTCTTCACACGAGAGATGCGGTTCGCCCCCACTCGTCGCTACACCCCGGACTACGACGCGACGCCGGACGCGTACCTGGAACTCCTGGACGCTCATGGACTGGCGGCCGGAGTGCTGGTGCAGCCGAGCTTCCTCGGCACGGACAATTCGTACCTGCTGGACGCCCTGGGCAAGGCCCCCCAACGGCTGTGGGGTGTCGCCGTGATCGACCCCGGGACCCCTCGGGACGAACTCGACCGGCTCGCGCGGGCGGGCGTGTGCGGCATACGCCTCAACCTGGTCGGACGCCCGGTCCCGCCTCTCGACGAGGCCGTGTGGCAGCGCCTGGGCCGCGCGCTCGCGGTCCGGGATCTGCACCTGGAAGTCCAGGCGCGCGCGGAGCAGTGGGACGCGCTGTCGCCGTGGCTGCTCCGCTGGCCGGGAAAGGTGGTCGTCGACCACCTGGGCCTTCCGCTCGACACGACCCTTACCCACCCCGGGGCACAGGCGCTCGTTTCGCTGCTGACGGCCGATCATGTGTGGGTGAAGGCGTCCGCGCCCTACCGATCGGCCCACGTCGCTGCGTCGGCCATGCTGCACCACGTGCTCGAGACGGCCGGGCCGGCCAGGACGCTGTGGGGGAGCGACTGGCCCTGGACCCAGCATGAGGAGGGCCGGACCTACCTCGGCACGTTGGCCTGGCTCACGGAACAGCTCAGCGCCACGGAGATCGCCGAGGTGCTGTGCGCCAGCCCATGGAGGCTGCTCTCCCAAAGAAATCCGCATTGATTGATCGATCGCCGTCGGCCAGGATTTCTAAGTGTTCCCCTACTTCCGGGAGAGGTAAAATATATATTTTCCCTTTGTCGATCCTCCGTGAAGCAATGGGTACGTACCTGGCTGATTCGTTCTCCTTGACTCGATTCACTTCCCGGGACCCGGAAGTTCATGCTGTAGATTTCCGTCTGCCAATACGGCTTCGCCAGGTTATCCGGCCTGGTGGGAGCGGTTGCGTGCCAGAAAAACCGATTCAGGTGATTTTTATCCTAAAATGCGTTGCGGTGCCCATGATCGGCTACGTTGGTTGACACATGTACTTGGCGGTCGTACCGTCCCTTGCTAAGGGGATGCGGCAAATGCCTGCCCATTGCAGGCCTCTGAAAAAGCATTGCACTATATGCAACGACAGGGGGAGCTTGGATGGGAAATTCGTGGGAAAAGAGTGTGCAGGTTCTCGGTGCGATGCGCATCACTCGCGACGGCGAGGTCGAGAGCCTGACGTTGGCCCACAAGCCTCGTACCGTGCTGGCGATGTTGGTGGCTCACCCCGATCAGGTGGTGTCGCTGCCCACGCTCGTTCGTGAATTATGGGGTGACAACCCTCCGGCCAGCGCTCTGAGGGTTGTTCAGACCTACATACTTCAGGCGCGGAAGGCTCTCAGTCAGGCCACCCGGCTTCCTATCAAGGTCATCATCGAAGAGGCCCTCTCCACTCATGCCGGCGGCTACATGTTCAGCGAGTCGTTCGCCAGGCTCGACTACCACGTCTATCAAGAGCTGGTCGACTCGGGACGCAGGGCGCTGGTGAACGGTGATCTTGCCGCCGGGGTCAGCTGCCTGGGGGAAGCCCTGGGGATCTGGCGAGGGTCGGCGTTCGCTGATGTCGTCGTCGGAAGGATGCTGGAATCCCGCCGGCGACAGTACGAGGAGTCCCGGCTGGGAGCCTTGGAGACGCTGGCCGAAGCGAAGATCGGGAGCGGGCGCCACTTGGAGGTCACCGCGGATCTCGCCGCCCTTACCGCTGAGTATCCCTATCATGAGGGGTTGCACTCCCAATACATGCGCGCCTTGGAGAAGGCCGGGCGCCGGGCGCAGGCACTCGAAGTGTTCCATCGGCTGCGCGCCGGGCTCGTGTCCGAGCTGGGTATCGAGCCCGGCCAAACGATAAGCCGTGTGCAATTCAGCATTCTCAACTCCTCCCCGATCAACGGGGTCTGACGCGCCCGGATACGCCCGGTTCTCCGGCCCTCCCAAGATCCGCTCTTTTCAGGCGACGGTGTATCCGCCGTCCACGGCGAGGATGGCGCCCGTCGCATAACTGGCCAAGGGGTCGGTGAAGTTCAGGATCCACCATGCGATCTCTTCCGCCGTGCCCAACCGGCCCATCGGTATCTGCTCCTGGGTCTGGTGGACGGTCATCACCGCGCGATCATCAAGCGCGTTGTTTTTCAGGATCGGCGTCTCGATCGGCCCCGGAGCCACGGAGACCACCCGGATGCAGCTCCCGGCCAATTCGCTTGCCCAGGAGCGGGTGAAGAAGTCGAGCGCGGCCTTGGTGGCGCCATACACGGACAAGCCCGGCCAGCCGTGCTGGCCGATGGCCGCGCTGATGTTCACCACGGTGCCTTCCGCATGCTCCAGAAAGGGCAGCGCGGCCTGTGTGAGCAGCAGGGGAGCCCGGAGATTCACGGCGATGAAATGATCGAACTCCGATGGAGCGATCACGCCCAGGTGGGTCGGCCGGAAGACGCTGGCGCTGTTGACCAGGATGTCGATGCCGCCGAAGGCCGTCGCCGCCTGCGAGATGATCGCCTGGGGAGCGCCCAGCTCGCTGATGTCCACCGCCATCGGCCTGATCGACGGCCGCCCCTTCGCGGTCGCCTGAAGCTTTTCGGACGTCCTCCCCACGGCCAGCACATTTGCCCCGTGGTCAGCGAAAGCGTGCGCCGTGGCGCGCCCGATCCCGCTGCCGGCGCCCGTGATGACAACGGTCTTGCCGGTCAAGGTGGACTCCATCGAAAAGCTCTCCCTGGCTGCATCGGCAATGTGCTGTCACGGTAGGAACACCGTATGCGCCCGGGGGGTTGCGCACCGTTAAGCGGGACATCAGGCAGAAGTAACCACGGAGTAACTCTGTCAGCCCACGGGGTCGCCATTCCGCTCGAAGTGCCGGACCAGGGTGCGGTCGGCGAGCAGCATCTGGTCGAGACCGCGCGTGAGCGCACGCCGGTCGGCCAGCGGGTCGAAACGGCCGAGGACGCGCAGCGCTCCGCTCGCCGGATCCTGTTCCACCAGGTCACGGGTTCGCAGCCAGCCGGCCCGGGTGTGCTCACCATCGGGAAGGAAGCGGCCGGGAGGGCCCCCTTGCGGCAGATACGGAGAGCTGTCGAGGCGCACCTGCAACTCCCCGTCCACCAGCCGCAGTTCCAGGCCGGGCACCGGCATCCCGACGGTGTCGGGTCCGTACCAGCCGGTGGGGTCCGTGGCGATGATCCCGGTTTCCGTGGTGCCGTAGGCCTGCCCGATCCGTACCCGATGACGCTCGGCGAAGCGGGTGTACACCTGGTGGGCCATCTGCTCGCCGCCGGAGATCGCCAGCCGTAGCCGAGGTATCCGCAAGGGGCGGTCGATCTGGGTGAGAGCGGCGAAGTGCCCGGGCGACCCGAGGAGGGTGTCGGCCCCCGACCGGATGGCCGTGCGGAGGACGGTGCGGCGGCCCGAGTGGGGGGCGAACAGGATCGTGCTCCGGGTGCTCGTCGCGTACAGCACGCCGCCGACCAGGCTGAAGGAGTGCGCGAGCGGTCCGAGGACCAGGACCCGGGACCCCGGCTCGGGCATGCCGCCGACGGCCTTGAACCGCTCCAGTTCGGTCAGCAGTGACTCGGGGGTCCGGCCGATGGCCTTGGCGAACCCGGTGCTGCCGGAGGTGAACTGGATCAAGCAGTGATCGGTGGCGGCGGGGCGGCCTCCGCGGAGGCGGCGGACGAACACCTCGCACTCATCGTGGAAGGTCTCCTTGCCGTGGCCCGGCGCGTCGAAGGAGACGTGGAACTGCGGCCGGCACCAGTCCAGCTGGCGGGCCAGCTCCTTGCCGCGCACATGCGGCCCCATGAGCATGACCTGGGCGCCGCAGGACCACAGGGCGAACAGGGCCCACAGCTGGCTGAAGCTATGGGCGCCCTGCAGGGCCACGGTGTGTCCGGAACGGATCCCATAGGCGTCGAAGAGCCGACGCATCTGGGCGACCTGGGTCCGCAGTGTGTGATAGGTGACGCCATGCCCGGCCTGGGCCCAGAGGGCGCTGCCCGGTGGTGCGCCCAGCAGATCGGCGCCCCACCAGTCGGGCTCCGGGTCCACATATGCAGCCATGACGGGTTCCCCTTCCCGCTTCACCGCTCGGCGCCCGAGAGGACCTCATGCGCCGTCCCCCGGAAAAACACCGGAGAGCCGCCGAAGGTTGCATCCGGAGGGAATCGGTGTGCGGGGGAGGCGGCCGACGGCCGGGAGACTCCCCGTCAGGCCGCCCCTTCCGTCGCGAGCAGGAAGCGCTTGGCGGGGACACCGCCGGCGTATCCGGTCAGTGAACCCTTCGCTCCGACGATGCGGTGGCAGGGCAGCACGACGCACAGCGGATTGGAGCCGAGCGCCATCCCCACCGCCCGCGCGGCGCGCGGGCGGTCCAGCACGGCGGCCAGCTCGCCGTAGGTCGCGGTCCGGCCGTAGGGCACGAACGACTCCAGCGCGAGCACCGTCTGCGCGGTGAACGTGGAGGCGAGGGAGAGATCCAGGGGAAGGGAGAACGACCGGAGATTCCCGGCCAGATACGCGGCGAGCTGGGCGCGCGCCTCGGTCAGCACGGCCAGCTGCTCGGATGTCGCCTCCGCCTCCGTGCGGAACTCCACCGCGCTGCCTCCCGCGCGGGTGACGCGCCGGCGCACGGCCTCCGCGGTGTCGTACGCGCAGGCGAGCAACGCCTCATTCGTGGCCGCGAGGACGAGCCGGCCACAGGGGCTCGGCTCCTCGGCGAGCGCCACGGACGTCACCGGGGCACGGGCTTCGGACTGCATGGATCTCCTCCTTCTCCGCCTTTTCCGCGCCGGAGACTCAGACCGTAGCGGGACGACAGCTCTTGCAGGCACGGTAGCCCGCCTGCCGGGCATCCCCGGCGGTACGGAACGGCACCTGGTGCGGCCGGGTGATCCGGCGGGCGTGCGCACAGGTCGGATGGCAGTAGATCCGCGTGGTGTCGCTGCCGAGGAAGACGGCCCCGCGCTCGGTCAGCTCCTCCAGCCGGTGCATATCGATGCCCTCCGCGCTCCGCAGGGCATCCCCGACCCGCTCCGGATAGGCCGCGTCGCACGGCGCGCCGCTCTCATAGGTGACGCGGTGGCAGGGGATCAGCACGGGCACCGGGTTCTTGGCCAGAGCCTCGGTGATCGGCCGGGTGGCGGAGGGCAGCGACGCCTCTCGCGCGAGCCAGGTGATCGGCCGCAGCTGGCCGGAGGGGATGGACCGGACCGCGTGGAGCACGGCGCACTCCAGGTCGGTGAGGCCCCCCAGATCGATCGGCAGCCGCTTCGCCCGGCCGGTGCGCAGGGCGGGGCGCAGCCCGGGGAAGGGCACCGAGGCGCGGATGGCCGTCCGGCCGGTGCGGGCGTGATGCAACCGCTCGAATTCCTCCGAGCCGGTCACCATCGTGTCGCTGGCCGAGCCGGTCACCGCGTCCGGGCTGCAGGCCACATAGAGGCCGCCCGCCGCGCTGTCGAGATGGCTGTAGGTGTCGTAGCGCTCTCGCGGAATTCCTACGCGCTGCAGTACCCTCAGAGCGAAGTCTGACGGTGCGGGGGCCGCGAGATCGGCCAAGGCGTGCTCCAACTGTCCCTCCGCGGGCCGCTCTTCCTCATCATTCCGGTAGTTCATCTGGTCACCTCCCCCAACACCGCCGCCTCGGGTGTCAAGATCTCACGAAGCGTGCCGATCCCTCTGGATACCTGTGCCTTGACCGTACCCACAGGGCAGCCCTGGGCCTCGGCCATGTCGCTGTAACTCATCCCTATGACGTGGCGCATCACCACCGCGACGCGGTGCTTCTCGGGCAGCTCGGTGAGCGCCTTGACCAGAACCGTACGGTCGGCGGACGTCGCCGCCCGCTCCTCCGGTCCCGGACTCTCGTCCGGCCAGCTGCCGCAGGCGTCCTCCGCACGCGTGGCCGACACCGGGTGACGGACGCTGGTACGCACATGATTGCGCCAGACGTTCGCCGCGATCGTCATCAGCCATGCCCGGGGTTTCAGCTTGCGCCGGCGCTCCGGGGAGTAGGTCTGCAGCGCCGAATAGGCGCGTAAGAAGGTGTCCTGGCCCAGGTCGTCCGCCTCGGCGGCCGATCCTGAGACCCGGAACAGAAAGGCACGCACCGCCGAGGCGTGGACCCGGACCAGCTCCGTGAAGCCGTCATCCAGGTCAGACGCCAGGCGCTCGGTCAGCTGCTCCGCCATATCGTCCATCAGCTACAGAAACACCGGCACTTCCGCAATGGTTGCACAGCGCGGGCCGGGATGCCCCGGGAGCGGAGCCGGACCGGTATGCCACAGCACCGCACCGGCCGCCGGATCCGGCGGCCGGTGCGGTGTCAGCGCGCGTTCGTCCGGGTCAGCCGGGCAGCTGCACCGACTGGCTGTGCCGGAAGACGTTCCGCGGGTCGTACTTCTTCTTGACCGCCTGCAGCCGCGGGTAGTTGTCCTTGTAGTACAGGTCGTGCCACGGAACGTCCGACCTGTTGTACTTCGGGTCACCGAGGTCGATGTCCGGGTAGTTGACGTAAGCGCCGTCGGTGATGTCGTTCGGCACCGGCACGCCGCCGGTCTCGGCGTAGACCTCGTGATAGCAGTCCCGTATCCAGGCCAGGGACTTGGCCTCGTCGGCCGCTTCCGTCCAGTACAGCATCCACGACATCTTGAACGCCGAGCTGCGGTGCGAGGAGGCCGTCGCGTTCTGGGCGACCGCGTTGACCTGGCCGCCGAACGAGCTGAGCTGCACCGATGCGGTGGGGTTGTCGATGGCGTCGCTGGTCAGATGCTTGTGGAGCGCGTCAAGATGCGTGTCGGGGAAGTTGGCCCGCATATAGGCCGACTTGAAGTCTCCCTTCAGCGTCGGGTCGTTGAGGGTCAGGGTCGCGGTGCCGAGGTACCGGGTCGCCTGGAGCCAGGGCATGCGGCGCGGCTTCACCAGCTCGGGCATGGCGGCCAGCTCACCGGTCCTGGTGGTGGCCGCCTCGTGCGCGACGGAGACGCCCTTGCCGATGGCGGCCACGAAGTCCGCGAGCATCTGCTCGGCGTTCGGCACGGTGGCGTCCATCTGGGTGATCATCCCGATGGCGCCGTTCGACCGGTGATTCAGCCCCAGGTAGCTGCACATCCCGGCGTACGGGTCGCCCGGGGCGCTGTGCGCGACGTGCCAGGCGCCGTAGTTCTTCACCAGGGTGTCGAAGTCCTTGCGGGTGAGCGAGCTCCACGGCCAGGAAACGGCGTTGATGAGCACCTCGGCCGGAGGGTGGGGGAGCAGGGCGGACGGCTCGGAGCCCTTGGCGTCGGGGCTGCGGAACCAGTAGCGCGTGACGATGCCGAAGTTGCCGCCGCCCCCACCGGTGTGCGCCCACCACAGGTCGCGGTTCGGGTCCGACTCCTCCCGGGTGGCGACGACCGCCCGGGCGGTGCCCGAAGCGTCCACGACGACCACCTCGACCGCGTACAGATGGTCCACGACGAGGCCCAGCAGACGGCACAGCATGCCCCAGCCGCCGCCGCTGACATGACCGCCCGCGCCGACCTGGTGGCAGATGCCCGCCGGGATGACGACGCCCCAGCGGCGGTAGAGCGCCTCGTAGACGTCGAGCAACTGGCAGCCCGACTCGACCATGAACGCCTTGCGCTCGGCGTCGAAGGCGACCTGGCGCATCTCCGACAGGTCGACCACGACCTTCGCGTCCGGGTGATAGACGAAGTCCTCGAAACAGTGCCCGCCGCTGCGCACCGCGAGGCGCTTGCCCTCCTTCACCGCCTGCTGGGTGACCGCCACGACCTGGTCGGTCGTGGTGACCAGATGGACCTTCTCCGGCTTGCCTATGTACCGCTGGTTCCAGCCTCTGACCACATCCGCGTAGTTCCGGTCGCCGGGTGTGATCGCGACGCCGTCCCGCGCCGCCGCGGCACGCGTCGTGGCGTCCCGCGGCGTGGCGGCCGCCGCGGTGCCGGCCGCGCCGCCGAGCAGCATTCCTCCACCAACGGAGGCGCCCCCGTAAAGGAAACGTCGCCGTTCCATCCCGCCTCTGTCGTCTGTCATCGCATGGCCTCTCTGGCCGTCGTCGAGGAGGCTGTGAGCCGGTTCCGGCGCAGCACGCGACGGCCGCGGGCGACGCTACTTGCCGCCGAGCGGGACCCTCACCCGGAATATTGCTCCGCAATTTTCCGGCGGCAGCCGTCGGCCAGGCCGCTTCCGCGGCGATGCAACCCCCCGGCGCCCCGCGGTGTTTCTCCACCGTCGGATCGATCACGAGCCGCGCCGTGGGCCCTTGGCGGCCCCGGAACATCACAGCGGCGCGGTGCGAGCCGACGGACATGAGACGCCAGAGGAGAGGAAAACGATGACGGAGCTCGATGCCATCAGTGAGGCGCGGGACAAACCCGCCGAGGATCGGATGACGCCCCGGCACCGGCTCATTCTCGTCCTTCTGCTCGGTGCCCAGTTCATGCTCGCGGTCGACTTCTCCGTGCTCAACATCGCCGTGCCGACCATCGGGTCCGACCTCGGCTTCGAGCTGAGCACCCTGCAGTGGATCGTCACCGGCTTCATGCTGCCCGCCGCGGGCTTCACGCTGCTGTTCGGGCGCATCGCCGACCTCTTCGGCCGGCGAAACCTCTTCCTGGTGGGCATGGTCATCCTCGGCGTCGCGTCGCTGGTCGGCGGCCTCGCCCAGTCGCCCGGCATGCTCCTGGCGGGCCGCACCGGCCAGGGGCTCGCCACGGCCATGGCGACGCCCGCCGCGATGTCGCTGCTCACCACCTCGTTCCCCGAAGGCCCCCTCCGCCAGCGCGCCCTGGGGCTCAACGGCACGCTTCTCACCGGCGGCTTCGCGCTGGGCTCGGTGCTCGGCGGAGTGCTGACGGAGCTGCTCAGCTGGCGCTGGGCCTTCCTGATCAACTTGCCGGTCGTCGTGCTGATCCTGGTATTCGCCCCGCGCGTCCTGAGCGACAGCAGCGAGCGGACCCGCAGCCGCCTCGACGTTCCCGGCGCGGTCACGGTCACCGGCGGTCTGGTCAGCCTGGTCTACGGCATCTCCGCGACCGAGCAGGACGGCTGGGGAGACCCCGTCGTCATCGGCTGCCTGATCCTCGCCGCGGCGCTGCTGGTCGCCTTCTGGTTCATCGAGCTGCGCAGCTCCAACCCGCTGGCGCCGGTCAGCGTGCTCAAGCGGCCCACCGTGCGCTGGGGCAACTTCGCCGGGCTCCTCGTCGTCAGCATGCCCAGCGCGGCCGTCTTCCAGATGACGCTCTACCTGCAGGACGTGCTCGACTACAAGCCGCTCGCCTCCGGGCTGGCGTTCGGCGGGTCCAGCATCGCGGCCATCGTGGGCGGACTTGTCGCCCCCAAGGTGATCGGTGCCATCGGCAGCAAGCGCACCCTCGTCACCGCCCTCACCGTCCAGGGACTCGGCCTCCTGGGGCTGCTCACCGTGGACGAGGGCGCCGCCGGGATCTACATCGTTCTCGTCGCCGTCGCGGTCGCCTTCTTCGGCCACGCCATGGGTCTCGTCTCCTACACGGTCATCGCCACCTCCGGCCTGCCCAATGAGGAGCAGGGCCTGGCGACCGGTCTGAGCACGATGAGCCAGCAGATCGCCCTCACCCTCGGCACCCCGGTGCTGGCAGCCGTCGCGGTCTTCGGCGCCGACGCGACCGAGGGCGCGAAGGCGAGCATCGCCGAAACCCTCGACGGCATGCACCTGGCCGTGCTCGTGGGCGCGGTGGCGAGCCTGGCGGTCGCCGCTCTCCTGGCCGCCTTCTTCCGCTCCGGTGCCGCGGCCCGGAGCGAGGAGTCGACCGCCTGATCCCGTCCGGAGCCCGGCTCCTGCGCCCGCCCTGTTCTTTCTCCCCTGTTGTCCACTCCGGCTCCGGCCGGTCCTAAGAAAGGCACGCCCATGACCTCCTCTGTCGAGCAGCTCGAAGCCACCGTCGTCGAGACCCGCACGATCACTCTCGCCGGTGCCCAGCAGGGCATCACCGCGGCGCTGCGCAAGGCCGCAGAGCTGGGCGCCCGGGTGGCGGTCGTCGTCCTCGACGCGGGCGGCCACGTTCAGGCGCTGTCGCGCATGGACGGTGCCCCGGCCGTGGCCACCAGCGTCGCGCAGAACAAGGCGAGCACCGCGCTCGTCGTCCGTACGCCCACCAATGAATTCGCGGAGGCCATCAAGCAGGACTCGGTCCTGGTGAGCAGCCTGGCCAGCCAGCCCGGTATGGCGCTTTTCTCCGGCGGTCTGCCGCTGGTTTCCGACGGCACGCCGGTCGGCGCCATCGGCGTCAGCGGCGGAATGGGCGATGAGGACCTGATCGTCGCTCGTGCGGGAGCGGCGGCCATCGTCTAGCCGGACGGTGGTGGTGAATGCGAGGGCAAGAATGTGAGTGCGTGCCCAGGGCCTTGGCGCGCAGGCTGTAGTCACGTTGCGAGAAGCGTCGTGGACGAAGGAGAGATTCCGGTGAACGTCAGCCCTGGAGAGGTCTACGAGAACCCCCGTTGCGGCGAACGGATCGTGGTCCGCACGCCGGCCTCGGAAAGCGGGGGCAAGCGCTCGGTGATGGATCTGTATGTCGAACCCGGCGGCTTTGCCGCGGGTGTGCACATTCATCCGATCAGCCATGAGCGTTTCACCCTCGTGCGGGGAAAGCTCGCCGTCATCCAGGGCGGTCGCAAGACGGTGCTCGACAAGGTGGGACAGAGCATCCTGATCCAGCCGGGAATCGAGCACCGTTGGTGGAACCCGACGGGTGACAAGACCTACGCCATTTGCGAGGTCATCGGAAACGGGACGCGCTTCGAGCAGATGGTCATGCGTCAGCTCTTCTGTCTGGCTCAGGACGGAAAGACGAACGCCGAGGGGATGCCCAAGCTGCTCCAGCGAGCGGTGACTTCCCTGGAGTTCAAGGACGTGCTGCGGTTCGTCCAGCCGTCCTGGAAGCGGCAGCGCATTCTCTACGAGATCCTCGCACCGGTCGCCCGGCGCCTGGGGTACATGGGGTGCAATCCCGAGTACATGAATCGCAAGCCGTCGGAGGTGGCGGTCCTGGAGGACCTCCCCGAGGAGGTTTTGGCCTGGCACTACTGACCTGGGGTATGTCTCAGGTCTGACCTGGGGTTTCCCGGGCTGAATCGGCCGCTCGCAGATCCGGGAAGGGCAGCACGGACCATCAATTGGTCTGTGCTGCCTTTTTTCATGCTCCGAGTCAAGCGAAATGCTTAACTCCACTTTTCTAGACAGTTATTAGACGGCCTCTAGTGCCGCCTCTGCAAGACTTCTCGCATGAGACCAACGACGGTATCCGAGCGCTTGTATGCGTACATGGTCGAAAACAGCGTCCCGGTCGATGAGTCGCAGCGGAATCTCATCCAGCGGACCGCGGGCGTCGGTGAGCGGTCACGGATGCAGATCGGCACTCCGCAGGGCTCGTTCTTCACCTTCCTCACGCAGAGCATGCAGGCGCGGAACGCGATCGAGGTCGGGACCTTCACCGGTTACTCCGCCCTGTGCATCGCCAAGGGCCTTCCGGTCGACGGCCACCTCCTCACCTGCGATGTGAGCGAGGAATGGACCAGCCTCGGCAGGGAGGCGTGGAAAGAGGCCGGCGTCGACGACAAAATCGAACTCCGCCTCGGCCCCGCCCTGGAGACGCTGCGTTCCCTGCCGGCCGATCCGGTCGTGGATCTGGCCTTCATCGACGCGGACAAGCAGAGCTACATCGCCTACTACGAGGAATTGGTGCCCCGCATGCGCCCCGGCGGCGTCATCCTCGTCGACAACGTCTTCTGGTTCGGAACCGTCGTCGACGACCGGGACGGAGAGGGCGCCACCATGCACGCCTTCAACGCTCATGTCGCGGCGGACAAGCGAGTCGAGGCCGTCATTCTGTCGATCGGCGACGGATTGACGATGGTCCGCAAAAGGACCTGACGCCCACACTTCGTCAGCACAAGGGAGTGTCTGATGCCGAGCACGTCTTCATCGGGTAAATCACTACGACTAGCCAGACTTTCCGGGCATGGCGACGATCGCTATCTCTTCGTGCCACTCGATCACTCCGTCTCCGACGGGCCGATCGCGACGGTGAGCGGCTTCCAGACGCTCGTCCGTGACGTGGTCGCGGGCGGGGCCGACGGAATCGTCGTCCACAAGGGCCGGGCCCGGGTGCTCGCCCCCGAGCTGCTCTCGGACTGCTCGCTGCTCATCCACCTGAGCGCCAGCACGGCACACGGTCCGGACGTCAACGCCAAGGTGCTCGTGGGCGACGTCGACGAGGCCATCAGCCTCGGCGCGGACGCGGTGAGCGTGCACGTCAACATCGGCTCCGATACCGAGGCCGACCAGCTGGCCGACCTGGGCACGGTCGCCGCGGCCTGTGACCGATGGGGGATGCCGCTGCTGGCGATGATCTACCCACGGGGTCCGCGGGTCACCGACCCCGCCGACCCGGCGCTGGTGGCGCACGTCGTCAACATCGCCGCCGACCTCGGCGTCGACATCGTCAAGACCGTGTTCGCCTCTCCCTTGGAGCGCATGGCCGAGGTGGTCGAAAGCTCCCCGCTCCCCATCATCGTCGCGGGCGGCGGCGACGCGTCGCAGAGTCTCCAGGACTTCGCGGTCTCCGCGCTCGCGGTCGGCTGCAGCGGACTCGCCGTCGGCCGGCGGGTCTTCAACTCGGCCGATCCCCGCACGACCGTCTCGGAACTCGCCGGGATCGTTCACGGGCCCAAGGGCTCTCCCCTCATCCAAACTCCGCGAATGGCAGGTGCACTGTGAAGCTCAGTTGGGTCGACATCCGCTCGGTCGGTTCGGCGAAGGACGCCATCGTCCAGGAGGCGATTCACGCCCGCGTGGAGGGCATTCTCGCCGCCGACCCGGCGGACCTCGAGAAGCTGCCGCCGACGGTGAAGAAGGTCCTCTTCCCGCAGGGCCAGACGCTCCCCGAGAGCTTCGGCGCCGCGGACGTCGTCATCGTCGACCCCGCCAAGCACGGGGAGCCGGCCGAACTGGCGCTCGCCCACCCCGATGTGGAGTTCGGCCGGTTCGTCGAGATCATCGACGCCGAGACCCTGGAGGACGCCTGCCAGTCCGGCCGCGTCGACAAGTGGAGCGTGCTGCTCTTCCGCGACCCCACCAAGATCCCGCTGGAGATCGTGATCGCGGCCGCCGCCCGTGCCAACGGCAGCCTCGTCACCGTCGCCAAGGACGTGGAGGAAGCCGAGATCATCTTCGGCGTGCTGGAACTCGGCTCCGACGGCGTGCTGATGGCCCCGGCCAAGGTCGGTGACGTCACCGCGCTCAAGGCGGCCGCCGAAGGCGGCATACCCGACCTCGAACTGGTCGAGCTGGAGGTCACGGCCACCGCGCACGTCGGCATGGGCGAGCGGGCCTGCGTGGACACCGCCACCTACTTCGGCAAGGACGAGGGCATCCTCGTCGGCTCGCACTCCAAGGGCATGATCCTCTGCGTCAGCGAGACCCATCCGCTGCCGTACATGCCGACCCGCCCGTTCCGGGTCAACGCCGGCGCCATCCACTCGTACACCGTCGGCGAGAACGAGCGCACGAACTACCTGAGCGAGCTGAAGGCCGGCAGCAAGGTCACCGCCGTGGACATCCACGGCAAAACCCGCCTGGTCACCGTCGGCCGGGTCAAGATCGAGACGCGCCCGCTGCTCTCCATCGACGCGGTCGGCCCCGACGGCCGTACGGCCAATCTGATCCTCCAGGACGACTGGCACGTCCGGGTGCTCGGCCCGGGCGGCACGGTGCTCAACAGCACCGAGCTGAAGCCCGGCGACAAGGTGCTCGGCTATCTGCCGGTCGAGGACCGCCACGTCGGCTACCCGATCAACGAGTTCTGCCTGGAGAAGTAGCCGCCCCGCGGCGGGCCGGCGGCACGCACGGCGCCACCGGCCCGCCCCGGCGGGACCGCGGGACCACCTCCCGCACGCGTACCTCCGCAGACCCCCCCACAACGGAATCAGCGCATCCCGGAGGAACAGGCTTGGACGGGACAGTGTCCTCCTACGTCGACGACGAAGAGCGGTGGCGAGCCGTTCAGCGCCGGGACCGGCAGGCGGACGGAATCTTCTACTACTCGGTGCGGACGACGGGCATCTACAGCCGGCCTTCCTGCGTCTCCCGGCCGGCGCGCCGGGCGAACACCGTCT
This sequence comes from Streptomyces sp. NPDC021212, assembly GCF_044332925.1. Lineage (NCBI taxonomy): Bacteria > Bacillati > Actinomycetota > Actinomycetes > Kitasatosporales > Streptomycetaceae > Streptomyces > Streptomyces sp. NPDC021212. The sequence goes on from NZ_JBIRPZ010000001.1 coordinate 327,015, forward strand.
TCTTCACCGACCCGGAGGCGGCCGAACGCGCCGGATACCGGCCATGCCGCCGGTGCAGACCGCGCGAGGACGGCGCGCACAACTCCTATGTGACCGCCATCGCCAGGACCTGCGAGCTGATCCACGAGGCGAGCGAGACACCGAACCTCGACACCCTCGCCGAGGCGGCCGGCTTCAGCCGCTTCCACTTCCACCGGGTCTTCAAACGGCTGACGGGAGTGACCCCGCAGGCGTACGTGGCCGGCTGCCGGGCCGACCGGCTGCGCCGGGTGATCTCCGAGGCCGAGACGGTGACGGAGGCCATCTACCGGTCGGGCTTCACCTCGCAGGGCAATTTCTACGCCGTGTCCCAGCAGATTCTGGGCATGACGCCGACCAACTTCCGTACCGGCGCGAACTCCATCGCCATCAGCTTCTCCGTCTCGGACAGCGCTCTCGGCCCCGTCCTGGTCGCGAAGACCGAGAAGGGGATCTGCTCCGTGCTCACCGGCGACGACGCAGCGGCGCTCGTCGGGCGGCTGAGGGACCGTTTCCCCAAGGCTCATCTCATCCGGGCCGACCGGGAGTTCGACGATCGGGTCGCCGCCGCCGTACGCCAGTCGGAGCCGCCGAAGCCGGGCCGTGACCTGCCGCTGGGCATCCGCGTCACGGCCATGAGCGAGCGCCTCAGAAAGGCGCTTCGCGACCTACCGAGCGAACCATCCGTCCAGACACGGTGAAAGAGGATTCGTCATGTTGATCTTCGGCACTCAACGGTCGGCGGCCCAGCGCCTGCGGCTGCACGCCGATCGCGGGCTCGGCGCGGGCAACTTCTTCTGGCGCGCCTGGTCGATCGCCCGGGACCGTGACAGGCCGCTCCTCTATCACCCGGACGTCACCGTCCCCGGCTGGGCGGAGACCGAGCCGGCCGGCGTCTCCCTGAACGACATGCGCATCACCGTCATCCGGTACGCCACCTGGTACCGCGACCACGGGGTGGGGCCGTCCTCCCACGTCGGGGTCTACACGCGCGACGGGCTGTACGGACTGCTCCACCACATAGCGATCAACAGCCTCGGCGCCGCCGCCGTGCACTGCAACCCCAGGATGGCGTCCCCGACCGCGGCGGAATACTTCCGGCGCACGCAGACGACGCTCCTCGTCGGCGACAAGGACCTGCTCGACGGCTGCACCGAGGCCTGGTCGGGGCAGGGCCTCGCCGTCGCCCGGACCCCCGTGCTGCAGGACATCCGGGAGCTGGACGAGACCGCCCCGCTGCCGCCCGCCCCGCTGCCCGGCTTTCCCTACCGGCACCGCCCCGACGATCTGGTGATGGTCTCCCACTCCTCCGGGACCACCGGCCGCCCGAAGGCGCCGATCTTCACCCACCGCGGGTTCTTCGTCGGCAAGCGCGAGCGCCTGTGGAGCTTCCCGTCCCTGCGCACCGACCGCATGCTCACCGCCCTGCCGCACAGCCACTCGTCGGGCATCAGCTACCTCAGCATGGCGCTGCTGCTGGGCATCCCGACCATGATCCTGGACGATGCGAGCGGGCCGTCCGTGGTCCGGGCGATCAACCAGTTCCATCCCACGTTCGTCCTTGGCTTCCCGCTGACCCTGGCGGAGATCGACGTCGCCGACATCGACCCCCGCGCCGCCCGGAACATCCACGCTTGGAACGGCATGGGCGACGCCTCGCACGAGCGGCACATCAGGCCCCTGCTCGGCCTCGGCTCCCGCCCCGGCAAGACCGGCTCGCAGTACAACGACGGCCTGGGCTCCTCCGAGATGGGCATGGTGCTCTTCCGGCAGGTGTACTTCCCCGAGTCGACCGAGTACGGACGGCTCATCGGCCGGCCCGCCGGTGTGGTCCAGAAGGCCGCCGTCCTCGACGAACAGGGGAACGAGCTGCCCGACGGACAGGCCGGGATGCTCGGCGTCCGCACCCCCAGCGTCACCCCCGGCTACTGGGACGATCCCCAGCTCAGCCAGGAGTCCCTGCTGAACGGCTACTTCCTCACCGGAGACATCGTCCGGCGCGACGGCCAGGGCCGCTTCTTCCACCTCGACCGCACCCCGGACGTGATCCACTCGGCCGCGGGGCCCGTGCACAGCCTCCCCCTCGAGGAGGTCCTGCTGCTGGCCACCCAGGCGCTCGACGCCGCCGTGGTGGGGGTGGAGGATCCCGAGGCCCCGGGGAAGTCGGCCCCCATCGGCATCGTCCTCTTCCGCGACGACCGCGACGACCGGCACGACCGCGAAGACGCCGATGAGGGCGCCCTGCTGGAGGCCGTCAACACCGAACTCGCCCGCAAGGGGCTGTCCCCGCTCCGCGCGCTGCTCATCGCCGCCGACCGCGCGGAACTGCCCGTGGGCGTCACCGGCAAGGTGCTCAAGCGGGAGCTCCGCGAGCGCCACCGCACGCTGCTGCACGACGCCGCCGCCCACGGGGCCGCGCCACGGGCGAACTGACCGTCGCCGCCGTACGCCGCTCGCCGACGTACGCGCGGCCTCATCACCACCGCCCCACCCGATCAGAAGGGCCAGTCATGCACGACGGACACGCCGCGCGCCAAGTTGTCGACATCATCACCGGCTCCTGGCAGTCACAGGCGCTCTACGCCGCGGTCGCCCTGGAGATCCCCGACCACATCGCCGCCGGACACACCACCGACGCGGCCCTCGCCACGGCCACCGGTTCGGGCACGGACGGCATCACCCGGCTGATGCGGCTGCTGCTGGCCATGGGTGTCTTCGGCCGGTCGCCGGAGCACGGCTACGAGCTGACGCCGGTGAGCGAGGTGCTGCGCGCCGACAGCGACTCGTCGATGCGCGACATGATCCAGCTCTACGGCGAGGAGTTCCACACCGCGTGGGGGGCGGTGGTGCCCGCTGTCCGCACCGGATCCTCCGGTTTCGAACACGCCCTCGGCACCTCGATCCACGCCTATCTGGCCAGCGATCCCGGCGCGGGCGCCAAGTTCCAGCGCGCCATGAACGCGGGCAATGTCTTCTTCCCCGATGTCCTGGACGCCTTCGACTTCTCCCACTGCCGCACGGTGATGGACGTCGCCGGCGGCAGCGGTCAGTTCCTCTCGATGATCCTGCGCGCCCACCCGCATCTGCACGGGGTGCTTCTCGACCTGCCGCACATGATTCCCGTCGCTCATGACCACCTGGACGCCGCCGTGGGCCCCGACCGCTACGAAGCCGTCGAGGGGGACGTCTTCGCCTCGGTGCCCGAGGGCGCCGACGCCTACCTCCTCTCCCGGGTGCTCCAGGACTGGGACGACGACCGGTCCGTGACCCTTCTGTCCAACATCCGCAAGGCGCTGCCCGAAAACGGTCGCCTGCTGGTCGTGGAGCGGGTCATCCCTGAGGAAGGCGCCCCGGAACTGCTGCCACTCCTGTACGACCTGCATCTCCTCATGGCCGCCGGAGGGCGCGGGCGGACGCTGGACGGCTACGGCGATGTCCTCACCGCGGCCGGGCTGCGCCTGGAGTCCGTACATCCGCTGGCCCTCGAAACCACGTTACTGGTCGCGGCCGCCGCCTAGGCGCCGCCCCATGCCCCCGCGCCGACGACTCACGAGAAGGCGAATACGAGGCACGCGATGAACCTCTCACCTCCATCCCGACCGAGTGACGACCCCCGCGTCCTGGACGTCCCCGTGCTGATCATCGGCGGCGGCGGCGCGGGCCTGACGGCATCCGTTTTCCTTTCCGACCTCGGCGTCGGCTCGTTGCTCGTCGAGCGCCACGCGACGACGTCGATCCAGCCCAAGGCCCATATCCTCAACGCCCGCACCATGGAGATCTTCGGCCATCACGGACTGGCCCGGGACATCTACGCCGAGGGCTCCCCGCCCGTCAACTGCGGCGCCATGGCCTGGCTGACCAGCCTCGGCGGCGACGAGCCGTACGACCGCAAGGTGCTCCACCGCGCCGATGCCTACGGCGGCGGGGCGCTGGCCGAGCGGTACGCGGCCGCCTCCGCGTACCCGCACGCGAACCTCGGCCAGCGATGGCTGGAGCCGCTGATCCGCCGCCACGCCGAGGAGCGCAATCCCGGCGGGATCCGCTTCGGACACGAGATGGTGGAGTTCGAGGACCACGGGGACAGCGTCACCGCGACCATCCTGGACCGCGCCGAGGACCGTACCTACCACGTCCGCGCCGGGTACCTGATCGCCGCCGACGGCGGCCGCTCGGTGAGCAAGCGGCTCGGCATCCGCATGCTGGGCACCCCCACCTTCCTGGAGTGGATCAACCTTCACATCCGGGCCGACTTCTCGGAGTTCATCCCCTTCGACGACACGGTGGTCAACCGGGTCTCCAGCCTCGCCGACGACGGCACCCTGGAGCACTGCGGCGTCGTGCCCATGGGTCCCAAGCGCTGGGGACGCCACTCCGAGGAGTGGACGCTGATGTTCTCCCGGCCGCCGGGCGCGAAGGGAGCGGCGGAACTCGACGACGAGACCATCGTCAAGATGGTCCGCCGGACGCTGAAGCTCCCCCAGGACCACGCGATGGAGGTGCAGAGCATCAGCCGCTGGCCCGTGGAGGGCACGGTCGCCGAGCACTTCCGCGCCGGCCGCGTCTTCCTCGTCGGCGACGCCGCCCACCGCCATCCGCCGTCCGGCGCACTCGGCCTCAACACCGGCGTCCAGGACTCCCACAACCTGGCCTGGAAGCTGGCCCGGGTGCTCTCCGGCGACGCAGCGCCCGCCCTGCTGGACAGCTACGAGGCCGAGCGGCGCCCGGTCGCCGAGCGCGTCGTCGAGCGGGCGCTGTTCTCGCTGTTCAACCAGATCGCCTTCACCGCCGGCACCGGCGTGGTCCCGGGGGCCCGCCCCGAGTGGAACCGGGCCCAGATGACCGCCCTGTTCTCCGACACGCCCGACGGCCGGACGCGGCGCGCGGTCCTCGCCGAGTACTTCGAGACGAACCGGATCACCACCGCCCACCTCGGCCTGGAGATGGGCTACGACTACGGCGACGCCGGGTTCGTCACCGGCGACGGCACCGAGCGGCCCGAGCCGGATCCGCTCGGCCTCGACTACGTCCAGTCCTGCCGCCCCGGCAGCCGGATGCCGCACGCCTGGCTGCGGCGCGGCGGGGAGCGGACGGCGACCCACGACCTCATCGGCCACGGGGCGTTCCTGCTCCTCACCGGCGCGCGGGGCGAGAGTTGGGTGCGCGCCGCGGCCGAGGTCTCCGGAACCCACGGTCCGGCCGTCACCGCCCACGCCGTGGGTCCGGGCCACGAACTGACCGACCCCGACGGGGTCTGGGCCGCCCTCCGTGGCCACGGCGAGGACGGGGCAGTCCTGGTCAGGCCCGACGGGTTCGTCGCCATGCGGATGCCCTCGGCGTCCCCGGACCCGGTGCGCGACCTGCGCCAGGGGCTGGACGCCGCTCTGGGCCACGCCGTCCCCGTGACGGCGGCGCCGGGCGGGGAGGGGGACCGCTGACATGGCCGACGTCCCAAGCACTCCCGTCGCCATCGTGGGCGCCGGCCCGGTGGGCATCATGCTCGCGCTCTTTCTCGACCGCTACGGCATCGAGTCGGTCCTCTTCAACGCCGAGCCCACCATGGAGGACAAGCCCCGGGGCAACACCCACAACGCCCGCACCATGGAGCACTACCGGCGCCTGGGCATCTCCGGCCAGATCCGGCGGCTGGGCCCGCCCGCCGATCACACCCTCGACATCGCCTACTTCACCCGCTACAGCGGCTTCGAGCTGTCCCGGCTGACGCTGCCCTCGCCGGGGGAGCGGATGCGGGCGCTGGCCGGTACGCCACGCACCGACCAGACGCCCGAGCCGGTGCACCGCGCCAACCAGATGTACGTCGAGAAGTTCCTCTTCGAACACGCCATGACCCGCCCCAACATCACCTTCCGCTTCGGCTGGCGGGTGACCGGCCTCAAGCAGAACGCCACCGGCGTCACCCTGGAGGCCGAGAGCGTGGCCGGCGGGGCCCGGGAGAGCTGGCAGGCGCCGTACGCGGTGGGCTGCGACGGCGGCCGCAGCTTCGTGCGCCGCGCCCTGGGCGTGCACTACGAGGGTCCCGGATCGCTGGAACAGGAGATCCTGGGGCGCCGTGCCACCGCCGCCCATCTGCGGCTGCCGACGTTCCACACGGACGTCTTCACCGGCCGGCGGGCCTGGAGCTACTGGTCGCTCAATCCCGAGCTGGTCATGAACCTCATCGCGCTCAACGGCCGGGACGAGTTCTTCCTGCTCACCAGCTCCGTCGATCCGGACACCACGAACCCCGCCGAACTGGCCTCGCTGGTACGGCGCGCGGCGGGCACCGAGCTGCCCGTCGAGGTGCTCAGCCACCGCCCGTGGACACCGGGCGCCGCCCTGGTCGCCGAGCGCTTCACCGTGGGCCGGGTGTTCCTCGCGGGCGACGCGGCCCATCTGTTCACCCCCAACGGCGGCTTCGGCATGAACACCGGGGTGGACGACACCGCCAACCTCGCCTGGAAGCTGGCCGGGACGATCCAGGGCTGGGGCGGACCAGGACTGCTCCGTTCGTACGAGAGTGAGCGGCGCCCGATCGCCCTGCGCAACACCGCCGCCGCCCGCGAACTCAACACCGGCCTCGCCGACATCGAGCGCCCCGGCGTCATGGAGGCCGACTCACCGGAGGGCGCGAAGGCGCGGGCCCGGGTCGGTGCGCTCGTCCGCGCCTACGGCGAGCGCACCCACTCCATCGGCGTGCAGCTCGGCGCCCGGTACGACGGCTCCCCGCTCATCGATTCCGACGAGGAGCCGCCGAGCGACTCCATGGGCACCTACACGCCCACCGCCATCCCCGGCGGACGCGCCCCGCACGTATGGCTCGACGACTGGCGTGGCCCCGGCAGCTCGCTCTTCGACCGCTTCGGGCCCTACTACACCGTGCTCCGGCTGGGCCCCGAGCCGCCGCCCGTCAAGGGGCTGGAGGCCGCGGCCCAGGCCGCCGGACTGCCCCTGCGCACCCTGGACGTCGAGGATCCGGTCGTCCGCGACCTCTACGAGCGCGACCTCGTCCTCATCCGCCCCGACCAGCACGTCGCCTGGCGCGGCAACGCCCTGCCCACCGACCCCGGCGAGCTCGTGACCCGGGTGACGGGACAGCGACCGGCGGGCCCGGGGCGCGACGGGAACTCCGCATGAGCCGCGGCGAACTGAAGGTGGGAATCGTCGGCGTCGGGCCCCGCGGTCTGTCGGTGCTGGAGCGGATCTGCGCCAACGAGCGCAAGTCCGGCTCGCACCGCAAGGTGTCCGTACACGTCGTGGACCCGTTCCCGGTGGGGGCCGGCCGGGTCTGGCGCACCAGCCAGTCCGACCAGCTGCTGATGAACACGGTCGCCTCGCAGATCACCCTGTTCACCGACGACAGCGTCGAGATGGACGGTCCGGTGGCACCGGGCCCCAGCCTCTACGAGTGGGCCCGCGAACTCGGCCGGAACGCTGATGGGGACGGCGCCGACGACCGCACGCTGGCCGAGGCCCGTCGGCTCGGCCCCGACGCGTACCCCACCCGCGCGTTCTACGGCGTCTACCTGAAGAGCGTCTTCCGCAGGGTGGTGGCCGACGCCCCGCGCCACGTCACCGTCACGGTCCACCAGGTCCAGGCCACCGCCCTGGACAACAGCGGACCGCTCGCCGACGGTCCGCAGACCCTCACCCTCGACAACGGCGTCCAACTGACCGACCTGGACACGGTCGTCCTCGCCCAGGGGCACGTTCCCGCCCTGCCCGAGCCCCACGAGGAGGAACTCGCCCGTACCGCCGCCGAGCACGGCCTGCTCTACATCCCGCCCGCCAACCCCGCCGATGTGGACCTCAGCGGCATCGAGCCGGGACAGACCGTGCTGCTGCGCGGCCTCGGGCTGAACTTCTTCGACCACATGGCCCTGCTCACCGCCGGCCGGGGCGGCACCTTCCGGACCGAGGACGGCCGCCTCGTCTACGAGCCCTCCGGCCGGGAGCCCAGGATCTACGCGGGGTCCCGGAGGGGCATTCCGTACCACGCCCGCGGAGAGAACGAGAAGGGCGCCCACGGGCGTTACATGCCGCGGCTGCTCACCCCCGCGACGATCGCCGGGTTCCGGCGGCGGGCCGTCGACGGCGAGCGGGTGCACTTCGGGACCGACCTGTGGCCGCTGATCGCCAAGGAGGTCGAGAGCGTCTACTACGGCACCCTGCTGGAGGTACGGGGCCGCGCCGCCGACCGTGAGGTGTTCACCGAGCGGTATCTGGCCGCCCCGGCAGGCGAGGCGGAGCGCCGCCTGCTGGACACGTTCGGCTTCGCGCCGGACGACCACTGGAGCTGGGACGCCCTCGCCCGTCCGCAGGGCAACCGGACGTTCCCCGGCCCGGCCGCGTTCCAACAGTGGCTGCTGGACTACCTCGGCGAGGACGTGCGCGCCGCCCGCGCGGGCAATGTGAGCGGTCCGCTCAAGGCGGCCCTGGACGTGCTGCGCGACCTCCGCAACGAGATCCGGCTCGCCGTCGACCACGGCGGTCTGGAGGGCAACTCGTACCGCGACGAGCTGACGGCCTGGTACACCCCGCTCAACGCCTTCCTCTCGATCGGGCCCCCGGCCTCGCGCATCGAGGAACTCGTCGCCCTCATCGAGGCGGGCGTGGTCCGGATCATCGGGCCCGGCCTCCAGCTCACCGTCGACGAGACCCTCCCGTCCTTCGTCGCCGGGTCGGACACCGTGCGGGGCGGGCGGGTCCGGGCGAGCGTCCTCATCGAGGCCCGGCTGCCCGAGCCGGACCTGCGCCGCACCGCCGACCCCTTGCTGCGCCATCTGCTCACCACGGGGCAGTGCCGTCCGTACGACATCCCGGGCACCTGCGGGACGAGCTACCGGACGGGCGGACTCGCGGTCACCGAGCGGCCGTACCGGACCGTCGACGTCCACGGCAGCCCTCATCCGCGGCGGTTCGCCTACGGGGTCCCCACCGAGGCCGTGCACTGGGTGACCGCGGCCGGTATCCGGCCCGGCGTCAACTCCGTGACGCTCGGCGACTCGGACGCCATCGCACGCGCCCTGCTGAACATCCGCGCCGCGGACTCTCCGCTTCAGGCGGTGTGGGGCGGGGCGTCGCAAGGGGACCACGACGGGCTGCACGGCGGCCAGAGGGAGGCGACCGCATGACCGCGACGTTCGACGGCGGCCGGGACACCGGGCTGCTCTCACCCGTACGGGCCGGCACCCCCATCGAGGCGGACGTGGCGGACGAGGCATGGCTCCAGGCGATGCTCGACGCCGAGGCGGCCCTGGCCCGGGCCCAGGCCCGGCTCGGCACCGTCCCGGCGGAGGCCGCGGCCGCCATCACGGCGCAGGCCCGCGCGGACCGGTTCGACCCGCGGGCGCTGGCCCTCGTCGCCCGCGAGACGGCGAACCCCGTCGTGGGCCTCGTCCAGGTGCTGACCCGGGCGGTGGCGGCCACGGCCCCCGCGGCAGCCGAGTACGTCCACCGCGGCTCCACTAGCCAGGACGTCTTCGACACCGGGGCCATGCTGGTCGCCACCCGCGCCCTGCGCCGGATACGGGCCGATCTGGAGCGGACGTGCGCCGCGCTGGCCGTGCTCGCCGCGGACCACCGCGACACGCTCATGGTCGGCAGGACCCTCGCCCTGCACGCCGTCCCCACGACCTTCGGGCTCAAGGCGGCCGGCTGGCGCCATCTGCTGCTGGACGCCGTCGCACGGATCGACCGGCTCCTCGACGGGGGCCTGCCGGTCTCGCTCGGCGGCGCCGCGGGCACCCTGGCCGGGTACCTCGAATACGCGGCGCTGGGCGACGGGCCGCAGGGGGAGTCCGGCACAGCCGAGTACCTCGACCGGCTGGGCGCCGCGTTCGCCGAGGAGACCGGGCTCGCCCGACCCGTGCTGCCGTGGCATGCACTCCGTACGCCGCTCGCCGACCTCGGCGCCGTGCTGTCCTTCACCGCGGGGGCGCTCGGCAAGATCTCCGTGGATGTGCAGTCGATGACCCGGACCGAGGTCCAGGAGGTCACCGAACCGGCCGCGCCCGGGCGCGGCAGCTCCTCGGCCATGCCGCACAAGCGCAACCCGGTGCTCTCCACCCTGATGCGCAGCGCCGCCCTCCAGGTCCCCGTGATCGCCACGGGGCTGACGCAGAGTCTGCTGTCGGAGGACGAGCGGTCCGCCGGTGGCTGGCACGCCGAGTGGCTGCTGCTGCGCGAGTGCCTGCGTCTGGTCGGCGGGGCGGCCCACACCGCCGTCGAACTCGCGAAGGGCCTTGCGGTCCGTCCGGAGCGGATGCGGGACAACGCCGATCTGACCGGTGCCCGGGTGGCGTCCGAGCGGGTCGCGGCCGTGCTGGCGCCCCGGCTCGGCAAGGTGCGGGCGAAGCATCTGCTCACCGAGGCGGCCGCGGAGGCCGAGCGGGACGGGCTCCCGCTCGCCGAGGTACTCGCCGCGCTCCCCGACGTGGCCGCCCACCTGGGCGCCGAGGACCTGCGCGAACTGCTGGACCCGGCCCACTACACGGGCGCGGCGGGGCCGTTGGTGGACCGCGCGCTCAAGCGCTGACCGGCACCCGCTCGACCCACCCCAACCGTCCGTATCACCTCAGCGGAGGAACTCACCATGACACTGCGCCTGTTCACCTCGGAGTCCGTGACCGAGGGTCATCCCGACAAGATCGCCGATCAGATCAGCGACACCATCCTCGACGCGCTTCTGAAGGAGGACCCGACCTCCCGGGTCGCCGTCGAGACCCTGATCACCACCGGCCTGGTGCACGTCGCCGGTGAGGTGACCACCAAGGCGTACGCCGATATCGCGACGCTCGTCCGCAACAAGGTCCTCGACATCGGTTACGACTCGTCGAAGAAGGGCTTCGACGGCGCCTCCTGCGGCGTCTCGGTGTCCATCGGCTCGCAGTCCCCCGACATCGCCCAGGGCGTCGACTCCGCCTACGAGGTACGGGTCGGGGAAGCCACTGACGGTGACCTGGGCGACGAGCTGGACCAGCAGGGCGCGGGCGACCAGGGCCTGATGTTCGGCTACGCGTGCGACGAGACGCCCGAGCTGATGCCGCTGCCGATCAACCTGGCGCACCGGCTCTCCCGCCGGCTGTCCGAGGTGCGGAAGAACGGGACGATCCCCTATCTGCGCCCGGACGGCAAGACGCAGGTCACCATCGAGTACGACGGCCACAAGGCGGTCCGCCTGGACACCGTCGTCGTCTCCTCACAGCACGCCTCCGACGTCGATCTCGACGCCCTGCTGACGCCGGACATCCGCACCTTCGTCGTCGAGCCGGTCCTGCGGGAACTGGTCGAGGACGGCATCAAGCTGGGCACCGAGGGCTACCGGCTGCTGGTCAACCCGACCGGCCGCTTCGAGGTCGGCGGTCCGATGGGCGACGCCGGTCTGACCGGCCGCAAGATCATCATCGACACCTACGGCGGCATGTCCCGTCACGGTGGCGGCGCCTTCTCCGGCAAGGACCCGTCCAAGGTCGACCGGTCGGCCGCGTACGCGATGCGCTGGGTCGCCAAGAACGTCGTCGCCGCGGGCCTGGCCCAGCGGTGCGAGGTGCAGGTCGCGTACGCGATCGGCAAGGCCGAGCCGGTGGGTCTGTTCGTGGAGACCTTCGGCACCGCCACGGTCGACGCGGAGAAGATCGAGAAGGCCGTCTCCGAGGTCTTCGACCTGCGCCCGGCCGCGATCATCCGCGACCTGGACCTGCTGCGTCCGATCTACGCCCGGACGGCGGCCTACGGTCACTTCGGCCGTGAGGAGACCGACTTCACCTGGGAGCGCACCGACCGCGTCGACGCCCTCCGCGCGGCGGTCGGTCTGTAGTCCGTCAATCCTCGATCCCCCACCGACCGCCTCTCCCAAGGAGGAGACCGACGTGCGCATCGCCGTCACCGGATCGATCGCGATCGACCATCTGATGGTCTATCCCGGACGGTTCGCCGAGCAACTGATCGCCGGACAGCTCGACAAGGTCTCGTTGTCCTTCCTCGCCGACGATCTGGACATCCGGCGGGGAGGCGTCGCCGCGAACATCGCTCTCGCCCTGGGCCGGCTCGGGCTCGCCCCCCTCCTCGTCGGCGCGGCCGGGGTCGACTTCGCCGCCTACGGCTGCTTCCTGCGGTCCAACGGCGTGGACACGGAGTCCGTACGGGTCAGCGAGACCCGCAGGACCGCGCGCTTCGTGTGCACGACGGACGCCGACCAGAACCAGATCGCGACCTTCTACGCCGGTGCCATGACCGAGGCGAAGGAGATCGCGCTCGAACCGACCGTGCGGCGCGCCGGGGCGATCGACCTCGTGGTGATCGCCCCCAACGACCCCGAGGCCATGCTGCGGCACGCCGAAGAGTGCCGCAGGCAGGGGTACGCCTTCGCCGCCGACCCCTCGCAGCAACTGGCCCGTACCACCGGTGACGAGGCGCGCAGGCTGGTCGAGGGCGCCCGCTACCTGTTCACCAACGCCTATGAGGCGGCGCTGCTCCGGGATCACACCGGCTGGAGCGACGGCGACATCCTGGACCGGGTCGGCACCTGGATCACCACGGACGGGGCCGAGGGCGTCCGCATCAAGGCGGCGGGGCGGCCGACGCTGCACATCCCCGCGGCCCCGACGTCGGGGGTGGCCGACCCCACCGGCGGCGGCGACGCGCTGCGCGCCGGATTCCTCGCCGGGGTCGCCTGGGGGCTCGGCCACGAGCGGGCCGCCCAACTCGGCTGCGCGCTGGCCACGGTGGTCCTGGAGTCGGTCGGCACCCAGGAATACCAGCTCTCCGCGGACGACCTGCTGAGCAGGCTCGACAAGGGCTACGGCGCCGAGGCCGCCCAGGACCTCGCACCACACCTGGCGCGGTCGGCATGACGGCGGCGACCGCTCCCGCCACCGCTCCGGCGACCGCTTCCGCGACGCGGGCGCGCGCACCACGCCGGTCCCTGGCCGAAGTGCTCGCCGCGGGCGAGCGCTCGTACTCCTTCGAGTTCTTCCCGCCGAAGACCGAGGCGGCGGAGCGGACCCTGTGGAACGCGATCCGGCGGATCGAGAGTCACGCGCCGACCTTCGTCTCGGTGACGTACGGAGCGGGCGGCTCGTCGCGCGACCGGACCATCGGGCTGACCAAGCGGATCGCCGCGGAGACCACCGTGCGGCCGGTCGCCCACCTCACGGCGGTCGGGCACTCGATCGGCGAACTGCGAAACATCATCGGCCAGTACGCGGACGCCGGGATCCTCGACGTCCTCGCCCTGCGCGGCGACCCGCCCGGCGACCCCCGCGGGCCCTGGCTCCCGGAACCGGACGGGCTGACCTACGCCGGCGAACTGGTGGCGCTCATCCGTGAGTCGTGCGGCTTCAGCATCGGAGTGGCGGCCTTCCCGGAGCGCCACCCGCGCTCCCCGGACTGGGACAGCGACGTCCGGCACTTCGTGGCCAAGTGCCGGTCGGGCGCCGACTACGCCATCACGCAGATGTTCTTCGACGCCGAGGACTATCTGCGGCTGCGCGACCGGGTGGCGGCCGCGGGCTGCGAGATCCCGATCATTCCGGAGATCATGCCCGCGACCGACTTCCGCCAGGTGCGCCGCTTCGCCGAGCTGAGCGACGCCCACTTCCCCGACGACCTCGCCTGGCGGCTGGAGGCCGCCCAGGGCGACGCCGAGGAGGGGCGCCGGATCGGGGTCGACCACGCCACCGCCATGGCCCGGCGGCTGCTGGACGAGGGCGCCCCGGGCCTGCACTACATCACGCTCAACCGATCGACCGCGGCGCTGGAGATCCATCGGAATCTGGCGCCACGACCCGTCCGCCACACGCCTCGCTGATCGCGGCGGGGTCCCAGTAGTAGGGCCGGATCTCGCGGATGCGGCCGTCCCGGAGGGTCACCGTCTGCACGATCGAGGTGACCACTTCGCGGCCGGTCGCCCGCGCGACGAAGCGCACCCGGTTGGTCGCCACCACGGTGTCGCGGTCCACGAGCTGCCGCTGTTCGAGGAATTCCATCGACTCCCACAGCTCGCCCATGACGGCGATGAACCGCTCCATGCCCTCGGGGCCGTGCCAGACGCCGGTGAAGGGCAGGCCCGGTGCCTGGTGCAGCTCCACCTGCGGGTCCAGGCACGCGGCGATCTCCTCGAATCCGGCCCGCCCGGCGCCGCCCGCCATGACATAGGCGCGCTCGGCCTCGTAGAACCGCTGCATCACGGCAATGGCGCTGTCGTTCGAAGACATGGTGTGACGACTCCCGGGAAACTCAAGACGCTTCGTGTCCATGTCCCAGCCAAGCGCCCTGGCGCCGCTATTGCTGGCGGGATTCGGCCATCGCGCTCCGCGCCCGCGTCCGGCCGGGAAAGACTGTCGGTCATGGACCAGACCGAACTCTTCCTCGACCTGCCCGGCCTCGACCCAGGTACCGGGGACGCACCGCGCACCGCCCACGACGCCGTCCCCGCCCTCGCGGACCTGGACTGGCCCCGGCTGTACGCCCAGCTGAACGAGGACGGCGTGGCCCTCACCCCTCCGCTGCTCTCCCGTGAGCAGTGCCGGACGCTCATCGACACCTTCGACGACCCGGGGCTGTTCCGCTCGACCGTGGTGATGCAGCGCTACGAGTTCGGCCGCGGCACCTACAAGTACTACGCCGACCCCGCCGCCGTACCGCTCGTCCGGACGCTGCGCGAGCAGCTGTACCCCCCGATGGCGTGGATGGCCAACCAGTGGGCGCCCCTGCTGAACGAACGCACCTTTCCCACCGCCCTGGACGACCTGCTCGCCGAATGCGCGGACAACGGCCAGAGCCGGCCCACCCCGCTCATCCTCGACTACCGCGCCGGTGACTACGCCTGTCTGCACCAGGACATCTACGGCGACATCGTCTTCCCGCTCCAGATCGCCTTCATGCTGAGCGAGCCGGGCCAGGACTTCACCGGCGGGGAGAACGTCTTCGTCGAACAGCGCCCCCGCTCCCAGTCCCGCGCCATCGTCCTCACGCCACGGCTCGGCCAGGGCATGATCTTCCCCGTCCGCCACCGGCCCGCGCGGGGACCGCACGGCCACCGCCGCCACCCCATGCGCCACGGCACCAACGCCGTGGCCTCGGGGCGCCGGACCACCCTCGGCATCATCTTCCACAACGCCCGCTGACCTGAGCCGGGTCAGTCCGTGAGGCCGGTGACGCGCATGGTGATGTTCAGGCGTCCGGAGGTGAGCCCGGTGGCGGGGTCGGCGGTGCCCTCGTGGATCCTGGGCACGCCGTGGTACACGTACCGGGAGGGGCCGCCGAAGACGAACAGGTCGCCGGAGGCCAGCTCGATGTCGGTGTAGGGCTTGGTGCGGGTCTCGGTGTTGCCGACGCGGAAGACGCAGGTGTCGCCGATGGACAGCGAGACGACCGGGGCCGAGGACTTCTCGTCCTTGTCCTGGTGCATGCCCAGCTTGGCCTGGCCGTCGTAGAAGTTGATGAGGGCGGTGTCCGGGGTGTAGACGGCCGCGCCCGGTGCGTCGCCGTAGGCGTCCAGCAGGGCGCGGCGCCCCAACTGGACCATCCAGTCGGGGAATTCGGCGACGCGCTCGCCGTTCACGTCCCCGGCGGTGCGGGTGTATTTGTACGGCTGCCAGTGCCAGCCGATGCACACCGTCTGCACCGACATGACGCCGCCGCGCGGCAGGCGGGTGTGGCGGATGGGGACAGGGCCGGTGGCCCAGGCACGGCAGGCGGTGACGAGTTCGCGCTGCTGTTCCAGGGTGAGCCAGCCGGGCAGGTGCACGGCCCCGGGGGCGATCTCCATGGGCGGGCGGGGGATCAGGGCGGTCATGCGCTCCTCCCGGCCGGCGGGTAGGAGGTGACCCAGCGGTTGCGTACCTCCCAGGTGCCGCCGTCGGCGGTGGCGCCGCGCAGGCCGTGCAGCGTCTCCGGCCCGGCCAGCGCGGGGAGGCGGGAGTCCTTCAGGGCGGCGAAGGCGACCGTGCGGGCCGGGTCCCAGTCGGTGGAGTGCCGCAGCCGGCGGGCGAGCTGGGCGAAGCCGAGAGGCGCCGCGGCCATGACCCAGGCGTCGGGCTCCTCGGCGGTCAGCCGGCGCGCGGGCCGCAGCCAGGACGCGGCGCTCTCCGGCCAGTCCACCCTGGTGAGGACCTTCCCGTCGCGCGCCTTCCACGCGGCCGCGAAGGCGTCGGCGGCGGCGCGGGAGGCCGTGTCACGGCTGTGGCCGATGGCGACGGTCTCGACGCGGCCCTTCCTGGCGGCCAACAGGCCGATGAGGGCGTCGAGTTCGGGGACGGTGTGTGGGGCGGGGCGGGGCAGATCGCCGTACGCGGTCAGCTCCTCCGCGCCGATCAGGGGCGATCGGGAGGCCGGTGGTCCCGTGAGAGGGCTGCTCATGGTGTGGTGGTGTTCTCCCGGTTGGCTTTCCACAGGGCGTACCTCTGCGGGAGGCACACGGCGCACGGCCGGTATCCGGCGGCGACCGCGGTGGCCTCGTCCGCGAAGAACACCCGGTGCTTCACGTAGTGGCCGCGGGCGATGGCCCGCAGCGCGGAGGGGCAGTCCAGACGCCCGTAGAGCCGCAGGCCCCGGTGTCCGCCGAGACTGCCCGGAGTGGCGCTGCGGTAGGGCGCCCCGTCGGGGCCGATCAGTGTGTGGCGCCTGGTGGGTGCATCGGCCGGGGCGGGGGTCATGCGGCGTCGTGGAAGACGAGCCCGAGGGTGTGGCGGTGTCCGGAACGTACGGTGCTCACCCCGTGCCGCATGGGGCCGTTCGCCCAGCCGCGCTTGGAGGCCACGGGGCGGTCCCGGGTGGTGAAGATCAGCCCGTGGCCCTTGGGCAGGGTGGTGGACGATCCCCTCGACTGCGCGCGGGGGCGCTGCTCGGTCATGATGAACTCGCCGCCGGTGAAGTCCTCGCCGGGGGCATCGAGCCCGACGACGACCTGGAGCGGGAAGAGCATGTCGCCGAACACGTCCCGGTGCAGGGCGTTCCAGTCGCCGGGGCCGTAACGCAGCAGGATCTGGGCGGACTTGGCCTGCCCTGCCTCATGGCACATCGCCAGCCACTCCTCGAGGGTGTCCGGCCAGGGCGCGGGCCGGCCCAGCTTCCCGGCCCAGTCGCGGGCGATCGGCAGCAGGTGCGGATAGAACGCCTCGCGCAGCTCGCGCACCAGGTCGGGGAGGTCGTGGGTGAAATAGCGGTACTGGCCCGAACCGAAGCGGTAGCGGGCCATGTCGATGGTCGTGCGGAAGCGCTCGGTCTCGTCGTACAGCCCGGCGATGCGGTGGCATTCGCCGGGGGTGAGGAGCGGTCCGGTGAGCGCGCTGCCGTGCTCGCCCAGTTCGTCGGTGAGCGCGCTCCAGTCGTCCGCCGCGACGCGGTCGGCCACCTGGCTCGCGGAGAGGGTGGTGTCGGTCATGAGGTCGGTCATGAGCTGCGGTTCCTTCGGTGTGGTTCGTCAGGCGGCCGGGTGGGCGTGCTCCAGGTCCAGCAGCGCTCGTTTGCGCTCCAGGCCGCCCGCGTATCCGGTCAGCGCGCCGGTGGCGCCGATCACGCGGTGGCAGGGGCGGACGACCAGCACCGGGTTGGCCCCGATCGCCGTGCCGACGGCGCGGACCGCGGCGCGCGGCGCCTCGATCAGGGTGGCGATCTCGCCGTAGCTGAGGGTCGTGCCGTACGGGATGGTGTCCACGGCCTTCCAGACCCGCTGCTGGAAGGCGCTGCCGCCGGTGACGTACTCGATGTCGAAGCGGGTCAGCTTGCCGTCGAAGTACGAGCGGAGCTGTCGGGCGATGCCGGCGAAGGCGTCCGCGTCCTCGGTCCAGTCGTCCTGGACGGTGGGGCGGCGCTTCTGCTCCGGCACCGACAGGGAGACGAGCGCGGTGCCGCCCTTCGCGGTCGCCGACTCCTCGCCGACCAGGAGCAGTTCGCCCAGGGGGCTGTCCATCGTGGTGAAGACCGTCATCGGCCTGGTTCCTCCGGAGATTGTCGAGATTGCGGCGTCACGTCAGATGAGTGTCGGCTGCAGCGCGCCCTCGTGGGTGAGGAGCCACACCTTGCGGTCGACGCCTCCGGCGTAGCCGCGCATGGTCCCGTCCGCGCCGATCACCCGGTGGCAGGGCCGTACCAGCAGCAGCGGGTTCGCGCCGATCGCCGCGCCCACCGCCTGGACCTGCCCCCGGGGTACGTCCAGCCCTTCGGCGAGCTGCCCGTAGGTGGTCGAGGCGCCGTACGGGATCCCCTCCAGCGCCTGCCACACGCGCTGCTGGAAGTCCGTGCCGCCGGGCGTGAACGGAATGTCGAAGGCGGTGAGCCCGCCGTCGAAGTACGCGCTCAGCTGCCGGGCGGTCTCCGCGAACCGGTCGGGCGCGCGGCGCCACTCGGGCCGTACCGCCGGCGCGTTCTTCTGCCCGGGCATGGACAGCGAGGTCAGCGTGGTGCCGTGCGGTGTCGTGTCGTCCGGTGTCTCTTCGCCCACCAGGAGCAGTTCGCCCAGGGGGCTGTCCAGTGTGGTGTAGATGGTCATCGTCGCGCTCTCTCGTCCTCTTTCGCTTCACTGTCAACGATGGGGGGTCGCGACGGGGAATGCTGGCGGTATTCGGACATCACGCTGGGTGGTCCGGCGCCGGTCGGCGGCGGCCTTCCAGAAGTGGTGCATGGCGTAGGTGCGCCACGGCCGCCACGCCTCGGCGTCCATGGGCCCGGTGCCCGTGTGCCGCATACCGGCCCGGATGGCCACATCGCCGGTGAGGAGCAGGTCCGGGTCGCCGAGGGCCCGCATGCGGATGTAGCCGGCCGTCCAGGGGCCGATACCGCGCAGGCCGAGCAGCGTCTTCTCGGCATGGTCGCGGTCGGCGCCCGGGTCGAGCGCGACGGTGCCGTCGGCGAGGGCCACGGTGAGCGTGCGCAGGGTACGGTGGCGGGATTCGGGCATCCCCAGCTCGCCCAGCGCGGCGTCGGCCAGCACCTCGGCCGTGGGAAAGAGGTGCGTCAGCGCACCGCTGGGCGCCCGCAGCGGCTGCCCGTACGCGGCCACGAGAGCGTTGCCCAGCCTGCGCCCGGCCGCCACCGAGACCTGCTGGCCCAGCACGGCGCGGACAGCCAGCTCATGCGGGTCAGCGGCGCCCGGCGCGCGCAGCCCGGGGCGCCGGGAGACCAGCGGGGCGAGCGCGGGGGCGGTGGCCAGGCGCTCGTCCACCGCGTAGGGGTCGGCGTCGAGATCGAACAGCCGGCGCATCCGCTGCGTCGCCGTGGTCAGGTCACGCGGATCGCTCAGGTGCAGACGGCACTCCAGCCAGCCGTCCCCCCGCGCTTCGCCGACCTCGGCGATCCCGGTGCCGTGCGGCAGGCGCAGAGTGCGCCGGTAGACGCGCGCACCGCGCTCCCCGGTGAACTCCTCGATGCCGTCGATGGCCCGGTTGCCGAGGTAGTCGAACACCTCGGAGACGGCGTACGGGCCGCGGTAGGCGAGCCGCAGCGGCACTCCGGCCGCCCCGGAGCGTGCGGCGGGCCCCGGCCTCGGGTCCCTCAGACGGCTGGGGGTGGCGGCGTAGATCTGCCGGACGGTGTCGTTGAACTGCCGCACGCTGGAGAACCCGGCCGCGAAGGCGATCTCGGCGGCCTGCAGATCCGTCGTCTCCAGCAGGATCCGCGCCGTGTGCGCGCGCTGGGCCCGCGCCACGGCGATGGGCCCGGCGCCCACCTCGGCGTTCAGCTGCCGTTGCACCTGCCGGGTGCTGTACCCCAGCCGCGCGGCGAGCCCGGCCACCCCTTCGCGGTCGACGATGCCGTCCGAGATCAGCCGCATGGCGCGGCCGACCGCGTCGGCACGGGCGTGCCACTCGGCGGAGCCGGGCACGGTGTCCGGGCGGCAGCGGAGGCAGGCCCGGAAGCCGGACCCCTGGGCCGCGGCCGCGGTGGGGAAGAAGCGCACGTTCCGGCGCCTGGGCGTGGTGGCCGGGCAACTGGGCCGGCAGTAGATCCCGGTGGTGATGACGGCGAAGAAGAACGCGCCGTCGAAGCGGGCATCGCGGCCGCACACCGCCTCGTACTTGCTTTCGTCGGTGATCACGCTCCCACTGTGCGGCGGCCGGTGGCGGTGCGCTGGCGGAAATCGGACCTCGCGCTGCCGTCCCCGGCCGCTGCGCAACTTCCAGCGGACGGTGCGGGATTGGCCCGTGCCGGGGCGTGGGTATGTGTTCCCGGAGCACCACGCACCGGGCACGATTCCCCACCCCGCCCCTCCCCGCAGCACCGGATATGCGGCTCCGCCGAACGCCGGAGGGGCTGGGTGGGGCATTCACGCCACGGAGGACAAGTCCCATGCGCCGAAGTTCCCGGCCTCTGGCCGCCGTGATCGCGTTCCTCACCTTCCTCGGGCTGCTGCTGCCCGTCGGCGCCACCGCCGCCACCGCCGGGGCGGGGCCGTTGCCGTCCGTCGTGCCGCGGCCGCAGGCGATGGCCCGGCTGGGCCCGGACGTCGTGGTGCCCCGGGAGGTGCGCGTGGTCTACGGCGACGGGGTGGACCGGCCCACGCGCGATCTCATCGCCTCCGTCCTGCGCCGCGCGGGGGCGAAGCGTCTGCGCGGCGGCTACGGGCCGCAGCTGACGGTGACCGTCGGGCGGATCGCCGATGCCTCGGTCGCGGCGGCGCTGCGGGCCGCCGGGGGCCGGGTGCCCGGGGAACTGCCCGCGGAAGGCTATGCGCTCGCCGCGCGCGGTGGCGCGGTGGCGCTCGCGGGCGCGGACGCCGACGGGACGTACTACGCGGCGCAGACGCTGCGTCAGCTGATCACCGGCGCCCGGAGGATCGCCTCGGTGTCGGTCGTGGACCATCCGCTGATGCCGCTGCGTGGCGTGATCGAGGGGTTCTACGGAAGCCCGTGGACCCACGCCGAGCGCATGGACCAGCTGGCGTTCTACGGGGACGTGAAGATGAACACGTACGTCTACGCGCCCAAGGACGACCCGTACCACCGGGAGAAGTGGCGCGAGCCGTACCCGGCCGACCAGCTCGCCCAGCTCGGCGAGCTGGTCCGGCAGGCCGTCGGCCACCATGTGCGGTTCACCTTCGCGCTCTCGCCCGGCAACTCCCTGTGCTACAGCGCCCCCGCCGAGTTCACGGCCCTCCGGGCCAAGCTGGGGGCGATGTACGACCTCGGGGTGCGCAGCTTCTCGGTGCCGCTGGACGACATCAGCTACACCCGGTGGAACTGCGATGCCGACCGCGCCGCCTATGGCGAGCCCTCGCAGCGGGCCGCGGGCGAGGCGCAGGCCGATCTGCTGAACCGGGTGCAGAAGGAGTTCCTGGACGCCCGCGAGGGCACCGCGCCGCTCCAGACGGTGCCCACCGAGTACGGCGACGTCACCGACACCGCGTACAAGCGGGCCCTGCGCGAGCGGCTGGACCCGCGGGTCGAGATCATGTGGACCGGGACGGACGTGGTGCCGCCGCGGATCACCGTGGCCGACGCCACGCGGGCCGCCGCCGTGTGGGGGCGCAGGGTGTTCGTCTGGGACAACTACCCCGTCAACGACTACGGCCAGGCCGAGGGCCGGCTGCTGCTCGCCCCGTACGACGCCCGTGAGGCCGGTCTGCACCAGCAGCTCTCCGGCCTGGTCCTCAACCCGATGAACCAGGCCGCCGCCAGCAAGGTCGCCCTGTTCGGCGGGGCGGACTTCGCCTGGAACGACACCGGGTACGACCCGGACCGCACCTGGCGGGCCGCCGCCGCGTATCTGGCCGGGGACGATCCGGACCCGGCCACCGTGTCCGCGCTGCTCGCCTTCTTCGACACCCAGCACCTCGCGCCCACCTTCGGCACCGGGCCCTGGCAGCCCCAGGCGCCCCAACTGGCCGCCCGGCTGGCCGAGTTCCGTCACCACTGGGACGCCGGACCGCGGCGGGCGGCGCTGAACGCCCTGCGCCCCTCCGCGACGCTGCTGGCCACCGCGTCCGCCACGCTCAGGGCGGGCGTGGCGGACCGCGGCTTCGTGGCGGACAGCGCGCCGTGGCTGGACGCGCTGGCGCTGTGGGGCCGCGCGTTCCTACGCACCCTGGACGCGCTGGGCGCCCGGCTCGACGGCAACACCTCGCAGGCGACACGGTGGTTCGCCGAGGCGTCGTCGCTGGCCGGGCAGGCCGGGCGGATCCGCACGATCCCGGGCGAGACCCGCCCCGAGGGCCCGGTCCGGGTCGCCGACGGAGTGCTCGACACCTTCCTGGCGGCCGCGCCCGGACTCGGCACGGCGGGAGCGCGCCCGAAAGGCTGAGGAACCGGCTCAGCCGGGCGCTCAGTCGTGCAGGGGGAGCAGAATGCGGAAGGTGGCGCTCACGTCCGGGGCCGTACGGACCTCCACCCGGCCGTGGTGGGCCGCCACCAGGGAGTCGACGATCGCGACGAAACCGGCAGGCCGCGGCAGCCGGCCGGCCGGTGGCTCATAGAAACTCACAGAGCGGGCCCGGGATCGTCAGACGGTGAGGGCCACGTTGACGCAGACGCCCACCGCGATGATGACCAGCAGTATCCATGGCCACAAGGGGCGTTCCTTGCCGGGTTTCCAACCTGGGGTCTGGGACATGACGGGTCTCCGTGCGGTACGAAGGTGAGTGTCCGGCGCGGCTGCGCCGACACCTGGGACCGTACGCGGAGTCGGCGCCCGGCGGAGGAGAGTGACCTCCCGTTTCCGAGGTGCAGAAAACTGCCCCTCGTTCACGCGTTGCCGGCGTCGAGGTACGTGAGCACCGCGCGCACCCGTCGGTGGCCGCCGTCGGTGGTGGGCAGGCCGAGCTTGCTGAAGATGTTCCCGATGTGTTTGTTCACCGAGGTCTCGGCGATGAACAGAAGCTCTCCGATGGTGGTGTTGCCGTGCCCCTCGGCCATCAGCGACAGCACCTCGCGCTCCCGCGCGCTGAGCACGGCCAGCGGGTCGTCGCGCGTTCTGCGGACCATGAGCTGCGAGATCACCTCGGGGTCCATCGCCACACCACCGTCCGCGACCCGGTCCAGCGCCTGGAGGAACTCCTCGATGCGGCCGACCCGGTCCTTGAGGAGGTACCCCACCCCGGAGGCGCCCTGGGCGAGCAGCTTGGACGCGTACGCCTGCTCGACGTACTGGGACAGCACCAGCACCGGCAGTCCGGGGATCTCCGCACGGGCGGCCATCGCGGCGCGCAGCCCCTCGTCCCGGAAGGCCGGCGGCAGCCGGACGTCCAGGACGGCGATGTCCGGGCGGTGTTCCAACAGCGTGGGCAGGAGGCTGTCGCCGTCGGCCACCATTGCGCAGATCTCATGCCCGGCGTTGGTCAGCAGCAGTGAAAGTCCCTCCCTCAGCAGGGTGTTGTCCTCGGCGATCACGATCCGCACGGCAGCTCCACTCGAAGGGTGGTCGGCCCCTTGTCGGGGCTGGTCAGCTCGGTGGTCCCGTCGAAGGCCGCGACGCGGCGCCTGATGCCCCGGAGCCCGCTTCCGGCGTCCTCCGACGCACCGCCCCGGCCGTTGTCCCACACGGAGATCAGGATGCTGGTCCCGGTGGCATGCAACCGGACCTGGGCCTGGGTGGCGCCGCTGTGTTTGGCGACATTGGTCAGGGCTTCCGAAATCACGAAGTACGCGGCGGACTCGACGGCGACCGCAGCGCGCCCGTCCGCCGCGGCCATGTCGACGTCCAGCTCGGTGGGTACCTGGCAGGCGGCGACGAGCGACCGCACCGCCTCGGCCAGCCCGCGGTCGATGAGGATCGGCGGGTAGATGGCGCGCACGGCCTGACGCAGCTGGGTGAGGGCCTGCTCGGCCAGTTCATGGGTGCGGTCGATCATTTCCGGCAGCTGTTCCGGGCGCTGCGCCACCGCCTGTTTGATCAGGCCCAGCCGCAGCGAGATGCTCACCAGACCGGCCTGCGCGCCGTCGTGCAGATCGCGCTCGATGCGCCGCAGCTCCGCGGCATGGGCGTCCAGGGCCTCCGCACGCGAGGCCGTCAGTTCCTCGATCCGCCGTGCGAGCGTCACCTTCCGGCGCCGGGCCTTGAGCAGTAACCGGGTCATCCGCGCGTGCGACCGTGCCAGCGCCGGTACGAGGAACCCGGCCAGCGCGGCGTAGGCCAGGCCGACGAGCACCGCTCCCAGCGAATCCGCCCAGGAGTTGATCTCCCAGGCGAGGAACTCCGCCCTCGGCACCAGAGACCACCACAGCGGAGTGGTCATCCAGCTCACCGCTCCCACGCACAGACCCAGCGTCAGAGCGCAGCTGAACAGACCGAAGAGCGCGTGCAGCGGCAGCCAGAGGAGATCGGCGTAGGTGGCCCGGTCGGTCAGCAGGGTGTGCGCCCGGACCAGCACACCGCCCTTGGGCGTGCGGTAGTCCGACCGGATCCCGGTGCCCAGCACCGCCGCCGCCCGGTGGCGATGGGCGTCGGCGCTGCGGCGTAATCGCATCAGGGAGGCGGGCAACAGCAGCAGCCCCGGGCCCAGCAGGCTCAGCGCGAAGACGAGGACCAGGGCGTAGAGACCGAACAGGCCGGCCAGCGCGGTGCCGCCACTGACCAGGACGTACGGTACGGACGCGAGGAACCGGCCGACGAAGGACTGCCAGGTCATGGTGCGGAAGGAACCCACGCAGATCGTTCTGTGGGAATCCACGGTCATCTCCCGCCCCGCCCCTCCGCATGAACCGTGCGCACTTTATCACCGGAATTCCGGTCATTGCCCTGTGCCCGCGAGCGGCTGATGGAGGGGCAGCAAACTGCACCTTCTCTCTACCAGCGCACGCCGTGTTCCGCGGTGTTCCACGTCTCTAGCGTGAGTGCGGGCAGCAGGTGAACACTTCTTTCAAGGGGGACGCGACCATGGGGATCGGCGTGCCGGGACCCGAAAGCCGCTGGGCCGTCCAGCTGCAGGGCGTGAGCAAGACGTACGGCCGGGGCGCGGGACAGGTCTCGGCCCTGCGCGATCTGACCATCGATTTCGACCGGGGCAGCTTCACCGCCGTCATGGGCCCCTCCGGCGCGGGCAAGAGCACCTTCCTGCACTGCGCGGCGGGGCTCGACCGGCCCAGCTCCGGTTCGGTGCGGCTGGGCGGTACGGACCTGGCGAGGCTGAACGAGGCCGAGCTGACGATGCTCCGCCGGGAGCGGGTGGGGTTCATCTTCCAGGCGTACAACCTGCTGGCCTCGCTGACCGTGGCCGAGAACATCACGCTGCCCATGATGCTGGCCGGGCAGTCGCCGGAACCCGCCTGGTTCGAGCAGGTCGTGCACCAGGTCGGGCTGGCCGACCGCATGGGCCACCGGCCCTCCCAGCTGTCCGGCGGCCAGCAGCAGCGGGTGGCCATCGCCCGGGCCCTGATCACCCGTCCGGAAGTCATCTTCGCCGACGAACCGACCGGCGCCCTGGACACCCGCACCGGCCGGCAGGTCCTCCAGCTCCTGCGCCACGTCGTGGACACCACCGGGCACACGGTGGTCATGGTGACGCACGACGCCGTCGCGGCCTCCCACGCGCACCGGGTGGTCTTCCTCGCCGACGGCCGCTTCGCCGAGGTGATGGAGTCCCCGACACCCGAGCGCGTGGCCGAGCGCATGACCCGCCTCGGGGAGTGGTGACCGGTGATCTTCCGACTCGTGCGCATGACGCTCCGGGAGCGCAAGGCGGGGCTCGTCGGTGCCTTCGTCGCGCTGGTCGGGGCGTCCGCCCTGATCACCGCGTTCGGCATTCTCCTGCAGTCGGGTATCGGGTCCGGCGTCCCGACCCAGCGCTACGCGGGAGCCGCCGTCGTCGTCAGCGGCAGACAGACCTTCAAGGTCCATGACGGCAAGACCAAGGAGAAGCCGCTGGCCGAGCCGGCCGCGCTGGACCGCGACCTGGTCCGCAGGATCGCCCGGGTACCGGGCGTCCGCGAGGCCGTCGGCGACGTCAGCTTCCCCGCCCAGGTGGTGAACGACTCCGGCGACCTGGTGGAGGGCGACAACGGCCGGCCGTCCACGGGGCACGGCTGGGCGAGCGCGGCCCTCGGCCCCTTCGAGCTGAGCGACGGACGGGCGCCGGAGCGGTCCGGTGAGGTCGTGCTCGACGCGCACCTCGCCGACCGGGCGGACCTCTCTCCCGGGGACCGGGTGAAGCTGGCGACCACCGAGGCCGCCGCCTGGTTCAAGGTCACCGGCGTCGCCACGCTCAAGTCCACGGACGAAGAGCTGCGCTCCGCGCCCGTCTTCTTCACGGAGTCCGACGCGGCGCGGCTGTCCGGCGACCCCGGCCGGGTGCGGGCGGTCGGAGTCGTCGCCGCGCCGGGAACCGACGCGGGGGAGCTCGCGGATCGGATCAAGGACAAGCTGGACGGGCAGGACATCAACACCCGCACCGGCTCGGACCGCAGCCAGGTGGAGAACCCGGATGTGGCCACCGCCCGGAGCGACCTCCAGGAGATGGCCGGATCGCTCGGCGCCGTCGTCATCCTGATCGCGATGATCGTGGTGTCCAGCACCCTCGCGCTCAGCGTGCACCAGCGGCGGCGGGAGCTGGCGCTGCTGCGCGCCGTCGCCGCCACTCCCCGGCAGATCTACAAGATGATGGCCGCCGAGGCGTTGCTCGTCTCGTCGGTGGCGTCGGTGCTCGGCTGCTTCCCCGGAATCCTGGTCGCCCAGCTGATGCGGGCGGCGCTGACCACCATCGGCATGGTGCCCGAGGACTTCTCGTTCTCCTACGGGCCGCTTCCCATGCTCGTCGCCGTGTTCGCCGGAATCGTCGCCGCCGAGGTGGCGGCGCTCGGGGTCGCCCGGAAGGCGGTGGCCATCCGCCCGGTGGAGGCGATGGGCGACGCGGCCATGGACCAGCCGAAACTGGGCAAGGGCCGGGTGTTCCTGGGTGTGCTGCTGTTCCTGCTCGGCGTCGCCGCCTCCCTGCTGCCGTTGTTCTTCGGCAGCATCTTCGCCGTGGCCGGAGCGGGCTCCGGCGGCCTGGTGATGGTGATCGCGGTGCTGCTCCTGAGCCCTCCGGTGGTGGCCCTCTCGACCCGTCTGCTGGCCCGGCCGGTCCGCAAGCGCACCGGCCCGCACGGCTGGCTGGCCGTGGCCAACACCCGGGCGAACGCCCGTCGGCTGGCGGCCGGCATCGGCCCGCTGACGCTGGCCATCGGATTCGCGATGGTGCAGCTGGTGATCCCCACCACGACCGCCGAGGCCGCCCAGGACCAGGCGGAGCAGGGCATCGTGGCCGACTTCACCCTGGTCGGCAGCGCGGGCG
This sequence comes from Streptomyces sp. NPDC021212, assembly GCF_044332925.1. Lineage (NCBI taxonomy): Bacteria > Bacillati > Actinomycetota > Actinomycetes > Kitasatosporales > Streptomycetaceae > Streptomyces > Streptomyces sp. NPDC021212. Next base: position 354,229 of record NZ_JBIRPZ010000001.1, read on the forward strand.
GTGTCCCCATGCCCGCGGTCGAGGACGCGGCCCGGTTACCCGGCGTGGCCGCGGCCACGGGAGTCATGCGGGTGGAGCTGTCCGCCTCGCGCGCGGTGCTGGATTCGCCGGAGATCTTCGAGTACCAGGCCCAGGGGGTCACCCCACGGGGGCTGGAGAAGAACATGGACCTGGAGGTGACCGACGGCAGCGTGAGCCGGCTGCGCGACGGGACCGTGGCCCTTTCCGGCGGCGCCGCGAGCACGCTGGGCGTGGGAGTGGGGGAGCGGGCCCGGCTGCACCTGCCCGACGGTGTCGAGGCCGAACCGGTCGTGGTGGCGGTCTACAAACGGGGGCTGGGGTTCGGAGACGTCACCCTGCCGCAGCAGACCGTTCTCGACCACAGCAGCCATCGTCTGGACGACACCGTGTTCGTCAAGGCGGCGCCCGATGCCGACAAGGACAAGATCAAGGCGGCGCTGGAGGACCTCGGCAAGCGCTACCCCGGGACCGATGTGCTCGACGACGCGGGCCTGTCGGCCGCTCAGGAGAGCCAGGCGACGTCCAGCGTGCTCACCAGTGCCCTGCCGCTGGCCCTGGTCTTCGGATACCTGGCCATCTCGGTGGCCAACACGCTGGTGATGGCGACCCTGAGCCGCATACGGGAGTTCGCCCTGCTCCGGCTGGTGGGCGCCCCCGCAGGGCAGGTGATCCGCATGATGAGGGTGGAGACGGTCATCGTGGTCATCACCGCGGTGGTCATCGGCAGCGTGGTGCCCCTGCTTCCGCTGGTCACCGTCAGCCTCGGACTGACCGGATCGCCCGTGCTGTACATTCCCCCGCTGCTGTACCTGGGGATCGTCGCGGCGACGGCCGCGATCGGCGCACTGGCGATCCTGCTGCCCACCCGATGGGCGCTGCGTACGGCGCCGGTGCACGCCATCGGTCTGCGCGAGTAGAGAAATGCCTTGCTGGTCAGGACGTGGCGACCGGAGAATGCCGGGTTATGGGACATCTGGAGGCCGCGCATCTCACCTACTTCCTGCCGGACGGGCGGCTGCTGCTCGGCGATGTCTCGTTCCGGGTGGGCGAAGGCGCGGTCGCCGCCCTGGTGGGCCCGAACGGGGCGGGCAAGACCACGCTGCTGGGGCTCCTCTCCAAGGAGCGGGAGCCGCATGAGGGGACGGTCACCGTCAGCGGTTCACTGGGCGTGATGCCGCAGTTCGTCGGTTCCGTGCGGGACGGGCGGACGGTGCGGGATCTGCTGGTCTCGGTGGCCCGGCCCGCGGTACGGCAGGCGGCCCGGGCCGTCGACGAGGCGGAACTCGCGGTGATGGAGCGGGACGACGAGGCGGCCCAGATGGGTTACGCGCAAGCGCTCAGCGACTGGGCCGAGGCGCGTGGCTACGAGGCCGAGACGCTGTGGGACATGTGCACCACGGCGGCGCTCGGGGTGCCGTACGAGAAGGCGCAGTGGCGCGAGGTGCGCACGCTCAGCGGGGGCGAGCAGAAGCGGCTGGTGCTGGAGGCGCTGCTGCGGGGCCCCGACGACGTCCTGTTGCTCGACGAGCCGGACAACTACCTGGACGTGCCGGGCAAGCGGTGGCTGGAGGAGCGGCTGCGGGAGACACCCAAGACCGTGCTGTTCATCAGCCATGACCGGGAACTGCTGTCCCACGCGGCGCAGCGGATCGTCAGCGTCGAGCCCAGCCCGGCGGGCAGCGACGTATGGGTCCACGGCGGCGGATTCGACACGTACCACACGGCCCGGGAAGAGCGGTTCGCACGGTTCGAGGAACTGCGCCGTCGCTGGGACGAGAAACACGCCCAGCTGAAGCGCCTGGTGCTGGACATGCAGCGCTACGCGGCGCGGAGCGATGAGATGGCGTCCCGGTACCAGGCGGCGAAGACCCGGCTGCGGAAGTTCGAGGAGGCGGGCCCGCCCCCGGAGCCACCGCGCAAGCAGGACATCACGATGCGCCTCGCGGGCGGCCGCACCGGGGTCCGGGCGCTGACCTGCCGGGGTCTGGAGCTGGAGGGGCTGATGCGCCCCTTCGACCTGGAGGTCTTCTACGGCGAGCGGGTGGCCGTGCTGGGGTCCAACGGGTCGGGCAAGTCCCACTTCCTGCGGCTGCTGGCCGGCGAGGACGTCGCCCACCGGGGGGAGTGGAAACTGGGCGCGCGCGTCGTGCCCGGCCACTTCGCGCAGACCCATGTCCGCCCCGAACTCGTCGGCCGCACACTCGTCGAGATCCTGTGGACCGAGCACGCCCGGGACCGCGGCAAGGCGATGAGCGCCCTGCGGCGGTACGAGATGGAGCGCCAGGGCGACCAGCTCTTCGACCGGCTCTCCGGCGGCCAGCAGGCCCGCTTCCAGATCCTGCTGCTCGAACTGGCCGGAACGACCGCGCTGTTGCTGGACGAGCCGACCGACAACCTGGACCTGGAGTCGGCGGAAGCGCTCCAGGAGGGCCTGGAGGCGTACGAGGGCACGGTGCTGGCCGTCACCCACGACCGCTGGTTCGCGCGCTCCTTCGACCGCTTCCTGGTCTTCGGCTCGGACGGCGTGATCCGGGAGACACCGGAGCCGGTGTGGGACGAGCGCCGTGTCGGGCGGCCCCGCTGACGGAATACGCCCGGACCCCTTCGGGTTGGCTCGGCGTGACTACTTTAGGACTCATCGGCAGTGGAATGATCGGCAGCTCTCTCGCGAGACTGGCCGTGCATGCCGGACTCGACGTCGTACTCAGCAACTCGCGCGGCCCCAAGACGCTGACCGGCCTGGTCGCGGAACTCGGCCCCAGGGCCCGGGCGGCGACCACCGCGGAGGCCGCGGCGGCGGGCGACTGGGTGGTCGTGTGCGTGCCGTTCAAGGCGTACGACTCCCTGCCCCGCGAACCCCTCGCGGGCAGGACGGTCATCGACACCGGCAACTACTCTCCCCGGCGCGACGGAAGGGTCGAGGCCCTGGAAAACGACTCGACCACCAGCAGCGAGCTGCTCCAGCGGCACCTGGGTGAATCGGCGCACGTCGTCAAGGCGTTCAACAACATCCACCACCAGCACCTGGCCGTACTGAACCGGCCGACGGGCGCCGACGACCGCACCGCGCTCCCCATCGCCGGGGACAACGCCGAGGCGAAGCGGCACGCCACCGAACTCCTCGACACCCTCGGGTACGACACCGTCGACGCGGGACCACTCGCGCGGGGCAGGCTGTTCGCACCGGGCACGCCCGCCTACGGCGCGCCCTACACGGAACTGTCCGCCGAGTCGTTCGGCCCCCTCGCGGCCGGCACCGCCCCGCCCGGGTTCCTCTCCCTGAAGGCGGGCCCCGCCTCGGCAGCCGAGATACGCGCGCTCCTGGCGAAGGCGCGCGTCTGACGCGGCCGGGCGCGCGCGGGGCGTCACCGGCTGGGTGATCCTCTCCGTCACCGGGAGCGTCATCGCCGCGACAACCTCGACAGCTACCTCAACGGAGACCTTCACGGGCCGCCCCGTGATGTTCTCCGACGACCGTCCAGCAGCCGTCCGCGGTCGTGTGCACCGCGATGCCGGAGAAGACCGGGCACCTCCTGCGCATGTACCTCCGGTGGATGTGCGGCTCCACGATCCGCTCGATCTGGCGCATGCGCTACCTGCCGTTGAACCGGTGGGCGTACTGGGCACACCTGTTGCGCTGGTTCCACGTGGCCCTGTCCACCACGGTCCTGGTGTGGCCGCTGGTCATCGAGCCGGCCGCGTACGGGAACTACCCGCCGCCGTCGTTCCTGGTGGTGCCGTTCCTCATCGGCTGGGCGCAGGGCCTGGGCTACCTGGGGCTGATGCGCAGTGACGAGCGGCGCCGCCGGCGAAGCTCTCGGATCCGCTGTCCGAAACGACGATCGAGATGCGGATTCCTGGGCGCTTCGCGCACATCTCCTCGGCCGCGATCCGTGCCGCGCTCCTGTCGCTCAGCCGCCGCTCCAGGGGTCGGATCGCCACACTCGCCGTCAGTGCCAGGCAGCCTACGGCCACCCACGGCAGCACCCGGTCCACGCCGTAGAGGACGCCGAAGAGGCCGGGGGTGACCATGTCCGCCGTCGCGAACGAGTACTGGAACGCCGCCAGATAGGTGCCTCGCGCCCCCTCCGGTGCCGCCTCCGCGGAGAGGGCGTTCGAGGCCGGTCCGTGCATCATCTCCGCCGTCGCCCACAGCAGCACCACCACTGCGAGGTAGGCGATCAGCAGCGGACCCCGCGGCAGGAGCACCGCCACGGCGGTGGCCGCGCACCAGACCGCCCACAGGCGGCCCGCCGAGGCCATCGCGTCGCCGGCCCGCCCGGGCGAACCACTGGTCCCTGGCGTCGCCCTCCGCCTGCTCGGATCAGCGCGAAGAACGACGACCAGTACGATGCGGTCGACGATCCGCCCGACGAGCAGCGGCAGCAGGAGCGAGCCTGCGGTGGCGGCGGTAGCAGACCATGGACAGCGGGAGGAAGAGCCCGGTGCCGAGGGCGTCGATGGCCAGCGCCATCGGTATCGTCCAGGCGGCGCCGTCGCGGGGTCTCCTTCGGTGGGACCGGTCTCGCTCAGCGGGTGGTTTCGTCCTCCGCGGTGGCCGGCGGACGGCCGGTACGCGTCGGTGTGGGGCGTGAGGACGGGGAGCCCAGCATGTCGAGGAGGACCATCGCGTCGTATTCCGGCGTGTCCCGCTCGGCGTAGTAGGCGATGAGCCGGTGGTCCGGGGTGCCCTCGAGCTGCATGAACTGGTAGCCGGGGGTGAGGTCGCCGACATCGGGGTGATGGAAGGTCTTGCTGCCCTGGGCGTGCGTACGCAGACCGTAGCCGTCCCACAGCGCGGTGAACTCCGGGCTCTTGGCCAGGAGTTCGTCCACCAACTCGGTCAGGTCGGGCGCGTCCGGTTCGACCCCGGCCAGGGCGCGCATGCGGCCCACGGCCGCGCGGATCTGCTCGTCCCAGTCGTCGAACAGATCCTGGGCCGCCGGGTGGAGGAAGACGTAGCGCACCACGTTGCGCTTCTTCTCCGGCCAGTCCGCCATCCCGGCGAACAGCCGCAGTCCGCTCGGATTGCACGCGAGGATGTCCATGGTCCGGCTGACCACGAACGCCGGGAAGGGCCGCAGCTTCTCCAGCAGCAGCCCGGTGCCGGGCGGGATGTCCCGGGTCGGGGACACCGGCTCCACGGGGGAGCTGCCCCCGGCGCGGGCGACCAGGTCGCGCAGGTGCTCGTGCTCGGCCGGGTGCAGACGCAGGGCACGGGCGAGGGCGTCGACCACGGATGGGCTGGGGTTCCACTCCCTGCCGCGCTCCAGACGGACGTAGTAGTCGACGCTCACCCCGGCGAGCGTGGCCAGCTCCTCGCGGCGCAGCCCCGGGGTGCGCCGCAGCCCGGTGCCGGGCGGCAGTCCGGCCTCCTCGGGAGTGACCTTGGCGCGGTGGGCCCGCAGGAAGGTTCCCAGTGGTGTACCGCCATTGCCGTGCTGCCGCTCGCGTTCCATCCGCCCAGTGTCGCATTCCGGCACTGACCCGGCGGTGACCTGGGCGAACGCCTTGTGGGGGGCCCTGTCACACCCCGGAACGCCGGTCCCCGGCACAACGCGGCCTGCCGCCCCGCGCCCCCGGCCAGCAGGCTGGACCGCACCAGTTCAACCAGCAACACACCAACGGAGAACCATGCTCACCGTCAATGCCTACGCCGCCACCTCCGCGACCGAACCGCTCACCCCCACGACCATCGATCGCCGCGACGTCGGCCCGCATGATGTCCTCATCGAGATCAAGTACGCGGGCATCTGCCACTCCGACATCCACCACGCCCGCAGCGAATGGGGACCGCAGACCTATCCGGTCGTTCCCGGTCATGAGATCGCGGGCATCGTCACCGAGGTCGGCTCCGAGGTCACCGGGCACGCCGTCGGCGACCGGGTCGGGGTCGGCTGCATGGTCAACTCCTGCCGGACCTGCGAGCCCTGCCGGCGGGGCGAGGAGCAGTACTGCCTGAACGGGAACACCCTCACCTACGGCGCGATCGACGAGGACGGCACCCGTACCCAGGGCGGCTACTCCACTCATGTCGTCGTGAACGACGACTTCGTGGTCCGCGTCCCCGAGGGCATCGGCCTGGACGAGGCGGCACCGCTGCTGTGCGCGGGCATCACCACGTACTCACCGCTGCACCGCTTCGGCGCGGGCCCCGGCACGAGGGTCGCGGTCGTCGGCCTGGGCGGCCTCGGCCACATGGCCGTCAAGCTCGCACATGCCATGGGCGCCGAAGTCACCGTCCTGTCACAGTCGTTGAAGAAGATGGACGACGGCCTGCGCCTGGGCGCCGACCACTACCACGCCACCAGCGACCCGGCCACCTTCGAGCAGCTGGCGGGGGCCTTCGACCTGATCGTCAACACGGTCAGCGCCACGCTGGACCTGGACGCCTACCTCGGCCTGCTGGCCGTGAACGGCACCCTGGTCAACGTCGGCGCCCCCGCCGAGCCCCTGTCGCTCAACGTGTTCTCCCTGCTCCTGCGGGGCCGGACACTCGCCGGTTCGCTGATCGGCGGCATCCGCGAAACGCAGGAGATGCTGGACTTCTGCGCCGAGCACGGCGTGTGTTCGGAGGTCGAGGTCATCCCGGCCGACAAGATCAACGAGGCGTACGAACGGGTCCTCGCCTCGGACGTGCGCTACCGCTTCGTCATCGACATCGCCACCCTCGCACGCCACCGGTGACACGCACCGGGGCCGGGCGCCCGTGGCCGGGGTTCAGCGTGCGGGGACCCCGGCCTGCTTGGCGAGGTACATCGGGTCGGTGGTCAGCCAGTCGTAGCCGATCCCGTTCCAGAAGGAACACCGGTGGCGCGCCGAGTACGCCTCGGAGTCGACGGCCCCGCCGCGGTCACCGGGCAGCAGCGACATGAGCTTGCCGCTGCGGTACGGCGGCCACGCCGCCTGCTTCGGCGTCGTGGGATTCGCGTCGCGTACGAACGCGCCCCAGTAGCGCATCATCGTCCGCGACAGTCGCTGCTGCTCCGGTGTCAGTGGCTTCGGGGCCATGCTGGGCCACAGGTAGGGAAGCTCGGCGGCGTGGGCCGCGCCCGCGGTGAAACCCGGCTGGGTGGGGCCGTGCGCGGGCGGGTTGCGGTCGCCGAATTCGTAGAAGTACGTTCGCGGCTGTACGGAGGCGAACCGGCCCGCCAGGCGCTGGTACTGGCAGCCCCCCATCCCGTAGAAGACGCTGCTGTCGGTCCACACCGCGCCGAGGGCGTACGCCGCGTCGTACGGGCCACCGTGGGCACCGTAGGGGTAGCGGGCGAGCACTCCGCCGGCGTGCGGGCCGAACTGCTGCCTGATCACCCGCTCGTACTGGTTCTCGGTCGCGTGCGCGAACGGCAGCGCCCACGTGCGTATCTCGTCGCGGTTGGTGCCGATGAGAAGGGGTACGTCGGCGAATCTGCCGGACCGCACCGCCACGCCCGGCGCGACCGGCAGTTCGGGAACCCCGGACACGGGCAGGGGGCCGTTCAGGATGCCGCCGAAGTCGCGCCCGGCGGCCAGCAACTCCTCCGGCCGCTTGGCCCGCAGGCACGACACGCCGGTGGTGGGATTGCGGCAGCCGGCGGCGGTGGCGTAGCTCCTGCCCCGCGCGGTGGACTGCGCGGGCGTGAGACTCGGGCATCCGCCGCTCTGGATGATGGCGCGGTCGAACAGGCCGCGGGCCGGGGGCGAGGCCAGCAGGGCGCACACCGACTGGCCGCCGGCCGACTCGCCGGACACCGTCACCCGGCCGGGGTCCCCGCCGAACGCGGCGATGTTCCGCTGGGTCCAGCGCAGCGCCGCCTGCTGGTCGAGCAGGCCGTAGTTGCCCGCGCCCCGCTCGCTCAGCCCGGGCAGGTCCAGAAAGCCGAACACGCCGAGCCGATAGTTGATCGTGACGACCACGATGTTGTTGGTCCGCGCGAGCGTCGAGCCGTCGTAAAGGTCGCCCGAACCGCTCATGAAGCCACCGCCGTGGATCCAGAACAGCACCGGCAGCGGACGGTCCGTGCGCCGTTCGGGGGCGTAGACGTTGAGGTACAGGCAGTCCTCGCTCGTGCCCGGGCCCCTGCCGGTGGCCGTCTGGACGCACGTAGCACCGGGATGGCCCGCCGACCGGACACCCGACCACCCGGCCGCGGGCGCGGGCGGCTGCCAGCGCCGGTCGCCGACCGGTGGCGCGGCGTACGGGATGCCGAGGAACCGGCCGACACCGTGCGCCGCCGCTCCCTTGACCAGGCCCTTGTCGGTGGCCACCGTCAGGGGGCGCGAAACCGTGGGTGCCGCCGAGGGGACGGTGATCAGCGCGGCCAAGGTCACGACGGCCGCGAGTACTCGTCGGATCATGGACGCGCTGGACCTCCCGGAAGTCAGGAGTCCATCGAATCATGCGGCGAAACCACGCCTCGACACCCCCGCACCGGCCACGGGCGCCACGGCCGACAGTGCCGGCCGTGGGCCTGCGGAATGTCTGTTATAGGAGTAAAACGTGGGGCACTCGGCCGTGCTGATCATGCAGGTGACCGTCTACCAGTCGCTGCTGCAGGCGCTGCGGTATCTGGGCGCGGTGTGTGCGGGCGTCTTGGTGCAGGCCGGTCCGGGCTTCTTGGCCGGGCCCGACCTGATCACGTTCCTGCTGGTGGCGCTGATCGCACTGAGTATCGGCCGATGGCGACACCTGGGGGCTCAGGGGACCCAGGTGGCGACGGCGGCGTTCTTCGCCTTCTCCACCTTCTCGGCCGCCGCCGGCGACGCCGAGCGCATCGAGCAACTCGGCCAGATCATCCTCCTGGTCGGGATCGGCTGCGCTATCGGCGTGACGGTCAATTTCCTCCTGTGGGCGCCGATGCGCTACCGCAGGGCCGAGGTAGGCATCCATGCCCTCGCGGATGACCTGTCAGGGCTCCTGACCGACATCCACATCGCCTTGTGCGAGGGTGACTTCGGCGATCGGAGAGGTAGACGAACCGGTCGTCCGGTGGGCCGTCGGAAGGGGCCGAAGACTTCGTAAAGGTGCAGGTCGGAGTCGCACACTCCGGTGGTGGTCACCTTGACGACGACATCGGTCGGATGCTCGATCACCGGGTCGGGAACGGTGTCGACTCTCACGTCCGCCGTGCCGTGCCATGTCAGGGCTTTCATCGCGTCTCCTCGTCCGTATGGGTCGGGGTCCGTGTCAGTCGGGTTTCGTTCGCGCCGCGGCCGAGTGCCCGGTTCGAAGATGGACACACGGGAGGGTGATGATCCGCGCCCTGCTGAAGGATGGGAGACAGCTGATGGCAACGACTGCTGACGGGGCCTTACCCGAGAGCGAGGAGAAGTCGGCCCGCGGGCTGCAACTGCCGGGCATCATCCTGGGGATCGGCCTCGGCGGGTTCGTCGACGGCATCGTGCTGCACCAGCTCCTCCAGTGGCACCACATGCTCAGCAGCACCAATCAGGACCACATCGGGGTGAAGTACTACAGCCCGCACTCCGTCTCCGGTCTGGAGATGAACACGGTCTGGGACGGCATCTTCCACACCGTGTGCTGGCTCGCCGTCCTGACGGGGCTGGGGGTCCTGTACTCCCGCGTGACCCATCATCGCCGCCGTGTGTGGTCCTCCCGGGTGCTGTGGGGGTGGATCCTGGCCGGCTGGGGCCTGTTCAATCTCGTCGAAGGCGTGCTGGACCACCATCTTCTCGGAATCCACCATGTGCACGGCGGGCCGCATCAGATGTGGTGGGACATCGGCTTCCTCGTGCTGGGGGCTCTGCTGCTCGTCGGCGGATACGGGCTCCAGCGGAGCGGGCGCCCCTTCGACCCCGAAGCCCCGGATGCCCCCGATGCCCCGGACGCCGACCGGAGCGGGCGGTCTGCCTGATGGGCGGCGGCCACCAACCGCACACCGGCCACGGCGAGGGAAGCGGCGTTCTGGAGACCGCGCTGCCCGCCGTCGTCACGCTCCTGTGCGTCTGCGGCTATCTTCGGCTGGCCCATCGGGCCAGGCTCCGCAACCCGGCGCGGGGCTGGAACCGGTGGCGGTCGGCCTCCTTCGGAACCGGCGCCGTCCTGGCAGCCGTGGCGCTGCTGCCGCCCCTGGCCCCCTTCGCACACGCCGACTTCCGAGGCCATATGGCCCAGCACCTGCTCATCGGCATGTACGCCCCGCTCGCCCTCGTCCTCGGCGCCCCCGTCACCCTGCTCCTGCGGAACCTGCCCGCCGCCCACGGCCGACGGCTGACCACGGCCCTGCACAGCCGCCCCGCCCGGCTCCTGACACACCCGGCCACCGCGCTGCTGCTGGCTTCCGGCAGCCTGGTGGCGCTCTACTTCACCCCGCTCTACCGCGCCGCCACCGCATGGCCGCCCGGGCACTGGCTGCTGCACGTCCACTTCCTGCTGTCCGGCTGCCTCTTCGCCCACGTCATCGCCGGCCCCGACCCCGCCGCCCGGCGGCCCGGTGTACCTGTCCGACTGGTGTGGCTCGGCTGCGCCATCGCCCTCCACGCCGGGGTGTCGCAGCTGATGTACGGCGGGTTCGGGATCGACATCGCCGCCCCCGCCGTCGAAGTCCGGGGGGCGGCGGAAATCATGTACTACGGCGGTGACATCGCCGAACTCCTGCTCGCCGGTGCGCTTGTCGCCACCTGGCGCCCCGCCCGCCACAGGACGCCTGTCTCGGCGCCGTCCCCCGGCCACGCGTGAAGTTGTTTGGGGGTGTGTGCGGCGGGCAGGCGCTCAGTGTGCTTCGGACTGGAGGCACGCCCATGGGAGCAGTTCAGCTGCTCGGGGTGTGCTCTGTCCGGCACCCCAGCAGGCGGATTTCTCCCACCGTGATACCGACCGCACGACGAGGGAGAGACCGGAGCATGACTGCCGTACGCACCCGCAGCAAGCACTCGCACGACGATGCTCCCGACACCACCGCCGAGTTCCGGCGCATCGCCACGCTGCCCGATGGCCCGCAGAAGGAGGCGCTGCGGCAGGATGTCGTCCGCGCGTGGATGCCGATGGCGGACCGGCTGGCGAGGCAGTTCCGCAACCGCGGTGAGTCCGCGGAGGATCTGCGGCAGGTCGCGATGCTGGGCCTGGTCAAGGCCGTCAAGCGCTACGAGCCCGACCGCGGCAGCGCCTTCGCCAGCTTCGCCGTGCCCACCGTCGTCGGCGAGATCAAGCGCCACTTCCGCGACCACATGTGGGGCGTGCACGTACCGCGCCGCGTCCAGGAACTGCGTAACCGCGTGCGCGCCGCCGCCCAGGACCTCACCCGCACCCCCGACGACCGCTCCCCGAGCGTGGCGGACATCGCCCGCCACACCGGAATGAGCGAAGAGGACGTCCTGCTGGGCATGGAGGCCATGGAAAGCTTCTCGGCACTGTCCCTGGACGCCGAACTGCCCGGCGCCGAGGACGGATACTCCCTCGCCGACACCCTCGGCACCACCGAACCCTCCTACGACCGCGTCATCCAGCGCGAAGCCCTCAAACCCAAGCTCCGCGCCCTGCCCGAACGCGAACGCCACATCCTCTACCTGCGCTTCTTCCGCGAAGAAACCCAAGGCCGCATCGCCGAACAACTCGGCATCTCCCAAATGCACGTCTCCCGCCTCATCACCCGAACCTGCGCCCGACTGCACGACCAGATCGAAGCCAAGGCGGCATGACACCCGCTCCCGGGCCGGATGTCACGCGGCCCCGGGAGCGGCGACCCTGGGGGCCGTCTCGTCCAGGGAGTGGAGGCGGTCCAGGAGGATGCCCTCGCGCAGGGCCCAGGGGGCAGATCGTGAGCTGCCGTACGCCCATGACGTCCATGGCGGCCTCCGCGACGACCGCACCGGCCAGGGACTGATGGGCGCGGGAGGCGGAGATGCCGCGCAGCTTGGCGCGCTGGGTGTCCGTCCTGGCCGCGAGCCGGGGGATCCACGGCCGCAGCCGGTCCGCGCTGAGGGTGCTGGAGGGGAAGGTTCCGGGCTTCGGCTTCGGGCCGCCGGTGAGACGGGCGAGCCGGGTGAAGGTCTTGGACGTGGCGACGCAGGAGGCGGGTGCCGGGAGTTCGCGCAGTTCGGCCGTCGCCTCGCTGAGCACGGAGCGTACGTAGGCACGCAACTCCTCGACCTGCCGCTTCTTCACCGGGGCGGTCTCCGGGAGGTGGTGGCGGGTGAGCCGCCCCGCTCCCAGGGGGACGGAGATGGCGGCGTCGGGCTCGGCGCGGCCGCCGGAGGCGATCTCCATGGAGCCGCCGCCGATGTCGAGGAGCAGCATCCGGTCGGCGGACCAGCCGTACCAGCCGCGGGCCGCCAGAAAGGTCAGCCGCGCCTCTTCGAGCCCGCTCATGAAGCTCGCGTGGATTCCGGTGGCGGCCTCGATCTCGGCGAGGACGGCCTCCTGGTTGGTGGCGTCCCGTAGGGCCGAGGTGGCGTAGGCGACCAGGTCGTCGACGTGGCGGGCGCCCGCGACCGCTCCGGCCTCGGTCACCGCGCCGACGACATGGCGCACCGCGGCCTGGTCGATCACTCCCCGCCGGTCGGTGGCCTCGGCGAGGCGCACCGACCGCTTCAGCGTCGCCACGTGCTCGGGCGGGCTGCCCGGGACGAGGTCGGCGATCTGGAGGTGGACGGAACGGGAACCGATGTCGAGCACTCCTGGTCGCATCCGCGACGAGTGCCCAAGAGGTCCGAACGCAACACAGCAACGCGTTCACCGTCACCATCCGCTAGGGCAGCGGCGTGCCCCCGGTGGCGTTGAGGATTTCGGCGGTGATGTAGCTGGCCTTCTGGGAGGCCAGGAAGACATATGCGGGGGCCATCTCGGCGGGCTGGGCCGGGCGTTGCAGGGGGCTCTGCCGGCCGAACGACGACGTGTCGGGCAAGGTGGCGGGGATCAGGGGTGTCCATACCGGGCCGGGAGCCACGGCGTTCACCCGGATGCCGCGTTCGGCGAGGTTTCCGGCGAGGCCCTGGGTCAAGGTCACGATGGCACCCTTGGTCGTGGCGTAGTCGAGCAGGTGCGGGCTGGGCTTGTACGCCTGGACCGATGTGGAGTTGATGATGCTGCCGCCTTCCGGGATATGCGGCAGAGACATCTTGCAGAGCCAGAACATGGCGTACAGATTCGTCCGCATGACGCGGTCGAACTGCTCGGTGGAGATGCCCTCCAGGCCCTCGGACTGCGCCATCTGGAAGGCGGCATTGTTGACGAGGACGTCGATCGACCCAAAGGCGTCGGCCGCGCGGTCCACCACATCCCGGCATGCGGCCTCCTCGCGGATGTCGCATGCGACCGGCACCGCGCGACGTCCGGCCTCTTCGACGAGGCGCACGGTCTCCTGGGCGTCGGTCTCTTCCTCGGGAAGATAGGTGAAAAGGACATCCGCGCCCTCTCGCGCGAATGCGAGGGCCACCGCCCGTCCGATCCCGGAATCGCCGCCGGTGATCACGGTATGGCGGCCCTCCAGCAACCCATGGCCCTCGTAGGTGCTTTCTCCGTGGTCGGGCCGTGGTGCCATGTCTTCCGTGGCGCCGGGGTGCGGCTGATCCTGCTGGGGGAATTCCGGCCGCGGGTACTGCTTTCCGGGGTGGCGCTGATCCTGTCCGGTCATGGGATTTACTCCAGAGGCCAGAGAAGGGCAGAGATAACAGATGCCCCGAGTGCCCTGTTGGCGGCGAGTGCAAACCAGTAGGAGCGGGTGGCTGACCGTAGGTGTGTCGACCGCCATGTGGGCGTATTTGTCGCTGGGCGGGGAAATCGAAACTTCTCTGGACTGCGGAGGAGACATGGCGATTGCAAGCCCGCGCCTTTCGGCGGCGCGTTCCTCGTGCCCGTCGTGTACGAGCGCGACGTCATCCGAAGAGCACGAGCGGCCGGAAACTGCCCGCGAGCGCGTCAACCGGAAATGGAACGAGATCCTCCAAGAGACGCGGGTCGCGCAGACCGGTGTGCAGATTCTCTTCGGATTCCTGCTCTCCCTCGCCTTCACACCGGCGTTCGGGCACCTGGAAGTCTTCGACCGCACTCTTTATGTGGTGACGGTGGCGTTGGGCGCCTCCTCGGTCGCCGCTCTGATCGCTCCCGTATCGATCCACCGCTTTCTCTCCGGCCTGCGTATGAAGGATGAGATCGTCGAAGCCGCCGGCCGGCTCATGGTGTGCGGAATGGTGCTGCTGGCGCTCACCATCGCGTGCACTCTGCTGCTCATCCTCAACGTCGTCACCGACAGCGCGATCGGTGGGGTGATCGTCGGCCTGGTCATGCTCTGGTTCGCCGTCTGCTGGTACGTCATCCCCTTGCGGCTCCGGCGCAAATCGAAGCGGCGGCTCGTACCTCGCTGAGGGCCTGTCGGGCGATGGCGCTGAACTCGTCGGTGTTGCCCACGTCGCTCCACCGCTCGTAGGCGATCTTCAAGGCGAGTGACCCCAGTTCTGCTGTCGCTCGGGCGACGAGGTCGGGGAGATCGCGGTGCGCCATGGCCCGGGCCATCGAAGCGGTGAGGCTCACGCCCTTCAGGGCTTCGCGCTCCTGGAGGTCGGGATGGGCGTCGATCACCGCTCGTCTGCGGGCGGTGAACGCACGGCGGGCGGGCGTGAAGACGTCCCGTCCGAGTGCGTCGAGGCCGCACGCCACCGCTTCGAGCGGGGCCGCTTCCGCGGGCGCGGCCGCGATCGCGGTGACGAGCCGCCCGGTCAGCGCGTCCTCGCCGAAGAGCACCGCACGCTTGTCCTGGAAGTGCCGGAAGAAGGTGCTCTTCGCGAGTCCGGCGCGTTTCGCGATGTCGAGCACGGTCGTGTTCTCGTAACCGCGCTCCGCGAACAGTTCGAGGGCGGCGTCGGCGAGCCGTTGCGATGCGTTGGGTTCCCAGCGGGCCATGAACACAGACTACGGGACTTGGTCCCATCACTGGGGTATGGTGATGGGACCAAGTCTCATCACTGGGTGTGGAGGCACGCCATGAGCCGAGCCGTCATGTACGAGACGTTCGGAGGACCTGAGGTCCTGAAGCTGCGTGAGATCCCGGAGCCGCACGCGGGAGCAGGTGAGGTGCGCGTGCGGGTGGCCGCCGTCGGCCTCAACCCCATGGACTGGGTACTGTCCTCGATGCCGGAGGTGGCCCGGCAGTTCGGCGTCACCCTGCCGTCCGGCTTCGCCACCGACTTCGCCGGCACCGTGGACGAGGTGGGCGAAGGCGTCTCCGGCTTCACCGTGGGCGACCGCGTCCACGGAGCCGCGACGGGCCGGGCCGCCGCCGACTTCCTGGTGGTCGACCCCGCCGGGGCGGATACCCTCCTTCGCACTCCGGCGGGGATCGGCGACGAGGTCGCCGGCACGCTCGCGGTGGCGGGGCTGACCGCTTCGGCGGCGCTCGCGGCGATCGACGTGAAGGCTGACGACACCGTCCTGATCGGAGGCGCCGCCGGCGGTGTGGGCGTATTCGCCGTCCAGCTCGCCAAGCTCGCCGGTGCTCGAGTGATCGGAACCGCCTCCGAAGGCACCCACGACTTCCTACGGCAGTTCGGCGCCGAACCTGTCGCCTACGGTCCCGGCCTGGAGGAGCGGGTGCGCGAGATGACTCCTGACGGTGTGAGCGCGGCGACCGACCTGTTCGGCACGGAGACAGCCGTGGCGGCGCTCGCGCTCGACGTTCCCGCGGAGAGGATTTCCACGGTCGCCGCCGGCCCCCACCCGCCCGGAGGCGTGCGGGCGACCGGCGGCGTCGACGCGCGGCCCGAAGACCTGAAGCGGATCACCGACGCCATCGTCGCCGGCGAGATCACCGTGCCGATCGCGGCCACCTTTCCCCTCGAGCGGATCCGGGAGGCCGTGGAGCTGCAGGCCGGGCGCCACGTCCACGGAAAGATCGTGGTCAGCCTCCTCTGAAGGGGAATCAGCCCTGGAGGGCCGGGAGCGCGCACACCGCGATGCCTCGCTCCAGCAGACTGCCCAGCACCAGACGGTGGCCGTCCTCGCACACGCTCGTGGCCATCCGGTACGGGGACCGGCGGCGCAGCAGGTGGCGGGCCACGCTTCCGTCGGGGCGGATCGCCAGCACACGCACGGTGGGGCGGGGGCGGGGGCGGAGCCGCTTCGTGGCGGCCGAGGCCGCCCTTCTGAGGGCGGGGGAGGCGTGGTGCAGGGCGTCCACGGCGAATTCCCGGGGCCCGGCCAGGGCGACCCAGAAGACCCCGCCGGCGCTCCGGGAGAGGTTGTCGGGGTAGCCCGGCAGGTCGCGTACGAGGATGTCGTCCTTCCCCTCCAGTGGGCCGGTCAGCCAGTGGCGGCGGATCCGGCGGGCGCCGCTCTCCGCCACGGCGACGAACGACTCGTCAGGGGCCAGTGCGACGCCGTTGGCGAACCGCAGACCGTCCCGCAGGACCTCCGGCTCGCCACCCGGCCGCAGCCGCAGGAGCTGCCCGGTAGCGGTGTCCTCCAGGATGTCGCTCAGCCAGTCCTCCAGGGCGTGACGACGGCTGGACACGGTGAAGTAGAGGGTGCCGTCCGCCGCCGGGGCGACGTTGCTGCAGAAGCGCAGCGGGACGCCGTCCACCTCGTCGGCGAGGACACGTACCGTCCCGCCACGCGGGTCGACACGCAGCAGGCCGCGCCGGGCGTCGCACACCAGCAGTTCGCCGTCGGGGGAGGGGGCCAGGCCCAGCGGTCTGCCGCCGGTCTCGGCGATCACCTCGGCCCGGGCGAGGCCCGCCGATGGCGATGCCGATGGCGATGCCGATGGCGACAGGGTCAGCCGCCAGATCGCCCCGTCCGCGGTCCCGGTGAGGATCCGGCCCGCGTCGTCGAGGGCCACGTGCTCGGGCCCTCGCGCGTCACGGGCGACGACGCGCGGGCGGGGCAGCGGCTCGATCATGCCGTCGGACGCGGTCCTCGGAGTACGGTGCACGGGCTCATGCTGCCTTACGGGCCCTGGCCGCCTTGACACATCGGGTCATCTCCTCGGCGTAGGGCAGGGCGACGAAGGCGCCGATGGCCGCTCCGATCGCCACCAGATAGCGGGCGGGCAGCGGGTTCTCCTTGGGCAGCAGCTTCCAGTCCTCCGCCGTGTCGCCCCCGCGCAGCGTGGCGCGCACCTGCTTCCAGTGCAGACACGAGGTGAAGGCGAGCGCCGACAGCGGCAGCACCTCCAGGAAGCTGTGGATGTGCTGCTCCACCGGCCTCACCTCGCGCTCGCCGGTGGCCAGGCTGACGTCCCACAGCGCGGTCGCGCCGTGGACCACGGCCGCGCCACCCATGACCGACAGGACGAGCGGGTTGACCCGGGCGAGAAGGCCCATCGCGACCGGGACGCCCGCCTCCGTCATCATGAGCGCGTGCAGCGCCGACTCGCGCGTGCCCGACGTCTCCTCGATCCGGGTCCGGCGGTGCATGGCCCAGTCCGCCACGGCCGGTACGAACCACAGCGGCAGCACCCCGTACATCAGGAAGCGCCGGTTGGCGTCCTCGACATCCATGGGTTCCCGCGGCACGTACAGGTCGCGTGGCCGACGCCAGCGACGCCATGCGCGAGCCACCGGACTACGGGTCAGAGCCATGCCGCCTCCAGGTTCCGGGAAAGATCGGGCAGTGCCGAGTGCCCCGTGTGCGTCCGGGACAAACGGAACACGGACCGGGCCCGCCCGCTTGGCCTACAACGTGGCCTACAAGTAGTCGCGGGGAACCGTCTCGTTCCAGGTGGCCGAGCGCAGGACGGTGTGGGTGACGACGCGTACGTCCCGGTCGTCGCGCCGGAAACGCATGGCCCAGGTGGACTCGCCCTGACCGAGGCGAAGTCGTCCGCGACGGCGGCATAGCGCTCGTAGGCGCGGCGGCCGACATCGAGGCCGATGTCCTCGTAACGCACCGTGCCGGCGTCCTTGACGATCTCCAGCCCGGATCGGTACCCGACCAGGTCACGGGTGACGTCCCACCGCATCTCCGGCGGATCCAGCTGAGTGGTGGCGAGCGGCGGTGCGCCCTCCGGCTCGCCGAACGGGCGCTGAGGGACCTCGTCCGGTTCGTGGTTTCCGCGCAGGGGCAGGGTGAGGGCGCTGGAGCCCTCGTACACCGTCAGCAGGACCGGGCGCGGCGGGGGCCAGGCGAGCGGCCAGTAGGACGTGGACAGCGACAGCCGGATGCGGTGACCGGGCGGGAATGCCTGTGCCACGCCGTTGAGCCGGACCGTGGCCCGGTACCGCCGGCCGGGTTCCAGCGGCTCGGGGGCGCCGGTACCGCCCCGGTGGGTGAGGTTCAGTACGCCGTAGGTGACGCGGGTGGCGCGTCCGTCGGGGGCCACATCGGACAGCCGGGCGGCCTGGTACTCCTCGCACACCGAGGCGTGGCGCCAGTAGTCGTCGCGGCGTTGGTGGCGCAGCCACTCCAGCACCCAGGGTCGGGTGTGCTCCAGCCGTTCGTGCCACATCTCGCGCCAGCGCTCACCGACGACGGCCGGGTCGGGCGGACAGGTGGCGTAGGCGAACATGGTGCCCGCCTCGGCCAGGTTGTCCGACAGCAGCGCGCCGCCCATGTAGTGCATGTCATCGGCGTACCGGTCGTCGGTGAAGGAGGCGGTGACGATGGCGCGCGGGCTCGGCGGTTGCCGGGCGGCGACCTGGAGGGCGGCGAAGGCGCCGCAGGAAACCCCCATCATCCCGGTCCGCCCGTCACACCAGGGCTGTTCGGCCAGCCAGGCCAGGATCTCCTCGGTGTCGGTCTGCTCCCGCTCCAGGTACTCGTCCTTACGCCAGGGCGGGCTTGAGCCACATCGGGAAGCGGACGCCCTCGGGCGGGCGCGGATCCCGCGCCGCCAGGTCGACCTTCCCGAAGCGGGGGTGCTCATCGATGGCCTTCTGCTGTTCCAGTCGGCTCCAGTACTTGTGCTCACACTTGACGACCGACTCCAGGCTCGTGCTGCGCGTGCCATAACGCTCGCTCAGGAGCGGTACGAGGGTGCTCACCGGGAGGTCCCAGTAGCCGACGATCGCGTCGATACTGCCGTCGAAGGCGTCCAGCGCCTCCTGCGCCCAGGTTGGCCTCGTCCATGCCGATCACAAAGATGTTCGCGACGCTCACCGGCTCTCCCTCGGTCACGGTCCGATGTCCCGCGCCCCAGTACCCCTCTGCGTGCCTCTCACCCCCGGATTCGCCCGCGGTGGCGGACGGTCGAGGGCCTATTCCCTCCAGGGGGCCGGGCCCGTGCTCGCCCAGGTGGCGAGTTCTTGCCCGTCGACACACCAGATCCCGCATTGCTCGGCGTACTCGACGGCGGGTCCGGTGAACGCGCTGGTCGTGACCACGGCGGCGATGTGGGCGTCGTGAACGGCGAAGCAGGTTCCTCCGAAGCGCTGGACGTCCTGCGAGCCGACCTTGTGGGTCGCGTCGTACCGCTTGCACTGGATGACCAGGCGCTGTCCGTCCGGGGTGGTGGCGAGAACGTCCGCGCCCAGGTCGCCCGCGCCGCCGCCCACGCGGGTGACCCGGCAACCGTCCCGCTCGCACAGCTCCGCCACCGCCTGCTCGAACTCCTCGGCCTCGGCAGCGGGACCTTGCGGCACGTGACCCGCGCCCCGGGCAACGCGAACGCGGCGGCGGCGAACGGTGACGGCGGCCGCAAGCGCCAGCAGCCCCAAGGCCACGGCGGCGACGGGATGCTCCTCGGCCGCCCGCGCACCGGCTCTCACGGCGGTCCCCGCCGCGAGGAGAACAAGGGCGATGAGCCCGAAGCAGAACGACAGCCTCCGCAGGCTGAAGGTGTAGTGGCGACCGCTACGTGGCCGGCGGTCGGGAGTGGTCATGGGCGGTGGTCCCCTTGCGCATCGGCATCAAGATCACCCCGCCCGACTGCCCCGCTACGCCGCCGCCACACCCGGTGTGCGCACAGGCGGACCGCGTCGGTGCCACCGTCGACGGCACCCCCATCGGCGGCTGAAACCACTGGTGCTCATGAGGTGATGGGGAATCAAGTGGTAGATATATGCCAAGTTTGTTGTCCGGAAGGGGTACATCCGCCCCTCATCCGTGCCACACTGAATGCGCTGGCCCTCACCGCATCCCCCGTCGGTGAGGGCCATTCACTTGTCCGTCAGGACCGCAGTGCCGCCAGGTGGGCCGTGCGGACCTCGGGGGTCTGGCCCTGGACGACGAGGAACAGGCCCTCCCGGGCGAGGCGCTGGGCCGGGTGGGAGAGGCCGAAGGCGCGGCCACCGCCCGCGGCGATGGCGGCCGTGGTGGCGGCGCGCATCAGGTCGTACGCCCGGGTCTTGGCCGCGAGCCGGTCGTCCAGCCGTTCGGCGGGCGGAACCTCGTCGACCAGGGCGTAGGCGTCGCGGCGTACCGCGTCCAGGCGTGTCCGCAGGACGCCCGCCGTGTCCTTCGCCTCGGCGTCGCCGGACGCGTCCAGGAGGTCGAGGGCGGCGCGTGCCACGCCGAAGACGGCCGGGTTGGTGTTGGTGTTCTTCGGGCGGTCCTCCGTCGCCCAGCGCTCGTGCGGGAGACGCACCGCCACCGCCTCGTCGGGCACGACGAGCCCGTCGAGCAGCAGCCCGACCGTGCGCGAACCGGTGAGCGCGGCGAGCTGGAGCGGGCCGGTGGGGGTGAGGCCCGGCTGCTCGTGGGCGCCGACGACGCCGAACACCACCTCGCCGTCCTCGGTGGCACCACCCAGCAGGAACAGGTCGTTCAGCCCCCAGCCGGTGTACCAGGGCACGCGCCCGTCGAAACGCCAGCCGTCCGCCACCCGGGTGGCCCGCACGGGCAGCTTCGGGTGGGCACGCAGATGCGAGAAGGCGATTCCGGCGAGCAGCGTGCCGTCGCTCAGCGGCCGCAGCCACCGCTCGCGCGCCGCCTCCTCGCCCGTGGCCAGGGTCCGCACCGGCGTGTGGTGCTGGGCCTGGACGAAGAACGTCGAGCAGCAGGCGCCCGCCAGGATCTCGGCGATCTCCCGGCCGACGGCCGCCGGGGCCTCCGCGCCGCCGTACGCCGCCGGCGCGTTGACCCCCAGCACCCCGGACGCCTTGACGGCGTCGATGGCCTCGGGGGTGACGCCCTCCCGGTCGTGCGCCTCGGCGGCGGGGGAGAGGACGCCGTCGGCCAGCCGGCGGGCCGCGGCGACGAGGGGGTGGTCGGGCGTGGCGGTCATGCGGAGTGCTCCTCTGCGCTCTCTGTGCTCTCTGTGCTCTCTGCGGGGATACGAGGCTCGCCCAGGGTGAGCATCAAACGGTTGGCCCAGGCGAACACGGCGACGACGTGGACGAGGTCCAGGATCTCCGTGTCGTCCAGGCCCGCGTCCGTCCGCAGCGCCGTGAGGTCGAGCGGCTGGTTCGGCTCGCGGGTGAGGCGTACCGCGAAGTCGGCCACGGCACGCCGCCGCGCCGTGCCCAGGTCCGCACCGGGACCCGCGTCGAGGATCGCCCGCGCCGGCCCGGTGTCCTTGGCGAGCTGTGCGAAGCGCCGCGCGTGCACGGACGCGCAGTACACGCAGCCGTTGACGCGCGAGACGGCGAGCGCGGCGATCTCCCGGTCGCGGCGGTCGAGCCCGCGCGGCGCGTACATGATGGCGTTGTAGAGCCGCGACCGCTCGCGCAGCGCCGTCACGTCGTGGACGAGGGCCAGGTAGTACGGCGAGGTCTTCGCCGTCGGCAGCGACTCCTCGAGTACGGCGATCTGCTCGGGCGTGGCGCGGTCGATGTCCACCGTCTCCACCCAGGCGTCCCACGCCAGCGCGTCGAGCGTGAACGGGCGCCCCTCGCTCGCCACGCCGTACGCGGGGGCCTCTCCGTCCTCCGCCGGGAGCCCGCCGAGCGCCCGCAGCCCGGCGGTGAGCCGCGCCTGGTACGTGACGAACGCGATGAGCTGCGAGGCCGCGACGACATCGGGGGCGCCCCAGCCCGCCTCCGTCAGCGCCGCGATGTCCTTCGGCCCCGCCGTGGCCGGGGCGAGGACGAGGAGTTCGGCGTGGCGCAGCAGCGCCGCGAGGCGCGAAGACGGGGCGGGCGCCGGGGCGAGGCCCCGGTAGTGCGCGGCCAGCGCCCGCGCGCCGTCCAACTCGGCGGCGTGGGCGGCGAGCTCGGCGCGCTCGGCACGGGGGAGGCCGTCGGTGCCGGTCAGCAGCGCGTCATGGGCGCCCTGGGTGTGGACGTACGCCTTCTCGCGGTACGTCCGCAACGTGGCGGGCGTACCGGCGAGGGTGTCGATCACGTCATACGTTGCGAACACGGTGGGTGCCTTTCTCGGAAATGCCGGAGCTCAGCCCGCCGCGTCCTCGCTCGCCCGGTACGCGCGCAGGTACAGGCACGCGCCCGCGACCAGGAGGATGGCCACGCACACCGCCAGCGCGGAGGCGAGGCCGAGATCCTGGTCGGCGAAGGCCAGCTTCTTGATCTCCAGCGGGACGGTCGTCGAGGTGTCCATCGGGCCGCCGCCGGAGAGCAGATACGGCAGGTCGAAGTCGTACGCCGTCCAGATCGTGCGCATCAACATGGCGACGATCAGCGCGGGCGCGATCCACGGCAGCGTCACGTACCGGAAGATCCCGAACCGCCCGGCGCCGTCCAGCGCCGCGGCCTCGCGCAGCTCACCCGGCAGGGTCTGGAGGCGGGCGAGGACGACGATCACGATGAACGGCACGTACTTCCAGCAGTTCACCGCGACCAGCGCGAACATCACCGTGGCGGGGTCGGCGAAGGGGTTCACGAGGGTGTCGCTCAGCCCGAGCGTCCGCAGCAGATAGCCGGCCATGCCCGAGGTGTCGTTGAACGCGAAGCGGAACACCATCGCGGCGACCACGGCGGGCACGACGTACGGGAAGAGCACGAGCCCGCGGGCCAGGGTCTGGCCGCGCAGCCCGGCGTTGAGGAGCAGCGCCACGGCGACCCCGGCGGCGGCCTGGATCACCATGTTCCCCGCGACCCACAGCACGCTGCGCCCGAACGCGCCGCGCACCGCCGGGTCCTCCCACAGGCGGCGGTAGTTGTCGAGGCCGAGGAAGGTGTGTTCACGGGTGAGGAAGTCGACGCGGAAGAAGCTGTCGAAGACGGAGGCGAGGAAGGGATAGACGGCGAAGACGAGCAGCAGCAGGAGCGCGGGCACCAGCATCAGGGTGCCGAGCGCGCGGTCGGACAGGCCCCGGCGTCCTGCCTTCCTGGTCACGGCAGTCACTTCACGGCCCCCTGTCCGATGCCGCCGACGAGGAACTTCTGGACGACCACGAACAGCACCAGCACAGGTGCCACCACGATCAGCGCGGCGGCCATGAGCACACCCCACGAGTAGACGCTGGTCTGGTCCATGAGCAGCGAGAGCCCCGGGCTGAGCGTCAGCTTGTCCGGCTCCGCCATGAGCGTGGAGGCGAAGAGATATTCGCTCCAGGCCGCGTTGAAGGCGAACACGGCGGTCGCGATCAGCCCGGGCACCGACTGCGGCAGCACCACGCGGACGAAGGCGCCGAACCGGGTGCAGCCGTCGACCATCGCCGCGTCCTCCAGCTCGACGGTGAGCCCGTGGAAGTACGAGCGCAGCGTCCACAGCGCGAACGGCAGCAGCGTGGCCGTGTAGATCACGATGAGCGCGAGAAGGTTATTGGCGAGCCCGAACCGCGCCACGAGCTGGGAGACCGGCACCAGCACCAGGATCGGCGGCACCAGATACGCGAACAGCGACAGCTCCCCGATCCACCGCAGCCCCGGTATCCGGAACCGGACGAGCGCGTACGCGGCGCAGGTGCCCAAGGCCACGACCAGCAGCGTCGAAACCGCCGCCACGATCAGCGAGTTGGTGAGATAGGTACCGAAGGACGAGATCTCGAAAAGCGCCCGGAAGTTGTCGAGCGTGAGCGTGTGCGGGAGGAACGTCGGGGGATAGGAGATGATCTCCTCGTCCGGTTTGACGGCCGTGAACAGGATCCACAGCAGCGGCAGATCGGCGATGAGCACGACGGCGGCCAGCGCCACGTACTGGAAGGCACGCCCGAGGCGGAGCGTCTTCATGCCGCGGGCCTCCACTCCGGGTTGGCCGACTTCCAGTCGCGGGCCGCGAAGGCGAACTGGTCCACGGCCCGCCGCCACGCCTCCTCGGGGTCGTCGCCGCGCAGCAGGATCGACTGCACCATCGAGGCGTCGGCCGGGGGCGGCGCCCACGCCTTGCCCGCCCAGGGGCAGGGGTTGGACAGCTTGCCGTCGTAACGCCCGTTCACGACCGAGCCCATGGCCATGTCGGGGCTCAGCGCGTGCGGCACGAGGTCGAGGATGGTGCGCACCCAGTCGCCGTGCTTCTTCAGGTACGGGTCGTCCGACGCTCTGGTCTCCTCGCGGAGCCGGGCCTTGACGGACTTCAGCGGCGGCACGAGGTGGCCTGGGACGGTGAGGGCGAACCGCAATGCGTTCTCGCCGGTGGTCAGCTCCTTGAGGAAGGCCCTGGCCGCGCGTCTGTGCCGGGTGTGCGCGAAGACGCTGTACTGGTTCTTGCCCCCGTACGCCAGCCGCCCGGTGCGGAACGGGCCCGCGGGGACCGGCAGGACGCCGGTGACGTCGGCGATCCGTGGGTTCTGCTCGGCGAGGTTGACGCCGAGCCTGCCCGCCATGGTGGCGAAGGCGGCCTTCCCGGAGATGTAGGTGTTCATCAGGTCCGGGTAGTTGGTGTTGTACGCGCCCTTGCGCGCGTACCGCATGATGGCCACGTGCCGCTTCACGGCGTCGAGCACCTCGTCCTTGCCGAACAGGACCTCGCCGTCCGGGCCGTAGTAGTCCCAGCCCGCCTGGTAGACGTACGGGGCGAGGAACTGGGTCGTCATGCCGGGGGTGTTGCCCGCGCCGGACGAGATGCCGTCGATGCCGTCCCTGCCGTGCAGCTCGCGCACGGCGCCGAGGAACTGGCCGTAGGTGCGGGGCGGTTCGATGCCCGCCCTGTCGAGCAGGTCCTTGCGGTAGTAGAGGACGGAGGCGTTGGCCTGGAACGGCATCGCGTAGTCCTCGCCGCGGTGCACGATGCGGGTGCCGGGCAGGAAGTCGTCCTCGCCGATGTCCTCGATCATGCCGGTGAGGGGGAGCAGATAGCCCTTGACGGCCCAGTCGAGGATGTTCGCGGCGGGTGGCGCGAAGACGCCGATGTCGGTGCCGGTCTGCATGGCCGTCTGGAGGTACTGGAGCTGGTTCTCGTCCGAGTACAGCGTCATCTTGACGGTGACACCGGGGTGGTTGCGCTCGAACCGTTTGATCACGGAGCGGTAGAAGGCAAGCGATGTGGGGTCCGACTCGGTCGTGTAGAACGGCACGACCGAGCCGCCGGATTCGGCGCCGGCGCACGCCGACAGCAGGGCGGCACCGGAGGAGGCAGCGGCCAGCGACAGCAGGCCACGCCGCGCTATGCGGGCGGGAGGCATGGTGGTCCAGGGGATGCGCGAGGGCGGAGCGAACGGTGCGGGAAGGGACCGCTCAACATCCCGTGGTGGTGGACCTGCGGAGATCGAGATACCGGCGCTTGGTGAGAAGCGGAGTTCGCACGGCCGCCCCCTCGGATCCTTGTGCGATACAGGCGACCTTGAAACTATGCGGAGAGATCATCCGTTGTCAAAGGAAAGGTAAATCACGCCGATGAACACCGGCTCGGTGCAGTGCCGTCTCGTCGTGTGCCGGGACTGCTGCTGCGGCAGCCCCAAGCTGTCCCGCGTCGATCACGCGGCCCAGGCCGAGCGGCTGCGCGAGGTGGCGCCGGTGCGGATCTCCGACTGCCTCGACGTCTGCGACCAGGCCAACGTGGTCGTCGTACAGCCCTCCGCCGAGGGCCGGGCCGCCGGTGCGCGGCCGGTCTGGCTGGGACTGGTCAACGACCCGGACGCGACCGAGGACATCGCCGCGTGGGTCTTGGCCGGCGGTCCCGGCGTCGCGCCGCGGCCGGAGATCCTGGACCTGTACGCCTTCACCCCGCGCACGCGCCGGACGGTTTCCTGAGACGGCGCCGCGGGCGATCTGATCGCTGCCGCACGGCACGGCGTCCCACGTCCGGATGCCGGTCGAGCAGCATCGCGGCGGCCGCCCCAGCCCTCCGACCGCTCCCCGTACCGCGGTTCGCCGACGAGCGCGAGACCGGCGTCGGCGAGCGCGGCCCGGGCCCCCTCGGTCCGGTCCCGCGCCGAGCGGGAGGGGGGCGTGGCGGCCGCTGTCCGAGCGGATCTCAGGGGCGCCAAATAGATCCGATGATATGAGATGGCGGGCGTCGAAAGTTTCGGAGTTGGGCGCGCTCTCTCGACAGGCAGATCGGAATGCGCATCAATTCATCCGATCACCCACCTCGAGAGAGGGAAACGCCCCATCATGCAGAGACCTGGCTTATCGTTGCGCGCCCTCGGCATCCTGGTCGCGACCGCCGCCGCCCTCGGGGTCGTCGTGGCCACCGGAACCGAGTCCTCCGCCGCCCAGTCCACCGTCCGTGCCGCCGTCCCTTCCGCCCCGCGCTCCTCCGTCGTCACCTGGGGCTCCAGCGCCTACCCGGCCGGAACCGCCACCCAGGACCTGACCTACCGGTTCGTCATCCACACCAGCGTCGGCGGCCGGGACCTGCGCATCCGGCTCTCCAACGCCTACGGCGACCAGCCGGTGACCTTCGGCCGCGCCTACGCGGGCGTCCGCGCGTCCGGTGCCGCGGTCGTGCCCGGCAGCAACCGGCGGCTGACGTTCCGCGGCGCCTCGTCGGTGACCGTGCCGACGGGCGGCGTCGTCTACAGCGATCCGCTGCCGGGCGGCGTCCGCGCCCGATCGGACCTCGCGATCAGCCTCTACGTGCAAGGCGCGGGCACCCTCGCGACCGGCCACAAGGGGGCCCGCTCGACCCAGTACGTCGCACCGGCCGGCGACCACGCCGCGGAGGAGGGCGCCACGGCGTACTCCCAGCAGATCACCTCCTGGTACTACCTGGACGCGGCCGTCGTGCGGCCGCGTCCGGGCACCGGCGCCGTCGTCGCCTTCGGCGACTCGATCACCGACGGCTCCGCCTCCTCCGCGGACACCAACCGCCGCTGGCCGGACTTCCTCGCCCGCCGGCTGCTCGCCGACCCCCGCTCCCGGCTCAAGGGCGTGGCCAATGAGGGCATCTCCGGCAACAGGGTCCTCGCCGACGGCTCCGCCGAGAGCGCGCTCAAGCGGCTCGACCGGGATGTGCTCTCCCAGGCCGGTGTGCGCACGACGATCCTCCTGGAGGGGATCAACGACATCAAGGCCACGCCGGGCCCCACGGCCGACGACCTGATCGCCGGTTACCGTCAGATCATCGCCCGGTCCCACGCGCGCGGCGTCTGCGTGGTCGGGGCGACCGTCATGCCGTACGAGGGCTGGCGGGAGTACGAGGCCGTTGACGAGACGGTTCGTCAACAGGTCAACACCTTCATCCGCACCAGCGGCGAGTTCGACGCGGTCGTGGACTTCGACCAGGCCGTCCGGGACCCCGCGGCGCCCACCCGGATGCTGCCGTCCTACGACAGTGGCGACCACCTCCACCCCAACGACGCCGGTATGCGGGTGATGGGCGACGCCATCGCCCTCCGCGCCCTGCGCTGCGGCCGCTAGGTCCTTTCGGCACGGCCCCCGGCCCGTGCCGGGGGCTTCAACTCAGGTGGCAACAGGGCATCTTGGCAACTTCCCGCCCGCCCTTCACCGTCATGAGCACCAGTGCGATGTCACACAGCGCCCCTCGGAGGTCATCGCACCCGGCCTCCATGGCTGGGGGCTGCTCCCGGCTTCCGTCGACGAGGCCCTCTCGGGCCGCGGCCAGCAGCACTGCCGCTGGCTGGTCTGCGGCATCGGCATACGCATCGAGGACGGAAGTCTGCTCCAGGCACTGGACAGGACTGAACAGGTATGGCTAGCTTCTGGACATGACTGAACAAGTCCAACAGGTCCTCAAGCATCAGCGCATCGCCGGTGTCCTGGCCCGTGAGATCCACAGCGGGGCCCTGGAGCCGGGCAGCAGGCTGCCCGGTGAGCATGCGCTGACCCGGCGCTTCGAGGTGAGCCGGAACACCGTCCGGCAAGCGCTGGACGAGCTGAACAAGCGCGGGCTGATCTCCACGCACGCGGGGGTCGGCTCGTTCGTCACCTTCGACGGCGGCCTGCTGGACAACCGGCTGGGCTGGACCAAGGCCCTGGCCGACCAGGGGGCCCGGATCACCACCGAGGTGCTGCGCCTGGAGGTGGTGCGCGACGACGGGCTCGCGGGGGAGCTGGGCATCGACGGGCCTGAGTTCCTGGCCCTGGACCGGCTGCGGATCCTGCCCGGCGGCACCCC
Source organism: Streptomyces sp. NPDC021212 (assembly GCF_044332925.1). NCBI lineage: Bacteria > Bacillati > Actinomycetota > Actinomycetes > Kitasatosporales > Streptomycetaceae > Streptomyces > Streptomyces sp. NPDC021212. The sequence continues at coordinate 382,475 of NZ_JBIRPZ010000001.1, forward strand.
CGTCTCGCTGGAGCGCAGCAGCGTTCCGCTGCTCCCGCCGCTCACCGACGTGCCGCTGCGCGGACTGGTGGACGGCTCGCTGACCAAGACCCTGGCCGCCGCGGGCGTACGGGCCACCCACGGCGACGAGTGGGCGTCCGTGGCCGGGCTGGACGCCGACGAGGCGGCCCTGCTGCGGCGCGCCGAGGGCGACCTGTTCCTGCGTACCCGCAGGGTCAGCCGCGGGGCCGACGGCAGCGTCGTCGAACACGTCACCAGCCTGCTGGATCCCGCCCGCTTCCAGCTGCACCTCGGCTTCGGCGAACCGCCTCAGTGAACCGCCCCGCGCCCGCCACCACCCCCCACACCGACCACGGGAAGTCTCGATGAACCACCAGCACGACCGCGCACTCGGAGCCCTGTACGGCCTGGCGATGGGCGATGCCCTCGGCATGCCGACCCAGATCATGCCCCGGCGGTCGATCGTCGCCCGGTTCGGCACCGTGACCGGTTTCGAGCCGGGCCCGGCGGAGAATCCGGTGAGCGCGGGCATGCCCGCAGGGTCGGTCACCGACGACACCGATCAGGCCCTCATCGTGGGCCGGCTGCTGGTGGAGGGCAACGGGCACATCGACCCGCTGCGGCTCGCCCAGGAGCTGCTGGAGTGGGAGCGCGCCATGAAGGCCAAGGGCTCGTACGACCTGCTCGGCCCCTCCACCAAGGCCGCCCTGGAGGCCGTCTCGCGCGGCGTGCCGCCCGAGGAGGCGGGCCGCTCGGGCTCCACCAACGGCGCCGCCATGCGGATCACCCCGGTCGGCATCGCCTTCCCCGACAAGCCGCTCGAATCCTTCGTCGACCACGTGGTGGCGGCCTGCCGGGTCACTCATGACACCACCCTCGGCATCGCCTCCGCCGCGGCCGTGGGCGCCGCGGTGAGCCGTGGCGTCGGCGGTGGCGGTCTGGAGGACGTGTTCGCCGCGGCGATCGCCGCCGCGGCGGCCGGCGCCGAGCGCGGCCACTGGGTGTACGGCGCCGCCATCGCGGCCCGTATCGAATGGGCCGTGGACCTGGTCCGCGGCCTGCCCGAGGATCGCGCCCTGGACCGCATCAGCGATCTCGTGGGCACCAGCGTCGCCAGCCAGGAGTCGGTGCCCGCGGCGTTCGCCGTCCTCGCCCTGGCCGACGGCGAACCGTGGCGCGCCTGCCTCCTGGCGGCGAACCTCGGCGGCGACTGCGACACCATCGGCGCCATCGCCGGCGCGATCGCCGGTTCCCTCAGCGGCGCCTCGGCCCTCCCCGCCGACGCGCTCACCACCCTCCGTTCCGTCAACGGCCTCGACCTGGAGTCGCAGGCCACCTCCCTCCTCGCGCTGCGGGCCGCCGCAGCCGGGTGACACCACGTGCCGCATCCGCGCCACATGCTCCTTCCCCGGGGCACCCCGTCCCCGCGGGGCGGCGCGGACGGCTCGCAGTCCCGCACAGAAAGACAGGTACGACCATGGCCGCTTCGCAGGACGACCGCGTCGGCGCGGTGGAGACACGCGGCATCGAGCCGGTGCCCGACACCGAGCGCCACGGCCACCCCGGGCAGATGTTCTGGACGTGGTTCGCGGCGAACATCAGCATTCTGGGTCTGCCGCTCGGCGCCGCCCTCGTCAGCTTCCGCGGCCTGAACATCTGGCAAGCGGCTCTCGTGGCCGTCATCGGCTCGTTCGGCTCGTTCGCCCTGGTGGGCGGGTTGAGCATCGCGGGCAAACGCGGTGGCGCGCCCGCCCTCACCCTCTCCCGCGCAGTGTTCGGCGTGCGCGGCAACGCGGGCCCCACCCTCATCACCTGGCTGAGCCGCCTGGGGTGGGAGACCATCAACACCACCACGGCGGCCTTCGCCCTGCTGGCCCTGCTCAACGTGGCGTTCGGCGTACACCAGAACGCCGTCCTCACCGTGGTCTGCCTGCTCGTCTTCATCGGCTGCACCCTGCTGATCAGCGGTCTCGGCCACGCCACCATCATGTGGATCAACAAGTGGGCCACCTACGCCTTCGGGGTGCTCAACCTCGTCGTCATCGCCTTCCTCGGTGCCACCGTGGCCTGGCACAAGGTCTTCCAGGCCCCGGCGGGCCCGGTGAGCGCGATGGTCGTGGGCACCGGGATGGTCGCCGCCGGCACCGGTATCGGCTGGGCCAACGCGGGCGCCGACTACGCCCGTTACCTGCCCCGGCAGATCCCCGGCCGCAGGCTGGTGGCCGCCTCCGCGTTCGGCGCGGGCATCCCGCTGGTCGTGCTCATCTCGCTCGGCTCGCTGCTCGCGGCGGGGCAGCCGGACCTGGCCTCGGCCGCCGACCCGGTCTCGGCCATCAACGCGATGCTGCCCTCGTGGATGTCGATCCCGTATCTGATCGCGGCCTTCGGCGGGCTGCTGCTCTCCAACCATCTGTCCGTGTACTCCGCCGGGCTCACCATGATCACCCTGGGCATACGTGTCCGGCGCACCGTGGCCGTCGGGCTGGACGTGGTCGTCACCTTCGCGGGCGGCATCTACTTCCTTCTCATCGCCAAGGACTTCTACGGGCCGTTCATCACCTTCCTCACCCTCCTGGCCGTGCCGATCACCGCCTGGGTGGGGGTCTTCGCGGTCGACCTGATGCTCCGCCAGTCCTACGACCGGGTGGCGCTGATGGACGTGAGCCGCACGAGCCGCTACTGGTTCCGGGGCGGCGTCCGCTGGTCCGCGCTGGCCGCGTGGGTGCTGGCCATCGTGGTGGGACTGCTCTTCACCGAGGCCGCCACCAGCGCGAAGGACGTCTGGTTCGCCGGACCGCTCTCCGGCACCTGGATCGGCACGAACGGCCTGGGCTGGGTCGTGACCCTCGCCCTCGCGGCGGGCGTCTACGCGGGCTTGCGGCGATGGGGCGGCGCCACGACGCGTTCCGACGCTTACGACAAGCCGTCCGAGCATCCCACGCTGCCCGAGGCGACGACCGCGCAGGAGCACGCATGAGCCGGTTGGTGCTCGTCGGCAACGCCATCGTCGACCTGGTCATGCGGGTCCCCGCGCTGCCCGAACGCGGTGGTGACGTCGTCTCCACGGATACCACCTTCGTCACCGGTGGCGGTTTCAACGTCCTCGCGGCCGCGCGCCGCCTCGGCCTGCCCGCCGTCTACGCCGGAGGCCATGGCTCGGGGCCGTTCGCGGACCGCGTCCGTGCCGACCTCGCGCGGGAGGGTATCGAGGTGCTGCTGCCCCCGCTGCCGGACATCGACACCGGCTTCTGCGTCGCCCTCGTCGACGACGACGGCGAGCGCACCTTCGCCACCAGCCTCGGCGCGGAGGCCCGGCTGACCGAGGCCGACGCGGCGGCGGTGCTCGCCGCGCTGCGGCCCGGAGACCTGGTGCAGGTTTCCGGGTACGGGCTCGCCCACCCGGCGGGCGGCCCGGTCCTGGCCTGGCTCATCGCGCGGCTGCCCGCGGACACGCGGGTGTTCCTCGACCCGGGGCCGCTGGTCTCCGACATCCCCGAGGACGTGCTGCGCGTGGCCCTGGCCCGCTGCGACTGGATCAGCTGCAACCAGCGCGAGGGGCGGCTGCTGACCGGTCTGGACGACGCCCGGGAAACCGCCGCCGCACTCGCCGCCCGGCTCGGCCCGGACACCGGGGTGATCGTACGGGCCGACGCGGCCGGGTGCCGGCTCGTCGCCTCCGGCGGCGAGCCCGTGCACGTCCCCGGCCGTGAGGTGACCGCGGTCGACAGCAACGGCGCGGGCGACGCCCACACCGGCGCGTTTCTGGCCCTCCTCGGCAGCGGGCTGGATCCGCTCGACGCCGTACGGGGCGCCAACGCGGCAGCCGCCTTCGCGGTCACCCGGCACGGGCCGGCCACCGGGCCGACCCGCGCCGAGCTGCTGGCCTTCCTGGACGGCGACGCCGCAACGGTGGGATCAGTCCTGCTCGGTTGAGGAGGGCAGGTGCGTGAGCACCAGGACGATCCCGGAGAGCAGGAAGACGCGCGTGGCGGCGTCCAGCCCGTTCCACGTCTTCGACTGCCACATGGAGAACCACTCGCCGCCGATGGCGATGAACCCGGCACCGAACAGCAGCATCAGCATCAACAGCCCCACGGTGCCGGCCCGTCGGGCGCGCCGGATGCCGCCTCCGCGCAGGCTCATGCACCACAGGGCCGTCGCGGCGAGGAGGACGAGAGCGGCGAGGGTTTCCCAGGCGATGATGGCGATGTAGGCCGCGTCCTGGAGCGTGGCCGACGTGATAGCCCGCCACATCAGGTCGTCGTCCTTGAACGTCGTGTCCATCGCCAGGACATGCCGTACGAACTGCTGGTTGGTGCCGAAGTCGGTGATGTTGCCGAACGCGACGAGCGCGATGTAGAGCGCCATCGTTCCCGTGAGCACCGCCGACACGGCGGCGAGGGTGCGGGGCGAACGCAACCCGTCTGATCGTTCGTTCGCCACGTGTTCTCTCACCACGGCCACTGTTCCTCCCCCTGGATCCCCCTGGATCCCACGCGATCCCGCTGATCGTGCTGGATCATCCACCATCAACGGGACAACAGTCCAGCGCACGTACGTACCAGGTCGTCCCCCGGCTGGGCGCCCGACCCGTACGCGAAGCGGCCCACCTTGGTCCGACCCATGACACCCCCCCTGCGCCGCTCCTATGTTGACCGTGCCCACAGTACGCATTCCCCGGCCGCGTACGGTCTGGGCGCCGGGCTGTTCTTCATCACATGCATGCTGTGCGAGGTCCCCCCCCGAACCTGCTCATGGCGCGGTTCGGCGCGAAGTCCGCCCAACGCCTGACGCGGACGCGCCAATGCCCGCCACGCCGTGGGCGCGTCACCGGCCTTCTCGCTCTCGGGCTCTCCTCGCTGCCCTGGCTGTGCGCGATGGTGGCGATGTTCGGCCTGGCCCGGGTGGGCGACCGCACCGGACGGCGCAAGCCCATCCTGGCCGGGCAGCTGCTGACCGCGGGCGCCGGCAGCCCGGTGTGGTCGTACACCGCCCCGGCCTGGGCCTCTCCCTCGGCGACCAAGTGGCGGCCTGGACGGTCGACAGCGTTGAACTGAGCTAGTCGTCCCAGGTGGACCGCAGGTTACCGAGACGTCAACGACTTTCTGTGTTCATCGCCATGGTGACGTATGTTGGGCGAATGAGCCCACGTGACCCGGAGCCTCAATCTCCCTTTACGCCGGTCGGCAGAACGGACCGAGTACTGGCGGTACTGATCATCATCGGTATCGCCTTCGGGGTGTTCTGGCTGGTCTCGAGTCTCGCCTCGTCCTACATAGGGTTCTTCACCTGACGGGGGTCGCCGGGTCAGTGGCCCGGCGACACGAAACCCGACTCGTACGCGGCGATGACCGCCTGGGTGCGGTCCCGGGCACCGAGTTTCGTCAGGACGGAACTCACATGCGACTTGACGGTCTCGGTGCCCACCACCAGCCGCGCCGCGATCTCGGCGTTCGACAGCCCGCGGGCCACCAGACGCAGTACGTCTTCCTCCCGCTCGGTCAGCCCCGCACGCTCCATGGCCGCGCTGCCGTGGGTCTCGCCGTGCGAGGCGGCCAACTGGCGTACCGCCGCGGGGAACAGCAGCGAATCGCCCTCGGCCACCAGCCGCACCGCGTGCACGATCTCCGCCGGTCGCGCCCGCTTGAGCAGGAACCCGTCGGCGCCCGCGCGCAGCGCCCCGTACACGTACTCGTCGTTCTCGAAGGTCGTCACCACGATGATCTTCGGCGGGTCCGGCACCGTGCGCAGGACGGTCCGGGTGGCCTCGATGCCGTCCATCAGGGGCATCCGTACGTCCATGGCGACGACGTCGGGCCGTAGCCGCCGCACCAGGGGGATCACGGCGGCGCCGTCGGCCGCCTCGCCCACCACCTCGATGTCCGGCTGCGCCTCCAGTACGGCGCGCAGGCCCGCCCTCACCAGAGGCTCGTCGTCGACCAGGAGAACGGTGAGCATCCGCCCAGCATAGGTGGTGTCCTGATCACCGCAGCGGCACTACGGCGTCACCGCAGCGGCAGATCGACGTGGACCAGCCACTGGCCCTCGTCGTGTCCCGTACGGGCCTCGCCACCGAGCAGCGCCGCGCGCTCGCGGATCCCGCGCAGCCCGCTGCCATCGCCCGTGGCGGCCACGGCTGCCGCCGGGGAGAGGGGATTGCGCACCTCCAGCCGCAGCCGTGTCTCGTCCACGGCGATGCGGACGCGGACGGGGACGGGACCCGCGTGCCGCAGCACATTCGTCAGCGCCTCCTGGAGGATCCGGTAGCCCTCGCGGGACACCGGGCCCGGTACCCGCTCCAGCGGACCGGTCACGTCGGCGTCGATCCGCGCCCCCGAGGACCGGGCGGAGTCCAGCAGCCGGCCCGCGTCGCCGAGAGCCGGCCGGGCGCCGGGCGGCGGCGCCCTTTCCCTCAGCACCATCAGAACCCGTTCCAGATCCTCCAGCGCGGCACGCCCCGACTCCTCGATCGTCTCCAGCGCCCGATCGGTGAAGTCCGGGTCACGCGCCGCTCGGGCGGCACCCGCCTGCACCACGGCCAGGGTGAGGGCGTGGCCGAGGGAGTCGTGCAACTCCCGGGCGATGCGGTTGCGTTCCAGCAGCCGCTCGGTACGTTCCTCCAGCTCCGCCAGCCGCTCCCTGGGCGACGGGCCGAGCAGTCGGCGGGCGGCCACCGCCATGAGGGCACCGACCCCGGCGGCCAGGGCGACCAGCACCAGCAGGGGAACCGGTATCAGCAGGGCGTACGGCCAGCCCGTACCGGGCACCCGCAATGGCGCGTCGGCCATGCCCGGATCCCCGGCGGCCGCCCCGGCGAACGACAGGGACAAGGCCATCAGCTGTCCCGTCACCAGCGCGACGGCGAGCCCCGCTTCCAGGCGCAGCACCAGCCAGACACCGGTCCTGGTCCGGTCGCTCCACGAAGCGGACGGAGCGGCCGAGACCCCCGGATCCTCCTCACCGGGCACGCGCGCGTGCGGCCCGGGAAACAGCATCAGCCGCGCCTGGAGCCCCTCCGCCCGGCGCGTCGCGGGCACCACGGCCGCCGCCAGGACCAGGGGGATCGGCAGGGCCGCGATCAGCGCCCAGTCGGCCGCCGACGGACGAGTCAGCCCCGGATAGATCATGGCGCAGACGAACGGCACGATCGACCCCACCAGCAGATGGAGCCAGCGGGTGTAGGTGACCGCACGCGTCAGCGGCAGCAGGAGGCGCGGCATGCCGTCATCGTGGCAGAGCGGGCGGGGCGGCGGCTCCCCCGCGCGGGGGAGACGGTCTCCTCCGGCGGGGGATGCCCGCCCCCGGCCGCCCGGCCAGGCTTGACGCCATGACCACCATCGACGTGCACGACCTGACGAAGGAATACGGCAGTACCCGGGCCGTCGACCGGCTCACGCTGAGCGTCGAACCGGGCCGGGTCACCGGATTCCTCGGCCCCAACGGCGCCGGCAAGTCCAGCACCATGCGCCTCATCCTCGGCCTCGACCGCCCCACCTCCGGCACGGCCACCATCGGCGGACGCCCGTACGCCACACTGCGCGAACCCCTGCGCACGGCCGGGGCGCTCCTCGACGCCCAGGCGGCTCATGGCTCCCGGACCGCCCGCGACCATCTGCGCTGCCTCGCCGTCAGCAACCGCCTTCCGGGCCACCGCGCGGACGAGGTGCTGGAGGAGACCGGTCTCGCCACCGTGGCGGGCCGCCGCATCAAGACCTTCTCGCTCGGCATGCGCCAGCGCCTCGGCATCGCCACCGCGCTCCTCGGCGACCCGCCCGTGCTCCTGCTGGACGAACCCGCCAACGGCCTCGACCCGGAAGGCATCGTCTGGATCCGCCAGTTGCTGCGACGGCTCGCCCAGGAGGGGCGCACGGTCCTGGTCTCCAGCCACCTGATGAACGAGACCGCCACCTACGCCGACCACCTCGTCGTCCTCGCCCGGGGCCGACTCCTCGCCGACGTCTCCATGACCGACTTCATCGAGCAGTACAGCCAGGCGCGGGTACGGGTGCGCGCGGGCGACCCCGCCCGGCTGCGGGCCACGCTGCTGGGCGACGGCTACACGGTCGTGGGTGATGAGGACGGGGGGTGGGTGGTCGAGGGCGCGAGGGCCGAGCAGGTGGGGGCCGTCGCCGCCCGCGAGGGCATCCCGGTCCTGGAACTGGCCGATAAGCGCGCCTCGTTGGAGGAGGCCTACCTCGCCCTCACCGCGGACGAGGCGGAGTTCTCCGCCACCGCTGCCGCCGCCGCGTCCCCGTCCACGTGACTTCCCTGACGTCCCCGACCCCCTGAAGAGGAGGCCCGACCATGTCCGTCACAGCGGTACTGCACTCCGAGTGGCTCAAGATCAGATCCATCCGTGCGAGCTTCGGCTCCCTCATCGCGGTCTTCGCCGCCACGCTCGCCATCACCGTGCTGGTCTATGCCACCGTCGGCGAGGCAGAGCTGGGCGACAGCAAGGACCACGTCTTCGACGCGTTCTACGGGATCAACTTCGCGCAGATCGCCGCCATCTCCTTCGGGGCCACCGCCGTCTCCTCCGAGTACGCCAACGGCGCCCTGCGGATCTCCCTGTCGGCCGTCCCGCTGCGGGGACTGTTCTACGCGGCCAAGACGGCGGCCGTGGCCGGTGCCGGTCTCGCCGTGGGGCTCGCCACCGCCTTCGCCGCCTTCTTCGCGGGCCAGGCGTTCCTGGGCGAGGACGCCATCGGCCTCGGCGAACCGGGGGCGCTGCGGGCCTGCTTCGGCGCGGGGATCTACCTCGCCCTGATGGCGCTGTTCGCCGCGGGTCTCACCTTCCTGCTGCGCAGCGCCACCGCGGTCCTGAGCCTGCTCATCCCGTTCATCCTGATCGTGGGCTTCGTGGTCGGAGACATCGCCGGGAGCGCCGCCGACTATCTTCCGGACCGAGCGGGACAACAAGTGCTGCACCAGGTCCCGGAGGGCAACGTCGGCCCCTGGGCGGGCCTGGCGGTGACGGCGCTGTGGGCGGCGGCCGCACTTCTGGCCGGTTGGCAGGCCGTGCGCCGACGCGATGCCTGAACGTCACGTATGAGGCGCGCTTTTCACTCCAAAGAGAATCCATGACGGGTGAATTCTCCCGGCCGCTCTCGGTAATATTTCATGCGCTTCGGAAAATACTCGAGCCGCGGCGAACTGTCGGCACTGGAGGGTGGGGACCGCATGGGCGCACTACTGGACCAGAAGTACGAAAAGCTGTTCGCCTTGCTGGACGCTAATGGCGACGGCGTGATCGCCGAAGACGACTTCGAACTGATGGGCGGCCGCGTTCTGGCCGCCGTCGACGAGGAGCGCACGGGGGCCAAGGGCAAGGAATACGCCGACGCGTTGATGACGTACTGGCGGGCCCTGCGTGAGGCCGCCGACGCCGACGGCGACGGCCGGATCGACAAGGGCGAGTTCCGTCAGGCCCTGCACCAGGTCAGCGACCACTTCGAGTTGCTGATCGGCCCGCTCTACCGGGCGGGCTTCCACCTCGCCGACCGGGATGACGACGGCCTGGTCGGCAAGGAGGACTTCGTCGCGGTCATCTCCGCCGTCGGGGTCCCCGAGGCGGAGGCCGGGGCGGCCTTCGACCGGCTGGCCGAGCAGGACGGGCAGCTGACGAAGGACCAGCTGATGACCGCCGCAGCGCAGTTCTACCGCGACGAGGACCCGGCCAACACGGCGAGCCATCTGCTCTTCGGCACCCTGTGACCTGAGTCCACGGCCGGCGGGGGAGAAGGCGGAGATGGGTACTGCCGTCATGGTGGGCCGGGCACAGGTGTCGCTGCTGACCGAGGTGCTCTTCGACGGGCGATTCGACGATCTGCACAAACCCTGGACGGAGCATTTCCGTCGGGACATTTTCCGATACCGCGACGGATTGTCGCCGTCGGAGCGTTCCGCGCTCGCTTATGAGCGTTTGCGGGTCGTCAATGAAGGAATCGCATCCGTCGAGTCCGTCGAGGAGTTCGTCACGGCGACGGACCGGCTGGTGTCGCTGCACGAGTGGCTGGGAATGGTCGACGGCTCGCTGACCACTCTGGCGACCATTCACTACAACCTGTTTCTCGGCAGCCTCCTCCGCCTCGACCCCCGCCGCACCGTGGACCTCGCACCCTTCACCCGGCTGCTGCGGTACGGCACCGTCCTGATCACCGAGCTCGGCTACGGAAACAACGCCGCCGAGCTGGAGACCACGGCGGTCCACCAGCCCGAGGCCGACACCTTCGTGCTGCACACCCCGTCGGCCGGGGCCCAGAAGTTCATGCCCAACACCGGCCCCGCCGGTGGCAGCAAGAGCGGACTGGTCGCGGCCCGGCTGATCGTCCGCGGCCAGGACTGCGGCGTGTTCCTGTTCCTGGTGCCGCTGCGCGACGAGCGGGGGCCGCTGCCCGGCATCCGGATACGGCCCCTCTCGGAGACCCCCGGTTCGTCGGTCGACCACGCCATCACCTCGTTCGACCGCGTCGTGCTGGAGCGTACGGCGCTGCTGGCCGGTGACCACGCGGACCTGACTGCCGAAGGCGCCTTCCGCAGCGGGATCGGCAGCCGACGCCGCCGGTTCCTGCGGTCCATCCAGCGCGTCACCACGGGCAAGCTCTGTCTGGCCGCAGCGGCGCTGGGCGGAGCCCGGGCGGCACTCGTCATCGCCGTGCGCTACGCCCATCGGCGGCACACCTTCGCCCCGGCGAGCCGGACCGGTGTCCCGCTCTTCGCCTACCGCTGCAACCAGACCCGACTGCTCGGCGCGGCGGCCCACGCCTACGCGGCGACCTTCCTGCTGCGCGAGGCCACCCGCCACTGCACCGGGCGGGACGACCCCGAATCGGCCGAGGCGGAGGTCCTCGTCGCGGCGGCCAAGGGCTGGATCACCTGGCAGGCCAGGGACATCGCGATCGAATGCCGCGAACGCTGCGGCGCCCAGGGGCTGTTGTCGGCCAACCGCATCGTGGACCTGATCACGCCGATCGAGTCCACCATCACCGCCGAAGGGGACAACCTCGTCATCTGGACGAAGGCCGCCGCCGACATGCTGACCGGCCGCGGTTACGGCCCGCCCGCCGTCCCCGCCACGCGGACCGGCCCGCCGACCGGCCCGCTGACCGACCGCGCCCACCTGCTCGACCTGCTCGTGCGGCACGAGCTGTACTGTCTCCAGCACGCCCGCAGCCGGGTCAGCCTGCCCAGCGAAGGCCCGCTGGACCGCTGGAACCAGGCGGTGAACCCGGCCCTGGACCTCGTCGACGCGTACGCCACCCGGCGCGCCGCCCAGGCGTTCCTGGCCGCCGTCGACCGCATCGCCGACGACGCCACCCGGAGCCTGCTGGAGCAGGTCTTCCAGCTGTTCGTCCTGGAGCGCCTGGCCCCGCACGCGGGCCTGCTGCTGGCGGACGGGCACCTCACCGCCGACACGGTCCGCGAGCTCGCCCCCGCCGTCGACCGCGTCGGCGCCGGGCTGGCCCCTCACGCGCTCGCCCTCGTGGAGGCGTTCGCCATCCCGGACGGCCTCCTCCAGGCGCCCATCGCCACCGACGGCTACGCCGCCGCCTACGACGACCCGGCCGGGCCCTGGCAGTCATGAGCGACGCCTTCACCCGGGAGCCGACGTGGGATCCCCGGCGCTTCCCACCGGCCTCCCGGGCGCCGCGGCCCGTGCAGACGGCGCGGATGCTCCGGGACCCCCAGGGCTACGCGCGCTCCCTGCGCCACCGGTTCGGGCCGGTGTTCTCGCTCCGTACGTACCCCTACCGCGGTGCCCTCGTCTGCGCGGCCGACGCCGCGGCCAACCGGGCGGTGCTGACCGACCACGAGCGGTTCACCGGCGGTGACGGCGCCGCCCTGCTGGCGCCCGCGGTCGGCGCCGGCTCGCTGATCTGCACGCCACCGCCCCTGCATCTGACCCACCGCAAACTGTTGCTGCCACCCTTCCACGGGGAGCGGATCACCCGCTGGGGGCAGCGGGTGCGGGAGCTCGTGCACAGCGGCCTGCCCGAACTGCTGGGCGGCGACGGCGTTCCCGTGCGGCCATGGGCGCAGCGGCTGACGCTCGACGTCATCCTGAGAGTCGTCTTCGGCCTGACGGACCCGGCCCGCGTCGCCACCTTCCGCCGCGCGCTGAACGCGTTCGTCGACACGGGCAACCTCGCCGTCCTGTTCCTTCCGGGGCCGCTGCGGCGCGATTTCGGGCCGCTCTCGCCGGGCGGCCGCTTCCTCCGGCTCCGCGCGGCCGTGCGGGAGCTGACCCGTGAGGAGATCGCCGCCCGCCGGGCCGCGCCCGACCGCGCCCACCGCGACGACGTGCTGTCCATGCTGCTGGACGCCCGCGACGAACACGGCGCCGGGCTGACCGACGCACAGCTGCTGGACGAGCTGACGGGCCTCGTCCTGGCCGGTTACGAGACCACGGCGACCACGATCGCCTGGACCCTGCACCTGCTCGCCCACCATCCCGCCGCCCGCGACGACCTGGTCGCCGACCTCGACGCGGGCTCGGACCGGCTGCTCAAGGCGACCGTCAAGGAGTCCTCCCGGCTGCGCCCCGCCGTCTACAACGCCATGCGCACCGCGGCACACGACACGGAGCTGGGCGGCCACCCGGTGCCCCGGCACGCGTTCGTCGCGGCGCTGTTCCCGGTCACCCACCTCGACCCCGGGCTGTGGCCGCAACCCGATGCCTTCCGGCCCGGGCGCCATCTGGGCCCGGACCCGGTGCCCTACGCGCTGACCCCGTTCGGCGGCGGCCTGCGGCGCTGCATCGGGGTGTCGCTGGCGCAGCTGGAGGTCGAGACCGTCCTGACGGAAATCCTCGCGACCGCCCTTCCCGAACCGTCCGGCCCGCTGGAGCCCGCCCGGCTCCTCGCGGTGACGATCGTGCCCGCCCGGGGCGGACGGATCCGGCTCCGCGCGCGCCGGGCGCACCGCCCCGCCTCACGCATCTGGAACTTATAGACTTTTCACGGAAGCCGTTCCGAACCCCATCGGGGTGAGCACGGATGACCAGCAGCACGGGACCCGCCGTCTCCCGCGAGGAGTTCGACGCGCTCTTCGAGACGGTCCGGACGTGGGGGCGCTGGACCCCCGCCGATCGCGGCGCCTGGAACCGGGTGACCCCGGAGCAGGTGCGGCGGGCCGTCGCCCGGGTGCGGTCCGGGGCGGTCGTCCCGCTGGCGCGGCCCTGGGACACGCGGTCCGCGCCGGACAACCCCCGGCCCGCCCTGCACCACATGACGGACCTCGGCGACGTGGAACCGCCGGAGCCGTCCGTGCACAAGGACTTCCTCGCCGCCGACTACCACGGCAAGGGCATGACCCATCTCGACGCTCTGTGCCACGCCGCCTACCGGGGGCTGCTCTACGGCGGCCGGGCGGCGCATGAGGCGATCGACGCCGCGGGCGCGCACTACGGGGCGGTCGGCGCGCTCGGGCCGCTCGTCACGACGGGTGTCCTGCTCGACCTCCCCGCCGTCCTGGGAACCGCCTGGCTGGAGCCGGGGCAGGCGGTGCACGCCGAGGACATCGCTGCCGCCGAACGGGCGCTGCGGGTGACCATCGGCGAAGGGGACGCGGTGCTGCTGCGCTCCGGGAGCCCCCGCCGTCGAGCGGAGCGCGGCGCCTGGGATCCCGGCACGGCGAGCGCGGGGCTCCATGTGGATGCCGTCCCGCTGCTGGCCGAGCGCGGCATCGCCCTGCTCGGCGGGGACGGTGACAGCGACGTACGGCCCTCGCCGGTCGAGGGTGTGCACTCTCCGGTCCATGCGCTCGCCCTGGCCGCGATGGGTGTGCCGCTGCTGGACAACCTCGATCTCGAAGCGCTCTCCGCCGCCACGGCCGAGGCGGACCGCTGTACGTTCCTGCTGGTCGTGGCGCCGCTGAACGTTCCGGGCGGAACGGGCTCACCCGTCACCCCGGTCGCCGTGCTGTGACCCGCCGGCCCGGGCCGGTCACCGTATGCGATATATCGAACGCATGTCTCTCCTGCTCGTCGCAGCACGGCTGGTACCCGTTATTGTCGAAGAGTGGACTTTTGGGGCTAATCATGATGAATGGCTAGGAGCGGCGTGATTCTGGCCGGTGAGGAAGCAGTCCTGACAGGGCTCGTGGCAGGCGGCATCGGGCCCGCGCGTTCCCGTGAGCTTTTCCTGGAGGGGGAGGCGGTCCAGGCGGGCGGCGTGCGCAACCTGATCATGAATTCGTGGCAACGCTGCCGGACCCTGGGCCTGCCGCTGGGCGGATTCGAGCTTCCGTATCGGCAGTTCGATCCCGAGGACCGGCTGGTCCGCGCCGCCGGCCCGGTGCTCGACCGGCTGCGGACCAGGTTCCAGGGCAGCCCGATGAACATCGCGCTCGCCGACGGAAGCGGCACCGTGCTCCAGCGCCGCTTCGGCGACGAGTCGTGGGCCAGAACCCTCCCGCCCATCCAGCAGGTGCCGGGTTTCGTCTTCGCCGAGCAGTTCGCCGGTACCAACGGCATCGGCCTCGCCCTGGCGGAACGGCAGCTCATCCAGGTCTACGGCGCCGAGCACTTCTCCGAGCGCGGCCTGTCGAACGGCTGCAGCGCGATACCCGTCCGCGACCCGCTCAGCGGGCGCGTCGACGGCGTCCTGTGCCTCGCCTATCCGCGCAGCTCCGGGTATCCGGCGCTGGACGCCGTGCTGAGCAGGGCGACCCAGGCCATCGAACGGCGGCTGCTGGCGCAGAGTTCGGCGCGGGAGCGCGGGCTGCTGCGTGCGTACCTGGACGCGGGCGGCGCGTCGCGGATCGGCGAGGGCGGCGGACCCAGCGTGGGGGTGGACGCCTTCGCCCAGGGGCTGCGCCGCGGCGATCAGATGATGATCAAGGAGAAGGCCGCCGAGCTGCTGTCCCACGGGCAGCGGGCCGCCATCGATGTGACCCTGTCCGACGGGCGGCGGGTCACCCTCGTGAGCCGACCGGTGACGAGCGCGGCGGGAGTGGAGGGCATGGCCGTCGAGGCCCTCGTCCCCGACCACACACCGAGGCCGCCCCTCACCCTCCCCTCGCACCTCACCGGCGCCCCGATCGACCGGGGCGCCCCGCCTGCCAAAACCCCGCCTGCCAAAACCCAGCCTGCCGAGGCACCGCCTGCCGAGACACCGGCCGCCAAGGCGCGCGGCACGGCGGCCGGGGCCATCGACGGCCTGGCCGGGCTGGTGCTGGTCGGCGAGCCGGAGGTGGGGAAGTACGCCCTGGCGGCGCGACGCCGCATGGAACTGTTGTCCGAGGCCAGCGCGCGCATCGGCACCACCCTGGACGTGCGCCGCACCGCCCAGGAACTCGCCGAGACGGCCGTTCCCCGGCTGGCCGACTTCGTCACCATCGACCTGCCCGACGCCGTGCTGCGCGGCGACGAACCCCTCGACCCCCGGCACGACCTGCGCCGCGCGGTGGTCCACGGCATCCGCGGCGACTGCCCCTTCTATCCGGTCGACAAGCGGATCGACTACCACCCCATCACGCCCCAGCTGCGGTGCGTGAACACCGGGCACGCGGTACTGGAACCGGACCTGAGGACCGCCGCGGGCTGGCTCATCCAGGACCCCGAGCACACCGCACGGCTGCTGTCCCACGTCGGCTCCCTCATCGCCGTCCCCCTGGTCGCCCGCGGCACCGTGCTGGGCATCGTCAGCTTCTATCGCTCGCTCGACCAGGCTCCGTTCGGCGACGACGACCGTTCGCTGGCGCAGGAGCTGGCGACCCGCGCCGCCCTGTCCATGGACAACGCCCGGCGCTACACCCGCGAGCACACCATGGTCCTGGCCCTCCAGCACAGCCTGCTCCCGCACGGCGTGCCCGGTCAGGACGCCGTCGAGGTCGCCCACCGCTATCTGCCCGCCGAGTCGCGGGTGGGCGGGGACTGGTACGACGTCATCCCGCTGCCCGGCACTCGCGTCGGTCTCGTCGTCGGCGATGTCGTGGGCCACGGCATGCACTCCGCCGCCACCATGGGCCGGCTGCGTACCGCCGCGCGCAGCTTCGCCGAACTCGACTTCCCCCCGGACGAGGTGCTGACCCACCTCGACAACCTGGTGCTGCGCCTCGACCGGGAGGAGAGCAGCGAGGACAGCGGCGACGGCTTCGGCATCATCGGCGCGACCTGTCTGTACGTCGTCTACGATCCGACCTCGCAGCGCTGCGCCATGGCCCGCGCCGGCCACCCGCCGCCCGCGCTGGTCCGCCCCGGCGGCGCCGTGTCGTTCCCCGATCTGCCTGCCGGGCCCCCGCTCGGCCTGGGCGGTCTTCCCTTCGAAACCGCCGAGATCGAGGTCCCCGAGGGCAGTCGGCTGGTGCTCTACACCGACGGGCTCATCGAGGACCGGCACCGTGGCATCGACGCGGCCCTCGACCGGCTGCGCGAGGTCCTGGCCCACCCGGAGCGCACCCCCGAGGGCACCTGCCAGGCGGTCCTGGACGACGTGGCGCCCGCCCACCCCTGCGACGACATCGCCGTGCTCGTCGCCCGTACCCATGCCTTCGACGCCGACCGGATCGCCACCTGGGAGCTGCCCACCGACCCGGCCGTCGTCAGCGAGATCCGGGCCGCCGCCGGGCGGCAGCTGGCCGACTGGGGCCGGGAAGAGGTCTCGTTCGTGGCGGAGCTGCTGCTGAGCGAGCTGGTCACCAACGCCCTGCGGCACGGCAGCGGGCCCATCCGGGTACGGCTGCTCCACGGCCGTACCCTGATCTGCGAGGTCTTCGACACCAGCAGCACCGCCCCGCATCTGCGCCGGGCGGCCACCACCGACGAGGACGGCCGCGGTCTGTTCCTCGTCGCCCAGCTGGCCCTGGCCTGGGGCACCCGCCACACGCCGGACGGGAAGATCATCTGGGCCGAATGCCCCCTCGCCACCCAGTGAGGCAGCCGCGCCGGAGCGTTGGCCCGTTGGAGTAACAGCGGCATCGGGGCCGGTCTCATTCGGTAAACGCCATGATCAGTCCCGCTAAGGTCTCGGATGTGAGGTGGGAATCCACATCCCCGGCCGCGGGAGCGGAGCCGCTCGTCCGCATCCGGGCCCTCAGCAAGCGATTCGGCGGAACGCTCGCGCTGGACCGCGTCGATCTCGACATCCACCGGGGCAGCGTGCTCGCACTGCTCGGCCCCAACGGCGCCGGGAAGTCCACCCTCATCAAGGTGCTCGCGGGATACCACCCCGCCGACGGCGGGACCGTGACGGTGGCCGGGCACCCGCTCGGGACCGAGGCCGCCTCCCGGACCATGTCCTTCACCCATCAGGACCTCGGCCTCGTGGAGTGGATGACGGTCGCCGAGAACATCGCCCTGACCACCGGGTATCCACGCCGTGGCGGGCTGATCTCCTGGCGGCGGACCCGGGAGCGCGGCGCGGAGGTCTTGGCGGCAGTCGCCGGACACCTCCCGGCCGACACCCGGATCGCCGACCTCGCCCCCGCCGAACGCTCACTGGTCGCCATCGCCCGCGCCCTCGCGGCACGGGCGCGGCTCATCGTCCTCGACGAGCCGACCGCCAGCCTCCCCGCCGCCGACTGCGCGCGGCTCTTCGACGTCCTGCACACCCTGCGCGACCGGGGGCACGCCATCCTCTACGTGACCCATCGCCTGGACGAGGTGTACGAGGTCGCGGACGCCTTCGCGGTGCTGCGCGACGGCCGCCTCGTCAGCCGGGGCCCGCTGGCCGAACACGGCGCCGCCCGCCTGGTGCGGGACATCGTGGGCGACGAACCGACCGGCTACCGGCCCGCCACGGCCCCCGTCGGAGGCCCGGCCGTGCTGACCCTCGACGGCGTCCGGACGGACGGGGCCGGACCCGTCTCCCTCGACCTGCGGGCCGGGGAAATCCTCGGCCTGGTGGGGCTCACCGGCGCCGGGCACCGGGAGCTGGGCCGTGCCCTCGCCGGCGCCGGGCCGATCGTCGCCGGGCGGGCGCTCCTGGACGGGCGGCCGTACCGCCCGCGTACGGTAGCCGCCGCCGTCGCCTCCGGGGTCGGACTGGTGACCGGCAACAGGGTGGAGGAGGGGTGCGCCGCCGAACTGACCGTACGGGAGAACCTGCTGGCCAACTTGGCGGAGGGCGGGCGGCGCTGGATCAGCCCCCGCCGGGAGCGGGCCGAGGCCCGTGCCCTGATCGAACGGTTCTCGGTACAGCCCCGCGACAGCGAGGCACCGATCGCCACCCTGTCCGGCGGCAACCAGCAGAAGGTCATGCTCGGCCGTTGGCTCCGGAGGGACCTGCGCGTACTGATCCTGGAGGAGCCGACCGCGAGCGTGGACATCGGCGCCAAGGCCGCGCTCTACCGCCTGCTCGACGACGCGCTGGCGGCCGGTCTCGCGGCGGTGCTCATCTCCACCGACTTCGAGGAGGTCGCGGGGGTGTGCCGACGCGCCCTGGTGTTCGTCCGGGGTGCCGTGACGGCCGAGCTGAGCGGTACGTCGCTCACCGTCGCGGAACTCACCCGGGCGGCGTCGGCGCTGCCCGCGTCCGGAGCATGAGGCGGCCCCCGCGATGAGCCCCCCGCCGCCGCCCCCGCCCCGATCCCGGTGGGGCCCGTTCAAAGGACCGGGGCACGGTCAGGGCCGGGCGGGCGGGCACCTCATCGGTACGTACGGCCTGCTGGCCCTCACCGCGCTGCTGTTCCTGGTCTTCTCCGTGACCTTGCCGCGCACCTTTCCGACCCTGGAGAACATCTCCGCGATCCTGGCCAATCAGTCGATCCCGGCCATCCTCGCGCTCGGCGCGACGGTCCCCATCGTGACCGGCAACTTCGACCTCTCCATCGGATACGGCCTGGGCCTGGCCCATGTGATGGTGATACAGCTCATCGTCCACGAGGGGTGGCCCTGGCCGGCGGCCTGCCTGACCGTGATCGCCGGGGGCGCGGTGGTCGGGGTGCTCAACGGGGTCATCACCGAGTTCGGCCAGATCGACTCCTTCATCGCCACCCTCGGGACCGGCAGCATGCTCTACGCCGTCACCGGCTGGATCACCGGCGGCGGCAGGATCGTTCCCGGCCCGGCGGGCCTGCCGGACGCCTTCATCGACATCTACGACGCCACCTTCCTCGGCCTGCCGGTCCCCGCCTTCTACGTGCTCGCGCTGGCGGTGGCCCTCTGGCTGCTGCTGGAGCGGCTGCCGCTCGGCCGGTATCTGTACGTCATCGGCTCGAACCGCCGCGCCGCCGACCTCGTCGGCATTCCCGCGCGCCGGTACTCCGTCTGCGCGTTCGCCGTATCGGGTCTGGTCGTCGGCTTCGCCGGGGTGCTTCTCGCGGCGCAGCAGCAGCTCGGCAACCCGAGCGTCGGCCTCGACTATCTGCTGCCCGCCTTCGCCGGCGCCCTGCTCGGCTCCACCGCGATCAAACCCGGCCGCGCCAACGCCATGGGCACGCTCGTCGCCGTGGCGGTCCTCGCCATCGGGCTCTCCGGCATCGGCCAGCTGGGTGCGCAGTTCTGGGTGACGCCGCTGTTCAACGGCGGCACCCTGCTGGTCGTCGTCGGCCTGGCCGGTTACTCCGCGCGTCGCCGGCTGCGGACGGGCATCACCGCGGACCGGCGGAGGGATTCCCGTGCGGCCCAGCCGTAGGACCGCCCTCACCGCCGCCGTGCTGCTGGCCGCGGGCGCCCTCGCCGGTTGTGAGCGCGGCTCGTCGGCCGGGGGAGGGGAGGCCACCGCGGGGCCGCGCGGCTGCCCCGCCGTCCTCGCCCGGGCCAAGGCCGCCGTCGCGCGGGCCGAGCGGACCGACGTCCCCTGGAACGGTCCGACCCGCGGCCCCCGGGCGGTGCCCGGCAAGACCATCGTCTACGTCGCGCAGACCATGACCAATCCCGGAGTCGCGGGCACCGCGCAGGGCGTACGGCAAGCGGCGAAGGTCATCGGCTGGCGGGTCCGGGTGATCGACGGGGGAGGCACCCCCGCCGGCATCCAGGCGGCGCTGAGCGAGGCCGTCACCCTCAAGCCCTCGGGCATCGTCATCGGCGGCTTCGACCCCCACTCGACCGCGCGGCAGGTCGCGCAGGCCGAGGCGGCGCACATCCCGCTCGTCGGCTGGCACGCGGTCGCAAGGCCCGGCCCCAGCACGAAGCCCAGGCTGTTCACCAACGTCACCACCAAGGTCGAGGACACCGCCAGGATCAGCGCGGACTGGGTGATCGCCAGATCCAACGGCAGGGCCGGGGTCGTGATCTTCACCGACGCCTCGATCCCCTTCGCCCGGAACAAGTCCGAGCTGATCAGGAAGGAGCTGGCGAGCTGCCGGGACGTCAGGCTGCTGGCGTACGAGAACATTCCGATCCCGGACACGGGCAGCCGCACCCCCCAGGAGGTCTCCTCCCTGCTCTCCCGCTTCCCGCACGACTGGAACTTCTCCGTCGCCATCAACGACCTGTACTTCGCGGACGCGGCCCCCGCCCTCCGCGCGGGCGGCAGGCAGGGCTCCGGGCCGCCCTTCAACATCGGCGCGGGCGACGGCGACCCGTCCGCCTTCCAGCGCATCAACCACCGGCAGTACCAGGCCGCCACCGTCCCCGAGCCACTGACCCAGCAGGGCTGGCAGATGATCGACGAGTTCAACCGGGCGTTCTCCGGCCGGGGACCCAGCGGGTACAAGGCCCCGGTCCACGTCGCCACGGCCGCCAACAGCGCGGGGGCGACGAGCTGGAACCCCCGGGGCTACCGAGCGGCGTACCGGAAGATCTGGGGCTCGTGACGTCATCGACGGCACCTTCGACCACACCGCCGATGCCACCGGGCTCACCCCGTGAACCGGTCTCGCCGCGTCGCGAGCCACCGGACGGCCTTGTCGTAGTGGGCCCTGTCGATGTGCAGACCCTGGTAAGCGCACCGCGCCGCTGCCCTCGGCGGCGGCCCGCTCGTAGGCGCGGACGAGCCCGGTGTAGAACGTGATCCGGGGCTCAGCGCCAGTTGACGACCTGGTCGACGAGGTGGGGATGGCGCCTGCGCACGTAGTCCCCGTACTCCTGCATGTGCTGGCGCATCAGCCGCTCCGCCGTCGCGGCCTGGCCCTTGGCGATGGCCCGCGCGATGGCCGCGTGCGTGGCCTGCACGTCCTCACGCCGGTCGGGCGGGAAGAGGAAACCGCTGACCTGGTCGTGGAAGATGTCCTCGAGCGACATGCTCACCAGGTTGAGAATCGGGTTCCCCGACATGGACGACACCTTGCGGTGGAAGTCGTGGGTGGCGGCGAAGTACTCATCGTCGTCGTCCACCACGGACTTCTCGCACGACTCGGCCAGCTGCTCACCCAGCTCCGGCGCGTTCCGCTCGGCGGCGAGCCGGGCCATCGTCGCCTCCATCACCAGCCGCGCCTCCAGCAGTTCACTGAAAGTGACGCCGCCGAGGTGGTAGAAGAGCGTCGACATCCGGCCGTAGTCACGGGTGCGCACCTCGATGACCATCGGGCCGCCGTTGCGCCCCGGCTTCATCGTGATGAGCCCGTGGACTTCGAGGATCCGCAGCGCCTCGCGGAGCGAGCCGCGCCCGACGCCGTAGTCCTCGATCATCTGCGCCTCGGAGGGCAACAGCGTGCCCGGGGGAAGCTTGCGCTTCACGATGTCGTGGACGATCTCCTGCGCCAGCGCCTCGGCGACCTTGGCTCCGCGTTTCAGTGTTTTCGTCGGCGCCATTTCCTCACCTGACAGCCAAGGTCCCTCCATGGGACGGAGTATACCGGAACCCTTATCAGGGTTGCGCTCATGCCCTTATCCGTCCGGGGAAGGCCGGCGAGGCCGGGCAGCGGCGTGCCCGCCTCGGGGTCGCCCGAGCCCGGCTCGTACCGGTGGCAGCGCAACTCCACCCGGCCCACCGTGGTGCGCACCTGGCGGCGCTCGCACTGCGACGCGTGCAGATACGCCTGCGGGACGCTGATCCGCACCGGGCGGCCGGTCGCCCGCCCGGTGCGGGGCGAGCGGGCCTCCGGCCGCCCAGAGCACGAGGTCGCTGTCGGCGTAGTGCGCCTTGGGGCCGGTGAGCCCGAACGGCGTGATGGAGGTGTAGATCAGGTACGGATGGGCGCCCAGCAGCCGTCGAGGACCCGTACGTGTTCCGGCATCATCGGCGCGGGCTCCTGCGTCCGGCTTCGAAGATGGCGGAGGTGTCCGCGAAGCGCTCGGCGAGAAAGGGCGAGGACCCGGGCGCGCTGGTCATGCCCCCGTCCACGCACAGGGTCTCCCCGGTGATGAAGCGCGCGGCGTCCGAGGCCAGGAAGGTGACCGCCTCGGCGATGTCGTCGGCCTGGATGGGCCGTCCCCTCCACGCGGTCTCCGCCATCTTCCGCTCCGCACCCGCGAGGTCGGCCGCGTCCCCGGTGGTGAGGTCGGCCATCATCGCGGTGACGGTCGCGCCGGGGACGACGGCGTTGACGCGGATCAGGTCGCCGCGCAGCTCGGCGGCCACGGACTGGGTGAGGCCGATGACCGCCGCCTTGGCCGCGCTGTAGGCGTGCGGCCCCTGGCCGCCGGAGAGCCCCGCCGGGCTGGAGGTCGAGATGATGGAGCCGGCCTGCCTGGGCCGCATCACCCGGGCGGCGTGCTTCATGCCGAGGAACACTCCGCGCAGATCGACCGCGAAGGTACGGTCCACCTCGGCCATGTCGGCCGTGCCGATCGGCCCGATGGCCCCGAGGACCGCGGCGTTGTTGAACATGATGTCGAGCTGCCCGTAGCGCCGTACCGCCTCGTCGACCAGCGCCCGGACGTCGTCCTCGGCGGCGACGTCCGCGGTGAGCACGGTGAGGCGCCCGTCGTGGTCGGCCGGGATGCCGCCGGGATCGTCCGGGGCGGGGCCGCGCAGATCGCCCGCGACGACGGCGGCGCCCTCGTCCAGGAAGTGGCGTACGGTCGCGGCGCCGATCCCGGACAGGCCCCCGGTGACGACGGCCACGTGGCCTTCGAGGCGGCCGGTCACGGCTCCCTGCCCGGAGATGTGCTCTCGGACGTCTCACCGAGCAGGGTGATCGCCATCTCGGGGCAGGCGCTCTCGGCCTCGGCCGCCTGGCCCAGCAGCGGGGCGGGCACGGGGAGGTCGGTGCCGCGCTGCTCGACGAACCCCTCCTCGTCGTCGCTCAGCAGATCGGGTGCGACGGCGTAGCAGCGCCCGTGGCCGGTGCAGCGGGCCGCGTCGAGGCGGAGCCTGGCGGTCATGCGTCCCACTCCAGCGGCAGGCTCATGAGCGTCAGCTGACTGCCCCGCTCCACGAGCGGTCTGCCGGACGCTATGCGGTAGTGGGGGATGCGCTTGTGCCATTCGCGCAGCACGATGGCCAGCTCGACCCGGGCCAGGTGCATGCCGAGGCAGCGGTGCGGACCGGCGCCGAACCCGAGGTGCTGGTTGACGCCCTTGCGGCCGAGCCGGAACGTCTCGGGCTCGGGGAACTTGCGCGGATCGCGGTTGGCCGACCCGATGCCGAGCCAGACCACCTCGCCCGCGTCCAGATGCAGCCCGTCGAGATCGACGGGGCGGGACACCTCGCGCCCGGCCTGGATGACGAGCGGGTAGAGCCGTATGAATTCCTCCACGGCGGCGGGCACGACGTCCGGGTCCCCGGTGAGGGTCGCGCGGTCGTCGTCGTGCTGCGCGAGGTGCCAGAACATGTAGCCGAGCGCGCTGCGGGTGGTGTCGAGCCCCGCCATCGTGAGCGTCAGGCAGACGGTGAGGATCTCGTCGTGGGTGAGCGGCTCCTCGTCGGCCCCGCGACGGGCCTGGACCAGGCGGGACACGAGGTCCACGGAGGGGTCGAGCGGGTTGCGGCGGCGCTCCTTGACCCGCGCGTCGAAGTAGTCGGTGATCCTGGCCGACGCGGCGCGGGCGCGCTCCGCGTCGCCGGTGAAGATTCCGCCGAAGACGTCCTCGACCCAGGGCACGAAGAACGCCCCGTCCGAGGTGGGCAGGCCGAGCAGGTCGAGGAAGACGTCGGTGGGGTAGCGGATGGCGAACTCGGCCACGAAGTCGCACATCCCCTTGGGTCTCAGCTCCTCGATCAGCTCGATGCAGCGTGCGGTGGCGAAGGGCTCCATGCGGCGGACCGCGGCCGGGGAGAAATACGGATTGACCACGCGGCGGAGTCGTGCGTGCTCCTCCCCGCCGAGCTGCTGGGGAAGCAGGTCGATGCCGCGTTCGGGGTTGAGCGCGCTGGTGACCTCGTTGGTGAACGTGTCCGGGTTCTGGAAGCCCTCGAGGACATCGTCATACCGTCTCAGCATCCAGAAACCGCGCTCCGTGGTGTTGTTGAAGAGGTAGCGGCTCGCCTCACGCTCGTGGTCGAGGAGCGCGTAGTGTCCGGCGGGAGCGGTGGTGGCCCGGTAGTCGGTGTGACTCACGGGGCATTGCCGGATCTGCTCAGACATCGCCACGGCTCCTCGTTCGGTCGTGCGGTCCGGTTCGTCGCCCCAACATGACGTGTGGGTTCAGCCCAAGTCAATAACCATGCGCATAGTTCTGGGGTGTGCTCCGCGGCGCGTCAGTCGCGCATGCCGCGCCACGCCGTCGTACCGCCGTCCACGGCGTGGGCGGCGCCGGTGATGAACGACGCGTCGTCCGAGGCCAGGAAACAGGCCAGCTTGGCCACTTCCTCCGGCCGCCCCATGCGCGGGATCAGGTGGGTGCCCGACATCCGCCGCTCCTGCGCAGCGCGGTCCTCGGCGATGCACAGGCGGGCGCGGCTCATGGGGGTGTCCACGGAGCCCGGGCAGTAGCAGTTGCACCGCACGTCGGGCGCCAGGTCGATGGCGCATGCGCGGGTCAGCTGGATCACCCCGCCCTTGCCGGCGGCGTACGCGGCCGCCGGGTATCCCGTCAGTCCCGCCACCGACGAGGCGTTCACCACGGAGGGGCCCCGGTCCGAGGGCGCCCGTGTGGTGGATCGGCTCGCCGGACCACAGGGCGCGGATCACCTCGATGGCCTCCTCGTAGCGGGGCTTGCGTTCGTCCATCGGGATCCCGAACGACCGGAACTCGTTCTCCCGTAGCCCATGCCGAAGCCCGCGACGACACGGCCTCCGGAGAGATGGTCGAGGCAGCATCCACACCGAGGAGAACCCGGCCTCCCGGGCCGCCGCCACCTGCTCGCGCAGGGCGTCGATCCGCTGCGCGGGGATCACGCCCGGAGGAAAGTCGTTCGTGATCGCGAGGCCGAACCTCATCTGGGACTCCGCTCACCGGCCAGGGGCGCACGGGACGCAGAAACTGTGCTCACATTTTTCCGGCGGCGTAATACGCGAGTCCCGGGCCGACGCTCACAGCTCGGTCAGTTGCCCGCGCATCCGCACCGTGGTCCCGGGGCCGGAACGGGCAGGGCATCCGGGGCGGGTGAGAGTCGGTTGGCTGTCCCCACCGATGGAGGAGACACCTTGACACCCCTAATGGTCTAGGCCAACATCCTGGTGATCTGTGTCGAGCCGTCGAGTCCGCGGCGGCGGCGCGCTCTTTATGCCTCGGAGGCCCTGCCATGGGAGCGAGTAGCAAGCCGGAACTGGCGCGGCTGGCGCATGCCGTGCTGCAACCCGGCTTCGCGGGGACCACCGCTCCGGACTGGGTGCGCCGCAGGATTGCCGAGGGCCTGCACTCGGTCGTGCTGTTCGGCCGGAACCTCGTGGACGGCGAGCAGGTCGCCGCGCTCACCGCGGAACTCCGCGCGGAAAACCCGGACCTGGTCATCGCCATCGACGAGGAGGCGGGAGACGTCACCCGCATCGAGGCGCTGTCCGGCGCCACCCGGCCGGGAAACCTGGCACTGGGCACGGTGGACGACGTCGACCTGACGGAGCGCGTGGCCCGTGACGTCGGCCGCGAACTGCACGCGTCCGGGATCTCGATGAACTACGCGCCGAGCGCCGACGTCAACTCCAACGCGCTCAACCCGGTCATCGGCGTGCGCTCCTTCGGCGCGCGCACCGATGTCGTCTCCCGGCACACCGCCGCATGGATCCGCGGTTTGCAGTCCGCCGGGGTGGCCGCCTGTGCGAAGCACTTCCCCGGCCACGGCGACACGGCCGTCGACTCCCACCACGGCCTGCCCACGGTGGCCGCCGGCGCCGAGGAGATCGCCCGGACCGCGCTGCCGCCGTTCATCGCCGCGCTGGAGGCGGGCGTCCGCGCGGTGATGACGGCACATCTGCTGGTGCCGGCGTACGACCCGGAGCTGCCCGCCACGCTCAGCCGCCGTGTACTGGTGGATCTGCTGCGGACGGAACTCGGCTTCACCGGCCTGGTGGTGACCGACGCCATCGAGATGGGCGCGGTCGCCGATCGCTACGGCATCGGCGGAGCCACCGTCAAGGCGCTGGCCGCTGGCGCGGACGCCGTGTGCGTGGGCGGTGAGAACGCCGGGCAGGCCGTCACCGAAGGGCTGGTCGACGCCGTCGTCCGCGCCGTGCGCGAAGGCGACCTGGCGGAGGAGCGGCTGGCCGAAGCGGCGGAACGGATGCGGCGGTTCGCCGCCTGGTCCGGGGAGCGGGCGCGAGCCGTCACACCCGATGCCACGCGCTCCGACATCGGCCTGGCCGCCGCGCGCCGGGCCGTCCGGGTGCGCCGTCGCCCGGGCGCCCCCGAGGTGCTGCCGGTGTCCGGTGACGTCCATGTGGTGGAGTTCTGCCCGGTGATGAGCCTCGCCGTGGACGGCCGGACGCCCTGGGGGCTCGCCGCACCGCTGTGCCGGCTGCGGCCCACGACCACATCGGTGCGCCTGACGGAGGCCGACATCGATCACGCCGGCCGGGCGCTGGAACGCGAGGTGCTGGCCCCCGCCGTCGGCCGTGTCCTCATCGTCGTGGTGCGCGACGCGGCCCGGCACCGCTGGATGTCCGAGGCCGTGACGGGCCTGCTGCGCGGCCGCCCGGACGCCGTCGTCGTGGAGATGGGGTTCCCCCTGGACGGCGCGGGCGACCCCGCCGATCTGGTCACCTACGGCGCCACCCGGGTCTCCGGCATCGCCGCCGCCGAGGTGGTGACCGGCTCGCTGACCGCCTCGCCCGTGGTCGGTACGCAGGCGGTCAGACGGGCTCCGGGAGCGGGCCCACGCGCTCGATGACCCGCTCACGCAGCAGGAGGTACTCCTCCCAGCGGCGCGGCAGGGGGCCCGGCGGGCGCGGGACGACACGGGCGGCCGTGACCGTCTGCCCGTCCGTGAACTGCTCGCGCGTCAGGTCGAGTTCGACGCCGCTGGGCAGCCGGTTCCACCGGTGGGATCCGCGCCGGGACCCGTCGGCGCGGTACACCTCCCCGACCACGAGATCACCGCCGAAGACGTCGCAGACGACCAGAGCGGTGATGTCGCAGTGGCCCTTGGCCGGGTTGCCCGGCTGCCAGTCGGCCAGGTCGTCGGGCGAACAGGTGTCGGCGGCCCAGCCGGCTCGCAGGGCCTTGTCGAGGTCGAGCAGGGTTAACGGAGTCATGCCGGCAGCATCGCAGCGGGCACTGACAACGCGGACCGCGCGCCCTTCGGCTGCCGGGCCGCGCCGCTGGGCGCCATCGGCGCCGCCGCGACCTCGGTGTGCTACCACCCGGCGCCCGTGTCCCGGTCGGCGCCCGCGCTGTGGGACCACGCCACCCCGCACGACGTCCTCCGGGCCAGGCTGACCGCCATGGACACGGCGCTGCGTCGGCTGGTGCCGGCCACTCCGGGGCTGGTCCGAGCAGCCGAACTCGCCACGGCCGCGCCACCGTCGTGGACGGCGCGGGCGGCCGCCCGCTGGGCGCGACCCACATCCGCCGGACGTTCGACGAACGCCCCGTCACCGACTTCATCGGCCACCGCATCTTCGGCTCCGGCGATCTGCACCCGCTGTCCGAACTCGTCGCCGCCGCCGAGGCAGCGGGCCTGTCCATCCGCGCGGTGCCCACCTCACCGCCGACTACCACCGCAAGCACCTGATCAAGGTCATCAACCGAGCCGTCGACACCCCCCGCAGCGAACGCGTCGACCACCTGCTCGACTTCATCGGCTCCTGCCGCACCCTCCGCCCGGCCACGACCGGTTGAAGATCAGCGGTCGAACCGGCGCAGGAGTGCGTCGAGATAGTCCTCCAGCCTGCCGGTGAGCAGAGCGGGAGTCAGGTCGTCGCGCCCCAGATCCTGCCACGGGCCCGCGACCATCTCGGCGTCCGGAGCGAACGCGAGCGCGTCCAGGACACGCCAGTAGAGGTGAGCCGCCGGGTCCTCGGTCAATGTGCCACCGGACGCCAGATAGCGCTCGGCGAACCGCATGCCCTCCTGAGCGCCGTACAGGAGCGCGAGATTCGTGGAGCAGTGCGCCACGTCCAGATCGGCCGGCCCCCAGGACGTCTCCACCCAGTCGACGACACCGCTGATCTCCAGATCGGGGCCCTGCCCGGTGAAGAGCACATTGCCGGGGTGGAAGTCCCGGTGCAGGAAACAGGGCTGGTAGGCCGGGGGATCGCGGCGGATGATGTCCACCGCGCGCCGCCACACCTCCGGTCGCCCGGTGGATTCGGGCAGTCGCACGTGCTCGGGTGAGGTCCAGGCCTCGTAGACGCGCGGCCGGGACTCGGCCGGGACCCGCACGTGGTGAATGGCGAGCAGCTGGCGCGCCAGAAGTTCGGCCCGCAGCCCCGCCTCCTCTTCGTCCAGCCGCACCGTTCCCGGCAGGAGTGACATCAGCAAGGACGGGTGATCGCAGTACGCCGCGGTCGCATCGACACCCTTGAAGGCGGCCACCGGCACATCGGTCTCCGCGAGCAGACGCAAGATGTCCGCCTCGCGCGTGAGTAACCCCTTCGCGGCGCGGACGAAGAAGGGCTTGACGAACGATCTCAGCACGAGCCACTGGGGTGTTCCGGGGCCGCTGACGCGCAGCCGCCGCATCTCCGAGGTCCACCCGCCGCGCAGCCGTTCTGCACCGTCGACCCGGCACCCTCCGCCCACCCGCTGCTCCACCCAGGCCCGTGTACCGGCGGCCACACCGTCATGCGCATTCATGCGCACAACCTATCGATTGCGCTCGTGGAGGGTCAGTCGGGCAAAGGCACCCGGATCACCGGATCGAAGGGGTGCTGGTGGAAACCGGTCCGCAGGTTGCGGCAGTCCGGCGCCGTGCACATGAAGAACTCCTCGACCGTCTTACGGCCTGTGCGGTTCCTGAGCCAGGTCTTTTCGTCGGGGGTGAGGCGCCGGTGTTGTTCGTCGGATCGGCAGGTGTAGCAGTACATCTTCTGCTCTCGCACGGCACCTCCGGAAACGGGCAGACAGGTCAGACGCGAGCCTAGGGAGCATGCTAGGGCAACGGATGGTGCGTAACGGGGCAACTCCCCTCAGGTCGTGTCGCCGCCGCCCGGCATGGACGTACTGGGTCCCTGGCCCTCGGCCCGCGGGACTCGAGATCATCCGCGAGTCCGATGCCTCCTTTTCGTGGTGAGAGGCACCATGTGCGGAGATCTGCCGAGAGGAGCGCATCATGTCGTACCCGGAACACTTCGCATACCCGGAGCCCCGCTACCACGGCACCGAGGGCGAGGTGAACGCGGTCTTCCGGCGGGCCGACACCCCGCCGGACATCTCCGCGCCCGGCGGCAGCTCCACCCATTACCTCGCCACCAGCGCCTCGACCGGTGGCGAATTCGGCCTGTACAAGGTCGAGTTGGGGCCTCGGGCCGGTGGCCCCGAGACCCACTTCCACAAGGCGATGTCGGAGTCCTTCTACATTCTCTCCGGCGAACTGGAGCTCTACAACGGCGAGAAGTGGGTCACGGGCCGCGCGGGTGACTTCCTGCACGTGCCCGTCGGCGGCCTGCACGCCTTCAAGAACGTGACCG
The DNA here is from genome assembly GCF_044332925.1 of Streptomyces sp. NPDC021212. NCBI lineage: Bacteria > Bacillati > Actinomycetota > Actinomycetes > Kitasatosporales > Streptomycetaceae > Streptomyces > Streptomyces sp. NPDC021212. Next base: position 412,247 of record NZ_JBIRPZ010000001.1, read on the forward strand.
ACGAGCCCACGTCCATGCTCCTGCTCTTCTCCCCGGGCGCCCCGCGCGAGGAGTACTTCGAGCGGGTCGCGGAGATGTCACAGCGCGGGGGCGAGGAACTCAAGCAGTTCCGCATCCGGCACGACAGCTACTTCGTGGAAGACTTCGAGCCCGGGGCGGAGTAGTCCGTGGCGTGCCGCATCACGAGTTCGTACGACCGCAGGCGGGCCGCCAGCGCGTGGACCGGCGTGACGAGCATCAGTTCGTCCGCATCGGTCGCCTCCGCCACGTCCGCCAGGCGGCGTACGGCCGTCTCGGGTGTGCCGTGTGCCTGATGGGCCAGGAAGGCCGCCAGCGCCTGCCGCTCCTCCGCCGTGAAGGGGTGCGCGGCTGCCTCCTCGGGCGAGGGGAAGGGGGCCTCGCTCCGTCCCTTGAGGAGTCCGGCCTTGACGACGTTCATCGGGCCGGCCAGCCGGTCCGTCTCCTCTTGCGTCTCGGCGCAGATCGTTTCCACGCACACCAGCACGCGCGGGCGTGCACACCACGCGGAAGAAGAGAAGTGGGCCCGGTAGTGGCCGAGTGCGGCGAGGGTGTTGTCGGGACGGATGTGGTGCGCGAAGGCGAGGGGCAGGCCGAGTTCCGCGGCGAGCGCGGCACCGGCGGTGCTGGACGCCAGCAGCCACGGTTCGGGGAGCGCACCGAGCGCCACTTCGTCGACCAGGAATCGCAGCGTCGCCGCCACGTCGTCCCGGTACGCGTCGTCCGTCGTCGGCCCTGCGCCACGCCGCAGCGCCCGGGCGGTCGGCTCGTCGAAGGTGCCGGGGCCGCGGCCGATGCCCAGATCGATCCGGTCGGGGTGCAGCGCGGCAAGGGTGCCGAACTGTTCGGCCAGCATGATCGGGGCGTGGTTGGGGGCGAGCACGCCCCCGGAGCCCAGGCGGATGGCCGACGTCGACGCGGCGGCATGGGCGGTCAGGACGACGGGCGGAAACGCGCCGATGGCGGGGGAGTGGTGGTGTTCGGCGTACCAGAGCCGCCGGTAGCCGAGGGCGTCGAGACGCCGGGCAAAGGCGGTGGTGTCACGTAACGTGTCCACCGCCCGCGTACCGGCCTGGACCATCGCGACTTCCAGCGCGGAAAGCGGTAAATCGATCACGCGGTCAGCATAGGGAGTTCCGCCCGCCCGGGGTCAGTGGCCGGTGGGGTGGAACGCGGAACCTAGTCGTCAACACCCAGTGAGGCGAAGTCGTAGTCGCCTTCCCACGCCTCGCTCGTATGGACGTTGGTCAGCCGGGAGCCGCGCCAGATCGTGCTCGGCGTTGTCGGTGACCAGTTGCAGCACGTCGGTGAGCACACCCATCTGGCCCGGCGACGGCGCGGCTCGGGCCAGCTCCACCTGGGCGCCGCGGCGTACGGACGGATCCCGTCTCAGCCAGTCGTGGAGCGAACGCAGCTCCTCCTCGCCGCCACTCACCGCTACGTCGATCCGCACCAAGCCACCCTTGTGACGACGGTCTCCTTGATTCTGTCCTATTCGGGGGCGTCCACGCAGGATCAAGGCGAAGCAGGAACAAAGCGAAGCCGAATCGAGGCGGAGCAGGACGGAAGCGAAGCGGGATCGACGCGGGCGCGAGGCCAACGGAGCACGGGGCCATCCGGCGTGCACAGCTCAGGCGACAGGGGGCGTGTAGACGCAACCCACTCCCCGCCACTCTTAACATATAGCGCACCGGGGGCCTTGCGGCAAGGCCCCCATCGTGCCGCAGAATTTCCCGTCCGAAGCCAGGACCTGCGGAAACGGAGCGCGACGTGCGTGTGTTGTTGTCGGAGCACGGGGCGAGCGGACCCAGCAACGCGTTCGATCTTCCCGACCGCCTCTCGCCCAAGGCCGACCCGGCGCTGATCGCCGGGGATGAGCGGCACTTCGCGGCCATCGCGGAGTGTCTCGCGCAGTCGATCGCCGATCTCTCCGACAGCCTCGATGCCGCGCGCAAGGCGCCCGGCGGCATCGGCCGGCACGCGATGGACCGGGACACGGAGATCCACCGGCTCAGCGCCCGCCTGCGCGCACTGCGTCGCTTCGGGCTGGATCTTTGCCTCGGACACATGGTCGGCGAGGGCGACGCCGAGCCCGTGTACGTCGGGCGGCTCGGCCTCAAGGACAGCGCGGGCCGTCAGCTGCTGCTCGACTGGCGTTCCCCCGCGGCCGAGCCGTTCTTCGGGGCCACCCACGCCAACCCGATGGGGCTGGCCAGCCGCCGCAGATATCGCTGGACTCTCGGACGGGTCAGCGACTACTGGGACGAGGTGTTCACCCCGGACGGGTTCGCCGGGCACGCCGCGCTGGACGACCAGTCCGCGTTCATCGCCGGCCTGGGCGGCAACCGGTCGCCACGGATGCGGGATGTGCTCGGCACCATCCAGGCCGACCAGGACGCCATCATCCGGGCGGGATCCCGCGGCGCTCTCGTCGTGGACGGCGGCCCGGGCACGGGGAAGACCGTCGTCGCCCTGCACCGCTCCGCCTACCTCCTCTACTCCGACCCCCGCCTCGGGCACCGCCGGGGCGGCGTCCTGTTCGTCGGCCCGCACCAGCCCTATCTGGCCTATGTCTCCGACGTCCTGCCCAGCCTCGGAGAGGAGGGCGTGCAGATCTGCACGCTGCGGGACCTCGTCGCCGAGGGAGCCGGAGCGGCGATCGAGGCCGACCCGGAGGTGGCCCGCCTGAAGTCGTCCGCTGACATGGTGGCGGCGATCGAGAAGGCCGTGAGGTTCTACGAGGAGCCGCCCGACGAGGGAATGACGGTCACGACCGACTGGGCCGACATCTGGCTGAGCGCCGACGACTGGGCCGAGGCGTTCGACGCACCGGAGCCGGGCACCCCGCACAACGAGGCGCGCGAGCAGATCTGGGCGGAGCTGGCCACGATCCTGCTGGACAAGCTCCACGGCCTCGACGGTGAGATCTCGCCCGACCTGTTCCGGAGGTCGCTGCAGCACGACGAGGAACTGGTCACGACCCTCAACCGCGCGTGGCCGCTGATCGAAGCGGCCGACCTCGTCGGCGACCTGTGGTCCGTGCCCGCCTACCTGCGGATGTGCGCTCCCTGGCTCGGCCCCGAGGACGTGTCGAAGCTGCGGCGCAAGGAGGCTCCCCAAGCCTGGACGGTGTCCGACCTGCCGTTGCTGGACGCGGCGCGGCAGCGGCTCGGCGACCCGGAGGCGGCCCGGCGGAAGCGTCGGCAGGAGGCCGCTGCCGCCGCCGAACGCGAGCACATGGCCAGTGTCGTGGACAACCTGAGGGAGGCCGCGGATGACGAGTACGGCGTAGGTCTGGTGACGATGCTGCGTGGCGAGGACTTCCAGGACGCCCTGGTCGACGAGGCCGCACTGCCCGGCGCCGACCCGGACCTGCTGGCCGGTCCGTTCGCGCACATCGTCGTGGACGAGGCCCAGGAACTGACCGACGCGGAGTGGCAGATGCTGCTGCTGCGGTGCCCGTCCCGGAGCTTCACCATCGTCGGGGACCGTGCCCAGGCCAGGCACGGGTTCACGGAGTCGTGGCGGGAACGGCTGGAGCGGGTCGGGCTCGACCGGATCAACCTGGCCTCCCTGAGCGTCAATTACCGGACGCCGGAGGAAATCATGGCGGAGGCCGAGCCGGTCATCCGGGCCGCGCTTCCGGATGCCAACGTGCCCACGTCGATCCGCGGTGGCAACGTCCCCGTCACTCACGGATCCGCCGCGGATCTGAGCGCGATCCTCGACACGTGGCTCGCCGCACACGCCGAGGGGACCGCCTGCGTCATCGGCGAGCCCTCTTTCCGGGCGACGTCCCGCGTCCGGTCGCTCACCCCGGAGTTGTCGAAGGGGCTCGAATTCGACCTGGTCGTGCTCGTCGACCCGGAGGAGTTCGGCGAGGGCATCGAAGGAGCGGTCGACCGCTATGTGGCGATGACCCGGGCGACGCGGCAACTCGTCATTCTCACCAGCTCGTGACGGCTCAGCCGGGCCCCGGCTGATGGGTGCCCGGAGTGTGCCCGAACGTACGGCGGAACACATCGATGAACGCGCTGGCGGACGACCAGCCGCACCGGTGCGCCACGGTGGTCACCGAAAGGTCCTCGGCAAGCAGGATCAACGCGTGGTGCAGGCGCAGTTGGGTGCGCCACTGCGGGAAGGTCATGCCGAGGTCGGCCTTGAAGTGGCGGGAGAGCGTGCGGTCGCTGGCCCCGACCTCTTTGCCCAGTGCGGCCAGCGTGCGGCCGTCGGCCGGATCGGCGCGCAGGATCTCGCACACCGCCTTCAGCAGCAGGGTGGTCGGGGTGGGCAGGTGCAGCGGCTGCTGGGGCGAGGCCCGCAACTGGTCGAGCAACACGGCCCGCAGCCGCCCGCGTTCGGGACTGCGGTCGTGCGGGGTGTGGGTGTAGACGAGGATCAGTTCACGGAGGAGGGGCCCGACCGCCAGCACGGTCGGCTCGTCCAGACCGAGCGGATTGTCGCTCGCGGGCAGGCCGACCAGGTGCAGTTCGAGTTCGCCGTGGGCCTGGTGGGCGTGCACGGTGCCGGCCGGTACCCAGATGGCGCGCGTACCCGGCGCGATCCAGGTGCCGGTGCTGGTCGTCACGGCCAGCACACCGCGGCCCGCGTAGACGATCTGGTGGTCGTCGTGGCGGTGGGCGTCGATGGCGGCTCCGGGCGCCAGCCACTGGGTGCGGGTCGGCGCCACGGGCTCGTGGCGGATTTCCGGCATTGGTTGGCAGATTACCGGAAGCACGACAGGGCGCCCGGCGATGACCATGGCGATGTGCCCAGGAAGAGATCCCTCATCATGCTGTCGGTCGGCCACGCCTGCGTGGACGTCTACCAAGGCGCCGTCGCGTCGCTCGTTCCGTTCTTCGTCGCCGAGCGCGCCTACGGCTACGCCGCGGTGTCCGGCGTGGTGCTCGCCGCGTCGCTGCTGTCTTCGGTGGCGCAACCGGTGTTCGGCGCGCTCACCGACCGCTGGGCGATGCCGTGGCTGCTGCCGGTGAGTACGGTCCTCGGCGGGCTGGGCATCGCCCTGAGCGGGGTGAGCGGTTCCTACGGCTGGACGCTCGCGTTCGTGGCCGTGTCCGGCGTCGGGGTCGCCGCGTACCACCCCGAATCCGCCCGCGTGGCGCGGCGCGTCAGCGAGGGCAGCCACGGCGCGATGGCCTGGTTCTCCCTCGGCGGCAACCTCGGCTTCGCCACCGCACCGCTCATGGTCGGCGCCGTCGTCGCCACCGGCGGTCTGCGCCTGTCGCCGCTGCTCGCCGTACCGGCGCTCGTCGGCAGTGCGCTGTGCCTGCCCGTCCTGCGCGCACTGGACACGCCGGGACGTGGCGGCCCCGGCGCCGCGGTGGCGAGGGGCCCCGAGGACATCGCCTCGTTCGTGAAGCTGTCGCTGGCCGTGGTCTGCCGGTCCATCGTGTTCATCGGCCTGAGCACGTTCATCTCGCTGTACGCTCAAGCGCGCCCGGGTGGCAGCACGGTCGCGGGCACCGCGGCGCTGTTCGTGCTCTACCTCGGCGGCGCGGTGGGCTCCGTGCTGGGCGGCCATCTGGCCGACCGCTGGGACCGGGTCACCGTCGCCCACCGGTCGTACCTCGTGACGGTCGCCGCCGTCGCGGGGATCGTGTTCGTGCCCGGCCCGGCGTTCTACGTGTTCGTGGCGCTGACCTCCGTCGGCCTGTACGTCCCGTTCTCCCTGCAGGTCACCCTCGGCCAGGACTGCCTGCCCACTCGCGTCGGCACCGCCGGCGGGGTCACCCTCGGGCTGACCGTCAACGTCGGCGGCCTGGCCGCCCCGCTCATCGGCAGCGTCGCCCACGCGACCTCTCTGCGAACCGCCCTGGCCCCGCTGATCGTGATGCCCGCCCTGAGCTGGCTGCTGTTCCGCACCCTGCCCGAACCCACCGCGCCGGGCGCCGCCGGTCAGCCGCGGGGGCGGCTCTCGTCGTGGTAGCCGAGTTCGAGGTAGCGGGCGCGGGTGCTCCAGGAGCCGAGGTCGGGTGTGTTGGCCAGGACGTCGTGCCAGGGCTGGGCGCCGGGAGCGGCCGCCTCGCCGGGAGCTGCCTTACGGTCGGGGCGCCCGGCCCAGAGCCGCACTCCCGACCGCGCCTGGGACTCGCGGACCGGCTCCCACCGGCCCGCCGAGAACATGCCGGCGAGCTGATGCATGGCGATGAAGCTGGCTATACCGCTCTCGGGGTCCGTGCGGTCCGGGCGCTCGGTGAGGGCGTGCCACAGGAAGTACGGGTTCGGTAGCCGCACGTCGGGCTGGAAGCGGTACACGAGCCGCTCCAGCCTGATCGAGCCGATGCGTGGCAGCTGTATCCGGTTGAGCGGGACGACCTCGCGCGCGTTTCCGGCCCAGGTCAGCCTCTTGTTGCGGCCCCTGTAGCCGGGCTCGCTGAAGACCGTGACATGGAGGCGTTCCCTGCGATCGGGCCGGCGGTTGTGCAGCATGCCCGCGGCGGCGACGCCGCCCACGGAAGCCAGGCCTGCCAGGAGGATTCTGGTCTTGCGCTTCATGAGACGCGGCACCTCGCTTCTGAGGGGACGGGCGCCTCCATCATGCGCCGCCGACGGCCCATTGACCTACCGTCAGATCCGTCCCGGACCATGTCGAGCGGCATCCACGTGGCGACGAGGGCGGCTTGGGTCGATCCGGTCCGTAGCGCATCATCCATCGGCCCGCCGGGAAGGAATCACCTTATTCGCCGCAGAACGCCCCAGGGGAGCCGTCGTGCCCGCAGCCAGAAGCGATGCCGCCGATGCCCCCGGTGCGCCGGGGAGCGGGGAAGACACACGGCTGAAGCGGGCCATCGGACCCAAGCTGCTGATCCTCTTCGTGGTCGGCGACATCCTCGGCACGGGGATCTACGCCACCACCGGTCAGGTGGCGGGCAAGGTCGGCGGGGCGCTGTGGTTGCCGTTCGTCATCGGGTTCGTCGTGGCCATCCTGACGGCGGCCTCGTATGTCGAGCTGGTCGGCAAGTATCCGCAGGCCGCAGGTGCCGCGCTCTACACCCAGAAGGCGTTCAAGGCGCCCTTTCTGACGTTCATCGTCGCCTTCATGGTCATGTGTTCGGGCCTGTCCTCGGCGAGCGCGGCGGCCCGGGCCTTCAGCGGCGACTATCTGGCCGAGTTCACGGACGCCCTCCCGCCCACCCTCGTCGCGATCCTGTTCATCCTCGCCCTGGCCGCGCTCAATCTGCGGGGTGTGTCGGAGTCCGTGAAGGCCAATGTGGTGCTCACGCTGGTCGAGTTGACCGGGCTGCTCATCATTCTCGTGACCGGCGCCTGGGCGGTGCTGGCCGGGGAGGGCGATCCGTCCCGGCTCGGCGAGTTCCGGGCGGAGGGCGGCGGTTACGCGCTGCTCACCAGCGTGCTGGGCGCGACGGCCCTCGGCTTCTTCGCCTTCGTCGGCTTCGAGGACTCCGTCAACATGGCCGAGGAGACCAAGGACCCCCGGCGCACCTTCCCCCGCGCCATCTTCACCGGGGTCGCCGTCACCGGCACCCTCTACGTCCTGATCGCCCTGGTGTCCTCCCTGCTCGTGGACTACCGGGTGCTGGAGGGCTCGAGCGGCCCCCTGCTGGAGGTCGTCGAGGTCGGCGGGCTCGACTTCCCGCCCAAGCTGTTCGCGCTGATCGCCTTGTTCGCGGTCACCAACTCGGCCCTGATCAACGTCATGATGGCGTCCCGCCTCTGCTACGGCATGGCGAACGAACGCATCCTGCCGCGCGCCATGGGCCGCGTGCTCGCCGGGCGCCGCACCCCCGTCGTCGGGATCGTGTTCGTCTCCCTCCTCGCCATCGGTCTGGTGTCCACCGGGGAGATCGCCGGGCTCGGAGACACCACGGCCTTCCTGCTCCTGTGCGTGTTCGTCATCGTCAACGTCGCCGTCCTCGTGCTGCGCCGCGACCGCGTCGAACACCGGCACTTCCGTACGCCGACCCCGCTGCCCGTGCTGGGCGCGATCACGGCCCTGGTGCTGGCAAGTCCGCTGGCCGACCGGCCCGCACACGTGTACATCAGGGCGGGCGTGCTGCTGGCCGTCGGCATCGGGCTGTGGGTGCTCAACAGGGCGGTGATGAAGGCGCGCGGCGAGGCGTGAGCCGGGGGTGAAGTACGGTCTGGGAGAGTGACGAATCAGCGAAAGCCACGGGGCCCGTACCGCAAGAGCGCGGAGCGACGGGAACAGATCCTCCAGGCCGCCTACGAGGCCATCGACGAGTACGGAGAGCGGGCCTCCCTGCAGGACATCGCCGCCCGGGTCGGGGTGACGCAGCCCGCGCTGACGTACTACTTCCCCACCCGCGACGAACTGCTCCTCGCGGTCCTGGAGCGGCGGGACGTGCTGGGCAAGGCGTTCGCCCGTGCCGCCGGGGACGGCGAGACCGTGACCGACGGCATGGTGGCGGGCACCCGCCTCATCACCGACCACCCCGGGTTGGCCAAGCTGTACGTCACGCTCTCGGCGGCGGCCACCGATCCGGAGAGCCCCGTGCACAGCCACTTCGCCGAGCGCTACCGGAGCCTCGCGGGGGAGGCCGCGCAGGACTTCGAGGAGGGGCAGCGGACCGGTGAGATCCGCGCCGACGAACCCGCCGACCACCTGGCCAGGGTGGTACTGGCGGTGATGGACGGTCTGCAACTCCAGTGGATGCACGACCCGACGGTGGATATCGCGGCGATCGCCGAGACGTTCGCGCGGATGCTCGCGCCTTCGGCCGACGACCAATAAATTTTTAGGGTGATAGATTTTCGGCGTCCGCTACCGGAAGGGGGACGCCGATGTCCGCCACCCCGCCCCGTCCGCCGCAGGACCTCGATTTCGACCCGGAGGTCTTACGCGCTCGCTACCGTGCCGAGCGCGAGCGCCGCGTCCGCCCCGACGGCAGCGCCCAATACCGGGGCGTCGGCGGCGAGTTCGGCTACTACGCCGACGACCCCTACGCCGACCCCGGGTTCACGCGAGAGCCGCTGCACGATCGCGTGGAGGTGGCGATCGTCGGTGGCGGCTTCGGTGGTCTGCTGGCCGCCGCCCGGCTGAGACAGGCGGGCGTGGAGTCGATCCGGGTGATCGACAAGGGCGGGGACTTCGGCGGCACCTGGTACTGGAACCGCTACCCGGGCATCCACTGCGACATCGAGTCGTACATCTACATGCCGCTGCTGGAAGAGGTCGGCTACGTCCCGAAGTGGCGCTACGCGCCCGGGGAGGAGATCCGGCAGCACGCGCGGGCCATCGCGCGCCACTTCGGCCTCTACGACGACGCCTGCTTCCAGACCCAGGTGACCGAACTCCGCTGGGACGACGACCAGCTGGAGTGGACGGTCGCCACCGACCGGGGCGACCGCATACGGGCCCGCTACGTGATCACCTCCACCGGCACCCTGAGCCAGGCCAAGCTCCCGGGCATTCCCGGCATCGAGACCTATCGAGGCCACACCTTCCACACCAGCCGCTGGGACTACGACTACACCGGCGGCGACGCGGGCGGCGGGCTGCGCAAGCTGGCAGACAAGCGCGTCGCCCTCATCGGCACCGGCGCCACCGCCATCCAGGTCGTGCCCCACCTCGGGGAGGACGCCGAGCACCTGTACGTCTTCCAGCGCACGCCCTCCTCGGTCGACCTGCGCGACAACCGCCCCACCGACCCCGGGTGGGCCGAGTCGCTCCAGCCGGGCTGGCAGCGGCGCCGCATGGAGAACTTCCTGAAGGTCGTCACCGGCGTGCGCACGGACAAGGACCTGGTGAACGACTCCTGGACCAGCAGCGCCCGGCTCCAGGAGAAGCTGATCCCGACCAACGCCTACGCGGACGTACCCCCCGAGGACCGGGAACGGCTGTACGAGATCGCCGACTTCCAGAAGATGAACGAGATCCGCGACCGGGTCGACGCCATCGTCCAGGACCCGGCCACGGCGGAGAAGCTCAAGCCCTGGTACCGCTACATGTGCAAGCGGCCCACGTTCAGCGACCACTACCTCCAGACCTTCAACCGGCCGAACGTCACCCTCGTCGACACCGCCGACACCCACGGCGTGGAGCGGATGACGGAAACCGCTGTCGTGGTCGGCGGCACCGAGTACGAGGTGGACTGCGTCATCTTCGCGACCGGCTTCGAGGTGGGGGTCTCCGGAATCCTCTCCGGACAGCTACCGGTGTACGGCAGGGGAGGCGTGGCGCTCTTCGAGGCGTGGGCGGACGGCCCCAAGACCCTCCACGGCTTCTGCACCCACGGCTTCCCCAACCTCTTCCAGCTGGGCCCGCTGCAGAACGCGTCCTCCGTGAACTTCGTTCACGTCCTGGACGAACAGGCCCACCACGTCGCCGAGATGGTCGCCGAGGCCCACAAGCGCCGCGCCCGGTACGTCGAACCCACCTCCGCGGCGCAGGACGCGTGGCTGGCCGCTCTCCGGGACAACGCACCTGACCTGCACGCGTTCCAGGCGGAGTGCACCCCGGGCTACTACAACAACGAGGGCATGCCCCGGAAGCGCAACGCGTACGCCGACGGGCCGGTGGCCTTCCACGACCTGCTCCGCCACTGGCGCGCCGGCGGTGGCATGGACGACGTACTGGTCGAGGCGGAGGAAGCGTGAACACACCGCGCCACAACCGGTTCGGCGACACCGGTGGCACCGGCGGCGACCTGGCCCTCTCCGGCTCACGCCTGCGCGCGCGGCGGCTCAACCCGCCCAGCCCGCTGTGGGGTTCGAACGGCGTCGCCTTCGGCCCCGACGGGCGGCTGTACGTGGCCCAGTACCTCGCCGGGCAGATCAGCGCCGTGGACCCGGCCACCGGGGACATCGAGGTGGTCGTGCCGATGGACGGCCCGGTGCAGTCCCCGGACGACCTCGCCTTCGGCGCGGACGGGTCGATGTACATCGCCGACCTCATCCCCGGCCGCGTGTGGCGGCGCAGCCCGCAGGGCGCGTTCACCCTGGTCTCGGACGAGGTGAAGGTGGTCAACGGCATCACCTGCGTCGGTGACCGGCTCTTCGTCAACGAGATGCGGCCCGGCGGCCGGCTGCTGGAGCTGTTCCCGGACGGCGGCGAGCCCGTGGTGCTCACCGAAGGGCTCGCCCTCGGCAACGCGATGCAGCTCGGTCCGGACGGCTGGTTGTACTACCCGCACATGATGACGAACCAGGTGTGGCGGATCCCGCCCGACGGTGGTGTGCCCGAGGTGGTCGCCGAGGAGGTGCACGAGCCGGTCGCGGTCCGCTTCGACCAGGGCGGGGAGCTGCATGTGCTCTCGCGCGGGGTGGAGGGCATCGTCACCCGGATCGACCTGCACGGCAGCGGTTCGCGCACGCTTCTCACCAGCGGCCTGGTGGGTCTGGACAACGCGGCGTTCGACGCGGAGAACCGCATGTTCGTCTCCAGCTACGCCAGCGGCGGCATCACCGAACTGCACCCCGACGGCCGCACCCGGGAGGTCGTCCCCCGCGGCCTCGACGGCCCGTACGGTGTGACGGTCGACCTCGGTGGCACGGTGTACGTGGCCGACCACTACCGGCTGGCCGGCCCCGCGCTCACCGACGAGGGCGATCCGGTCGCCGCCGACGGGGCAGACGCGTCGGGCGGGGCGGGCGGCGTCACCTCGCTCACCCTGATGCCCTTCGCGCACGGTGTGACCACCGCCGACGGACTCGTGCACTTCACGTCCCAGTACGGCGACGTCCACACCCACGATCCCGGCCGGCGGACCACGCGGCAACGGGCCACGGGCCTGAACGAGCCGGTCGGCATCACCGTGGGACCGGACGGCTCACTCGTCGTCGCGGAGGCGGGCGCCGGCCGGGTCGTGTCCATCGACGACGGAGACACCGTCACCGTCCTCGCCGAAGGGCTCGGCCATCCGGTGGACGTGGCCTTCGACACCGTGGGGCGCTGCCATGTGAGCGACGACCGGCTCGGGGCCGTCCTCCGGATCGGCGGGGACGGGACGACGACGGTCGTCGCGGACGGCCTCGGTGCGCCCCACGGGCTGGCAGTCCTCGGCGACACGCTGTTCACGGTGGAGACCGGGCCGCGCAGGCTGACGGCGATCTCGCTGAGCACGGGGGAGCGCCGGACCGAAGCCGAGGACTTGCCGGTCGGACAGCCCCCGGGCACCGCTACCCGGACCGCGCCCGCGCTCTTCACCCACGGCATCGTCGGCGCTCCCCGCCCGTTCGCCGGGCTCGCCAGCGGTCCGGACGGCTCGCTCCTGCTCTCGGCCAATGGGGAGGGAACGGTATGGCAGTTGAAGACGGGACACAGGGAGAAGGCGGTCATATGAGCGGTACGGGTCTTGAAGGCCGGAGTGTCGTCGTCACCGGCGCCGCGTCCGGCATCGGCAGGGCCGCGGCGCTGCAATTCGCGCGGGCAGGCGCGAAGGTGCTGGTCGCGGATGTCGACCGGGCGGGTGCGGAGGAGGCCGTGGGGGAGGTCGAGGCCGCCGGGGGAAGCGCCCTGGCGGTCGTCGGTGATCTGAGCGATCAGCAGGTGGTGGACGCCGTGGTCGAGCGGGCCGTCGCTGCCTTCGGTGGCGTGGACGTCCTGGTGAACAACGCCGGGATCATGGACCGTATGTCCGCGCTCGGCGAGACCGACGACGCCGAGTGGGAGCGGGTCATCCGGATCAACCTGACGGCGCCGTTCCTGCTGACCCGTGCGGCGCTGCCGCACATGCTCGCCGCCGGACGCGGGTCGATCGTCTTCACGGCGTCCGAGGCAGCCTTGCGCGGCAGCACGGCCGGTGCCGCGTACACCGCCTCCAAGCACGGCATCGTCGGCCTGGTGAAGAACCTGGCCGTCATGTACCGGGGCCAGGGCATACGCGCCAACGCCATCGCCCCCGGCCCCACCCTGACCGGTATACGGGTGGACGCCGTCCAGGAAGCCCATGGGCCCGCCGTCATCGGCAAGCTGAGCGCCGCCACCATGGGCCGGTACGGGTCGGCGGAGGAGCAGGCCGCCGCCATCGTCTTCCTGGCCTCCGACGCCGCGTCCTTCGTCAACGGTGCCGTCCTCCCGGTCGACGACGCCTGGGCCGCCGTCTGACTGATCGGGACGAGCAGGTGAGCGCGGCGGTCCGCCCGGTCACCGGGCATCTCGAGGCTCTGGGCGCTCCCAGCTGGTACGCCCGGTTCATCGCTCAGGATCGCTTAAACCATCCGCTTGACTGTATTAAATCGTCGGGTTTACTTATGTGGGTCAACGGATCGGCAAAGGAGCATCGGCGATGAAGGTCACTGTGGACGACGAAAAGTGCTGCGCCGCGGGCACCTGCGTCATGATCGCGCCGGAGGTGTTCGACCAGCGTGAGGAGGACGGCATCGTGATCCTGCTCGACGCGGCGCCCTCCGCGGAGCATCACGATGCGGTACGTGAGTGTGTGCAGGTGTGTCCCGCGGGCGCGATCCAGGTGAGCGAGGACGCGTGAGCGCTCCCTCCAGTGTCCTGGTGGTCGGGGCCTCGGCGGGTGGGCTCTCCACCGCGGAGGCCCTGCGACGCAAGGGATTCCAGGGCGGTCTGACCGTGCTGGGTGCCGAGTCGCACCAGCCCTACGACCGGCCGCCGCTGTCCAAGCAGGTCCTTTCCGGCGCCTGGGAACCGGACCGCGTCACGCTGCGCCTGCCCGAGCAACTGTCCTCGTTGGACGCCGAGTTCGTCCTGGGGGATGCGGCTGTCGGCCTCGACGCGGAGGCGCGTACCGTCCACACCGCGTCCGGGCGTGTGCTGCGGGCTGACGCGATCGTCGTGGCGACTGGGCTGCGGCCCCGTATGTTCGCCGGACAGGACGGTCTGGCCGGGGTCCATGTGCTGCGTACGCTCGATGACGCGGTGGCGCTGCGGGCCGGGCTGTTGGGCGCCTCGCGTGTCGTGGTGGTGGGGGACGGGGTGCTCGGTACGGAGATCGCCGCCACCGCCCGGACCATGGGGGCGTCGGTCACGCTGGCCGGACCGCAACCGGCCCCGCTGGAGAGCCAGTTCGGCCCGCTCATAGCGGGCCGGCTCGCCGCACTGCACGCCGAGCACGGCGTCGACCTGCGGCTCGGCGCCGCGGTCACCGGGCTGGCCGAACAGGATGGACGTGTGGCGGGCGTGTGTCTGGCCACCGGTGAGGTGCTGCCCGCCGATGTGGTCGTGGTGGCGTTCGGTTCCGCCCCGGCGACGGACTGGCTGGCGGGCAGCGGCCTGAAAGTCGACAACGGGGTGGTGTGCGACTCCTCGTGCCGTGTCGCGGACGGTGTCTACGCGGTCGGGGACGTGGCCCGCTGGCACCATGAGGGCCTGGGTGCCCTGCTGCGGCTGGAGAACCGCACCAACGCCACCGAGCAGGCGGGCCACGTCGCTGCCGCCATCCTCGGCGAGAGCCGCCCGTACACCCCGGTGCCGTACTTCTGGACCGACCAGTTCGACGTCAAGATCCAGGTGTACGGCCTGAGTCCTCGCTGCTGCGCGCCGGACTGATCCCCCGGCTGCGGACCCCGCGGCGCGCGGAAGGCGACGGGGACGGTGACGCCGCGCCCGCGGCCGTACGCATCCTCACGCCCGGCGCGGACCCGTTGCGCACCCACGCCGACCGGTTCCTGCCCGTACCCGACACCGACGCCGACACGTGGTCTCGCCGAACTTCGCCACACCGCTCTGTCCACCGAGGTTCATGATGCTGCTCGGCGTCCGGAAGGTGACGGAGTGGTCTCCCGCGGTGACATGCACGCTGAGCCCGTTCGCCGTGATGTCCGCGGCGGAGGTGATCAGCACCTCGCACTCGCCGTCCGAACAGGCGGCGGTGTTCTTGCCGTCCGCGGCCTTGGGCAGCGGGCCGGTGGGGGCGGGGTCGGGCGAGGGCGAGTCCGGCTCCTCGGCGGGCTTCCGGTCCGGGGCGCACTGCTTCGCGCGCTGCTGCGCGGCCGCGAGCTGCGGATTCTTCTTCGTCAGCGCGGGCAGGTCCGGCTCGGGCGAGGTGAGGGACTGGACGAACTTGTCGATGTCCGCGGCAGCGCGTTCGGCCTCGGTGAAGGTCGCACTCGGGGACATCTCGTCGAGCTGGGGCACGACGCGCTTCATCTTCTTCAGCCAGGCGTCGAGCAGTCGGTCGGCCGCGGGGACACCCGACGGGTCGAGGTTCCTCAGGTCCCGGTCCACGTCGTTCACCACCATCTGTGTCCTGGAGAGGTAGCCGGCGGCCCGGGCTTCGGCGAAGATCTCGTCGTCCGGGTCCCGGATCTCCTTCAGAGTCGCCGTGCTGTCCGTGCGCAGCTTCGTGAGCGTGCGCGTCGACTCGCACATGCCGCCGACCCACGTCACCAGCTCCTTGGACGGCGGCCGGGTCGGCGTCGGCGGCGCTCTCCCTCGTGAACATCCGATGACCTCTCTCCGTGCTGTGATCACGTTGCCGTGATCCCAGTTCAACGGGGTGCGGGATTGTTCAGTCACCCGGTCCGCACCCCTGAACAACGAAAGCTTTCCGGTAGGCGACTCCGGGCTCGCCTGGGTGACCGCGCATCCGCGGCCGGCCAACTCCCGGGTTGTCGCTCCCGCCGGCCCGGCCGGGGAGCGAGGCCGCCGAGGGCTGGGACGCGCTGGACGCGCGGCTCCTGGAACTGCTCGGCGCCGATGGCCGTATGTAGACGAGCCGGGTGCTCTCCGGCCTCCGTCATGGCGGGCCCGCACAATCTGGTGATCGACGTCTGGCTGCGCGCCCTGGGCGACGTCCACGCCTTCGAGGCGCATCCGGCCCGGCGGCTGCCCCGCCTGACCATTGACGACCGTTCGCTGGTCCTGCGCACCGTCAAGCACATGGGGCGACGGCTCGACGACGACGGCCGCTCCGTGGGCATCGTGCCGCTGCCGTGTGGGGTGCCAGCCGTGGGAGCGCTTCCATGACGGGTGTGTTCATGCCACGATGCTGCGCGGGCAGGCCGCGCGCGGGGGCGTATCTCAGCGGCATGTCCTGATCACGATCGATCCGCAACCGCGATCAGGAAGGGATGAGGACGTGTCCCCATCGATCCGCACCACCCCGCGAGGACCACGGCGTTCGGTGCTCATCGCCCTCGTCGGGGCGTTGGCTTCGTTACTGGCGGTCATGCTGCTGGGCGCGCCCACGGCCTCGGCCCGTACGGCGGTTTCCGGTACGGCGGTTTCCGGTACGGCCACCACCAAGGCCCCGACCGCCGCCCTGACCGAGATCAAGAACTTCGGCACCAACCCCAGCAACCTCCAGATGTACCTGTACGTCCCGAACAACGTCGCCCCGAACCCGGCAGTGGTGGTGGTCGTGCACTACTGCACGGGATCCGGGCCCGCGATGTACTCCGGCACCGAGTTCGCCTCCCTGGCCGACCGGTACGGCTTCATCGCCGTGTACCCGTCCGTCACCCGCGCCAGCAAGTGCTTCGACGTCTCCTCACCGCAAGCGCTGCGCCGCGGCGGGGGAAGCGATCCGGTGGGCATCAAGTCGATGGTCGACTGGACGGTCCGCACCTATGGCGCTGACACCAGCAGGGTCTTCGCCACCGGCACCTCCTCCGGGGCGATGATGACCAACGTCCTGCTCGGGGACTACCCCGATGTGTTCGCGGCCGGTTCCGCGTTCGCGGGCGTGCCGTTCGCGTGCTTCGCCACGACCAACGGATCGGAGTGGAACAGCGACTGCGCGAACGGCGCCATCACCCGCACCCCGCAGCAGTGGGGCGATCTGGTCCGCGGCGCCTACCCGGGCTACAGCGGGCCCCGGCCGCGCATGCAGCTCTGGCACGGAACGCAGGACGACGTCCTGCGCTACCCCAACTTCGGGGAGGAGATCAAGCAGTGGACGAACGTCCAGGGCGTCGGCCAGACTCCGGCCCGCACCGACTCCCCCCAGTCCGGCTGGACCCGCACCCGCTACGGCTCCACCGGTGACCGGGCCCCCGTCGAGGCCATCAGCCTTCAGGGCGTCGACCACAACCTGGTCACCAGCGGCATGGCGGCCCGAGTGATCACGTTCTTCGGCCTGGACGCGGGCGGCCCCGGGCCCCAGCCGCAGCCGGGCGCCTGCCGGGTGTCGGCCACCACCAGCGCCTGGAGCACCGGCCTGACCACCTCCGTGACCGTCACCAATACGGGCACGAGCACGCTGAACGGCTGGCAGTTGGGCTTCACCCTGCCCTCCGGCCAGGCCATCACCGGCGGCTGGGGCGCCACGTACAGCCCCGCGAGCGGGGCCGTGACCGCCACCAACGCCGCCTACAACGGCACACTCGCCCCGGGCGCGAGCGTCACCATCGGCTACCAGGCCCATCACACCGGCGCCACGGGCGCTCCCGGCGCCTTCATGCTCAACGGTCAGGTGTGCACGACCGTCTGACGCCCACCGGGGGATATCTTCGCGTTGCACGCGCGGCTCGTCCACGCCGCGGGCGAGCCGCATGGCAACGAGGAGCCCGGGATGACCCTGACCGACGCACAGCGCGAGGAAGCCGGCGGACTGCTGCGGGAGGCCGAGCGGCGCGTGGCGCCGATCGACCCGCTGTCGGAGCTGATGCCCGGCCTCGACGTGGCCGACGCCTACGCCGTCCAGCGCGACAACATCGCCCGGCGCCTGGCCGCCGGTGCCACGGTCGTCGGCCACAAGGTCGGGCTGACCGCGGCCGCGATGCGGCGGCTCCTCGGCGTGGACGAGCCGGACTTCGGGCACCTGCTGGACGACATGGTCCACCGCGACGGCGGCTCCGTATCCGCGGCGCGCTACTGCGCCCCGCGCATCGAACCGGAGATCTGCTTCCGGCTCGCCGAGCCGCTGAGCGGACCGGGCGTCACCGTCGACGACGTCCTCGCCGCCACCGAGGCGGTCGCCCCGGCCCTGGAGATCGTGGACAGCCGGATCCGCGACTGGAAGATCACCCTGGCCGATACGGTGGCCGACAACGCCAGTTCCGCCGGTCTGGTCTGCGGCGCCTGGACACCCCTGGCCGAGGCGCCCGACCTGGCCGCCGTCCTGGTCGACCTGGTGGTCGACGGCGAGCGGGTCGCCTCGGGCAGCGGGAGCTAGGTGCTGGGCCACCCCGCGGCCGCGGTCGCCTGGCTGGCCAGCACCCTCGCCGAGTTCGGCACCGCCCTGGGGCCCGGGCACCTGGTGCTGCCCGGCACCATGACGGGCGCCCCCTTCGTCAGCGCCGGGCAGCGGATCGAGGCACGCTTCAGCGGCCTCGGACCGGTGTCGGTGACCTTCACCTGACGTCCGTCCGACGCCGTGAGAGGTGGTGGGTGGGAAGTGGCCGCCTGGGAAGGGGACGAGACGCTGTTCTCCGGCACGGCCGCCTACTACGGGCGCGGGCGGCTCCCGTACGCGCCCGGGCCGGCGGATGTGCTCGGCGAGGCCCTGCGGCTCGACGGGCGAGGGCGGCTCATGGTGGGATGCGGTCCGGGTACCCTCGCTCCGAGCCTGGCGCACCCGTTCGGCGACATCGTCGGCGTGGACCCGGACCACGGGATGATCGCCGAAGCCGGTCGCGAGGCCGCCGAGCGCGGAGTGGCGGGAAAGACGCGGTGGGTGCGGGCCCGGGTGGAGGAACTGCCCGCGGGGCCGGGGACTTTCACCGTCGCGCGTGGGTGATCGCCGCCGATCGAGGAGGCGTCATTGTCAACATCGTCTCGACCGCCGGTTTTCAGGGGCGTCGCGCCGGGCCTGGTCGCCTACGTCGCGTCCAAGCACGGAGCGCGCGGCGCGACGAGTCAACTGGCGCTCGAACTCGCCCCGTACAACATCCGGGTGCTCCGCGTCGCCCCGACGTACACGGTCACCAAGGCAACCTCGAAGCCGCCGCGGCCGCGCCGCAACCCCCTGCGTCCGGTGGCGACGTCGCCGCCACGACCGGCAGTGTCCTCGGCCGCGTCCGGGAATACTTCGCTCGCGGACGCCGAAGAAACCAGCTGACGGGAGCGGACGGTACGGACGGCCGACGGGACGTGGCGAGCGCGAGGAGCGCGGCGACTGCGATGAGCGCGCAGACGGCACCCCAGCCCAGCTGGACGTAGGCCCGGGTGCCGAGCCACGATCCGGCGCTGCCGCCGAGGAACGAGCAGGTCATATAGCCGGTGTTCAGCCGGCTGCGGGCGTCGGGCCGCAGGGCGAAGATGCGGGCCTGGTTGGCGACCTGGCCGCACTGCACCGCCACGTCGAGGAGCAGCAGCCCGGCGGCCAGCGCCACGAGCCCCACCGCACCGCCCAGCGAGCCCGCGGTGAGCACCGCCGCGGCGGCGATCGCGGCCAGGACGCACCACAGGTTCACCCGGTCGGCGCCGAGCCGGTCGACCCAGCGTCCGGCCGCGGGGGCGCAGAACATGCTGCCCGCGCCGATCAGGGCCAGTAGCCCCACGGCCTGCGTGCCCATGCCGTACGTGGGGCCGGTGACCAGCAGGGCCAGCGCGGTCCAGGCGGCGCTGAACCCGCCGAACACGGTGACCTGGAAGTACACCGAGCGCCGCAACTCCCGCTCGCCGCGCAGCATCCGCAGGGTGTCGGCGAGCAGCGTCGGGTAGCGGTCCCGCACCGCCGGGGCGGTGGCGGGCAGGGCGAACCCGAGGACGACGGCGAGCAGTCCGGTGAGGGCGGCGGCGACGACGTACGGAGCGCGCCACCCCAGATGCTCGCCCAGCACTCCGCCGAACGTGCGGGCCAGCAGGATGCCGCCGATCAGACCCGCCTGCAGGGTGCCGATGACACTGCCGCGACGGTCGGGCTCGACCAGCCCCGCCGCCATGGGCAGCAGGAGCTGCGGGACCACCGTCGCCACGCCGACCACGGTGCCGGCCGCGAGCAGCGGGCCGGTGGCCGGGGCGAGCCCGGCGGCCAGGAGGGCGAGCCCGGTCACGGCGAGCAGCCCGGTGATCAGCGGACGGCGCGGAAGGCGGTCGCCCAGCGGCACCAGCAGAAAGATCCCGGCCGCGTAGCCGAGCTGCGTCACCGTCGCCACGACCGCGGCCGTGGCCGGGGCGATGCCGAGGCCATGGGCGATGAGCGGCGTCAGAGCCTGCGGGAAGTAGATGTTCGCGACACTGACACCGCAGGCCAGTGCCATGATCAGGGGCAGCTTCCGCCCGACGCCCCTGGGGTCCGGGGCGGGCGGATCGTTCCGGGGCATCACACATCTCCACGTCGAACGAACTAGATGGTTCGGTTTAATGAGCGTGGCATGCCGACCGGGGATCGTCAAACGAACCAGTTCGTTACCATCGGATGCATGGCATACGACTCAACGGCGACCAAGGAACGCATCCTCGCCGCGGCGGCCTCGGAATTCGCCGCGCATGGCGTCGCCGGAGCCCGGGTGGACCGTATCGCCGCCCACGCCAAGGCCAACAAGCGTGCGATCTACGACTACTTCGGCGACAAGAACAAGCTCTTCGCCGCCGTCCTCGAACGCGTCCTGGCCGACCTCGCCCGGGCCGTCCCGCCCAGCGACGACCTGCCCGCCTACGCCGAGCGCCTCTTCGACTACCACCGCGCCCACCCCGAGGCGCTGCGCCTGGTGATGTGGGAAGCCCTGGAAATCGGCGACCAGCCCGTCCCGGCGGAAGAGGACCGTACCCGCCACTACCAGGACAAGGTCGACGCCGCCGAATCCGGCGGGCGTGGCGGTGACGCGGGGGACGCGCGCACCCGCGTGTTCTTCACGCTCGCCCTGGCCGGCTGGAGTGTCGCCATGCCCCAGCTGCGGCGCATGGTCCTCGGGCCCGACCACAGCCTGGACGACCTCCGCGCGGATGTCGCCCGAGCGGTGCGGACCCTGTCGGCCGACCCCGGGGAGCCCGGGGCCCAGCAGACGTGAGGCTCAGATGCCGAATTCCGTGGGCGCGATCCCGAGCGCGGCGCAGGCCTCGCGGATGGCCTGCTGTTCGGACGGCTCGATGTAACCGTCGGCCCCGGCGATGACGATGCCGGTCTGGATGACCGCGCGGGCCTCCGTCGGCTTCTTGGCCGCCTTGGCGATCACCTGCAGCGCCTCGGTCTTGCCCAACTGGAAGTTGGCCACGAGCCGGTCCACGTTCTTGTTGAACGCCTGGCGGAGCTGGTCCGCCGGGAAGTTCTGGAGGACGTCGTTGGTGGTGATCAGCTCCTCGACGCGCTGCCGCTCGGCCGGCTCGACATGACCGTCCGCCGCGGCCACCAACGCGCACATCGCCATGGTGGCATCGCGGTAGGCGCCGCTCTTCAGCTCGGTCTTGACCGACGCCAGCTGGGACTTGAGCAGGCCGACCAGCTGCGCCTTGGAGCCCCCGGAGGACGAGCCGGAGCCGTGGCCACCGTGTTGCCCCTGCCCAAAGGATCCGTGCCCCTGCCCGGCCCCGCCCCTTCCCCGGGCGCTCTGGGACTGCTGGAGGTTCTTGGCCTGGTCCTTGAGCCGGTCCCACATTGCCATTGGTGCCACCTCGGCTTCTGTTGCTGCTCGTCCGGTTCTGCTCGTCAATCGCGCTGTTTCGCGGTCTGTTCAAGGTGAACGCTCCCGGCGCCGGCCGGGTTCCCGAAAGGCAAAGTAGACGTAAAACAAGACGGTGTCACGAACAGGCGTCGGCGTAGCGACGGGCCAGGTGTGCGAAGGCGGACCTCAGCTCGGCCGGGCCGACGACCTCGATGTCGGCGTCGAACTTCCCGATGTCGGAGGCCAGACCGATCCATGACCACGAACCCAGGACGAGTCGGCAGCGGTTCGGGCCGAGGGCCTCGACAACACCGTCGCGGAGATGGCGGGACACGTCGGCGGCGGGCAGTCCGAGGATCACCTCGCCGCGACAGGGCCAGTCACCGGAGCCGTCCGAGCCCCGGAACCGGGCGGACACGAAGGCGGCCACATCACCTCCGGGCAGGTCGCGCGGAGTGAAGCGGGGCCCGGTCGGAGTGCGCGGGGTGATCCGGTCGGCGCGGAACGTGCGCCAGTCCTCGCGGTCGAGGTCCCAGGCGACGAGATACCAGCGCCCGCCCCGGGTGACGAGGTGATGGGGCTGCACCCGACGTGGTGGAGCCGGTACGCCGCTGTCGGCCACCTCCCGCGGATGCGTCGGGGCGTAGTCGAAACGCAGTACCTCATGGGCGTGGACGGCGGCGCCGAGCGCCACGAGCACGCTGCCGTCGACCCGCGGCTCCGGCCGCACCGCGGGCCGCTCGACGGCGGTGACCTGGAGGGCGTCGATCCGGTGACGCAGCCGTGCGGGCATGACCTGCCGGACGGTGTTCAGCGCACGCACCGCGGCCTCCTCGATGCCGGCGCCCGAGGTGGCGGCGATCTGGAGGGCGACGGCCAGCGCGACGGCCTGCTCATCGTCGAACAGCAGCGGGGGCATCGTCGCGCCCGCGTCGAGCCGGTAGCCGCCGTCGGGCCCTTTGAAGGCCACGATGGGATAGCCGAGTTCCCGCAGGCGGTCCACATCACGGCGCACGGTGCGCGGGCTGATCCCCAGCCGCTCCGCCAGCAGCGCGCCCGGCCAGTCCCGGCGCGCCTGGAGCAGCGAGAGCAACGACAGCAGTCGCGCGGAAGTCTTCGGCATGACCCCCATGGTGCCCGGAGAAGCGGACACATCCTGGCCGCTTCCCTTGCGACTCTTCTCGAGTACCGGACAGCGACAACGAACCGAAGGGCCTCAACACCGTGACCGCCACCACCACATCCCCCGCGACCCTCGACGCCGAGCGGACCGACCTCCTCGCCGCACTCGCCACCGCACGATCCGCCCTCACCCACACCACCCGCGGGCTCAGCGACGAGCAGGCCGGCGAGCAGCCGACGGTCAGCGCGCTGTGCCTGGGCGGGCTGATCAAGCACGTCGCGTCCATGGAGGAAGGGTGGATGCGCTTCGTGGTCGAGGGCCCGTCGGCGATGCGCTACGACCTGCCCGAGGGTGTCACCTGGGCCGACATCATGGCCGGCACCGCGAGCGAGTTCCCGCAGTGGATGATCGACCACCAGAGCGAGTTCCGGATGCCGCCCGGCGAGACGCTGGCCGGGATCGTCGAGCGCTACGAGCAGATCGCCGCCCGCAGCGAGGACGTCATCGCCTCCGTACCCGACCTGTCGGCGGCACATCCGCTGCCGGAGGTGCCCTGGCACGAGCCGGGCGCGGTGTACAGCGTCCGCCGGGTGCTGATGCACATCATCGCGGAGACCACCCAGCACGCCGGGCACGCGGACATCCTGCGCGAGACGCTCGACGGCCGGAAGTCGACCTGACCGCATCGATGGGGACGGGCAGGCCCGCCCGCGGCCGCGGAGAGGCGTGAGGAGGTTAGGGGCGATCAGGGGTTGGGGGGTCATTTCACCCTGCGTAGCGTTCCCGGCAAGCGCGCGTCGCAGTGTCGGGCGCCTTTCGACCCGGGGTGGCTGTGGTGGGCAACCAGGAGAAGCTTCTTGACTACCTCAAGCGCGCGACCACGGACCTGCGCGCTGCCCGCAAGCGCATCGCGGAGATCGAACACCGCGACCGGGAGCCGATCGCCATCGTCGCGATGGCATGCCGCTATCCGGGCGGGGTGGACTCGCCAGAGGGGCTGTGGCGGCTGGTGGACGGGGGCGTGGACGCGATCTCGGAGTTCCCGTCCGACCGCGGCTGGGGCGTCGAGGACATCTACGACCCCGAGCCCGGAAAGCCCGGGAAGACAGCCTCTCGGGAGGGCGGATTCCTCCATGACGCCGGCGAGTTCGACGCCCAGCTCTTCGGGATCAGCCCGCGCGAGGCGACGGAAACCGACCCTCAGCAGCGATTACTCCTCGAGGTGTCGTGGGAGGTGCTGGAGCGGGCCGGGATCGACCCGCTGTCGCTGAAGGGCAGCCCGACGGGCGTGTTCGCCGGGGTCATGTACCACGACTACGCGCGCGGCAGCAACGGCGGCAGCATCGTCTCGGGCCGGGTGTCGTACACGCTCGGCCTCGAAGGCCCCGCGGTGACCGTGGACACGGCGTGCTCGTCGTCGCTGGTCGCCCTGCACATGGCGATGCAGTCGCTGCGCTCGGGGGAGTGCGCGCTCGCGCTCGCGGGCGGGGTGACGGTGATGTCGACCCCCGAGATGTTCATCTACTTCAGCGAACAACGCGGCCTGGCGACGGACGGCCGCTGCCATTCGTTCGGCGCGGCGGCCCATGGTGTCGGCTGCTCCGAAGGCGCCGGGATTCTCCTGCTGGAACGTCTGTCGGACGCGCGCCGCAACGGTCATCCGGTGCTGGCCGTCGTACGGGGAAGCGCACTCAATCAGGACGGTGCCAGCAACGGCATGTCGGCGCCGAACGGCCCGTCCCAGCGGCGTGTGATCCGTCAGGCGCTGGCGAACGCGGGGCTGTCGGCGGCCGATGTGGACGCGGTCGAGGCGCATGGTACGGGGACGACGCTGGGCGATCCGATCGAGGCGCAGGCGCTTTTGGCCACGTACGGACAGGACCGCGCGGAACCGCTGTGGCTGGGGTCGATCAAGTCCAACATGGGCCACACCCAGGCGGCTTCGGGGGTGGCCGGGATCATCAAAGTGGTGCAGGCGATGCGGCACGGGGTGTTGCCGAGGACACTGCACGCGCAGGAGCCGACGCCGCAGGTGGACTGGTCTGCGGGCAATGTCCGGCTGCTGACCGGGCCGAGGAAGTGGCCGCGTGGCGAGCGTCCGCGCCGCGCGGGGGTCTCTTCGTTCGGGATGAGCGGGACGAACGCCCACGTGATCGTGGAGGAGGCGCCACCGGCCGAGGACGAGCCCGAGGAGCGCCACGAGCTGCCCGTGGCACCCATCGTCGTCTCGGCCGCGACCGCCGAGGCGCTTCAGGCGCAGATCGAGCGGATCCGTGCGTTCGCCGTAGGCCACGATGAGCTTGATGTGGCATTTTCGGCGGCGACGGGACGGGCCGCGTTTGAGCATCGTGCGGTGCTGGTCGGGTCGGAGACGATCAGCGATGTGGTGGCGGGCGGGGGTGGCAAGCTGGCGTTTCTGTTCACCGGGCAGGGGAGTCAACGTCTGGGCATGGGGCGGGAGTTGTATGAAGTCTTCCCGGTTTTCGCGGCGGCGTTCGATGCGGTGTGTGAGGCGTCGGGGCTGGCGTTGAAGGAGGTGGTGTGGGGTGATGATGCGGCTGGGTTGGAGCGTACGGAGTTCACCCAGCCCGCGATCTTCGCGTTGGAGGTGGCGCTGTATCGGCTGGTGGAGTCCTGGGGTTTGCGGCCGGATTTCCTGGCCGGTCACTCCATCGGTGAGCTGGCTGCGGCGCATGTGGCGGGTGTGCTGAGTCTGGAGGACGCCACGCGGTTGGTGGTGGCGCGCGGACGGTTGATGCAGGCGTTGCCGTCGGGTGGGGCGATGGTGGCGATCCAGGCCACCGAGGAGGAGGTCGCGCCGCTGCTGGACGGTGAGGTGGGGATCGCGGCCGTCAACGGGCCGTCCTCGGTGGTGGTCTCCGGTGCCGAGGACGCGGTGGCGGCGGTGGTCGAGCGGTTCAAGGACCGTAAGACGAGCCGTCTGCCCGTCTCGCATGCGTTCCATTCGCCGTTGATGGATCCGATGCTGGAGGACTTCCGGAAGGTGGCCGAGACCGTCACCTACGGTCGGCCGGTGATCCGGCTGGTGAAGGACATGGCGTCGGCCGAGTACTGGGTGCGGCATGTGCGGCAGGCGGTGCGGTTCGCCGATGACGTACGTGCGTTGCGAGACGAAGGCGTCACGCGGTTCCTGGAGGTGGGCCCGGACGGTGTGCTGACGGCGATGGCACAGCAGACCGTCGAGGGCACGATGGCGGCCACGCTGCGGCGGGACCGGCCCGAGGTGGAGGGGGTGTTCGCCGGGGTCGGGCGGTTGTACGCGGCGGGTGTGCCGGTGGACTGGGCCGCCGTCTTCGCCGGGCGCGGTGCCCGGCGGCTGGAGTTGCCCACGTATGCCTTCCAGCGCAAGCGGTACTGGCTGATCGAGCAGCCGGCAGCCCCCGCCGGGGCCGATTCCGTCGACCATCCGCTGCTGACTTCGATGGTGGAGCTTCCCGAGGACGGCGGGGCCGTGTTCACCGGGCGGCTCTCCCTCGACTCCCACCCGTGGCTCGCCGACCACGACGCCTTCGGCGCGGTGGTGGTGCCCGGGCAGGTGTTTTTGGAATTGGCGCTGTTCGCCGCCGAGCGGACGGGACGTGGCCGGGTCGAGGAGCTTGATCTCCACACACCGCTGGTCATGACCGACCCCGAGGACGTCATGACGCTGCGCGTGATGGTCGCCGAGGCGGGGTCCCTGAGTGTGCACGCGCGGCGTGACGACCGGACGGCCTGGGTGAAGCACGCCACGGGTGTCCTCGCCTCCGGGCCCGACGGCTCCTCCTGGGCACGCGATGAGGTGACGTACGCCGCGGTGCTCGACGCCGCCGCGGAGGCCGCCGGTCCGCACACCGATGGCGAACCGGCACTCGCCCACGCGTGGCGCGGGGTCGCGGTGCGCGTCGATGAGGAAGGGCGTCCGGCCCTGTCGGTGGAGTCGGCCGGGACACGTGCGATCTCCACGGAGGAGGTGCGGGCGCACACCGGAGGCCGTGAATCGCTCTTCCACGTCGAGTGGATCGCCCCACCGGCGCCCCCCGCGGCCTCCGAGACCGGCGCTCACGTGATCTACGAGTGCCCGCCGGCGGCAGACGCCACGCCGGAGGGGTTCCGCGCGCTGACCCGTCAGGTGCTGTCCGTCATCCAGAAGTGGCCGGCCGATGAGCAGGCGGCTTCCGCCCGGCTCGTGGTCGTCACGCGGGGCGCGACCGATGGCACCGACCTGGGGCATGCGGCGATGTGGGGGCTGGTGCGCTCGGCGGAGGGTGAGTATCCGGGCCGGTTCGTCCTGGTGGACCTGGACACCGGCGACGACACCGAATTGCCCGAGGAGGCGTTGCGCCTCGACGAGCCCGAGATGGCCGTACGCGACGGCGAGATCCGGGTGCCCAGGCTGGCTCGCGTCCCGGCGCTGAACGACGCGACCCCGTCGTGGGGCCCGGACGACGCGGTGCTGATCACCGGTGGCACGAGCGGGCTCGGCGCCCTGACGGCCCGCCACCTGGCTGCTGAGCACGGCGTCAAGAATTTGCTGCTGACCAGCCGCCGGGGCATGGACGCGCCGGGTGCGGCCGACCTGGTGGCGGAGTTGGCGGCGTTGGGTGCCGAGGCGGAAGTGGCCGCGTGTGATGTCGCCGATCGCGACGCCGTGGCCGCGCTGCTGTCCGGGCGGTCGCTGACGGCTGTCGTGCACTCGGCCGGGATCGTGGACGACGTACTGATCGGGGCGTTGACGCCAGAGCGGCTGGACGCGGTCATGCGGCCGAAGGTGGACGCCGCGTGGCATCTGCACGAGCTGACCCGCGACCACGACCTCTCGGCGTTCGTGCTCTTCTCGTCCGTCGCGGGCACGCTCGGCGGCGCCGGCCAGGGCAACTACGCCGCCGCGAACGCCTGGCTGGACGCGTTCGCCCGGTATCGCCACGCACGAGGGCTTCCCGCGCTGTGCCTGGGCTGGGGGCCCTGGACTCAGGTCGGGGGCATGGCCGACCGGCTGGACGAGGCCGAGTTGCAGCGGCTCCGGCGCACGGGAATGCCACCGCTCTCCCCCGACGAGGGGCTCGCGTTGCTGGACGCGGCAACCGCGCCCGGGCGGCCCCCCGCGACGCTTCCGGCACGGTTCGACCTGGCGGTGATGCGCGGACAGGCCGAGACGGGGACACTTCCCGCCCTGTTCGGCGGGCTGGTGCGCACCCCGCACCGCCACGCGCCGTCCGGCAGGGCGTCGCTGGAGCGGCGGCTGAGCGGGCTGAGCGGGCCGGAACGCGAACAGCTCCTGCTGGGGCTGGTACGTGGCCACGTCGCGCGGATCCTGGGACACGACGGTGTCGAGGAGGTGCCGCCGGACCGCGCGGTGAACGAGCTGGGCCTCACCTCGCTGGGCGCCGTGGAACTGCGTAACGCGCTCAACGCCGAGACCGGCCTCTCGCTGCCTCCGACCCTGGTCTTCGACTACCCGACACCCCTCGCGGTGGTCGGTCTTCTGCACGAGGGGCTGCGGCCGGCCGAGGCCGACCCCGCCGCGTCACTGCTGGCCGAACTGAGCCGTCTGGAGGCCGCCCTGACCGCGCTCGCGTCGGCCGACGACGCGGCACACGCCAAGGTCACCGCCCGGCTGGAGGCGGTGTCACGGCGGGCACGGGACGCCCGGAGCGGCGTGGTGGCGGACGCCGGGCCGGACGGCGCCGGCGCCCTGGCACCCGCTTCCGACGACGAGCTGTTCGAGGCGCTGAACAAGGAACTGGGACTGTCCTGACGGACACCGCGTCTGCTTGTGGACTTTCACGGATGGGTTGATGACGATGTCGAAGGACTCCAACGAGGACCGGCTGCGGGAGTATCTGCGGCTCGCTACCGGTGAGTTGCAGCAAACCCGGCGCCGTCTGCACGAGGTGGAGGACCGGGAGCGGGAGCCGATCGCGATCGTGGGAATGGCATGCCGTTTCCCCGGTGGCGCGGCCACGCCGGAGGGGCTGTGGGAGCTGATCGCCGACGGCCGGGACACGGTGGGCGAGTTCCCCACCGACCGGGGCTGGAACCTGGACGGGCTGTACGACCCGGACGGGGCCGGCGAGAACACCAGCTACGTCAAACAGGGAAGTTTCCTCGACGGCGCGGGGGACTTCGATCCGGAGTTCTTCGGGATCAGCCCGCTGGAGGCGCTGGCGATGGATCCCCAGCAGCGGCTGCTGCTGGAAACCTCATGGGAGGCCGTGGAGCGGGCCGGGATCGATCCGCCGGCGCTGAAGGGCAGCGCGACGGGGGTGTTCGCCGGGCTGGTGTACCACGACTATCCGGGCAGCAGTGTGACGGGCGCGCTGGTCTCCGGCCGGGTGGCCTACACCCTGGGGCTCGAGGGCCCGGCGGTGACGGTCGACACCGCCTGCTCGTCGTCGCTGGTCGCGCTCGACATGGCGGTCAAGTCGCTGCGCGGCGGAGAATGCTCCCTGGCGCTGGCCGGCGGGGTGACGGTGATGTCGACGCCGGTCACCTTCGTGGAGTTCAGCAAGCAGCGGGGCCTGTCGACGGACGGCCGGTGCAAGGCGTTCGCCGCGGCTGCCGATGGCACGGGGTGGGGCGAAGGCGTCGGTGTGCTGGTGCTGGAGCGGCTGTCGGAGGCGCGCCGCAACGGCCACCGGGTACTGGCGCTCGTACGCGGCAGCGCCGTCAACCAGGACGGCGCAAGCAACGGCCTGACCGCGCCCAACGGCCCGTCCCAGCGCCGGGTCATCCAGCAGGCGCTGACGAACGCGGGCCTGTCGGCCGCCGATGTGGACGCGGTGGAAGCACATGGCACGGGAACGACGCTGGGCGACCCGATCGAGGCCCAGGCGCTGCTGGCCACGTACGGGCAGGAGCGCCCCGACGACCGGCCGCTGTGGCTCGGATCGGTCAAGTCGAACGTCGGTCACACGCAGGCGGCCGCGGGCGTGGCCGGTGTCATCAAGATGGTCCAGGCGATGCGGCACGGGACGCTGCCCAGGACGCTGCACGTGGACGAGCCGACACCGCAGGTGGACTGGTCGGCGGGGAACGTCCGGCTGCTGACCGAGACCCGTGCCTGGCCGGAGGGCGAAGGCCCGCGCCGCGCCGCCGTGTCGTCGTTCGGCGCCAGCGGTACGAACGCGCATGTGGTCCTGGAGGAGGCTCCGCCGATCGAGGACGCCTCGGAGCCGCAAAACCGGCCGGTGGTCCCATGGGTGATCTCGGGCAAGTCCGAGGCCGCGGTGCGCGAGTACGCGGGGCGTTTGCTGGACGTGGCGGCGGGGGAGCCGCGTCCGGCGGACGTGGGCTGGTCGCTGGCGGCGCGGCGGGCACCGTACGCGTACCGGGCCGCGGTGGTGGGCGCCCAGGGCGAGGAGATCGCGCAGGGCCTCGCCGCAGTGGCGCGGGGGCAGGCTCCGGTGGTGTCGGCCCGCTCCGGGTCCGGCCCGGTGATGGTGTTCCCGGGGCAGGGGTCGCAATGGGTGGGGATGGCGCTCGAACTGATCGCGTCGTCCGAGGTGTTCGCGGATCACATGGCCGCGTGTGAAGAGGCGCTGGCGGCCTTCGTGGACTGGTCGCTCCGCGAGGCGCTGGGCGACGAGGCCATGTTGGAACGGGTCGATGTGGTCCAGCCCGTGCTGTGGGCGGTGATGGTGTCGCTGGCGGGGCTGTGGCGGCACTACGGCGTGGAGCCCGTCGCGGTGGTGGGCCACTCCCAGGGGGAGATCGCCGCGGCGACCGTCGCCGGAGCGCTGTCGCTGCAGGACGGGGCCCGGGTGGTGACGTTGCGCAGCAAGGCGCTGCCTGCGCTGTCCGGCCAGGGCGGGATGGTCTCGGTCGCCCTGCCCCGGGAAGAGGCGGAACGACGGATCTCCCGCTGGGGGGACCGGATGTCCATCGCCGCGGTGAACGGCGGCGCCTCCACGGTGGTCTCCGGCGAGGTGGGCGCCCTGGAGGAGCTGATGGCCGCGTGTGAGGCGGAGGAGGTGCGGGCGCGGCGGATTCCGGTGGACTACGCCTCGCATTCGGCGCAGGTGGAGCGGATCGAGCAGGAACTGCTGGAGGTGCTGGCGCCGGTCCGGCCCCGCGCCGCCCGGATCCCCTTCTACTCCACCGTGACCGGCGACCTCATGGACACCACGGGTCTGGACGCCGCCTACTGGTACCGGAACTTGCGGCGGACCGTGGAGTTCGACCGGGTGATCGGCCTGCTCACCGAGCGGGGCGTGGACGTGTTCATCGAGGCCAGCGCGCATCCGGTGCTGGCACCCAGCATGGAACACACCGCGATCGGCACCCTGCGCCGCGACGACGGTGGCCTGGACCGCTTCCTGACCGTCCTGGCCCAGGCCCACACCCATGGCGTGGACGTCGACTGGGAGAAGGTGTTCGCCGGATCCGGCGCCCGCCAGGTGGAACTGCCGACGTACCCCTTCCAGCACCGCCGGTACTGGCTGACCGATGCGGTGGCAGGCGCCGACGCGGTCTCGATGGGACTGGGCGCGCTGGGCCACCCGCTGCTGGGCGCGATGGTCATGCTCGCGGACTCGGACGAGGTGGTGCTCACCGGACGGCTGTCGATCGGGGCCCTGCCCTGGCTGGCCGACCACGTCATCGACGGATCGGTGCTCTTCCCCGGCACCGGCTTCGTGGAGCTGGTGATGCGCGCGGGCGACGAGGTCGGCTGCGGCCGGATCGAGGAGCTGACCCTCCACGAACCGCTGGTCCTCGCCGAGCGCGGCGGGGTGGCCGTACAGGTCGTCGTCGGCACGGCGGACGAGGCGGGCCGCCATGCGGTCACGGTGTACTCCCGTGACCAGGACGCCCTCGACCTGCCCTGGAATCGGCATGCCACCGGTCTGCTGACCGCGGCCACCTCGTCCGGCGGTGTCGATCTGACCGCCTGGCCGCCGCCCGGGGCCGAGCCGCTGAACCTGGATGTCGGGGCCCTGTACGGGGAGTTGGTCGACATGGGCCTGGCGTACGGGCCGACCTTCCAGGGGCTGCGGTCGGCCTGGCGGGCCGGGGACGAGGTGTTCGCCGAGATCGCCCTGCCGGACGACGCCGAGCCGGATGCCTTCGGTCTGCACCCGGCCCTCCTCGACGCGGGCCTGCACGCGATCGGCCTCACCCCGGCGGGCGCTGGTGACGCGGCCCTGCTGCCGTTCTCCTGGTCGGGCGTGGAACTGCACGCCTCCGGCGCGGGTGCGCTGCGGGTGTGTATCACCCCGCTCCAGGACGGTGTCGCGGCCCTGACGATCACCGACGCGACCGGCCAACCCGTCGCGACGGTCGAGTCCTTGGTGCTGCGGCCCCTCACCGCCGTGACGACCGAGCCCCGCACCGAATCGCTCTTCCACGTCGCCTTGACCCCGCTCCCCAGCGGCGGGATCACGGGCGGGGACACGCTCACCGATACCGAGGTGCTGCGCGTCGCCGCCGGATCCGATGTCCGTACGGCGGTGAACCAGGTGCTGGAGGCGCTGCAGTCCGCCGCCTCGCGTCTCGTGGTGGTCACCCGGGGCGCGGTACCGGTGAGGGACGAGGACGCCCCCGATCTGGCCTCGGCAGCGGTCTGGGGCCTGGTCCGCAGCGCTCAGACCGAGGACCCCGGCCGTTTCGTCCTGGTCGACCTGGACGCTGCGGACGCGACGGACGACGCTGCCATCGCGTCGGCGGTGGCGGCCGGGGAGCCCCGGATCGTGGTGCGCGGGAACACCCTCCACGCGCCTCGGCTCGCCCGGCTGGCGGCATCGCCATCGGATACGACGGACGATCAGACGCCGACGTTCGGGGACACGGTGCTGATCACGGGCGGCGTGGGGGTGCTGGGCGGACTGATGGCCCGGCATCTCGTCACCGAGTACGGCGTACGACGGCTGCTGCTGACCGGTCGCCGGGGCGCGGATACCCCGGGCGCCGCCGAGCTGGTGGCGGAGCTGACCGGGCTGGGCGCCGAAGTGGAGGTGGCGGCGTGTGATGTCGCGGACCGTGAGGCGCTGGCGGGGCTGTTGGCGGGCCGGGAGCTGTCGGGTGTGGTGCACGCGGCGGGTGTGCTGGACGACGGGGTGATCGCGTCGCTGACTCCGGAGCGGGTGGACCGGGTGCTGCGTCCGAAGGTGGACGCGGCGCTGCATCTGCACGAGCTGACCCGCGACATGGACCTCACCGCGTTCGTGCTGTTCTCCTCGGCCGCCGGGGTCATCGGCTCGCCGGGGCAGGGAAACTACGCGGCGGCCAACGCGTTCCTCGACGCCCTGGCCGCGCACCGCCGCGCACAGGGCCTGCCCGCCCAGTGCCTCGCCTGGGGCGTGTGGCAGACCAGCTCCGGCATGGCCGGGAGCCTGGGCGACGCCGACCGGTCCCGCATGACGCGCGGTGGCATCCTCCCGCTGTCCCACCGCGAGGGCCTGGCCCTCTTCGACACGGCCGTGCGAGACGCGGCCGTACGGGCGGACGCACCCCCGGCGGTCGTCCCCGTGAAACTGGACCTCGCGGCGGTCCGCGCGAGCGGTTCGGTGCCGGAGCTGCTGCGCGGCCTGGTCCCCGTCGTCACCCGCGGAACCGCCCGGAACCGGGCCGACGCGGACGGGCTGCGCCGGCAGCTGGCGGGCCTGTCCGAGGACCAGCGGCTGGACACGCTGCTGACCCTGGTCCGCGCCCAGGCCGCCATGACGCTCGGCTACGCCGGACCGGAGGCCGTCGACCCGGAGCGTGCGTTCCGCGATCTGGGAGTCGACTCGCTGGCCGCCATGGAGCTGCGCAACGCGCTGGGCCAGGCGACGGGCCTGCGGCTGCCGGTCACGTTGGTGTTCGACTACCCCACCCCCGCCGTTCTCGCGCGCCATCTGCTGGACGAGGTGTCGGGAACCGTGCGCGAGGGCCGCGCCACAACGGTCACGACCCCGGCCGACGGCGATCCGATCGCCATCATCGGCATGGCCTGCCGCTATCCCGGAGGGGTGTCCTCGCCGGAGGACCTGTGGCGGCTGCTGGACGACGGGACGGACGCGATCTCGGCCTTCCCCGACAACCGGGGCTGGAACCTGGACCGGATCTACGACCCCACCGGCACCCGGCCGCGCACCACCTACGTGGACCAGGGCGGATTCCTCTACGACGCGGCTGAGTTCGACCCCGGCTTCTTCGGGATCGCGCCGAACGAGGCGATGGTCATGGATCCGCAGCAGCGGTTGCTGCTGGAGACGTCGTGGGAGGTGCTGGAGCGCGCCGGAATCGATCCGACGACGCTCAAGGGCAGCCCGACCGGTGTGTTCGCCGGGATGATGTACCACGACTACAGCCAGAACAGCAGCACGGGCGCCATCGTCTCCGGCCGCGTGGCCTACACCCTCGGTCTGGAGGGCCCGGCCGTCACCGTCGACACCGCCTGCTCGTCCTCCCTGGTCGCGCTGCATCTGGCCGCCCAGGCGCTGCGGTCGGGCGAATGCACACTCGCCCTCGCGGGCGGCGTCACCGTGATGGCCACGCCGGACAACTTCATCGAGTTCAGCGAACAGCGCGGCCTGTCGCGGGACGGCCGGTGCCGGTCCTTCGCCGCCGCGGCCGATGGCTCCGGCTGGGGCGAGGGCGTGGGCATGCTGCTGGTCGAGCGGCTGTCGGACGCGCGCCGCAACGGCCACCCCGTCCTGGCGGTGGTACGCGGCACAGCGACCAACCAGGACGGCGCCAGCAACGGCCTGACCGCCCCCAACGGCCCCTCCCAGCAGCGGGTGATCCGGCAGGCACTGGCCAACGCGGGCCTGTCACCCGCCGAGGTGGACGCGGTGGAAGCACACGGCACGGCGACGACACTGGGCGATCCGATCGAGGCGCAGGCGCTGCTCGCCACGTACGGCCAGGGCCGGGAAACGCCGCTGTGGCTGGGCTCGATCAAGTCCAACATCGGTCACACCCAGGCGGCGGCCGGAGTGGCGGGCGTCATCAAGATGGTCCAGGCGATGCGGCACGGCGTCATGCCGAAAACGTTGCACGTGGACGAGCCGACACCGCAGGTGGACTGGGCGTCGGGCGAGGTCCGGCTGCTCACCGAGGCGCGGGAGTGGCCACGTGGCGACCGCCCACGCCGCGCGGGCGTGTCCTCCTTCGGCATCAGCGGCACCAACTCCCACGCCATCATCGAAGAGGCTCCGCCGGTCGAGGAAACGCCCACGGAGCGGCGGGAGTTGCCTGTCGTTCCGCTGGTCGTCTCGGCCAGGACGCGGGCGGCGCTGGAGGCCCAGCTCGACCGGATGACCTCCGTCGGGCAGGACGCGCTGGACGTGGCGTACTCGGCCGCGACCGGCCGGGCCGCGCTGGAGCACCGCGCGGTGCGGGTCGGGGCGTCCGAGGCCGTCGTCGGCTCGGTCACCGAAGGCCGACTGGCGTTCCTGTTCACCGGGCAGGGCAGCCAGCGAGTGGGGATGGGCCGGGAGCTGTACGACACGTTCCCGGTGTTCGCGGCGGCGTTCGACGAGGTGTGCGACGCGCTCGCCATGCCGCTGCGCGAAGTGATGTGGGGCGACGAAGTGGCCCTGCGCCGCACGGAGTTCACCCAGCCCGCCGTCTTCGCCCTCGAAGTGGTGCTGTTCCGGTTGATGGAGTCGTGGGGCATCAAGCCCGACCTGCTGACCGGGCATTCCATCGGTGAGGTGGCGGCGGCACATGTGGCCGGGGTGTTCGGCCTCGCCGACGCGGCCCGGCTGATCACGGCGCGCGGACAGTTGATGCAGGCCCTGCCGTCCGGCGGCGCCATGGTGGCCATCCAGGCCACCGAGGAGGAGATCACCCCGCTCCTCGGCGAACGGGTGGGGCTCGCGGCGGTCAACGGCCCGGTGTCCGTGGTCGTCTCCGGCGCCGAGGACGCCGTGACCGCGCTCGCCGAGCGCTTCGGCGACCGCAGGACGACCCGGCTGAAGGTCTCGCACGCGTTCCATTCGCCGCTGATGGACCCGATGCTGGAAGACTTCCGGGAGGTCGCCGAGAGCGTCATCTACCACGCACCGGCCATCCGGCTGACGAAGGACATGGCGTCGGCGGAGTACTGGGTGCGGCACGTGCGGGACACCGTGCGGTTCGCCGACGATGTGCGCGTACTGCGGGACGAAGGGGTCACACGGTTCCTGGAGATCGGGCCGGACGCCGTGCTGACGGCGATGGTGCGGGAGATCGTGGCCGAGTCCGTGGCCGAGGGCACGACGGCGGCCACCCTGCGTCGCGGCCATCCCGAGACGGAAAGCCTGTTCACCGCGGTCGGGCGGCTGTTCACCGCCGGGGTCCGGGTCGACTGGGAAGCCGTTCTCGGCGGCCGTGGGGCGCGGCGCGTCGATCTGCCGACCTATCCCTTCCAGCGACAGTCGTACTGGTTGGAGTCGGGGCGCGGGCCGGAAGCATCCGATCATCCGCTGCTGGACGCGGCGGTCGGAGTGGCGGGCACGGACCAGACCGTGCTGACCGGGCGGCTGTCGGCCGGTACACAGCCCTGGCTGGCCGACCATGTCGTCGGCGGCGGGATCGTCTTCCCCGGTACGGGCTTTGTCGAGCTGGCCGTTCGCGCGGGTGACGAAGTGGGATGCGGCCGGATCGAGGAACTGACGATCGAGGCGCCACTGGTCCTCGCGGAGCGCGGTGCGGTGGCCCTTCAGGTGCTGGTCGGGCCGGAGGACGGGTCCGGCCACAGGCCGGTCGAGGTGTATTCGCGTGGTGAGGACGAGGTCCGTCAGCCCTGGGCCCGCCACGCCGCCGGGACACTGGCCCCGGCCACCGGGGACGGCGCGAAGGAGAGGGCGCAGTGGCCGCCGCCCGGGGCGGAGCCCGTGGAAGTGGCGGGCCTGTACGAGGCGCTGGCGGACGCCGGGTTGGCATACGGGCCGCTCTTCCAGGGGCTGAAGGCCGCCTGGCGGAGCGGCGACGAGGTGTTCGCCGAGGTCGTACTGCCCGGCGCGGCGGACCGGTTCGGGCTGCACCCGGGGCTGCTGGACGCGGCCCTGCACGCGATCCCGCTGCTGTCGGACGACGACCGTGTCGTCCTTCCGTTCTCCTGGACGGGCGTGGAGCTGCACGCTTCCGGCGCCGATGTGCTCCGCGTGCGGGTGACATCACCGGGTCAGGATCAGGTCACCCTGGACGCCGTGGACGGCACGGGCCGGCCCGTCATCTCCGTGGACACCCTGACCCTGCGCCCGATGGCGACACCGTCACTCGCCCGCGTCGACTCGCTCTTCCAGGTGGAGTGGGCACCGGTGGCCGCACAGGGCCGGGCAACCGACGACATGACGGTGTGGCGGGCCGAGGGTGAAGACGTCCGGTCCACGCTGCGTTCCGCTCTGGCGGCCCTCCAGTCGGAGACCGGAGCTTTGGCGGTGGTCACCCGGGGTGCGGTGTCGGTGGCCGGTGAGGACGTCACCGACCTGGCCGGTGCGGCGGTGTGGGGTCTGGTGCGCAGCGCCCAGTCGGAGGACCCGGGGCGGTTCGTCCTGGTCGACGTGGCCGGCACGGAGGACGAGGCGGACGAGGCGGACATCGCCCTGGCGCTCGCGGTGGGGGAGCCGCAGGTGGCGGTCCGGGACGGAAAGGTCTACGCGCCACGGCTCCGGGCCGCCTCGGTGACGGAGTCCGAGCCGTCGTCCGTCTTCGGCGCCGCGGTGCTGGTCACGGGCGCATCGGGGGCGCTGGGCGGGCTGGTCGCGCGTCATCTGGTCACCGGACACGGGGTGCGGCGGCTGCTGCTGACCAGCCGCCGCGGGCTGGACGCACCGGGTGTGGCGGAGCTGGTGGCGGAGCTGACCGGGCTGGGCGCCGAGGTGGAGGTGGCGGCGTGTGATGTCGCGGACCGTGAGGCGCTGGCGGGGCTGTTGGCGGGCCGGGAGCTGTCGGGTGTGGTGCACGCGGCGGGTGTGCTGGACGACGGGGTGATCGCGTCGCTGACGCCGGAGCGGGTGGACCGGGTGCTGCGTCCGAAGGTGGACGCGGCGCTGCATCTGCACGAGCTGACCCGCGACATGGACCTCACCGCGTTCGTGCTGTTCTCCTCGGCGGCCGGTGCGATCGGCTCGCCGGGGCAGGGCAACTACGCGGCGGCCAACGCGTTCCTCGACGCGCTGGCCGCGCACCGTCGCGCGCAGGGCCTGCCCGCCCAGTCCCTGGCCTGGGGCCTGTGGGCTACCGACGCCGGTATGGCCGGGGAGCTGGCGGACCACGACCGGCAGCGGATCGTCCGTACGGGCCTGACGGGTCTGTCGCCCGCCGAAGGGCTGAAGCTCTTCGACACGGCCGCCGCACTCGCCACCCCCGTCCTGGTCCCCATGCACCTGGAGACCAAGGCGCTGAACGCGGCCGAGGCGCCCCCGATGCTGCGCGGCCTGGTACGCGGCTCCGCGCGGCGCGCCGTGTCGGCGCGGCATGACGAGGGAAGGGCGGCCGCACTGCGGCAGCGGCTGGCCGCGCTGCCCGCCGACGAGCGGTACGGCGAGCTGCTCACCCTCGTCCGTACCCATGCGGCGGCCGTGCTGGGGCACGCGGGGCCGGAGGCCATCGAACCGGAGAGGGCCTTCGGCGACCTCGGATTCGACTCGCTGGGGGCGGTGGAGTTCCGCAACGCCGTCAACGCCGCCACCGGGCTGCGGCTGCCGCCCACCCTGCTCTTCGACTATCCGAACGCCCGGGTGCTGGCCGAGCACCTCGCCACGGAACTGGTGCCCGACCACGCCGACGGTGACGCCGGCGCCGACGAGGACACGGTCCGCCGCCTGCTCGCCTCGATCCCGCTCATCCGGCTGCACGACGCGGGGCTGATGGACACCCTGCTCGAACTCGCGGGCGCCGCCCCCGCCGCTGCGGCCGCCCCCGTGGCGGGGCAGCAGGACGCGATCGACGCGATGGACACCGAAACCCTCATCAGCATGGCGCTGCAGGACACCGCCCTGGACGACGCGACGCGAGAAGCCTGAGGACACGATGGCCGACACCGACCACAAGCTCGTGGCGGCGCTGCGTGCGTCGCTCAAGGAGACCGAGAGTCTGCGCGCCCGCAACCGCGCCCTGCGGGCCGCCTCCCGCGAACCCATCGCGATCGTGGCGATGAGCTGCCGCTATCCCGGCGCGGCCTCGCCCGAGGAGCTGTGGCGGCTGGTCGCCGACGAGGAGGACGCGGTCTCGCGGTTTCCCACCGACCGCGGCTGGGACGAGACGGCCATCTACGACCCCGAGCCCGGACGCCCCGGCAAGACCTACAGCCGGGAAGGGGCGTTCCTGTACGACGCGGCCGCGTTCGACCCCGAGTTCTTCGGGATCGCGCCGAACGAGGCGATGGTCATGGATCCGCAGCAGCGGTTGCTGCTGGAGGCGTCGTGGGAGGTGCTGGAGCGGGCGGGGATCGATCCGACGACGCTCAAGGGCAGCCCGACCGGTGTGTTCGCCGGGATGATGTACCACGACTACACCTACAACAGCAGTACGGGCGCCATCGCCTCCGGCCGCGTCGCCTACGCCCTCGGCCTGGAGGGCCCGGCCGTCACCGTCGACACCGCCTGCTCGTCCTCGCTGGTCGCCCTGCACTGGGCGGTCCAGGCGCTGCGGTCGGGGGAGTGCTCGCTCGCGCTCGCGGGTGGTGTCACGGTGATGGCGACGCCCGAGACGTTCATCGAATTCAGCCATCAGCGCGGGCTGGCGCCCGACGGCCGCTGTAAGTCGTATGCGGCGGCCGCCGACGGCACCGGCTGGGGCGAGGGCGTGGGCATGCTGCTGGTCGAGCGGCTGTCGGACGCGCGCCGCAACGGCCACCCGGTGCTGGCCGTCGTACGAGGCAGCGCCCTCAACCAGGACGGCGCCAGCAACGGCCTGACCGCCCCCAACGGCCCCTCTCAGCAACGTGTGATCAAGCAGGCCCTGGCCAACGCCCGGATATCCGCCGACCAGGTCGATCTGATCGAGGGGCACGGCACGGGGACGACGCTCGGGGACCCGATCGAGGCGCAGGCGCTGCTCGCCACGTACGGCCAGGGCCGGAAAGCGCCGCTGTGGCTGGGGTCGATCAAGTCGAACCTCGGCCACACCCAGGCGGCGGCGGGCGTGGCGGGCATCATCAAGGTCGTCCAGGCGATGCGCAACGGGGTCATGCCGAGGACGCTGCACGTGGACGACCCGACACCGCAGGTGGACTGGGCGTCGGGCGAGGTCCGGCTCCTCACCGAGGCGCGGGAGTGGCCGGACGAGGGGCGTCCGCGCCGGGCGGGCGTGTCCTCCTTCGGCATCAGCGGAACGAACGCGCACATCATCATCGAGGAGGCGCCACCCGTCGAGGCCGAGGAGGACGCGGCCCCGGCTGTCACCCAGGGGCCCGTCCCGTGGATCCTGTCGGCCAGGAGCCCGGAGGCGCTGCGGGCGCAGGCCGAACGCCTCCACTCCCACCTGGGCGAACGACCGGAACTGGCCCCCGCGGACGTGGCCTTTTCGCTGGCAACCGGCCGCGCGGCCCTCGAACACCGTGCGGCGATCGTCGCCGACAACCGTACGGAGTTCCTCGCGGGCCTCTGCGCGCTGGCCCAGGGGACCCCGTCGCCGTCCGTCGCCACCGGCAGGTCCCGCGAGGGCAAGGTGGCGTTCCTGTTCACCGGACAGGGAAGCCAACGTTTCGGTATGGGGCGGGAGTTGTATGACGCTTTTCCGGTTTTCGCGGCGGCGTTCGATGCGGTGTGTGAGGCGTCGGGGCTGGCGTTGAAGGAGGTGGCGTGGGGTGACGATGAGGCGGCGTTGCACCGCACGGAGTTCACCCAGCCCGCCATCTTCGCGCTGGAGGTGGCGCTCTATCGGCTGGCGGAGTCCTGGGGTATCCGCCCCGACTTCCTCGTCGGCCATTCCATCGGGGAGCTGGCGGCGGCCCATGTCGCGGGGGTGTTCGACCTGGAGGACGCGGCGCGACTGATCACGGCGCGGGGACGGCTGATGGGCGCGCTGCCGCCCGGTGGAGCCATGGTGGCGATCCAGGCCACGGAGGAGGAGGTTGCGCCGCTGCTGGACGGTGAGGTGGGGCTCGCTGCCGTCAACGGGCCCTCCTCGGTGGTGATTTCGGGCGCCGAGGACGCGGTGGCGGCGGTGGTCGAGCGGTTCAAGGATCGGAAGACGAGCCGTCTGTCGGTCTCGCATGCGTTCCATTCGCCGTTGATGGATCCGATGCTGGGGGAGTTCCGCAAGGTCGCGGAGAGCGTGGAGTACCGCGAGCCGGTCATCCGTTTCGTCAAGGATGTGGCGTCGGCGGAGTACTGGGTGCGGCATGTGCGGGAGGCGGTGCGGTTCGCCGATGACGTACGACAGCTGCACGCGGAGGGCGTGACCCGGTTCCTGGAGATCGGGCCGGATGGCATCCTCACGGCCATGGCCCGGCAGACGGTGCCGGACGCCACCACCGTGGCCACCTTGCGCCGTGACCGTCCCGAGGCCGGGGCGCTGCTGATGGCGGTCGCGCAGCTGCACCTCACGGGCGCCTCGCCCGACTGGACGGCCTTCTTCGCGGGGCGGGGAGCACGCCGTGTCGATCTGCCCACCTATGCCTTCCAGCGAAGCCGCTACTGGCTGTCGGCGCCGGTGGCCGGGGAGGGTGGAAACGCGGTGTCCATGGGCCTCACCGCGCTCGACCACCCCCTGCTGAGTGCCGAAGTGGCGGTGCCGGGAGCCGAGACGGTGGTGTTCACGGGGCGGGTGTCGACGGACACCCAGCCCTGGCTGGCCGACCACGCGGTGCTCGGCACGACACTGCTGCCCGGGACCGCGTACGTCGAACTGGCCCTGTGCGCGGGTGGCCGGGTCGGCTGCCGCGTCCTCGAAGAGCTGACGCTGCACGCGCCGCTGACCCTGCCCGAGGGCGGCGGTGTCCGGCTGCGGCTGACGGTCGGCGAACCGGCCGACGACACGGGCCGACGCCCCCTCACCGTCCACGCGCAGCCCGAGGACACCGACCCGGAGGCGGACTGGGCCCTGCACGCGGAGGGTGTGCTGACACCCGAGGACACCGCCTCGCCGCCCTCCGACCTGACGCAGTGGCCACCGCCCGAGGCGGCGAGCATCCCCACCGACGGTGTGTACGAACGTTTCCAGGACGCCGGTTTCGCCTACGGCCCGGCGTTCCAGGGACTCAAGGCGGCCTGGCGTGTCGGCGACGAGACCTTCGCCGAGGTGGCGCTCGGCGACGCGGCCGGCGCCGAGCGCTTCGTACTGCACCCGGCGCTGCTCGACTCCGCGCTGCACGCGGTGCTGCTCGGCACGGGCGGCGACGACGCGACGATGCTGCCGTTCGCATGGAAGGGCGTCCGGCCGCACGCCTCCGGCACCACGGCCGCGCGCGTCCGGCTCACGCCCAAGGGCGAGGGCGCGACGGAACTGCGTATCGCCGACGCCCAGGGGCGGCCCGTGGCGTCCGTGGAATCGCTGATCGCGCGGGAGGTCTCGGCCGAGCAGCTCGCACCGGCTCCCATGGGATCGGGCAACTCTCTCTTCCACGTCGCGTGGACACCTGCCTCCGTCTCCACTGCCGAAACCGACTGGACGATGGTCGCCGACCTGGCGGAGCTCTCCGACCCGGTGCCCGCCACGGTCGCGCTGACGCTCCCCGCCGGTACGGGCGACACCGCCGACGACGTCAGAACGGTCACCGGCGAAACACTCCGGGCGCTTCAGACCTGGCTCACCAACGAACGGTTCGCCGACCGCAGGCTCATGGTGGTCACCCGTGGCGACAGCCTCGCGCACGCCGCCGCCCGGGGCCTGGTCCGCGCCGCCCACGCGGAGGACCCGGAGCGCTTCGCGCTGCTCGACACGGACGGCGACGGCGACCCGGAGAGCATCGGCCGGGCCATCGCGTCCGGCGAGCCGGAACTGCGCGTCCAGGGCGCCGGAATCCACGTACCCCGCCTGGCGCGCACCCCCGCGGACCCGGAACACGCACCCGCCTGGGACCGGCTCGGCACCGTGCTGATCACCGGCGGTACGGGCGGCCTCGGCGCGCTCGTCGCCCGCCATCTGGTCGCCGAGCACGGCGTCCGCGACCTGCTGCTGACCAGCCGCCGTGGCATGGCCGCCGAGGGCGCGGCCGAGCTGCGTCAGGAGCTGACCGGCCTCGGCGCGACGGTCGAGATCGCGGCCTGTGACGTGGCGGACCGGGCGGCCCTGAAGGAGCTGCTCGCCGATCGCCCGCTCGGCGCCGTCGTGCACACGGCCGGGGTGCTGGCCGACGGCCTGATCGCCAACCTGACGCCGCACAGCCTCGACCAGGTGCTGCGTCCCAAGGTGGACGGCGCGCTCAACCTGCACGACCTCACCCGCGACCACGACTTAAGCGCCTTCGTGCTGTTCTCGTCGTCGGCGGGCGTGCTCGGCGCGCCAGGCCAGGGCAACTACGCCGCCGCCAACACGTTCCTCGACGCACTCGCCCAACACCGCCACGCCGCAGGGCTGCCCGCGCAGTCCCTCGCCTGGGGGCTGTGGGCGGACACCGGTGGGATGGCCGGTGGTCTGAGCGAGGCCGACCTGCGGCGGCTGCGCCGCCAGGGCATGCCCGCGCTGTCGGCGGCCGACGGCCTCGCGCTGTTCGACGCCGCGTCCGCCCGTACGGAGCCGCTGCTGGTGCCGATGGGGCTGGACCTGCGGGCGCTGCGCAGCGGGGCGGGCGGCGAACTCCCCGTACTGCTGCACGGCTTGGTCCCGGCCACGCGACGCCGTACGGCGGCCACCGACCCGGCGGCGCTGCGGCGCGAGCTGGCGGCCATGCCCGCCGAACGCCGCGAGGGAGCGCTGCGCGATCTGGTGCTCGGCCTGGCCGCCACCCTGCTCGGGCACAGTGGCCCCGAGGCGGTCGACCCCGAGCGCGACTTCTTGGAGTCGGGGTTCGACTCGCTCACCGCGATGGAGCTGCGTACGGCGCTGAACGCCGCCACCGGGCTGAAGCTGCCCACGATGGCGGTGTTCGACAGCAAGAACCCCTCCCTGCTGGCCCGCCTCCTCGCGGACGAGCTGACACGGCTCCCCGCCACCGAGCCACAGACGCAGCCGCACGCGGACACGGAGACGGAGACCGACGAGAGCGTCACCGACCTTTTCCGGCGGGCCGTCCACGCCGGTGACACCTCCGGCGCGCTGGCGCTGATGTCGGCGGTCGCGGCGCTGCGGCCCCGGTTCACCGCACCGGGCGACCTCGACCGCGCCCCGAAGGCGGTGCGGCTGGCCGACGGTCCGCGTCGCACCCGGCTGATCTGCCTGGCCACTCCCATGGCGGCCGGTGGTGTGCACCAGCACGCCCGGCTGGGTGCGGAATTCCGGGACATCCGCCACGTGTCGGCGCTGCCGCTGCCCGGATTCGCCCGGGACGAGCCGCTGCCCGGTTCGGCCGAGGCGCTGTCGGGTGTCCTGGCCGACGCCGTGCTGGAGGCGGCCGAGGGCGAGCCGTTCGCGCTGCTCGGCTACTCCTCCGGCGGCATCATCGGCCACGTCCTCGCCCGGCATCTGGAGGAGGTGGCCCAGGTCCCGCCCGCCGGACTGATCCTGATCGACACCTTCCGCGTCGACGACGCGGCGATGAAGACCGGATTCGACCACCTCATGCGGGAGGTGCTGGCGATGGAATCGGCCTACGGACCGTACGACGCGGCGCGGCTGTCGGCGATGCCGCACTACTTCGGGGTGCTGGGGGACTTCGACCCCGTACCGCTTGCCGCGCCGACTCTGTTCGTCCAGGCGGCCGAGCCGTTCGTGGCGCCGCCCGAGGGCGTCGACCCGGCCGAGATGCGGGCCCGGCCCTGGGACCCGGACCACACCCTGCGCACCGTGCCGGGCGACCACTTCTCGCTCGGACAGGGCCACGCCCCGACGACCGCCCGGACCATCGACGAGTGGCTGACGACCCTCGACTGACACCGCGACCGACGCACAGGACCCGAAAAACCGAGGTGGTTTGAGACATGGCGCCCACGCCAACGGCCAAAGGAACCGTTCCCTTCCGGGAGTACCGCACCTGGTACCGCATCACCGGACAGCCGGGATCGGGCCGCCCGGCCCTCGTCGTCGTCCACGGCGGCCCCGGGTCCACGCACGACTATCTGATCCGGCTGGCCGACTTCGCCGAACGCGGCTGGCCCGTGGTGCACTACGACCAGCTCGGGAACGGGGGCTCCACCCATCTGCCGGATGCCGACCCCGGTTTCTGGACCCCTCGGCTGTTCCGTGACGAGTTGGACAACCTCCTGCACCGGCTCGGCATCGCCGACGACTACATCCTGTTCGGGCAGTCGTGGGGCGGGATGCTGGC
Organism: Streptomyces sp. NPDC021212; assembly: GCF_044332925.1. Taxonomy (NCBI): domain Bacteria; kingdom Bacillati; phylum Actinomycetota; class Actinomycetes; order Kitasatosporales; family Streptomycetaceae; genus Streptomyces; species Streptomyces sp. NPDC021212. The sequence goes on from NZ_JBIRPZ010000001.1 coordinate 457,063, forward strand.
CGCCTGGCACGCCTCGACCCGCCCCGCCGGGCTGCGCGGCCTGGTCGTCGCCAACGCCCCCGCCTCCTACCAGCTGTGGCTGTCGGAGATGGACGTACTGCGCGCCCAGCTGCCACCCGGCGTGGACGAGACGCTGCGCCGGCACGAGGCCGCGGGCACCACCGACAGCGATGAGTACCTGGAGGCGATGCTGGTGTTCTACAGCCGCCACGTCTGCCGCCTCGACCCGTGGCCCGGCGAACTCATGGCCTCGTACCTGGAGGCCGTCACCGATCCGACGGTCTACCGCACCATGAACGGGCCCAACGAGTTCCACGTCATCGGCAGCCTGCGGGACTGGTCGGTGATCGACCACCTGCCCCGTATCGATGTGCCCACCCTCGTCGTCTCCGGCCGCCACGACGAGGCCACCCCGGCCACCGTGCGCCCCTTCCAGGAACTCATTCCGGGCGCCCGCTGGGAGATCTTCGAGGACTCCAGCCACGCCCCGCACCTCGAAGAGCCGGAACGCTTCACCGAGGTGCTCGGCACATTCCTTGACACGGTCGGCGCCACCGGCGCGCGGACCACGACGGTGAGCGGAGGCTGAGACGACGGTGGAAGCCAACGTCGAGGAGATCGTCGAGGCGCTGCGCGGCTCGCTCGTCGAGAACGAGCGGCTGCGACAGGACAACGAGAGCCTGCGCGCCGCCGCGAGTGTCGCCACCGAACCCATCGCGATCATCGGCATGGCCTGCCGTTTCCCCGGTGGTGTCGCCTCCCCGGAGGGGCTGTGGGAGCTGGTCGCCGAGGGCCGCGACGCCATCGGTCCGTTCCCCGGCGACCGTGGCTGGGACCTGAGCGCCCTGTATGACCCGGAGCCCGGAAAGCCCGGCAAGAGCTACGTCCGCCACGGTGGTTTCCTGTACGACGCCGCCGACTTCGACCCCGAGTTCTTCGGCATCAGCCCGCGCGAGGCCCTCACCATGGACCCCCAGCAACGGCTGCTGCTGGAGATCACCTGGGAGGCGGTGGAACGGGCCGGCCTCGACCCGGCGTCCCTGCGCGGCAGCCGCACCGGAGTCTTCGCCGGAGCGATGTACCACGACTACGGCATCACCAGCAGCGACGGCAGCCTGGTGTCCGGACGTGTCGCCTACACCCTCGGTTTCGAGGGCCCTGCGGTCACCGTCGACACCGCGTGCTCGTCGTCGCTGGTGGCGATGCAGTGGGCGGCGCAGGCCCTGCGTACGGGGGAGTGCACCCTGGCGCTGGCCGGGGGCGTCAGCGTGATGGCGACGCCCGAGACGTTCATCGAGTTCAGCGAGCAGCGCGGGCTCTCACCCGACGGCCGCTGCCGCTCGTTCGCCGCCTCCGCCGACGGCACCGGCTGGGGCGAGGGCGCGGGCGTCCTGCTGCTGGAGAAGCTGTCCGACGCCCGCCGCCACGGCCACCCCGTGCTGGCCGTGGTGCGCGGCTCGGCGGTCAACCAGGACGGCGCGTCCAACGGCTTCAGCGCCCCCAATGGCCCCTCCCAGCGCCGGGTCATCCGGCAGGCGCTCACCGCGGCCGGGCTGACGCCCGCCGACATCGACGCCATGGAGGGGCACGGCACCGGGACCTCGCTCGGCGACCCGATCGAGGCACAGGCGCTGCTCGCCACGTACGGCCAGGACCGGGACCGCCCGCTCTGGCTCGGCTCCATCAAGTCGAACATCGGCCACTCCCAGGCCGCCGCCGGCGTCGCGGGCGTCATCAAGATGGTCGAGGCCATCCGGCACGGCACGCTGCCGAAGACCCTGCACATCGACGCGGCGACACCGCAGGTGGACTGGGACGCCGGACATGTACGCCTCCTCACCGAGGCCCGCGCCTGGCCCGACACCGGCCGTCCGCGCCGCGCCGCCATCTCCTCGTTCGGGGTCAGTGGCACCAACGCCCACGTGATCATCGAGCAGGCGGACACCGGCGCCGTCTCCGCGCCCCTGCCCGCCGAACGGCCCGCGACCCCGGCCGTGCCCGTGCCGCTGCCCCTGTCCGCCCGCACCACGGCCGCCCTGCGCGCCCAGGCCCGGCAACTGGCCGACCATCTGCGGGCCACGCCCGGCCTGGACCCCGTGGACCTCGGGTTCTCCCTCGCCACCAGCCGCGCCGCGCTGACCCGCCGCGCCGTCGTCATCGGCCGGGACCGCGAAGAAATCCTCGGTGAACTGAGCGCGCTGGCGGATACCGCTGACGACACGGCCCTCGGCGGCATCGCCCGGACCACCGGGCTGACGGCCTTCCTCTTCACCGGGCAGGGCAGCCAGCGGCTCGGCATGGGCCGGGAGCTGTACGCGGCGTTCCCCGTCTTCGCGGGCGCCTTCGACGAGGTGTGCGCCGCGCTCGACCCTGCCGTACGCGAGGTGATGTGGGGCGACGAAGGGGCGCTGAGCCGCACCGAGTTCACCCAGCCCGCCATCTTCGCGGTGCAGGTGGCGCTGTTCCGGCTGCTGGAGTCGTGGGGTGTACGGCCCGACTTCGTCGCCGGCCACTCGATCGGCGAGCTGGCCGCCGCGCATGTCGCCGGGGTGTTCTCGCTGGAGGACGCCGCCGCGCTCGTCACCGCGCGGGGGCGGCTGATGGGGGCGCTGCCGCCCGGTGGCGCGATGGTGGCCGTCGAGGCCACGCGGGACGAGGTGGCCCCGCTGCTGGGGGAGGGCGTCGGTATCGCCGCCGTCAACGGCCCCACCTCCGTGGTGCTCTCCGGTACCGAGGACGGCGTGGCGGCAGCCGTCGCGGCGGTTGCCGAACGGTTCGGAGCCCGCAGGACGAACCGCCTGTCGGTCTCGCACGCCTTTCACTCGCCGCTGATGGACCCGATGCTGGACGAGTTCCGCCGCGTCGCCGAGACCGTCACCTACGCCGAGCCCCGCATCCCGGTCATGGCGGACGGCGAAGTGGCCACCGCCGACCACTGGGTGCGCCACGTCCGTGACACGGTCCGGTTCGCCGAGGCGGTGGCCCGGCTGGAGGCCGAAGGCGTCACCCGGTACGTGGAGCTGGGCCCCGACGGCGTACTGACCGCCATGGCCCGGCAGTGCCTCACCACCTCCGCCGACACCGCGGTGCTCGTCCCGGCGCTGCGCCGTCGCGACCCCGAGCCCGTCGCCGTCCTCACCGCCCTCGGCCACCTGCACAGCGCGGGCCTGCGCGTCGACTGGGCGGGCGTGTTCGACGGACGTGGCGCCCGGCGCGTCGACCTGCCCACCTACCCCTTCCAGCGTGCCCGCTACTGGCTCGACAAGAGCGGTGAGGGCGGCGACGTCACCTCCGCGGGCCTCGACCGGCCCGACCACCCGCTGCTCGGCGCGATGGTGCGGCTGCCCGGCTCGGACGGTGTGGTGTTCACCGGACGGCTGGCCACCGGAGCCCACCCCTGGCTGTCCGACCACACCGTGCTCGGCTCCGTGCTGCTGCCCGGCACGGCGTACGTGGAGCTGGCCGTACGCGCCGGAGACCAGGTGGGATGCCACCGTGTCGAGGAACTCACCCTGGGCGCGCCCCTGATCCTGCCCGAACACGGTGGCGTCCACCTCCAGGTCGCCGTCGACGCGCCCGACGCGTCCGGCCGCCGCCCGGTGGCCGTGTACTCCCGTGCCGACGACGCCCCGATCGACCGCGAATGGATCCAGCACGCCGAAGGGGTCCTGGCACCCGACGCCGGTGAACCGGCCACCGACCTCGGGGCGTGGCCACCGCGCGACGCCGAACCCCTCGCCGCCGAAGGGCTCTACGAACGGCTCGACTACGGGCCCGCGTTCCGTGGACTGCGCACGGCATGGCGGCGCGGCGACGACGTGTTCGCCGAGATCGCCCTCCCGGCAGGTGTCGACGCCGGACGCTTCGGCCTCCACCCCGCCCTGCTCGACTCGGCGTTGCACGCGCTCGACCTGGCGGACGACGGCCCGACGGTCCTGCCGTTCTCCTGGGCGGACGTCACCCTGCACACCGAAGGCGCCACCGCCGCCCGGGTCCGCCTGCGCATCCGGAGCGACGACACGGTGTCCCTGGAGCTGGCCGACGCCCTGGGACGGCCCGTCGCCTCTGTCGGCTCCCTGACGCTGCGCCCCGTCAGTGCGGACGGCCTCGCCCTGGCCTCGGCCCGGATCGCGGACGCGCTCTTCCGTGTCGCGTGGGTACCGGCCACGGGCGGACGGTCGCCGGCCGACGACGCCGAGGTGGCCGACGGCGGGGCGGCCGGGGTGGTCGTCCACCGCTGCCCGCCGACGACCGGGAACATGCCGTCCGCGGTGCGCGCGGTGCTGGACGGTGTGCTGGAGGCCGTGCAGGCCGCGGTGGACGGCGACACCACCCTTGTCGTCGTCACCAACGGCGCGATCGACGGCTCCGACCTCGGCCACGCCGCCGTCCGGGGGCTGGTACGCGCCGCCGCGAGCGAGAACCCCGGCCGCGTCGTCCTCGTCGACACCGACACCGATGCCCCGATCGATCCCCGCTTCATCCTGGAGACCGGTGAGCCCGAGCTGTGTGTCCGCGACGGCGAGGTGCGCGTACCGAGGCTGGCCAGGGCGCCGCTCGGCCCGCACACCGCCGCCTGGGACCCGGAACGCACCGTCCTGATCACCGGCGGGACCGGCGCCCTCGGCGCCGCCGTCACCCGCCACCTCGTCACCCGGCACGGGGTGCGGCGGCTGCTGCTGACCAGCCGTCGGGGCCCCGAGGCGCCGGGAGCCGCCGAGTTGGTCGAGGAGCTGGCGCGGCTGGGCGCGGAGGCCGAGGTGGTGGCGTGCGACGTCTCCGACCGCGACGCCCTGGCCGCGCTGCTCGACGGCCGGACCATCGGCGGCCTCGTGCACACGGCGGGCGTGCTGGACGACGGCGTGATCCCGTCGCTGACGCCCGGCCGCGTCGACCACGCACTGCGCCCGAAGGCGGACGCGGCATGGCATCTCCACGAACTCACCCGCGACATGGGGCTGACCGCGTTCGTGCTCTTCTCGTCCGTCGCTGGCGTCCTCGGCGCGCCCGGACAGGGCAACTACGCGGCCGCCAACACCTTCCTCGACGCCCTCGCCCGCCACCGGCGAGCGATCGGGCTTCCCGCGCTGTCGCTGGCCTGGGGCCCGTGGGGCGGGGACGGCATGGCGGAAGGGCTCGACCAGGCGGGCCTGCGCACCCTGGCCCCCGCAGAGGGCCTTGCGCTGCTCGACGCCGCCGCCGGTGTGCCGGAACCCGTGCTGGTGCCCGCCCGGTTCGACCTGGCGGCCTTGGACACGCCTCCGCCACTTCTGCGCGGCCTCGTGCGGGGCCGGTCGCGCCGCGTCGCCGACGCCACCGCCTCCGCGACCGGTGCTCTACGGCAGCGCCTGGCCGCACTCACCGACGACGAACGCGCCGCCGAACTCCTCGGCCTCGTCCGCTCCCAGGCCGCCACCGTCCTCCGCCTCGCCGGAGCCGAGGCCGTCGACCCCGAACGGGCCTTCCGCGACCTCGGATTCGACTCCCTCACCGCGATCGAACTGCGCAACCTCCTGGGCGCCGCCACCGGACTCCGGCTGCCCGCCACCCTCGTCTTCGACTACCCGACCCCCGGCGAGCTGGCCCGGCACGTCCTGGACGAGCTGTCCGGCGCCGTGGAGAAGACGGCGGTCGGGCCCGTCGTGACCCGGGTGGACGACGAACCGATCGCCATCGTCGGGATGGCGTGCCGCTATCCGGGCGGGGTGGACTCGCCCGAGGGGTTGTGGCGCCTGGTGGACGAGGGCGTGGACGCCATCTCGGAGTTTCCGTCCGACCGCGGCTGGGGCGTCGAGGACATCTACGACCCCGAGCCCGGAAAGCCCGGGAAGACCTATGTGCGCGACGGCGGATTCCTCCACGACGCGGCGGAGTTCGACGCGGACTTCTTCGGCATCAGCCCCCGAGAGGCCCGCGACATGGACCCGCAGCAGCGTTTGCTGCTCGAGGTGTCGTGGGAGGCGCTGGAGCGCGCAGGGATCGACCCGGGCACGTTGAAGGGCAGCCCGACGGGCGTGTTCGCCGGGGTCATGTACCACGACTATTCGGGCGGCACCGGCGGCGGCAGCCTCGTCTCCGGCCGCATCGCCTACACCCTCGGCCTCGAAGGCCCCGCCGTGACCGTGGACACGGCGTGCTCGTCGTCGCTGGTAGCCCTGCACTGGGCGGGCGAGGCGCTGCGCTCCGGCGACTGCTCGCTCGCCCTCGTCGGTGGCGTGACCGTCATGGGGACGCCGCAGTCGTTCATCGACTTCAGCGAGCAACGCGGGCTGTCCGCCGACGGCCGCTGCAAGTCCTTCTCGTCCTCCACGGACGGCACCGGGTGGGGCGAGGGCGTGGGCATGCTGCTGGTCGAGCGGCTGTCGGACGCCCGCCGCAACGGCCACCCGGTGCTGGCCGTCGTACGAGGCAGCGCCCTCAACCAGGACGGTGCCAGCAACGGCCTGACGGCGCCGAACGGCCCCTCCCAGCAACGCGTCATCCGCCGGGCGCTGGCCAACGCGGGGCTGTCGGCGGCCGATGTGGACGCGGTCGAGGCGCATGGTACGGGGACGACGCTGGGCGATCCGATCGAGGCGCAGGCGCTGCTGGCCACGTACGGACAGGACCGCGCCGAGCCGCTGTGGCTGGGGTCGATCAAGTCCAACCTTGGGCATACGCAGGCTGCGGCCGGCGTGGCGGGCATCATCAAGATGGTGCAGGCGATGCGGCACGGGGTGTTGCCGAGGACGCTGCACGTGGACGAGCCGACACCGCAGGTGGACTGGTCTGCGGGCAATGTCCGGCTGCTGACCGGGCCGAGGGAGTGGCCGCGTGGCGAGCGTCCGCGCCGCGCGGGGGTCTCCTCGTTCGGCATCAGCGGGACGAACGCCCATGTGATCCTGGAGGAAGCCCCGCCGGTCGAGGAGCAGGCCGGGGAACGCCGTGAACTCCCGGTGGCGCCCCTCGTCGTCTCGGCGAAGACGCATGACGCACTCCGAGCCCAGATTCAGCGGATCGGCGCCTTCGCCGTAGGCCACGATGAGCTTGATGTGGCGTTCTCGGCGGCGACGGGACGGGCCGCGTTCGAGCATCGTGCGGTGCTGGTCGGGCCGGAGACGATCAGCGATGTGGTGGCGGGCGGGGGTGGCAAGCTGGCGTTTCTGTTCACCGGACAGGGAAGCCAACGTGTCGGTATGGGGCGGGAGTTGTATGACACCTTCCCGGTTTTCGCGGCGGCGTTCGATGGGGTGTGTGAGGCGTCGGGGCTGGCGTTGAAGGAGGTGGTGTGGGGTGATGATGCGGCTGGGTTGGAGCGTACGGAGTTCACCCAGCCCGCGATCTTCGCGTTGGAGGTGGCGCTGTATCGGCTGGTGGAGTCCTGGGGTTTGCGGCCGGATTTCCTGGCCGGGCACTCCATCGGTGAGCTGGCTGCGGCGCATGTGGCGGGTGTGCTGAGTCTGGAGGACGCCACGCGGTTGGTGGTGGCGCGCGGACGGCTGATGCAGGCGTTGCCGTCGGGTGGGGCGATGGTGGCGATCCAGGCCACCGAGGACGAAGTGACGCCGCTGCTGGACGGTGAGGTGGGGATCGCGGCCGTCAACGGGCCGTCCTCGGTGGTGGTCTCCGGTGCCGAGGACACGGTGACGGCGATTGCTGCCCGGTTCAGCGACCGTAAGACGAGCCGCTTGTCCGTCTCGCATGCGTTCCACTCACCCTTGATGGACCCGATGCTGGAGGAGTTCCGCAAGGTCGCGGAGAGCGTGGAGTACCGCCAGCCGGTCATCCGTTTCGTCAAGGATGTGGCGTCGGCGGAGTACTGGGTGCGGCATGTGCGGGAGGCGGTGCGGTTCGCCGATGACGTACGTGCGTTGCGAGACGAAGGCGTCACGCGGTTCCTGGAGGTGGGCCCGGACGGTGTGCTGACGGCGATGGCACAGCAGACCGTCGAGGGCACGATGGCGGCCACGCTGCGGCGGGACCGGCCCGAGGTGGAGGGGGTGTTCGCCGGGGTCGGGCGGTTGTACGCGGCGGGTGTGCCGGTGGACTGGGCCGCCGTCTTCGCCGGGCGCGGTGCCCGGCGCGTCGATCTGCCCACGTATGCCTTCCAGCGCAAGCGCTACTGGCTGATCGAGCAGCCCACGACCCTCGCCGGGGCCGACTCCCTCGACCATCCGATGCTGGGCGCGAGGGTCGTGCTGCCGGACACCGGCGGGGCCGTGTTCACCGGGCGGCTCTCCCTCGACTCCCAGCCCTGGCTCGCCGATCACGATGTGCTGGGCACCCTGCTCCTGCCCGGCACCGGGCTGGTCGAGCTGGCGTTGCAGGCCGCCCACCAGGTGGGGTGCGAGGCGATCGACGAGCTGACGCTCGAAGCGCCGCTCCTCGTTCCCGAGACGGGCGGGGTCGCGGTGCGTGTCGTGGTGGGTGGCCCGGATGCCTCCGATGCCGCCCGCTCCCTCGAGATCTACTCGTCCCTCGACGACGAGACGTGGACCCGTAACGCGACCGGTGGCATCACCCCGTCCGCCACCCCACCGTCGTCCGATCTGAGTGTCTGGCCGCCGGTCGACGCGACGCCGCTTCCGGTGGACGGTGCCTATGAGGCCCTGCTCGCCCGCGGCTATGACTACGGTCCGGCCTTCCGGGGGCTCAGGGCGGCCTGGCGGCGCGGCGATGACGTCGTGTTCGCCGAGGTGGCGCTTCCGGAAGGGGCGGAGGCGACCCGGTTCGGGGTGCATCCGGCGCTGCTGGACGCGGCGATGCACGTCGGGCTGATCGAGGACGACGGCACCGGGGCTCCGGAACTGCCGTTCTCCTGGGGCGGCGTCTCCCTCCACCGGGCCGGTGCCTCGACGCTGCGCGTCCGGCTGACACACCGGGACGGGGACGACGGAACGGAGGTGCTGGTCGCCGACGAGACCGGGGCGCCCGTCCTGTCCGTGGCGAACCTGGCGTCGCGGCCCGTTTCGGCCGAGCAGCTGCGGACGGGCGGTGACCACCGTGAGTCGCTGTTCGCCCTCACCTGGGCCAAGGCCGCCGCCCACCCCCGCCCGGAGGCGCCCGCCGAGGTGTACGAGGTCCCACGGGCGGCCGGGGACACGCCCGAGTCCGTACGCGCGGTCCTGGGCGAGGTGCTGGCACGTCTCCAGGAGTGGCTGGCCGACCACGGCACGGACGAGCGGAAGCTCGCGGTCGTCACCCGCCGTGCGGTGCCGGTCGAGGGGGAGGACGTCGATCTGGGGCAGGCGCCGGTGTGGGGTCTGGTGCGGGCGGCCGCGGCGGAGAACCCCGGCCGGTTCCTGCTGCTCGACATCGATGACGACGCCACCGTGCCACCCCCGGCCGACGTGGCCGACGCGCCCGAGACGGCGGTCCGGGGCGGCGTGCCGCTCGTTCCCGAGTTCGCCCGCGTTCCCGCCGCCGCGGTGGACGAGGCGTACAGCCCATGGGACCAGTCGTCCACGGTGCTGATCACGGGCGGGACCAGTGGCCTCGGCGCCCTGGTCGCCCGCCACCTGGTGACGGCCCACGGTGTCCGGCGGCTCGTCCTGACCAGCCGCCGGGGCGAGAGCGCGCCGGGGGCGGGCGAACTGCGCGCCGAACTGGCGGCCCACGGTGCGCACGTGGCCATCGAGGCGTGCGACGTGGCCGATCGCGCCGCGCTCGCCGGGGTGCTGGACCGGCACCCGGTCGACGCGGTCGTGCACGCGGCCGGTGTCGTGGACAACGGGCTGGTCCGAGGGCTGACGCCGGAGCGCATGGACGCGGTCCTGCGGCCCAAGGTGGACGGGGCCTGGAACCTGCACGAGCTGACGGCCGACCGCGACCTGTCGGCGTTCGTCCTGTTCTCCTCGCTCGCCGGGCTCGTGCTGGCCGCGGGACAGGGCAACTACGCCGCCGCGAACGTGTTCCTGGACGCGCTCGCGCGCCACCGCCACCACGCCGGTCTGCCGGTGACGTCGCTGGCGTACGGACTGTGGGAAGCCGACAGCGGGCTCGGCGAGCTGGCCGAGGCCGACCGGAAACGCATGCTGCGCATGGGCCTGCCCGCGCTGTCGCAGGAGGAGGGGCTGGCGCTGCTGGACGACGCGTTGCGTACGCGAGAGCCCGCGCTGGCGCCGTTCCGCCTGGACACGGCCGCCCTGCGGGCACGCCCCGCCGACCGGCTCCCGGGGATGCTGCGCAACCTGGTGCCCACCCCCCGCCGCCGGGCCGGGGGTCCGGGTGCGGCGGGTGGTGGAGACGGCGGCGCTGGGCTGCGGCGGAGGCTGGCGGCCCTGGCCGACGACGCCGAACGCGACAGCCTGCTCATGGACCTGGTGCGGACACAGGTGGCGGCGGTGCTCGGCCACGACGGGGCCGACGCCATCCGGTCCGACCGGGCGTTCAAGGACCTGGGCTTCGACTCGCTCACCGCCGTGGAGCTGCGCAACGCCCTGCGTGCGGCGACCGGGCTGAAGCTGCCCGCCACCCTGGTGTTCGACCACCCGACGCCCGCCGCGGTCGCCGGCGAACTGCGGGAACAGCTGAGCGCGGACCAAGGCCCCGCCACATCCCCGTGGGAAGCCGAACTGGCCCGGCTGGAGGCGGCGTTGACGTCGGCGACGCCGGACCAGGAGGCATACGACCGCGTCGCCGACCGGCTGCGCGCCCTGACGGCCGGGTGGATCGAAACGCATCGGCCGGACACGAGCGAGGAGACCGATCTGGCGTCGCTCTCGGCCGACGAACTGTTCGACGTCCTGGACGACGAGCTGGACACGAGGCCCGCGCCGTAGCCGCGCGTCGCACCGGACCATCGCCACACCGGACCATCACCACACCCAGGCACCACACCGAAGCACCACACCGAGGAGAACGCCCCACATGACCACCGAAACGACCCCGACGGCCCAGCAGGCCGACGAAGCGCTGATCGCGCTGATCTCGCCGCCCTTTCCCGCCGACCCCTTCCCCCTCTACGAGACGCTGCAGTCGGTGAACCGGGTCCACCACGCGTCCTCGCTCGGCGTGTGGGTGATGTCCGGGTACGAGGAGGTCACCGAGTTCCTGCGGCTGCCCGACGTCCAGAGCGGCGCCCGCGCCGCCACCCAGATGCGCGAGGACTGGGCGGACCACCTCTCCCTGCGCATGTACCTGAACTCGATGGTCACCCTCAACCAGCCCGACCACGGCCGTATCCGCGGCCTGGCCGCTCGCGTCTTCACCCCCAACAAGATCAAGACGATGCAGCCCGCGGTGGAGCGGCTGACCACCGGGCTCGTCGACGACCTCATCGAGCGGTCCGACGGCGGCGCGCCGGTCGACCTCGTGGACCTGCTCGCCGTGCCCTTCCCGGTCGCGGTCATCAGCGACATGCTCGGCCTTCCGCACGAGGACGGCAGACACCTCTGGAAGCTGGCCGACGACTGGTCACACGTCTTCTCCGGGCTCTACACCGACGAAGACCTGACGCGTGCCGACGCCGCGGCCGAGGAACTTGCCGGGTACTTCCGCGAGGTGATCAGGAATCGTCGCGCCGAACCGCGCGACGACCTGATGTCCTCGCTCGTCCAGGAGGCCACCAACGGCCGTCTCGACGAGGACGAACTGATGGCGCTCATCCTGTTCCTGTTCACCGCGGGCTTCGCGGCCACCACCAACCTCGTGGCGACCGGGGTGCTCGCGCTCCTCGACCACCCCGACGAGCTGAACCGCTGGCGCGCGGACAAGAGCATCACGCCGTCGGCCGTGGAGGAGTTACTGCGCCACACCACCCACACCACCGCGGCGAGCCGGGTCACCACACGGCCGGTCACCATCGGCGGTGCCGAGATACCCGAGGGCGTTCTCGTCCTGACCCTGCTCGCCGCCGCCAATCGCGACCCGGCCCGGTTCCCCGACCCGCACCGCCTGAACCTGACCCGGGACAACGGCCCCCACCTGAGCTTCAGCGCCGGAGCCCACTACTGCTTCGGCGGCAGCCTCGCGCGCATCGAGGGCGCCGAACTCTTCCCGAAGCTGATCGACACCTTCCCGAAGATCGAGCAGGCCGGCACCCCCGAGCGCCGCGCCGTCATGGGCCTGACCGGCTACACCACGCTCCCCGTCATCCTCGGTCGCTGACCCGGCCGCCGACCGGCCCCTGTGCAAAGGTCCCCGCGTGACCATCGCGCGGGGACCCTTCACGTACGTCCGGCCTCACTCGGAGCTGGGAGCGGGCGTGGGCTCGGCCTTCGAAGGGGCGGCCCCCGCCGGTGCGCCGGCGGGAGTCGTGACGTGGCGCATGAGCAGGGCGGCACCCGCGGCGCCCGCCAGCATGACGGCCCCGGCCACCACGGCACTGATGTTCATGCCGCGGGTGAACGCCTCCCCGGCGACCTTGAGAAGCGGCTCGCCCGCGCCATCCGGCAGGTGCTTGGCCACCTCCGCGGCGCCACCGAGCGAGCCCTGGGCGGCGTCGGCGGCCTCGTGCGGAAGACGGGACGTGGCGTCGGAGACATCGCGGGTGTATACGGCGGAACCGATGCTGCCCAGGAGGGCCACGCCGAGCGCCCCGCCGAGCTGGTTGCTGGTCTCCGGCAGCGCCGAGGCCGCGCCCACGCGCTCCGGCGGCGCCGCGGAGACGATCAGGTCGGCGGTCAGGGGGATCGCCATGCCCACCCCGGCCGAGATGATCGTCGCGCCGGCCACCGCGATGGCCAGGCTCGAATCGGCGCGCAGCTGCGTCATGACGGCGAATCCGGCCGTGGCGATGACCATGCCGACGCCGATGATGTAGCCGGGGCGGATCGACTTGGCCAGCGCGGCGGCCACCGATGTCGTCACCGCCACCGCCAGCGGCGCGGGCAGGGTCCACAACCCGGCCTTCAACGGGCTCAGCCCGTAGACCAGCTGGATCCACTGCGTGGAGAACAGCAGGAAGCCGACCATCGCGAACAGGGCGACCAGGTTGACGCCGATGGACGCGCTGAACCCCCGGTCGCGGAACAGGCTCAGGTCGATCAGCGGATTGGCGGCCGAGCGCTGGCGGAGGAAGAACAGCACACCGACGACCACCCCGGCCGCCGTGCTGGCCGCGTACTTCCAGGCGAAGCCGTCGTTGGCCAGTTCCTTGATGCCGTAGATGACCGGGAGCACGGTGCCCAGCGACAGGGCGGCGCCGAGGAGGTCGAAGCGGCCGGGTCGCGGGGCGCGGTACTCCGGCAGGAGCAACGGGCCCAGCAGCAGGATCACGGCCATGACCGGAATGTTGATCAGGAAGACCGAGCCCCACCAGAACTTCTCCAGCAGCAGACCCGACACGATCGGGCCCAGAGCGGCGCCGCCGGACAGCCCCGCCGTCCAGATCGCGATGGCGGTACGGCGCTGGGTGGGGTCGTGGAACATGTTGCGGATCAGCGCGAGCGTGGACGGCGCGAGCACGGCCCCGGAGATGCCCAGGACCGCGCGTGCGGCGATGAGGAGTTCGGCGCTGCCCGCGTAGGCGGCGGCCAAGGACGAGGCGCCGAACACCACGGCGCCGAGCATGAGCAGCAGCCGGCGGCCGATGTGGTCGCCGAGGGTGCCCATGGTGATGAGCAGCCCGGCGAGCATGAACGCGTAGATGTCCACGATCCACAACTGCTGCGTGGCACTCGGTTCCAAGGACGCGCTGAGGAACGGCAGCGCGAAGTACAGGACGGTCATGTCCATCGACATCAGAAGGACCGGGATGACGAGAACGGCGAGGCCGATCCAGTCCTTCCGGCTCGCTCGTTGGGGACTCGTGGGCTCAGTCATGGCGGGACTATAGATTTGTGTAAGTAATCTGTCTAGGACGCTTGTCTAAGACAAATCTCTGAAGCGGAGGTTAGACTCGGCCGCATGGGACACCGAGCGGACCTGCTGGCCGGGGCGAAGCGCTGCCTGTACGAGAAGGGGTACACCCGCACCACCGCGCGGGACATCGTCGAGGCGTCCGGCACCAACCTGGCCTCGATCGGCTACCACTACGGCACCAAGGAAGCCCTGCTCAACGCCGCGCTCATGGAGGCGCTGGAGGAGTGGGCGCAGGAGCTGAAGCGGGTCCTGGCCGACGCGGGCGACCTGCCCGACGATCCGATCGGGCGGTTCGAGCTGGCCTGGACGCGCGTGATCGAGCTGTTCGAGCGGCACCGCCCGGTGTGGGCCGCCCAGTTCGACGCGATCTCCCAGATCGAGCACGTGCCCGAGGTCCGCAGCTTCATCGTCGAGGCGCAGCAGCAGGCCCAGAAGGGTTTGGTCGAACTCCTCCTGGGCGGCGTCGAGTTGCCCCCGCGCACCCGGGCCGCGGTCGGGCAGTTCTACCACGCGCTGCTCAGCGGTGTGATGATGCAGTGGGTCATCGACCCCGAGCACGCCTCGACGGGCGAATCGCTCGCCGAGGCGCTGCGTACGGTCGTGGAGGACGCCCGCCGCTTCGGGTCAGCCGTCTGACAGCGCGGCCGCCTCGCGGGCCAGCCGCCCCCGGTCGACCTTGTGGTTGGCGTTCAGCGGGAACTCCGCCACATGCCGGAACACCTTGGGCACCATGGGCTCGGGCAGATGCGCGGCCAGCTCGCGGCGCAGCGCCACCGGGTGCATACGGTCGCCGGTGTAGTAGAGGACGAGTTCCAGCCCACCGCCCGGCGCCGGGCGGGTCACGGTGGCGGCGTTCTGCACGCCCGGGCACCGCCGGACGACATGGTCCACCTCGGCCAGTTCGACCCGGAAGCCCTGGATCTGCACCTGGGTGTCCAGCCGGCCGAGGTACACCAGCTCGCCGTCGTCCAGGCGGCGCACCCGGTCGCCCGTCCGGTACCAGCGGCGGCCGTCGCGCTCCAGGAACCGGCCCTCGTCGTCCTTCGGATCCAGATAGCCGGGCGTCATCTGCGGCCCGGTGACGCACAGTTCGCCCTCGACCGCCGACTCGGTGTCCCCGTCGAGCAGCAGATGGTCATGGCCGGGGTGCACCCGGCCGATCGGGACGACGCCGTTGACCGCCCGGCCCGGTGAGGTCTCCGGTGACCAGCGGTGGCCGGTGATGGTGACGGTCAGCTCGGTCGGCCCGTAGAGGTTCTCGATCCGCGAGTTCGGCGCGGCGGCCTGCCAGGCGGCGGCGTCCTCGCACAGCAGCGCCTCGCCCGCGAAGAAGCTCCACCGCAGCGTGGGCATCGCCCCGGGGGTCAGGCCGCCCATCCGCCGGATGAACGACGTACCGCTCGGGGTGGAGAACCACACGGTCATCCGCCGCTCGGCGAGGAACCCCGGCAGGTCCCGGTGGGCCGCGGGGGGAATGGCGTGCACCGGGGCGCCGCGTCCCCAGGCGCAGAACAGCTCGAACATGGCGCAGTCGAAGTTGAGGCCCACGTTCTGGCAGAACACATCGCCGGGCCCGAAGTCGTAGCGCCGGTCCAGCAGGGTGAAGTAGTGGTCGTTGGCGCCGTGGGTCATCGGCACGCCCTTGGGGCGGCCCGTCGACCCCGAGGTGAACAGCACGTACGCGATGTCGGACGGCCGGACGGCCACCGGCGCGTGAAGCGGGGGAGCGGTGGCGGCCTCGTCCAGGACGGGCAGGTCCAGCTCCGTTTCGGCGAGCGCGGCCAGGCCGACCGGATCGGCGATGACCGTCGAGACCCCCGCCGCCGTGAGCATGCGGCGGGTGCGCTCGGCGGGGAACCGCGGATTGAGCGGCACGATGGTGGCGCCCGAGTACAGCGCCGCCAGGATGCCCACGTACGCGGTCAGGCTCTTGTCCGCCAGCACGGCGACGGTGTGCGGCCCGCGCGGGGCCCGGGCCAGCAGCGCCCCCGCCCGGCGCAGCGCCAGTTCGTGCATCGCCTCGTACGTCAGGGTCTCGTCGTCCACGCGGATCGCGGCGCGGCCGGGTGACAGCGCCAGGCCGCGCAGAAACCGTTCGTGCAGACCGTGTCCGGGGACGGGTGTCTCGATCATGGTCCTTCTTCCGGGGAGGGAAAAGGGGTGGATAGGGGTGCCGAATCGCGGGAGGCAGGGCTTAGGTTGGCCGCGACGCCGACTATTCGGCAGCCGGTTATTCGGGCACCTGCCATGGGGCAGGGGCCGGCGAAAACAGGGGAGCGCGCATGTGGGACGAGTCTTTCGGGCAACTGCTCCGCAAACACCTTCCTTTGCTGGAAACGGGGGACGAACTCACCGCCGACCTGAGTCTGCGTGACTTCGGCCTCGATTCCATGGGAATGGTCGCGCTGCTGTCCTCGCTGGAGGACATGTACGGGGTCCGCTTCGTCGACGACGCGCTCAACGGCGACAACTTCGCCACCCCCGAAACCCTGTGGAAAACGCTGGCGGCCATGCGCTGACCCGCCGTGAAGTCCACTGAAGCGATTCCGTCCGCTCATGCGATCGCGCTGCGTCGGCGCGGTCGCATGGCCGTCTCCGGCCGCACCGCCACCACCTCGAACGCCTCGGTCATGACGTCCACCCGGCCCCACAGCCCGTCCTGCCCGGTGACGTGCACCCGCTCCACGCCCAGGCCCTTGAGCGTGTCGACGACGGACGGCCAGCGCACCGTGCGGGTCACCGCGTCCAGCAGCAGCGTCCGCACCCCCGCGGCCGTCCGCACCAGCGAACCGTCGTGATCGGACACCACGGGGATCGCGGGGTCGCGGAACGGGACGGCCGCGGCGACCTCCGCCTCGATCTCCTCCCGCAGCGCGGCGAACACGGCCGAGTGCATCGGCGGCCGCATGACGTACAGCGGCAGGCCGCCCACCGCCTTGAGCCGTCGCTGGAGCCAGTCCACCGTCCCCTCGCGCACCGACAGCATGTGGAAGTCGTGGTCGACGTGGCAGGCCACCTCGTTCCACTCGCCGCGCGCGTCCAGCTCCGCCCGGATCTCGTCCAGCCGGTCGGACGGGACGCGGGCGAACGACTGGGCGACGAGGTCGTGGTGCTCCCGCGCGAAGTACGCGTCCACCAAGCGGCCCCACGCCGCGGTCATCGCCACGGCCTCGGCGAACGGCAGCGCACCGGCGAACACCGCCGCCGCCGTGCCGCCGAAGCTGGCGCCGGCGCAGGCCACCGGCGCCACCTCGTGCTCGGCGACCGTCCATTCGGCCAGCGCCAGGCAGGAGACCAGGAAGGCGATCCGGGCCGGCTCGGGGAACGCGCCCTGGTCGCCGCGGGCCTCGGCCTCCCGGTACCGGTCGATCAGGGAATAGCCCAGGGCTCCGTCCGCCTCGGCGACGAGCCGGCGCGCCACCGGATGGACCGCCAGGAACCGGCCTGAGTCGGCGAACCGCGTCGGGCCGATTCCAGGAAAGACAATCGCCGACATATTCTCGCTCTCCCTTTTGTCACGCGCGTCGCGTGTGCATTCTGAAAGCCCAAAAGTTCGATCTATTGTTTCCGGCCAGTCTTGTTGGCCCCCGGTACCGGCATAACCCCTAACGCCCCCTAGTTCAGTGGTGGGCGGGCGAGAGTTCTTGTGGGCCGTAAAAGGGCCCTGTTAGAAACAGCCTGGCATTTGCTGAGAAGGCCCGAATCGGAAGGGTGGCGCATGAGCCCGAATGGAGCGCGTCCAGCCCGGGCGCACGCATCGGTGGACAACCTGCGGACATATCTGCTGGCCGCCGCCCGGAACGACCCCGACCGGCCCGCCGTCATCCAGGCAGCGCCGGACGGCGGCCTGGAGACGGTCACCTACGGCGAACTCCAGCGCCGCACCGACCGCTTGGCCGAGGCGCTCGACGCGCTCGGCCTCGATGTCGGCGACCGCGTCATCCTGGAGTCCGACACGGACGCCGATGCCATCGCCACCCTCCTCGCCTGCGCCACACTCGGGCTGCCGTTCACCCCCGTCAGCCCCGAGACCCCGGACGAACGGCTCCTGACGATCATCGACAGCGCCGAGCCCGCGCTGTACCTCCAGCCGACGCGCGGACAGCGCACCGGCATCCCCGAAACGGTCGGCACCGCCCGGTTCGGCGCGGGTGGCCTCACCGTGGAGCGTCCGCCCGCCCCGCGCGTCCGCCGCCGCCGCGCGGTCACGCCCGTCGACACCGCGTACATCACCTTCACCTCGGGCACGACGGGCCGGCCCAAGGGCGTGGTCATGAGCCACCGCGGGGTCATCGCGTTCCTGCGCGGCGCGGAGGCCGCGGAGCTGATCACGGCCGAGGACCGGGTGGCGGGCACCGCGCCGCTCCAGTTCGACTTCGCGCTGTTCGACATCGGGTTCGCCCTCAGCCACGGCGCCGCGCTGGTGCCCGTACCGCGTGACCGGCTGGGCTGGCCCCGCCGCTTCCTGTCGTTCCTGCGCGACACCGGAACCACACAGGTGGACGCCGTCCCGTCGGCGTGGCGTCCGGTGCTGCGCCACGAGCCCGACCTGCTGGCGGAGCTGGGCGAGCAGGGCGCGCTGCGGCGCATCGCGTTCTCCGGGGAGGACTTCCCCCTGGACGAACTGCGCGCCCTCCAGGAGCTGCTGCCGAAGGTGCGCTTCACCAACGGCTACGGCGCCACCGAGACGATGGCCGCGTCCATCACCGAGGTGCCCAACCCGCTGCCGCCCGGCACCGAACGTCTGTCGATCGGCTACGCGGTCGCGGGCGCGGAGATGATGCTCATCGGGCCCGACGGCGCCCCCGTGGACGAGCCCGGCGTGCTCGGCGAGATCTACCTGCGTTCCCCGTCGCTGTTCTCCGGCTACTGGAACGATCCGGAGGCCACCCGCGCCGTCGTCGTCCCCGACCCGCTCGAACCCCGGTCGGGACAGCACGTGTTCAAGACCGGTGACCTGGCCACCATGGGCGAGGGCGGCGAGCTGTACTTCCACGGCCGCGCCGACTCCCAGGTGCAGATCCGCGGCAACCGCGTCGAACTGGGCGAGGTGGAACGCCGCATCGGCCAGTTCACCGGCATCACCGGCGCGGTCGCGATGCTCCTGCCGCGCACCGACGGCGACCCGGTGCTGCACGCGTTCGTCACCCGCGCCCCCGGCGGCCCCGCGCCGGACGCCAAGGAGGTCATCGCGTTCTGCCGGGCCGCGCTGCCCGCGTACATGATCCCGCAGGGCCTGCACGTGGTGGACGAGTTCCCGCTGACCGTCAACGGCAAGGTCGACCGCACCGCCCTGACCGCCCTCGCGGCCATCTGAACACCCCGATCCCCGATCGCCTCCCTGCCTCTTCTTCGTTGCGGAGTATGCACATGACCGAGCAGTCACAGGCCGCGATGCTGGAACTGGTGCTGACGCAGGCCGCCGCCGTGCTGCGGGCCGCCGACCCCGACGCCTGCGGGGACGGCCCCACCGACGTGGCGGCCGACCGCCCGTTCCTGGCGGAGGGCCTGGACTCGCTCGGCCTGGTCCAGCTGCACCGGCGGCTCACCGCCGAACTGGGCGTGGAACTGCCCGTCACCATCGGCTTCGACCACCCGACACCGGCCGCCCTGGCCCGCCACCTGGTGGCCGTGGTGCACGGCGCCACCGGGCCGGAAAGCCACCACGAATCCGAGGCGCCCGCCGCGCCCGCGGTGTCCGACGAGCCGATCGCCATCGTCGGGATCGGCTGCCGCTACCCCGGCGGCGTGACCTCGCCCGAGGACCTGTGGCGGATCCTGGCCGACGGCACCCACGTGCTCACCGACTTCCCCGCCGACCGGGGCTGGGACCTCGACCGCCTCTACGACCCGGACCCGGCCGCTCCCGGCACCAGCTATGTGCGGCGCGGCGGATTCCTGCCGGACGCCGCCGACTTCGACGCCGACTTCTTCCAGATCAACCCCAAAGAGGCGCTGGCCATGGACCCCCAGCAGCGGCTGCTGCTGGAGACCTCCTGGGAGGCACTGGAGCGCGCGGGCATCGACCCCGGCCTACTGCGCGGCACCCCGTCGGGCGTGTTCATCGGCGTCGAACCGCACGAGTACGGGCCCCGCACCCACGAGGCCCCGGACGGCCTCGACGGCTACGTCCTGGGCGGCAGCCTGCCCAGCGTCGTATCCGGCCGCGTGGCCTACACGCTCGGCCTCGAGGGGCCCACGCTCACCGTCGACACCGCCTGCTCGGGCTCGCTCACCGCCCTCCACCTGGCCGTACGGTCCCTCCAGGGCGGGGAGTGCGGGCTGGCGCTGGCGGGCGGCGTCACCGTCATCTCCAGCCCCGGTACGTTCACCACCTTCAGCCGCCAGCGCGGCCTGGCCCCGGACGGACGTATCAAGGCGTTCGCCGCGGCGGCGGACGGCACCTCCTTCGCCGAGGGCGCGGGCGTGTTCGTCCTGGCCCGCCTGACGGACGCGCTGCGCGACGGACACCCGGTGCTGGCCGTGATCCGTGGCACCGCCATCAACCAGGACGGCGCCAGCAACGGCCTCGCCGCGCCCAACGGCCTCGCCCAGCAGCGCGTCATCCGCCGGGCCCTCGCCGACGCGGGGCTCACCCCCGACGAGGTCGGCGCGGTCGAGGCACACGGCACCGGAACCACGCTCGGCGACCCCATCGAGGGTCAGGCCCTGGTCGCCGCGTACGGAGTCGGGCGCGCACCCGACAAGCCCCTGTGGCTGGGGTCGGTGAAGTCCAACATCGGACACACCGGCGCGGCGGCGGGGGCCGCCGGGGTCATCAAGATGGTCCAGGCGATGCGCCACCGTACGCTGCCCCGCACCCTGCACGTGGACGAGCCGACCCCGCACGTCGACTGGTCCGGCGGCACCGTCAAGCTCCTCACCGAGCCCGTCCCGTGGGAGGCCACGGACACCCCCCGCCGGGCCGGGATCTCCTCGTTCGGCGCGAGCGGCACCAACGCCCATGTCATCATCGAAGAGCCGCCGGCCGCTGCCGTCCCGGAGATCCCGGGACCTCCCGCGGCCGACCGCCCCGTCCCCGTCGTCCTGTCCGCCCAAGGCGAGGACGCCCTGCGCGGCCAGGCCGCCCGGCTCCTGACGGTCGTGGACGCGGCGCCGCCGCTGGACATCGCGTACTCGGCCGCCACCACGCGCGCCGCGCTGCGCCACCGCGCCACGGTCGTCGCCACCGACCGCGACCACCTGCGCCGCGCCCTGACCGCCCTCGCCGAGGGCGCGGCCGCGCCCGGACTGCTCACCGGCACGACGCGGGCGACGGGCCGGACCGCGTTCCTGTTCACCGGCCAGGGCAGTCAGCGCGTCGGCATGGGACGGGAACTGGCACGCGCCTTCCCGGCGTTCGCGCAGGCGCTCCAGGAGGCCGCCGACCACCTCGACCTCCACCTCGACGAGCCCCTGGGCGAGGTGCTGTTCGCCGAGCCCGGCACGCCGGGGGCCGAACTCCTCCACCGGACCCGGTACGCACAGGCCGCGCTCTTCGCCGTCGAGACGGCCCTGTTCCGGCTGCTGGAGTCGTGGGGCGTCACCCCCGGCCTCGTCGCCGGACACTCCATCGGCGAGATCGCCGCCGCGCACGCCGCCGGGGTCATGACCCTCGCGGACGCGGCCCTGCTGGTGGGGGCGCGCGGCACGCTGATGGACGAACTCCCCGGCGGTGGCGCGATGGTGGCCGTCCAGGCCGAGGAGGCCGAGGTCGCCCCGTATCTGACCGAGCGGGTGGGCCTGGCCGCCGTCAACGGCCCGTCCGCGGTGGTGCTGTCCGGGGAGACCGACGACGTCCTGGCCGTCGCCGCCCGCTTCGCCGAGCAGGGACGCAAGACGCGACGGCTGCGGGTCTCGCACGCGTTCCACTCGCCGCTGATGGACCCCATGCTCGACGGCTTCCGCCGGGTCGCCGAGACCCTGACGTACGCACCCCCGCGCATCCCCCTGGTGTCCGCCCTGACCGGGGAGGCCGGCACCTTGTTCGACGCCGACCACTGGGTGCGCCACGTGCGCGAGCCGGTACGGTTCGCGAGAGGCATGCACCGGCTGGAGGCCCACGGCGTCACCACGTACCTGGAGCTGGGCCCCGATGCCGTGCTGTCGGCGATGGGCCGCGAATGCCTCGCCGACGGCGGCCCCGACACCGCGTTCGCCGCGCTGCTGCGCGACGGGCACGACGAGGAGCGCCAGGCCGTCACCGCGCTCGGCGTGGCGCACGCCCATGGCGTCGCCGTCGACTGGGACCGCTTCTTCGCGGGCCGGGGCGCCCGCCGGACCGCGCTGCCCACCTACGCGTTCCAGCGCAAGCGGTACTGGCTGGACGCCGGGAGTGGCCCGGCGGGCACCGTCGGGCATCCGCTGCTGGACACCGCCGTCAGCCTCGCGGGCGTCGACGGGCTGGTCCTGACGGGCCTGCTGTCCACCCGCTCGCAGCCCTGGCTGGCCGACCACGTCATCGCCGGTGTCGTCCTCGTCCCCGGCACCGCCCTGGTCGAGCTGGCCGTGCGGGCCGGGGACGAGGCGGGCTGCGGCGTGGTGGAGGAACTCACCCTGGAGACGCCGCTGTCGCTGACCGGGGACGCGGCGGTGGAGGTCCAGGTCGTCGTCGGCGCGCCCGACGCGGCGGGCCGCCGTACCGCCGAGATCTACTCGCGCCCCGCGCGCAGCGAGGAGAGCTGGACCCGGCACGCCAGTGGTGTGCTGGCCGAACACGCCGAGGGCGCGACCGCCGACGGGGCCGCGTTCGCCCAGTGGCCACCGGCCGACGCCGAGCCCATCGACGTCGACGGGCTTTACGAGCGCCAGGCCGCGCAGGGGTACGGCTACGGGCCCGCGTTCCAGGGCGTGCGCGCCGCGTGGCGCCGCGGGGACGAGGTGTTCGCCGAAGTCGCCGTGGAAGAGCCGGGCGCCGACCGGTTCGGGCTGCACCCGGCGCTGCTGGACGCGAGCCTGCACGCCGCCGAAGGGCCGGAGGACGACGGTCAGGTGCGGCTCCCGTTCGCCTGGCTCGGCCTCGAACTGCACGCCGCCGGCGCCACCGCCGTACGCGTCCACCTGCACCGTACGGCCGCGGACGAGGTCGCGGTCGAGCTGGCCGACACCACCGGGGCGCCGGTCGCCACCGTACGGTCGCTCGTCCAGCGGCCCGTGCCGCTGAACGGGGTGCTGTCCGCGGCGCGGGACGGCGCGCTGCTGCGCGTCGAATGGACCGAGATCCAGGCCCCGCCGGAGCCGGACGCCAAGGCTGGGGAATTCCACCTCGCGTTCGTGCCCGCCACCTTCCCCGGCGCCCCCGCCGAGGCGGCGCGGGAAGCCACGCTGTACGCCCTGAAGCTCATCGAGGACGCGCTGCGCGACGACACCCGGCTCGCCCTCGTCACCCGTGAGGCGCCGGGCGACCTGACGCTCGCGCCCCTGTGGGCGCTGGTGCGCTCCGCCCAGGCCGAGAACCCCGGGCGATTCGTCCTCGTCGGCACCGACGGCGAGGTACCCGAACGCGAGCTGCGCGCCGCCCTGGCCACCGGAGAACCCCAACTCGCCCTGCGAGACGGCACGGTGCTGGTGCCGCGCCTGGCGCGTACGCCACTGCCGGACGCGCCGCGGCCCGTCGCCTGGGACCCGGACGGCACGGTGCTGATCACCGGCGGCACCGGAGGGCTGGGCGGCCTGGTGGCCCGCCATCTCGTCCGCCGGTACGGGGTGAAGCACCTGCTGCTCACCGGGCGGCGCGGCCCGGACGGCCCCGGCGCCGCCGAACTCGCCGCTGAGCTGGGCGGGTTGGGTGCTCGGGCGACCGTGGCCGCGTGCGATGTGGCCGACCGCGCCGCCCTGGCGGCGCTGCTGGAGGCCATCCCCGACGAGCATCCGCTGACGGCCGTCGTCCACGGTGCCGGAGTCATCGACGACGGGCTGGCCGGATCGCTCACCCCCGAGCAGGTCCGCACCGTCTTCCACGGCAAGGCGGACGGCGCGTGGCACCTGCACGAGCTGACCCGGGACCGTCCCCTGGCCGCGTTCGTGCTGTTCTCCTCCGCGGCCGGGACCCTGGAGTCCGCCGGGCAGGGAAACTACGCCGCCGCCAACGCGTTCCTCGACGCGCTCGCCGAGCACCGGGCCGCCCACGGCCTGCCCGCCACATCCCTGGCGTGGAACCTGTGGGCGGGCGACGCGGGCATGGGCGCCCGCCTGGACGAGGTGACGCTGCGCCGCGCCGCACGGTCCGGGCTCCCCGCCCTCGGGTCCGACGAGAACCTCGCCCTCCTCGACCAGGCGCTCACCTCCGGCGCACCCGCCCTGGTGCCGCTGCGCCTCGACGTCCCCGCGCTGCGGGCCCGCCCCGACGGCATCCCGCCGATGCTGCGCGGCCTGGTCCGCACCCCCGCCCGCCGCGCCGCCGCCACCACGGCCGCGGGCGCCCCCGGCGGCGCGCTCGCCGACCGGCTGGCCGGGAAACCCGACGCCGAACGGGCCCGGATCGTCCTCGACCTGGTCCGCGCGCAGATCGCCGTCGTCCTCGGCCACGACAGCGGCACCGCCATCGACCCCCGCCGCGCCTTCACCGAGCTGGGCTTCGACTCCCTGGCCGCCGTCGAGCTGCGCAACGCGCTCGGCGAGGCCACCGGGCTCCGGCTCACCTCCACCCTGATCTTCGACCACCCGACCCCGAGCGCGCTCGCCGACCACGTGCTCGACAAGGTGCGCGGCACCGCACCCGCCGCCACCCCGGCGCGGACCGCCGTGCGGGCCCCGGCCGAGGAGCCCATCGCGATCGTGGCGATGGCCTGCCGCTACCCCGGCGGCGTCACCTCCCCCGAGGAGCTGTGGCGGCTCGTCGCCGACGGCACCGACGCGATCGCCGGCTTCCCCGAGGACCGGGGCTGGAACCTCGAGGAGATCTACCACCCCGAGCCCGGCAGACACGGCACCACGGCCACCCGCGAAGGCGGCTTCCTCTACGACGCCGCCGACTTCGACCCCGCCTTCTTTGGCATCAGCCCGAAGGAGGCCCAGGCGATGGACCCGCAGCACCGTCTGCTGCTGGAAACCGCGTGGGAGGCGCTGGAGCGCGGCGGCATCGACCCGCTGTCCCTGAAGGGCACCCCCACCGGTGTGTTCGCCGGGGTCATGTACCACGACTGGGCGCCGCCCTCCGGCTCCGTCCCCGAGGACCTCGCGGGCTTCACCGCGGGCGGTGGCCTCGGCAGCGTCGCGTCCGGCCGCATCGCCTACACCCTGGGACTCCAGGGCCCGGCGGTCACCATCGACACCGCCTGCTCCTCGTCCCTGGTGGCGATGCACTGGGCGATGCAGGCGCTGCGCCAGGGCGAGTGCGCCTTCGCCCTCGCGGGCGGCGTCACCGTGATGGCCACGCCCGAGACGTTCATCGGGATGAGCCTGCAGAGGGGACTCGCCGCCGACGGCCGCTGCAAGGCGTACGGCGCGTCCGCCGACGGCACCGGCTGGGGCGAGGGCGCCGGACTGGTGCTGCTGGAACGCCTGTCGGACGCGCGCCGCGCCGGACACCCGGTGCTCGCGGTGGTGCGCGGCTCGGCCGTCAACCAGGACGGCGCGTCCAACGGCCTGTCCGCGCCCAACGGCCCCGCCCAGCAACGGGTGATCCGGCAGGCCGTGGCCTCCGCGGGGCTCACCCCCGCCGACATTGACGCGGTCGAGGGCCACGGCACCGGCACCACCCTCGGCGACCCGATCGAGGCCCAGGCGCTGATGGCCACGTACGGGCAGGAGCGCGCGGACGGCGAACCGCTGTGGCTGGGGTCGGTCAAGTCCAACCTGGGGCACACCCAGGCCGCCGCCGGAGTCGCCGGTGTGATCAAGATGGCGATGGCGATGCGGCACGGTGTGCTGCCCCGCACCCTGCACGCCGACACCCCCTCCCCGCACATCGACTGGACCGAGGGCGCCGTCGAACTGCTCACCGAGGCCAGGGAGTGGCCGGGACACGGCCGCCCCCGTCGCGCCGCGGTGTCCTCGTTCGGGGTCAGCGGCACCAACGCCCATGTGGTCCTGGAGGAGGCGCCACCGTCCGGCCCGCGCGAGCCGCGCGGCGAGCGGCCCCCGATCGTGCCGCTGACCGTGTCGGCGGCGTCGGCCGAGGCGCTGCGCGCCCAGGCGGCGCGGATCGCCGCCCATCTGCGCGACCAACCGGAAACCGACCCCCTGGATGTGGCCGCCTCGCTCGCCCGTGGCCGCGCCGCCCTGGAACACCGTGCCGTGATCGTGGAGGGTGACCGCGACGGCCTGCTCGCCGGACTCGACGCGGTGGCGGCCGGGAAGACGCCCGCCTCCGTCGTCCAGGGCGTGCGGCGCGGCGACTCGCGCGCCGTGTTCGTCTTCCCCGGGCAGGGCTCGCAGTGGCCGGGCATGGGCGTCGAACTGCTGGAACACTCACCGGCGTTCGCGACCCGCCTCGGCGAGTGCGCCAAGGCCCTCGAACCGTACGTCGAATGGAATCTGCTCGACGTGCTGCGCGGCGCGCCCGGCGCACCGCCCCTGGAGGACGTCGACGTCGTACAGCCCGCCCTGTGGGCGATGATGGTGTCGCTGGCCGAGGCGTGGCGCGCCGCCGGAGTCGAACCGGCCGCCGTCGTCGGCCACTCCCAGGGCGAGATCGCCGCCGCCTGCGTCGCCGGTGCGCTGTCGCTGGAGGACGGCGCGCGCGTCGTCGCCCTGCGCAGTCGCGTCATCCGCCAGGACCTGGCGGGCCGGGGCGGCATGATGTCGGTGGCCCTGTCCGCCGACCGTACGGCCGGGCACCTGGCCGACTGGGACGGCCGCCTCCAGCTCGCCGTCATCAACGGCCCCGGCTCCGTCGTCGTGTGCGGCGACCCGCAGGCCCTGGACGAGCTGCGGGACCGGCTGGACGCCGAGGGCGTCCAGACCCGCCGCATCCGCGTGGACTACGCCTCCCACTCGGTGTTCGTGGAGGAGATCCGCGACCGGCTGCTCACCGAGCTGACCGGCCTGACCCCGCGCACCTCGGCCATCCCGTTCTACTCCACCGTCACCGCCGGGCAGCTGGACACCGCCGGTCTGGACGCCGCGTACTGGTACACCAACCTGCGGCAGACGGTCCGCTTCGAGGAGACGACGCGCGCGCTGCTGGCCGACGGCTTCGAGATCTTCGTGGAGGCCAGCCCGCACCCCGGCCTGCTGGCCGGGCTCGGCGAGACCGCCGAATCGGCCGCGGTGGCCGCCACCCTCGTCGGTACCCTGCGCCGCGACGCCGGAGGCCCGCGCGCATTCCTCACCTCACTGGCCGAGGCGTACGTACGCGGTGCCACCGTCGACTGGGAGACCCAGTTCGCCGGAACCGGGGCCCGGCGCGTGGACCTGCCCACGTACCCGTTCCAGCGCAAGCGGTACTGGCTGCCCGTGCCCGAACACACCGGCGACGCGCGGGGCGTCGGCCAGCTGCCCGCCGACCACCCGCTGCTGGGCGCGGCGGTGCCGGTCGCCGGGGCCGGGGGAGTGCTGCTCACCGGACGGCTGGCGCTCTCCGCCCAGCGGTGGCTGGCGGACCACGCCGTCGGCGGCACCGTCCTTTTCCCCGGCTCCGGCTTCGTGGAACTGGCCGTCCGCGCCGGTGACGAGGTGGGCCGGGGGCGCGTGGAGGAGCTGACGCTGGAGACACCGCTCGCGCTCCCGGAGCGCGGTGGCGTGGCGATCCAGGTCGTCGTCGGCGCCGACCTGCGCACCGTGTCGATCCACTCCCGGCCCGACGACGCCCCCGCCGGCACCGCCTGGACCCGCCACGCGCAGGGCACGCTGGCCGACGCCGCACCGGAACCGGCGCCCGACCCCGCGCCCTGGCCGCCACCGGGCGCCGAACCCGTCGACCTGGCCGGCTTCTACGAGCCGTCCTCCGCCGAAGGGCCGGTCTACGGGCCCGCCTTCCAGGGGATGCGCGCCGCGTGGCGCTCCGGCGACGAGGTGTACGCGGACATCGCGCTGCCCGAGCAGGCCGCCGCCGAGGCCGCGCGGTTCGGACTGCACCCGGCCGCGCTCGACGCGGCGCTGCACGCCACCGCGCTGCTCGCCACCGACGCCGAGCGGGTCACCCTCCCGTTCGCCTGGACGCGGGTCGACCTGCACGCCTCGGGAGCCGCCGCGCTCCGGCTGCGGATGACACGGCTGGGCGAGGACGAGGTGGCGCTGCGCCTCACCGACACCGCGGGCCGCCCCGTGGCGTCCGTCGATTCCCTCGTCCTGCGGCCGATGGCCACAGGCCACTCCGTAGGCGCGTCCCACGAGGCGCTGTACCAACTCGCCTGGGCGCCCGCCGCGACGGGCGGTGAAGCCCCGCCCCGGACGGTCGTGCACCGCTGCGCGGGCGGCACGACCGCCGACGCGGTATACGCCGCGACCGCTGCCGCGCTGGGCGTTCTCCAGTCCTGGCCGGAGGAGGACCGGGACGACGACGCCATGCTGGTGGTCGTCACCCGGGGTGCCGTGTCGGTGGACGGCGAGGACGTCACCGATCTCGCCGGGGCCGCGGTCTGGGGGCTGGTCCGCAGCGCCCAGACCGAGAACCCGGGGCGCATCGTCCTCATCGACCTCGACCCCACCGATGCCACGGACCCCACCGATGCCGATCTGGGCGCGGCGGTGGCCGCCGGCGAAGCGCAGCTCGCGATGCGCTCCGGCACCCTCCACCGGCCGCGCCTGACCCGCGTGGCCGCGGACCGGCCCGGCGCTCCCGCCACCGTCTTCGGCGACCGGGCCGGCACCGTGCTGATCACCGGC
Organism: Streptomyces sp. NPDC021212; assembly: GCF_044332925.1. NCBI lineage: Bacteria > Bacillati > Actinomycetota > Actinomycetes > Kitasatosporales > Streptomycetaceae > Streptomyces > Streptomyces sp. NPDC021212. The sequence goes on from NZ_JBIRPZ010000001.1 coordinate 485,614, forward strand.
GGCACCGGCACCCTGGGCGGTCTGGTCGCCCGCCACCTGGTCACCGCCCACGGCGTCACCGACCTGCTGCTCACCAGCCGCCGTGGCCCGGATGCCCCGGGCGCCCACGGCCTGGCCGCCGACCTGACCGCGCTCGGCGCCCGCGTCGAGGTGGCCGCCTGCGACGCCGCCGACCGTGACGCGCTGGCCGCCGTGCTGGCGGGCCGTACCCTCGCCGGAGTCGTACACACCGCGGGCGTCCTCGACGACGGGATCATCTCCTCGCTGACACCGGAGAAGATGGCCACGGTGATGCGCCCCAAGGTCGACGCGGCGCTGAACCTCCATGAACTCACCGCAGGCCAGGACCTCTCGGCGTTCGTCCTGTTCTCGTCCGCCGCGGGCGTGACCGGAGGCGCCGGGCAGGGCAACTACGCCGCCGCCAACTCCTTCCTCGACGGCCTCGCCGCACACCGCCGCGCCCGTGGCTTGCCCGCACAGTCCCTGGCCTGGGGGCTGTGGGAGGAGGCCAGCGGCATGACCGGCGCGCTGGACGCCGCCGACCTGGCCGGTATGCGGCGCGACGGCGTCCTGCCCCTCGCCTCCGACGAGGGCATGGCGCTGCTGGACGCCGCCGGGGCGCTCGACCGGGCGTTCCTGGCGCCCGTACGGCTCGATCTGACCGGGCAGCTCCGCTCCGACGTGCCGTATCTGATGCGCGACCTGGTACGCGGCCCCGCCCGGCGCGCCGTCGACCCCGCCGCCGCCACCACCGAACCCGCCGAGAGCCTGCGCGACCGGCTGGCCCGCCTGACGCCCGCCCGCCGCGAACAGGCCCTGCTCGACGTCGTCCGCACCCGGGCCGCCGCCACCCTCGGCTTCGCCGACGCCGACGAGGTCGACGCCGAACGGTCGTTCCGCGACATGGGCTTCGACTCCCTCGCCGCCGTGCGGTTCCGCAACGCCCTCGGCGAGGCCGTCGGGGAGCGCCTGTCCGCGACGCTCGTCTTCGACCACCCGACCGCGCTCGTCCTCACCCGCCACCTGCTGGACGAACTGGGCTTGAGCGAGCCGGAATCCACACCGGGATCCACCCCGGACGGACCGGAGCCGGGCCAGGACGTGCAGGACAGGGAGGACCGCACCGCGGCCATCCAGAACATGAACCTGGCCGAACTCCTCCGCACCGCGCAACGATCAGGAGATCCGACATGACCCGGTTGCTCGACGACCCGCTCGACGACATCGACCAGCGCGTCTACCCCACCGACGAGGAACTGCTGCACCGCGTGCTCACCCCCTACCGGGCCAAGCGGTGCGAATACCTCACCTCGGCCGCGGTCACGGTGGCGGGCGACCCCCTGGACGGCGGACGGCTCGGCGCCGCCTGCACCTTCCTGATCCCCGAGTCCTGCTACATCGACGACACCGGACACTTCAACTCGGTCGAGTTCAACATCTGCTTCAACCAGATGGCCTACTACCTGATGGCCAAGTCGGTGAAGGAATCGCTGGTCGCGCCGTTCTCCCGGTGGACGCTGGAGCAGTTCTGGACCCGGCAGCTCGCGGACGTGTTCATCACCGACTTCAAGAGCACCTTCCGCACCGCCATGAGCGGCCGCCACTTCCGCGGCGAGATCGAGATCGCCGACATCGCCGAATGGGACGCCAACGACCTGCGCGACGCCCTGGTGATGCTGCGCACCCGCTGCCGCTACTGGGACGAGCAGGGCGGCGAGAGCCACGGCGAGATCGCCGCCGCCATCACCAACCCGCCCGAAAACTGACCCGCCCGGCCCCGCGGAGGAAGCGACCATGAGCAACCCGGAACGGCCGGAGCTTCCCCAGGAAGCCCGTCAGGTCGACATCGCACACATCTACAGCCGTCTCGCCGACCGCGGCCTCCCGTACGGGCCCGCCTTCCGCGGCCTGCGCGCCGTATGGGCGGACGGCGAGGAGGTCTACGCCGAAGCCCGGCTCGACGGCGCCGCGTCCGGTGGCGAGGGCGACTACCACCTCCACCCGGCGCTGTTCGACGCCGCCCTCCAGGCCGCGCTGGTACCGGACCTCGACCGCGACGACAGCACGTTCCTGCCCTTCGCGCTGCGCGGGGTGCGCCTCCACAAAGCGGGCGCGGGACGCCTTGGCGTCCACGCCCGGCCCGGCGAGGGCGGCGTTTCCCTGGCCCTCACCGGCGACGACGGCGAACCGGTCGTCACGGTCCGATCCCTGGTCAGACGTCCCGTCACCGCCGACCAGCTCGACGCCGCGGCACAGCGCACCCAACTGCTGCGCGTCGCCTGGAAGGCCGTCGAGCAGCCGCCGGCCGCCACCGACCAACCGCGCTGGGCGTTCCTCGGCACCGACCACATCGGCGTCACCGGCGCCCTGAAGTCCATCCGCCGCTCGTTCGACTCCTACCCCTCACTGGCCGCCCTCGACGCCGCGCTCCGCGACGGCGCGCCCGCACCCGACGTGGTCGTGGTCTCCTGCACGGACCAGGACTCCCCGGTGCGCTCGGCCGCACAGCGCGCCCTGATGCTCGTCCAGGAGTGGTCGGCCGACGAACGACTCGCCGACGCCCGCCTCGTCCTGGTCAGCAGCGGCGCCCTCGCCACCCGCCCCCAGGAAGACCTGTCCGATCTGCCGGGCGCGGCCGTGTGGGGGCTGCTGCGCAGCGCCCAGTCCGAACACCCCGGCCGCTTCGTCCTCGTCGACGTCGACGACCCCGAGGACTCGGGCCGCGCCCTCCTCGCCGCCGTGGCCTCCGGCGAACCGCAACTCGCCGTGCGCCACGGCGCCCTGTTCCGGCCCCGCCTCGTCCGCTGCCCGCCACCACCGGGCCGTACGAGCCTCACCGGCACCGTCGTCATCACCGGCGGCACCGGTGCGCTGGGCCGCCTGATCGCCCGGCACCTGGTCACCCGCCACACCGTCCGCCACCTTGTGCTGCTCAGCCGCCGCGGCCCGGCCGCACCCGGCGCCGATGTTCTGGCCGCCGACCTCACCGCGCTCGGCGCCCGCGTCGACATCGTCGCCTGCGACACCGCCGACCGCGCCTCACTGACGCGAGCCCTGGCGGACATCCCCGCGCCGTCCGCCGTCATCCACACCGCGGGCGTGCTGTCCGACGCCACGGTCGACACCCTGACGCCGCGCAGGCTCGACGCCGTCCTGCGGCCCAAGGCCGACGCCGCACTCCATCTGCACGCCCTGATCCGCGACCCGGACTGCGCGTTCGTGGTGTTCTCCTCCGTCGCCGGGCTGACCGGCAACGCGGGACAGGGCAACTACGCCGCCGCCAACGCCGTCCTCGACGCGCTTGCCCACCACCGCCGCACCCTCGGGCTGCGCGGTGTCTCCCTCGCCTGGGGCCTGTGGGAGAGCGAGGGCGGCATGGGCTCCGAGCTGTCCACCGCCGACCTCACCCGCATCAAGCGCTCCGGCTTCGCCCCGCTCGGCCACGACCAGGGCCTGACCCTCTTCGACGCCGCTCTCGCCGGGGACGAGGCCGTCCTCGCGCCCGTACGGCTGAACGAGTCGGCCCTCGCCGGGGACATCCCGCCCGTCCTGGCCGACCTGGCGCCCGCCTCGACGCCCCGGCCCTCCGCGACCGACACCCTGCGGGCCCGCCTGGCGAACCTGCCCGAGGCCGAACACGACGGCGCCGCCCTGGAATGCGTCCGTACCGCCGCCGCCACCGTCCTCGGCTACGACAGCCCCGACGACATCGACCCCGACCGGGAGTTCCACACCGTCGGCCTCGACTCCATCGGCAACCTCGAACTCAGCCGCCACCTGTCCGCCGCCACCGGACTGCGGCTGCCCGCGACCCTCACCTTCGACCATCCGACGCCCGCAGACCTCGCCTCCCATCTGCGGCGACTTCTCCAGGAGAGCGAATCATGAACACCGTAGTCGTCGGCGGAGGCATCATCGGCCTCGCCACCGCCTGGCGGGCCCTGCGCCACGGCGTCACCGTCACCGTGATCGACCCGGCCCCGGCCACCAAGGCATCCCACGCCTCCGCGGGCATGCTCCCGCCCAGCAGCGAGCAGATCGACGGCATGAACGACCTGCTGCGGCTGTGCCTGGCCTCCCGCGACCTCTGGCCGTCCTTCGCCGCCGAGCTGGAGGAGTTCGCCCCCGCCGGCTTCCGGCGCGACGGCGTCCTCGACGCCGCCTTCGACGAGGACGCCCTCCGTGTCCTCGAGTTCCAGGAGTCCTTCCGGGAGTCGCTGGGCATCCGCTCCGAACGCCTCACCCCCGAGGAGTGCGCGAGACTCCAGCCCGCCTTCGCCCCCACCCTCGGCGGCCTGCTGGGGCCCGACGACGGCGCCGTCGACCCGCGCACCCTCAACGCGGCGCTGCTCACGGCCATCGAAGCCCTCGGCGGCACCGTCATCCGCAGGCAGGCCATCCGGGTCGCGCACCACACCGTCACCCTCGACAACGGCGACGCGGTGACCTTCGACCGCGTCGTCCTCGCCGCCGGCTGCTGGACACACCACATCGGGGGCCTTCCCGAGGACGCCATCCCGGAGATCCGTCCCGTCAAGGGCCAGATCCTGCGGCTGCACTCCGAACGGCCGCTGCTGGGCGTGACGTCCCGCGCCCTCTCCAAGGGCCGGTCGCTCTACCTGGTGCCCCGGCTGGACGGCGAACTCGTCATCGGCGCCACCTACGAGGAGCGCGGCTACGACGAGACCGTCACCGCCGACGGAACCCACGACCTGCTGGCCCGTGCCGCCGAGATCATCCCCGGCGTCGGAGCCCTGCGCTTCGCCGAGATCAGCGCGGGCCTGCGCCCCGCCTCGCCCGACGCACTCCCGCTCATCGGCCCGACCGCCGTCCCCGACGTCTACCTGGCCACCGGCCACTTCCGCATGGGCGTCCAGCTCACCCCCATCACGGCCGAGGTCATGGCCGCCTACCTCACCGACACCGCCCCGCACACCTCGGCGCTGCCGTTCACCCCGCTCCGCCTGGGAAGCGCCGCCTGATCGACACACGGGACAGGGCCGGACACCTCGGATGGTGTCCGGCCCTTTGGTCGCGTACGCGGTACGGTCAGGCGACCGGCACGGGGGCGCTCAGGTGGCCGGTGGCGTTCTCCGTCCAGGAGTGGTCCTCCGCCGAGCGGGACCTGATGGTCAGGGTGCGGCCCGTGGACGGGTCCTCGGGGCCGACGATGACCTGGAGCAGCGCGGCGCCCTGGGCACCGAAGGTGACGGGGGCGTTCAGGACGAGTTCCGCTATCTCGTCGGTCCCCACCCTATGGGCGGCGTGGAACGCCAGCTCCACGAAGGCGGTGCCGGGGAGGATGACGGTGCCCATGACGATGTGGTCGCCGAGCCACGCGTGGTCGGCCAGCGTCACCCGGCCCGTGAACAGATGGCTGCCGTCCGGGAGTTCGGTGGCGGTGGCCAGCAGCGGATGCGAGGCGGGCTCCAGGCCCAGGCCCGCGGGTGAACCGGCGGGGTCGGGGGTGTCCAGCCAGTAGCGACGGCGCTGGAAGGCATACGTGGGAAGGGCGACGGTCCGCGCCCCGCACCCGGCGAGGAACCCCTTCCAGTCGACGGCGACGCCGCAGGCGTGTGCCTGGGCCAGGCCGGTGACCAGGCTGGTCGGCTCGTGGTGACGGGGGCGCAGCAGGGAGACGGCGGCCGCCTCGGGCAGCGCCTCGCGGGTGAGCGCGGTGAGCACGGCGTCGGGCCCGATCTCCAGAAAGGTGGTGACGCCGAGGTCGTGGAGCGCGGTGAGGCCGTCGTGGAAGCGGGTGGTGCCGCGGATGTGCCCGGTCCAGTAGGCGGCGCCGGTCATGTCCGGGCCGGCGGGGCGGCCGGTGACGGTGGAGACGAGGGGGATGCGGGGCGCGTCGTAGGTGAGGGTCTCGGCGACCCGACGGAAGTCGTCGAGGATGGGCTCCATCTGGGGTGAGTGGAACGCGTGGCTGACGGTGAGGCGGCGGGTGCGCCGCCCTTGACCGGAGAACGCCTCGGCGATGGCGGTGACGTCGCTCTCGTCGCCGGAGACGACGACCGCGCGGGGTCCGTTGACGGCCGCGATGCCGACGCGTTCGGTGAGGAGCGGGGTGACCTCGTCCTCGGTCGCCTCGACGGCGATCATCGCGCCACCGGGCGGCAGGGCCTGCATGAGGCTTCCGCGGGCCGCGACCAGGCGGCAGGCGTCGTCCAGCGAGAGGACCCCGGCGGCGTGGGCGGCGGCGATCTCACCGATGGAGTGGCCGATGAGGTGGCTGGGTGTGATGCCGAAGTCCTCGATGAGGAGCCGGGTGAGGGCGGTCTGGAGCGCGAACAGAGCGGGCTGGGTGTAGCGGGTCTGGTTCAGGAGCGTGGGATCGTCCGCGAAGACGACGTCCCTGAGGGGGCGTTCGGCGCCGAGGTGGCGGTCGAGGATGGTGCAGACCTCGTCGAACGTGTCGCGGAAGGTGGCGTAGGCATCGTGGAGCCGGCGGCCCATCCCCGGGTGCTGGGCACCCTGGCCGGTGAAGAGGAAGGCGACCTTCTTGGTGCGGGGCCGGGCGGGGAGGGCGGCGAGGACGGGGTCCTGGGCGAGGGTGTGGAGCTGGGCGAGGAGTTCGTCGCGCGTGGCACCGACGACGGCGGCGTGGTGGTCGAAGGTGGCCCGGGCGGTGGCCAGGGTGTGGGCGATGTCGGTGGGGTGGAGGGTGGGGTGTTCGGTGGTGTGGTCGAGGAGTCGTTGGGCTTGGTCGCGGAGGGCTTGTTCGGTCTTGGCGGAGAGGAGCCAGGGGACGGTGGTGGTTGTTGGAGCTGCCGCGACGGGGGTGGTGGGGGCTTGTTCGAGGATGAGGTGGGCGTTGGTGCCGCTGATGCCGAAGGAGGAGACGCCGGCGCGGCGGGGATGGCCGTTCTCGGGCCAGGCGCGGGCCTCGGTGAGGAGCTGGACGTTGCCGGTGGTCCAGTCGATGTGCGGGCTGGGCTCATCGATGTGGAGTGTCTTGGGCAGGGTGGCGTGACGCATGGCCTGGATCATTTTGATGACGCCACCGATACCGGCCGCCGCCTGGGCGTGGCCGATGTTGGACTTGAAGGAGCCCAGCCACAGAGGCTCCTCGCGGTTCTGCCCGTAAGTGGCGAGCAGGGCCTGGGCCTCGATGGGGTCGCCGAGGGTGGTACCGGTGCCGTGGCCTTCGACGGCGTCCACCTGGTCGGGAGTGAGCCCGGCGCTCGCGAGAGCCGCGTGAATGACCCGCTGCTGAGCGGGGCCGTTGGGCGCGCTCAGCCGGCTGCTCTTTCCGTCCTGGTTGACCGCCGAGCCACGGATGACGGCCAGGACGGTGTGGCCGTTGGCCAGGGCGTCGGAGAGCCGTTCCAGCAGGATCGTGCCCGCCCCCTCGGCCCAGGTGGTGCCGTCGGCGGCGGCCGCGAACGACTTGCACCGCCCATCGGACGCCAGCCCGCGCTGACGGCTGAACTCCACGAACATCCCCGGCGTCGGCATCACCGCGGCGCCACCGGCCAGCGCCATGGTGGACTCGTCGTTACGCAGCGACTGGCAGGCCATGTGGAGGGCCACCAGCGAGGACGAGCACGCGGTGTCCACGGTGACCGCCGGGCCCTCAAGACCGAGCGTGTACGCGATCCGCCCGGACGCCACGCTGAGAGTGGTACCCGTCAGCAGATGGCCCTCGACATCCTCCGGACCCCGGTGGATGAGCGAGGCGTACTCGTGCCCGGACACCCCGCTGAACACCCCGGTACGGCTGCCGCGCAGCTCGCCCGGGGACAGCCCGGCGCTCTCCACGCACTCCCAACTGGTCTCGAGGAGCAGCCGCTGCTGGGGGTCGAGCGCGAGGGCTTCGCGGGGGCTGATGCCGAAGAACTCGGGATCGAAGCGGTCGGCGTCGTACAGGAAGCCACCCTCGCGGGCGTAGGTCTTCCCGGTGGCCTGGGGATCCGGGTCGTACAGGCCGTCCAGATCCCAGCCCCGATTCTCCGGGAACGGGCCCACCGCGTCACGCCCCTCCGACACCAGCTCCCACAGCCCCTCGGGCGTGGTGGCACCGCCGGGGAACCGGCAGGCCATGCCCACGACCGCGATAGGCTCGTGGTGACGTGACTCCACCTCGGCCAGCCGCTGACGGGTGCGCTGGAGGTCGGCGGTCACCCGCTTCAGATAGTCGCGCAGCTTGTCCTCGTTCATGAGAGCCCCAGCTCGTTGTCGATGAAGTCGAAGATCTCGTCGTCCGTCGCGGACTCGATCGTCATGTCCGGCCCCGTCCCCGGCTGTTCGGCGTCCTCCGGGGCCGGGCCGTCCAGCTGCAGCAGGAGAGCCTGCATGCGCGCGGCGACCGCGGTACGGACACCGGGGACCGCGGTCCGCAGACTGCTCTCCAGCCGGTCCAACTCGGCGACCAGCGACTGCGGAACCTCGTCGGGGGCCCGTTCGGGTGCCAGCTCGGCACGCAGCATCGAGGCCAGCTGAACCGGTGTGGGGTAGTCGAACAGGGTGGTGGGAGGCAGCCGGAGGCCGGTGGCGTGGTTGAGGTTGTTGCGGAACTCGACGGTGGTGAGCGAGTCGAGCCCCATCTCCAGGAACCCGCTGTCGGCGTCGATGGCGTGCGGCGAGCCGTGACCGAGCACCGCGGCGACCTGCCCACGGATGTAGGTGAGGAGGATGTCCAGCTGCGTGGCCTCGTCATGCGGGGCGAGCCGCTGCCGCAGCGTGTCCGGGCCCGCCGCACCGCCCGTGGCGGCCGCCCGCCGGGACCGGGAACGGACCAGCCCCTGCAACACCGCCGGGACGGGGGCATCGCCGTCGCCCAGCCGCGCCAGGTCCAGCTTCGCGGGCACCAGGAGCGCCTGGGGCGAGCCCAGGGCGAGGTCGAGCAGGCCGAGCGCCTGCGCCGTGCGCATCGCGGCGATGCCACCGCGGCCCAGCCGTGCCCGCCCGACCGGATCGAGCCCCGCGGTCAGTTCGCTGGTCTGCGCCCACAGGCCCCACGCCAGCGAGAGACCCGGCAGTCCCCGCCCTCGGCGGTGGGCGGCGAGCCCGTCCAGGAAGGTGTTCGCCGCGGCGTAGTTGGCCTGCCCCGCATTGCCGATCGCCCCCGCGGCGGAGGAGAACAGCACGAACGCCGCCAGGTCCAGGTCCTCCGTCAGCCGGTGCAGATGGGAGGCGGCATCGACCTTGGGCCGCAGCACCGCCGACAGCCGTTCCGGTGTCATCGAGGCGATCGCGGCGTCGTCCAGGAGCCCGGCCGTGTGGAACACCCCCGTCAGCGGATGCGCGCAGGGAATCGACCGCAGCAGTTCCGCCACCGCCTCGGCGTCCGCGGTGTCGCAGGCCGCGAGGGAAACGTCGGCGCCCAGTTCCTTCAGCCGCGCGGCCAGTTCCGTCGCGCCGTCCGCCGCCGGGCCGCGCCGACTGGCCAGGAGCAGGTGCCGTACGCCGTGCCGCTCCACGAGGTGCCGGGCCAGCAGACCGCCGAGGGTGCCGGTGCCGCCGGTGATGAGCACGGTCCCCCCGGGGTCGAGTCCGGCACCGTTCCCTCCGCCGTCCGTCTTTGGCGTGGGCGGTGTCGCGCGCACCAGCCGGGGCACGCGCAGCTCACCGCCGCGGATGGCGAGCTGTGGTTCTCCCGTGGCGAGCGCCGCCGGGAGCGCGCGGTACGAGGCGTCCGCCCCGTCCACGTCGACGAGCACGAACCGGCCGGGATACTCCGCGTCCGCCGTACGCATCAGCCCCCACACCGTGGCCGCCGCCGGATCCGGCACCCCCTCACCGTCCTCCGCGGGCACAGCCCCCCGGGTCAGCACGACCAACCGCGCGTCGGCGAGGGTGTCGTCGGAGACGAAGTCCTGTACCAGGGAGAGGAGTTCGGTGGCCGCGGTGTGCGCGTCGGCTGCCAGATCACCGCCATCGGAGCGGGCGGGCCCCGCCACCACGATCTGCGGTGGCTTGGCGTCCTCCACGCCGAGTGCGGCGAGGGTCGCGTGGTTCACCGCATCGATTCCGGCGGTACGGAGCGCGGCAGCCACCTCCGCGACGCCGACCACCGCCCACGGTCCGCCGCTCTGTGACGCGGGCGCGGGCACGGGGAGCCAGCTCGGCTCGTACAGGGCGTCGCTCTGCCGGGCCTTGGCGGCGGCGAGCTGATCCGGGGCCACCTCGCGCATGGCCAGCCCGGCGATGGTGAGCACGGGAGCGCCCGTGGCGTCGGCCACCGCCAGCGACATCATGTCCCGCTCCGAGCGGGACAACCGCACCCGCAACCGGGACGGCCCGACGGCGTGCAACGCCGCGCCGCTCCAGGAGAAGGGCAGCCGTACGCGCTCCGACTCGTACCAGAACAGCATCAGGGGGTGCAGCGCCGAGTCCAGCAGGGCGGGGTGGACGCCGTACGCCTCGGGGTCCGTACCGTCCGGGAGCGCGATCTCCGCGTAGAGGGTGTCACCGACGCGCCAGCCCGCCCGGAAGCCCCGGAACAGCGGCCCGTACTCGTACCCACGCCCGATGAACCCGCGGTAGAACTCCTCGACGTCGACGGACTCGCCCTCGGCGGGCGGCCACGCCGTGAGGTCGAACGTGGGCTCCGGCGCGGAATCGGCGAGGAAACCGCTGGCGTGGCGCGTCCATTCGGCCGTCTCCTCGGCCGCCTCGCTCTCCGACGAGAAGAGCGCGAACGACCGCCGCCCGGCCTCGTCCGCGGCACCCACGGTGAGCCGCAGCTGCCGGGCACCCCGCTCCGGCACGGCCAGGAAGGCATGGTGCGTCAGCTCTTCGATCTGATCGCATCCGACGTACCCGGCCGCGTGCAGCAGCAGATCCACGAAGGCCACGCCCGGCAGCACCACCGTGCCGTGTACGACGTGATCGCTCAGCCACGGCTGGGCCTTGAGCGAAACCTCGCCGGTGAACACGGCGCCTTCCCCGTCGGGGAGGGTGATCGCCGCGGTGAGGAGGGGGTGGGTGGAGGTGTTCGGGGCGCCGGCGGTGGGCTTCGACGTCTCCAGCCAGTAGCGCCGGCGCTGGAAGGGGTAGGTGGGGAGGGCGGCGGGGGCGTGGGTGTCGCCGATCAGGGGCGTCCAGTCGACGTGGACGCCGTGGGTGTGTGCGGTGGCGAGTGCGGTGAGGAGGGTGTGGCTCTCGTCCCGGTCGCGGTGGAGAGTGGGGATGAAGGTGGCGCCGGCGTCTTCCGGTACGGAGTCCTGGGCCATGGTGGTGAGGGTGGCGTCGGGTCCGAGTTCGAGGTAGTGGCGGACGCCGTGGGTGTGGAGGGTGGTGATGCCGTCGGCGAAGCGGACGGCTTCGCGGACGTGGCGGACCCAGTAGGCGGGGGTGGTGATCTCGTTGGGGTCGGCGAGCTGCCCGGTGAGGTTGGAGACGAGGGGGATGGTGGGGGAGTGGTAGGTGAGTTCTGCGGCGACGCGTGCGAACTCCTCCAGCATGGGGTCCATGTGGGGTGAGTGGAACGCGTGGGAGACGGTGAGACGGCGGGTCTTGATGCCGCGTTCGGCCAGGGTGGCGGCGATGTCGGTGGTGGTGTGTTCGTCGCCGGAGATGACCAGGGAGATGGGGCCGTTGATGGCGGCGATGGCGACCTCGTGTTCACGGCCTTCGAGCAGGGGCCGGACGTCGTCTTCGGCGGCGCGCACCGAGATCATCGCCCCGCCGGCCGGAAGGGCCTGCATGAGGGTGCCGCGGGCGGCGACCAGGCGGCAGGCGTCGTCGAGGGTGAGGATTCCGGCGATGTGGGCGGCGGTGAGTTCGCCGATGGAGTGGCCGGTGAGGTAGTCGGGGGTGATGCCGAAGGATGCGATGAGGCGGTAGAGCGCGGTTTCCAGGGCGAAGAGTGCGGCCTGGGTGTACCGGGTCTGGTTCAGCGGACCCTGGTCCTCGGCGAACACGACATCCGCGATGGGCCGTTCGCCGCCGAGGTGGCCGTCAAGGGTGGTGCAGACCTCGTCGAACGCGTCCCGGAAGGCGGGGTAGGTGTCGTAGAGCCGATGTCCCATGCCCGCTCGTTGGGCGCCCTGGCCGGTGAACAGGAACGCGGTCTTGCCCGGGTGGGGTGTGCCGCGGACCACGGCCGGGGAGGGCTCGCTGCGGGTGAGGGCGGCCAGCGCGCGGTCGAACCCCTCGCGCTCGTCCGCCACCACCACGGCCCGGTGGTCGAAGGTGGTGCGCGCGGTGGCCAGGGTGTGGGCGATGTCGGTGGGGTGGAGGGTGGGGTGTTCGGTGGTGTGGTCGAGGAGTCGTTGGGCTTGGTCGCGGAGGGCTTGTTCGGTCTTGGCGGAGAGGAGCCAGGGGACGGTCGTGGTGTTCGTCGGAGGTTCCGCGACGGGGGTGGTGGGGGCTTGTTCGAGGATGAGGTGGGCGTTGGTGCCGCTGATGCCGAAGGAGGAGACGCCGGCGCGGCGGGGATGGCCGTTCTCGGGCCAGGCGCGGGCCTCGGTGAGCAACTGGACATTGCCCGAGTCCCAGTCGATGTGCGGGCTGGGCTCATCGACGTGGAGTGTCTTGGGCAGGGTGGCGTGACGCATGGCCTGGATCATTTTGATGACGCCACCGATACCGGCCGCCGCCTGGGCGTGGCCGATGTTGGACTTGAAGGAGCCCAGCCACAGAGGCTCCTCGCGGTTCTGCCCGTAAGTGGCGAGCAGGGCCTGGGCCTCGATGGGGTCGCCCAGGGTCGTGCCGGTACCGTGGCCCTCCACCGCGTCCACCTGGTCCGGGGTGAGCCCGGCGTTGTCCAGGGCCGCGGTGATGACGCGTTGCTGGGACGGTCCATTGGGCGCGGTCAGGCCGTTGCTGGCGCCGTCCTGGTTGACCGCCGAGCCACGGATGACGGCCAGGACGGTGTGGCCGTTGGTCTGGGCGTCGGAGAGCCGTTCCAGCAGGATCATGCCCGCGCCCTCGGCCCAGATCGTGCCGTCGGCGCCGGCGGAGAACGACTTGCACCGGCCGTCGGGCGCCAGTCCGCGCTGGCGGCTGAACTCCAGGAACATCCCCGCATTGGCCATGATCGTGGTGCCACCGGCCAGGGCCATGGAGCATTCGCCACTCCGCAGGGACTGGCAGGCCAAGTGCATCGCCACCAGCGAGGAGGAGCAGGCGGTGTCGACCGTCACCGCCGGGCCCTCGAAGCCGAACGTGTACGCCACCCGCCCGGACGCCACACTCGCCGTCGTACCCGTCAGCAGATAGCCCTCGACGGGTTCGCCGCCGTGATGAGTCAGCGAGACGTACTCCTGGGCGGCCACCCCGGCGAAGACGCCGGTGGCGCTGCCGCGCAGGGTGTCGGGCCGGATCCCCGCGTCCTCGAACGCCTCCCAGGCCGTTTCCAGAAGGAAACGCTGCTGGGGGTCGAGCGCCAAGGCTTCGCGGGGGGTGATGCCGAAGAACTCCGGGTCGAAGCGGTCGGCGTCGTAGAGGAAGCCGCCCTGTTGGACGTAGGTCTTGCCGCGCACATCGGGGTCGGGGTCGTAGAGGTTTTCGACGTCCCAGCCGCGGTTGTCGGGGAACGCCCCCACCGCGTCGCGGCCCTCGGCCACCAGCCGCCACAGCTCCTCCGGTGTGCTCGCGCCACCGGGGAAGCGGCACCCCATGCCCACGATCGCGATCGGCTCGGCCGTGTCGGTGCTCGCCGGTGCGGTACGGGCGGTGCGCCGGGCCACCTGGGTACCGGCCTCGGCCTGCCCACTGCCCACCAGCTCGCCACGTATGTGGCTCGCCAGCACCGCGGGGGTGGGGTAGTCGAACAACAGGGTGGACGGGAGGCGCATCCCGGACGCCTTGTTGAGCGAGTTGCGCAGCTCCACCGAGCTGAGCGAGTCGAAACCGAGGTCCTTGAACGAGTGACCGGGCTCGATCGCGTCGGGCGAGCCGTGTCCGAGGACGGTGGCCACATGACGGCGCAGGAAGTCCAGCACGATCCGGTCCTGCTCGGGCTCGGGGTGACCCGCGAGCGACTGCCGCAGGCCGCCCGCGTCCCCTCCGGCCGCGGCCGACTGGGCGGCGCTGCGCAGGGGTGCGCGGACCAGGCCGCGGAAGATCGGCGTCACGGGGGCGGACGTGGCGCGGGCGCGCAGGCCCGCGAGGTCGAGCTTGGCCGGGACCACCACCGAAGTGGCCGCGTGCAGCGCCGCGTCGAAGTGCCCGAGCGCCTGTTCGGCGGGCATCGGCAGCAGCCCGTTGCGGCTCATGCGTGCCCGGTCCTGCTCATCGAGGGTTCCGGCCATGCCGCCGCCCTGATCCCACAGACCCCAGGCGAGTGATGTCGCGGGCAGCCCGCAGGCACGGCGGTGCTGGGCGAGTCCGTCCAGGAAGCTGTTGGCGGCCGCGTAGTTGGCCTGTCCGGGAGAGCCGAGGACGCCGACCGCCGACGAGAACAGCACGAACACGTCCAGGTCCATGTCCCGGGTCAGCAGATGGAGGTTCCACGCGGCGTCCACCTTCGGGCGGAGCACTCCGTCGAACCGCTCAGGACTGAGGGCCGTCACAATGCCGTCGTCCAGTGTCCCGGCACAGTGCACCACCGCGCCGAGCGGATGCTCCTCCGGCAGGCTCCCGAGCAGAGTCTCCAGCGACTGCCGGTCGGCGGCGTCGCACGCCGCGATCGTGACCTCTGCGCCGAGTTCGGCGAGTTCCGCGGCGATGGTGCTCTCCGCCTGCGGGCCGCTCCGGCTGATGAGCAGCAGCCTCCTGACGCCGTACGTGCTGACCAGGTGGCGGGCGAGGAGCGTGCCCAGGGCGCCGGTGCCACCGGTGATGAGCACCGTCTTGTCCGGGGCGAACGCTGCCGGAGCGGTGTCAGGGGTATCGGGAGTGTCGGAGGTGCCGGGGTCGGTGTCGGCGGCGGTACGGGCGAGGCGAGGGGCAAGCAGCGCGCCGTGGCGCACGGCGAGCTGGGGTTCGTTCGTGGCGAGGGCGGTCGGGACGGCCGGCAACGAGGCATCCGAGCTGTCGAGGTCGATCAGCGTGAACCGGTCCGGGTGTTCCGACTGAGCCGTGCGGATCAGCCCCCAGACCGCCGCTCCGGCCAGGTCGGTCGGCTCGTCGCCGGTGCCGGTGGACATCGCGCCCCTGGTGAGGACCACCAGGCGGGAGTCCGGCCGGTCATCGGACACGACCGCCTGGACGAGGCCGAGCACGCGATGCGTGAGGGAGCGGGTGGACTGTGCCGGGTCGGCGTCGGCCTCGGAGACACACCATGTGACGAACACGTCGGCGCCGGTGGTGTCGTCGTCCCGCCGCGCGGTCGGGAGTGCCACCGCGTCCCGGGGGACCTCGACCGTGCCCTGGACCTCGTCCTCGGGTGTCGGGACGGCGAGCCAGTCGACCTCGTACAGCTCTCCGGCGTCGGCCGCTCGCGCGGCGGCGAGCTGGTCGGGGCCGACCGACCGCATGATGAGGGCGTCGATCGTCATCACCGGCGCACCCGTCTGATCCGCGATGACCAGCGACACCGTGTCCGGTGTGGGCCACATGAGGCGGATCCGCAGGGCCCTCGCCCCTGTCGCGTGGAGGGATACGCCGCTCCACGAGAACGGCACCCTGATGGTGTCCTCCGCCGCCTCACGCCCCGCGACGAGCGCCGCCGGCTGGAGCGCCGAGTCGAGCAGGCCGGGATGGATGCCGTACGCGCCGGGGTCGGCGTCCGTGGGGAGAGACACCTCCGCGTACGTGGTGTCCCCGTCCCGCCAGGCGGCGCGCATCCCCCGGAACAGCGGTCCGTAGCCGAAGCCCGCACCGGTGACCCGCCGGTAGAACTCCTCCGTGTCCATGGGGACCGAGGCGGCCGGGGGCCAGACATCGTCCGTCAGCACGCCTGCCGTTGACGGGGCTTCCCTCTCCTCGGCCGCGAGCACACCCGTGGCATGGCAGGTCCACTCGTTCTCGGCCGGGGCGTCCTCCGGCCGGGAGTAGACCGCGAGGGAGCGGCGCCCGGACTCGTCCGCCGGTTCGACCAGGACCCGTAGCTGGAGTGCGCCGCGCTCCGGTACGGCGAGAAACACATGGTGGGTGAGTTCCTCGATGTGGCCGCAGTCCACATGGCGCGCCGCGTGGAGGAGCAGATCGACGAAGGCCACGCCGGGCACGATCATCGCGCCGAAGATGGCGTGCTCGGCCACCCAGGCGGGATCGGAGCCGGAAACGCGGCCGGTGAAGAGGTGACCGCCCCCATTGGGCAGTTCGGCCAAGGTGGTCAGCACCGGATGGCCGGTCGCCGTGAGCCCCAGACCGTCGGCGCCCGCGGTGGGCTTGGGCCGTTCCAGCCAGTAGCGCCGGCGCTGGAAGGGGTAGGTGGGGAGGGTGGTGGGGGCGTGGGTGTCGCCGATCAGGGGTGTCCAGTCGACGTGGACGCCGTGGGTGTGCGCGGTGGCCAGGGCGGTGAGGAAGGTGTGGTTCTCCTCCCGCTCCCGGTGCAGGACAGGGATGAACGCGATGCCTTCGGTGTCGTCGGCCAGGCTGTCCTGGGCCATGGTGGTGAGGGTGGCGTCGGGTCCGAGTTCGAGGTAGTGGCGGACGCCGTGGGTGTGGAGGGTGGTGATGCCGTCGGCGAAGCGGACGGCTTCGCGGACGTGGCGGACCCAGTAGGCGGGGGTGGTGATCTCGTCGGGGTCGGCGAGCTGCCCGGTGAGGTTGGAGACGAGGGGGATGGTGGGGGAGCGGTAGGTGAGTTCTGCGGCGACGCGTGCGAACTCCTCCAGCATGGGGTCCATATGGGGTGAGTGGAACGCGTGGGAGACGGTGAGACGGCGGGTCTTGATGCCGCGTTCGGCCAGGGTGGCGGCGATGTCGGTGGTGGCGTGTTCGTCGCCGGAGATGACCAGGGAAGTGGGGCCGTTGATGGCGGCGATGGCCACTTCCTGCTCGCGTCCGTCCAGCAGCGGGCGTATCTGCTCCTCGGTGGCGCGTACGGAAATCATGGCGCCCCCGGCGGGGAGCGCTTGCATCAGTGATCCGCGGGCGGCGACCAGGTAGCAGGCGTCGTCGAGGGTGAGGATTCCGGCGATGTGGGCGGCGGTGAGTTCGCCGATGGAGTGGCCGGTGAGGTAGTCGGAGGTGATGCCGAAGGATGCGATGAGGCGGTAGAGCGCGGTTTCCAGGGCGAAGAGTGCGGCCTGGGTGTACCGGGTCTGGTTCAGCTGACCCTGGTCCTCGGCGAAGACGACATCCTTCAGCGGCTGTTCGGCTTCCAGGTACTGGTCCAGCGTGCCGCAGACCTCGTCGAACGCGTCCCGGAAGGCGGGGTAGGTGTCGTAGAGCCGACGTCCCATGCCCGCTCGTTGGGCGCCCTGGCCGGTGAACAGGAACGCGGTCTTGCCCGGGTGGGGTGTGCCGTGGACCACGGCCGGGGAGGGTTCGCCGCGGGTGAGGGCGGCCAGCGCGCGGTCGAACGCCTCGCGCTCGTCCGCCACCACCACGGCCCGGTGCTGGAAGAGGGCGCGTGTGGTGGCGAGTGCGTACGCGACGCGGTCCGGTCGCAGCTCGGGGCTCAGCTCAAGGTGGGTGCGCAGCTGCTGGGCCTGGGCTTGCAGGGCCTGCTCGTTCTTGGCGGACAGGATCCAGGGGACCGTGATCGGCTGCGGCGAGGTGTCCGGGACCGGTGCGAGGTTCGCGGGAGCGGGGGCTTGTTCGAGGACGAGGTGGGCGTTGGTGCCGCTGATGCCGAAGGCGGAGACAGCCGCGCGGCGCGGGTGGCCGTTCTCGGGCCAGGGCCGGGCCTCGGTGAGCAGCCGCACGCTGCCGGTGGTCCAGTCGATGTGCGGACTGGGCTCATCGACATGGAGCGTCTTGGGCAGGGTGCCGTGGCGCATGGCCTGGATCATTTTGATGACGCCACCGATACCGGCCGCCGCCTGGGCGTGGCCGATGTTGGACTTGAAGGAGCCCAGCCACACAGGCTCCTCGCGGTTCTGCCCGTAAGTGGCGAGGAGAGCCTTCGCCTCGATGGGGTCGCCGAGGGTGGTGCCGGTGCCGTGTCCCTCGACCGCGTCCACCTGCTCCGGAGTCAGCCCGGCGGCGGCCAGCGCGGCGTTGATGACGCGCTGCTGCGACGGACCGTTCGGCGCGGTCAGGCCGTTCGACGCGCCGTCCTGGTTGACCGCCGAGCCACGGATGACGGCCAGCACGGGGTGCCCGTTGGCCTGGGCGTCGGAGAGCCGTTCGAGCAGGACCATGCCCGCGCCCTCGGCCCAGATCGTGCCGTCGGCGGCGGCCGAGAACGACTTGCACCGGCCGTCGGGCGCCAGCCCGCGCTGGCGGCTGAACTCCAGGAACATCCCCGCATTGGCCATCACGGTGGCGCCACCGGCGAGCGCCATGGAGCATTCGTCGCTCCGCAGCGACTGGCAGGCCATGTGGAGCGCCACCAGCGAGGAGGAGCAGGCGGTGTCGACCGTGACCGCCGGGCCCTCGAAGCCGAAGGTGTACGCCACCCGCCCGGACGCCACGCTCGCCGTCGTACCCGTCAGCAGGAAGCCGTCGACGGGCTCGCTGCCCTC
The DNA here is from genome assembly GCF_044332925.1 of Streptomyces sp. NPDC021212. Lineage (NCBI taxonomy): Bacteria > Bacillati > Actinomycetota > Actinomycetes > Kitasatosporales > Streptomycetaceae > Streptomyces > Streptomyces sp. NPDC021212. Next base: position 504,090 of record NZ_JBIRPZ010000001.1, read on the forward strand.
GTGAACGAGGGAGCCGTACTCCTGGGTGACGACTCCGGCGAAGACACCGGTCGCGCTGCCGTCCAGGGTGTCGGGCCGGAGCCCCGCGTCCTCGAACGTCTCCCACGCCGTCTCCAGCAGCAGCCGCTGCTGGGGGTCGAGCGCGAGGGCCTCGCGGGGGCTGATGCCGAAGAACTCGGCGTCGAACTCGGCCGCGTCGTAGAGGAAGCCGCCCTCGCGGGCGTAGGTCTTGCCACGTACGTCGGGATCGGGATCGTACAGGTCGTCGAGGTCCCAGCCGCGGTTGTCGGGGAACGCCCCCACCGCGTCGCGGCCCTCGGCCACCAGCCGCCACAGCTCCTCCGGCGTGCTCGCGCCACCGGGGAAGCGGCATCCCATGCCGATGACCGCGATCGGCTCGGCGTCGTCCGCGGCGGGGGCGGGCGTGGTGGCCCCGTCGTCGGCGGCGCGCGGGGTGCTCGCGGTGTCCGTCGCTTCGGCGGGGGCCACCGGCAGCGGGGCATCGCCGCCCAGTTCGTCCCTGAGATGGGTGATCAGGGCGGCGGGGGTGGGATGGTCGAACAGCATGGTGGACGGCAGGTGCAGCCCCAGCGCCTCGCCCAGGACGATGAGCAGTTCGATGCCCGCGAGCGAGTCGAAACCCAGGTCCTTGAACGAGGTTCCGGGGTCGATGGCGGGCGGTGTGCTGTGGCCCAGGACGGTGGCGATGTGCAGGCGGAGGACGTCCAGCAGCAGGTCGCGCTGTTCGGCCTCGTTCAGCCCGGCGAGCCGCCCGCGCAGCGAGTCGTCCTGGCCGGTGTCGCTCGCCCGGCCGGCGGGCGCGGCCTGGGTGGGAACCAGGTCGGCGAGCAGCGGGGACAGCGGGCTCGGCGACCGCTGCGCGCGTGCGCCGGTGACGTCGAGCCCGGTGGGAACGAGCACCGTGCGATCGGTCGCGAGGGCCGCGTCGAAGAGCGCGAGGGCCCGTGCGGTGGGCATCGGCGCCAGCCCCTCGCGGCTCATACGGGCCAGGCCACGCTGGTCCAGGGTGCCGCCCATGCCGCCGTCCTCCGCCCAGAGGCCCCAGGCGAGGGAGGTGGCGGGCAGGCCGGCGTCGCGGCGGTGGTGGGCGAGCGCGTCGAGGAAGGCGTTGGCGGCGGCGTAGTTGGCCTGTCCCGCGGTGCCCAGCGTGCCGGCCACGGACGAGAACAGCACGAACGCGGTCAGGTCGGCGTCCCGGGTCGCCACGTGGAGGTTCCACGCGCCGTCGGCCTTGGGGCGCAGCACCGTACCCAGCCGACCCTGGTCGAGTTCGGTGACCACACCGTCGTCCAGGACGCCCGCGCAGTGCACCACCGCGCCGAGCGGGTGTTCCTCGGGCAGGGCCGCCAGCAGCGCGGCCAGGGACTCGCGGTCGCCGACGTCGCAGGCCGTGACGGTGGCCTCGGCTCCGAGGGCGGCCAGCTCCGCGGTGAGGGCGCCCGCCGCTTCGGGGCCGCTTCTGCTGGTCAGCAGCAGCCTCCTGACACCGTGCCGGGTGACCAGGTGGCGCGCGAGGACGGCGCCGAGGGCGCCGGTGCCGCCGGTGATGAGCACCGTCCGTCGCGGGTCGAACGGAGTGGCGGGCGTCGCGGCAGAAAGCGGCGCCGACGTCAGAGCGGCGAGGCGGGGAACGAACAACTGGCCTTCGCGGACGGCAAGTTGGGGCTCCTCGGTCGACAGGGCCGCGTCGATGGCCTCTTCGGAGGCTTGCGAGCCGTCGACGTCGAGGAGCGTGAACCGGTCCGGGTGCTCGGTCCGGGCCGAACGGATCAGACCCCAGACCGCTGCTCCGGCCAGGTTGGTCGGCTCGTCGCCGGTACCGGTGGACACCGCGCCCTCGGTGAGGACCACCAGGCGAGAGCCCGGCTCCCCGTCGGCCAGGACCGTCTGCAGCAGCTCCAGGGCGTGGCGCGTCGCGGCGTGCGCCGCCTCGGCCGGGTCGGCGCCGTCTGCGGCAACCCCGGCGCACCGGGCGAGGACCGTCTCCGGCCGGGCCGCACCGGACCGCAGCGCCGCGCGCAGGGCTTCGGCGTCCGGGTAGGTCGCGGTCGCGGGGCCGAGCGCTGCCAGCGCCGCGGCGACCAGCCGGTCGTCCGCGTCCCCGACCACCGCCCACCCGGCGCCCCCGGGGGATACGACGCCGTCCGGTGGCGTGGCCACCGCGCGCCAGGTGACCTCGTGGAGCGCGCCGTCGCGGTCGGGCCTGGCCGCGGCGAGCTGCTCGGCGCCGACCGCCCGCAGGACGAGGGAGTCGACGGTGAGAACCGGCGCCCCGGCCGCGTCCATGACCCGCAGCGCGACCGCATCCGGCGCCGAGCGCGCGAGCCGGACCCGCAGGGCGCGTGCGCCGGTCGTGTGGAGGGTCACCCCGCTCCAGGAGAACGGCACCCGGAGCGTGTCGTCGTCCGACTCACCCGCGGCCAGGGCCAGCGGGTGGAGCGCGGAGTCGAGCAGCCCGGGGTGGACGCCGTACGGGCCCGGGGCGGTGCCCGCGGGCAGGGCGACGTCGGCGTACAGCGTGTCGCCGTCCCGCCAGGCGGCCTTGAGCCCCTGGAAGAGCGGGCCGTAGCCGAAACCGGCGTCGGCGATCCGCCGATAGAAGCCTTCGGTGTCGAGGGGTTCGGCGGAGGCCGGGGGCCAGGCCGCGTCGGCGGGGGCCCCGGCGTCCTCGGCGACGCCACCGAGCGCACCTGTGGCGTGGCAGGTCCAGTCGGCGCCCGTCGGGGCGTCCTCGGGCCGTGAGTGGACGGCGAAGGCCCGCCGCCCCGTGTCGTCCGCCGCCCGGACGAGGACCCGCAGCTGGAGCGCGCCGCGCTCGGGCAGCGCCAGGAAGACGTGGTGGGTCAGCTCCTCGACGCGGGCACACCCCACCCGTGCCGCGGCGTGCAGCAGCATGTCCACGAACGCCACGCCCGGCATGACGGGTGTGCCGAAGACGGCGTGGTCGGCCGCCCAGCCCGGGGTGGTGGCGTTCACCCGGCCGGTCAGGAGCAGCCCGCCCGGGTCGGGGAGTTCGGCCGCGGTGGTCAGGATCGGATGGCCGGTCGCCGTCAGTCCCAGGCTGTCGGCGCCCAGGGTGGGCTTCGGCGTCTCCAGCCAGTAGCGCTCCCGCTGGAACGCGTACGTGGGCAGGTCCACGGCCGGAAGCGCGGTGTCACCGAACAGGCGGGCCCAGTCGATGGCGACGCCATGGGCGTGGAGCCGGCCGAGGGCGCCCAGCAGCGCCTGCGGCTCGTCGCGGTCGCGGTGGAGGGTGGGGACGAGGGTGGCGGCGTCCGGGTCGGTGAGGCTGTTGCGCACCATGGCGGTGAGGACACGGTCCGGCCCCAACTCCACGTAATGCGTGGCGCCTTCGGTCTCCATCCGGGTCACCGCGTCGGCGAACCGGACCGTCCCGCGCACATGTCGCACCCAGTACTCCGCGGTGGCCGCATCGCCGCCCGCCACCATCGGGATCCGCGGCTCGGCGTACGTCACGGTCTGTGCGACCGCGCGGAACTCCTCCAGCATCGGGTCCATCAGCGGCGAGTGGAACGCGTGGGACACCGTCAGCCGGTTCGTCCTGCGCTCACCGAGCCGTTCGAGGACCGCGGTGACGGCGTCCTCGGCGCCCGAGATCACCACCGAGGTGGGGCCGTTGACGGCGGCGAGGTCCACCCGTTCCGTCAGATACGGGGTCACCTCGTCCTCGGTGGCCTCGACGGCCACCATCGCACCCCCGGGCGGCAGTGCCCCCATCAGCCGCCCCCGCGCGGTGACGAGCGCGGCGGCGTCCTCCAGCGAGAACACCCCGGCGACATGCGCGGCGGCCAGCTCGCCGATCGAGTGACCGGCGACGAAGTCGGGCCGTACACCCCAGGACTCCAGCAGCCGGAACAGCGCCACCTCGACCGCGAAGATCGCGGGCTGGGTGAACTCCGTACGGTGAAGCGCCTCCTCGTCGCCCCACATCACCTCGCGCACCGCGGGGTCGGGCAGTACGGCGCACACCTCGTCGAAGGCGCGCGCGAACACCGGGAACGCCCCGTACAGCCCCCGGCCCATGCCCAGTCGCTGGCTGCCCTGCCCCGTGAACAGGAAGGCGGTCCTGCCGGGGCGGGAGGTGCCACGCACCACGGCGGGCGACGGTTCACCGCGGGTGAGGGCGTCCAGAGCCTGGTCGAACGCCTCGCGGTCGGCCGCCACCACCACGGCCCGGTGGGGGAAGTGCGCGCGGGTGGTGGCCAGGGAGTGGCCGATGGCGGCGGGGGTGAGGCCGGGGTGGTCGGCCAGGTGGCCGCGCAGCCGTTGGGCCTGGTCCCGCAGCGCCTGCTCGGTCTTGGCGGAGAGCACCCACGGGAGCACGGTGCCCTGCGGAGCATCCTGGCCGTGGGGAGCCTCCTGCCGCTCCTCCGCGTCCTGGGGCTTCGGCGGAGCCTCGAGAATGAGGTGGGCGTTGGTGCCGCTGATGCCGAAGGAGGAGACGGCGGCCCGGCGGGGGTGGCCGTTCTCGGGCCAGGGCCGGGCCTCGGTCAGGAGCTGGATGGTGCCGGTGGACCAGTCGATGCGGGGGCTGGGCTCCTCGACGTGGAGGGTTCTGGGCAGGGTGGCGTGGCGCATGGCCTGGATCATCTTGATGACGCCACCGACACCGGCGGCCGCCTGCGCGTGGCCGATGTTGGACTTCAGCGAGCCCAGCCACAGCGGCTCCGCGCGCCCCTGCCCGTAGGTGGCGAGCAGGGCCTGCGCCTCGATGGGGTCGCCGAGGGTGGTGCCGGTGCCGTGGCCTTCGACGGCGTCCACCTGGTCGGGGGTGAGCCCGGCGGCGGCCAGCGCGGCGTTGATGACGCGCTGCTGCGACGGACCGTTCGGCGCGGTCAGGCCGTTCGACGCGCCGTCCTGGTTGACCGCCGAGCCGCGGATGACGGCCAGAACCGTGTGCCCGTTGGCCCGTGCGTCCGAGAGCCGCTCCAACAGGACCATGCCCGCGCCCTCGGCCCAGATCGTGCCGTCGGCACCGGCCGCGAACGACTTGCACCGGCCGTCCGCGGCCAGCCCGCGCTGCTGCCCGAACTCCACGAACATGCCCGGCGTCGCCATGACCGTGACGCCGCCCGCCACCGCCAGCGCACAGTCCCCGACGCGCAGCGCCTGCACCGCCTGGTGCATCGCGACCAGCGACGACGAGCAGGCCGTGTCGATCGTCACCGCCGGGCCCTCGAGTCCGAAGGTGTAGGCGAGCCGCCCCGACGCGACGCTCGCGGTGTTGCCCGTGAGCAGATAGCCCCCCAGCCCGTCGTCGCCCTCGTGCAGCCGCGGGCCGTACTCCTGCGACATCGCGCCCACGAACACCCCGGTGCCGCTGCCGTGCAGCGTGCCCGGATCGATCCCGGCGCGCTCGAACGCCTCCCAGGTGACCTGGAGCAGCACCCGCTGCTGCGGGTCCATCGCGGTGGCCTCGCGCGGGCTGATGCCGAAGAACTCCGCGTCGAACTCGGCGGCGTCCTCAAGGAATCCGCCGTGCCGGGTGTAGGTCTTGCCCCGCACCCCGGGCTCGGGGTCGTACAGCGCGTCCAGATCCCAGCCCCGGTCGGTGGGGAACCCCGAGATGGCGTCCACACCGCCGTCGACCAGCCGCCACAGCTCCTCGGGCGAACCGGCGCCACCGGGGAAGCGGCAGGCCATGCCGACGACCACGATCGGGTCGTCGGCGTCCACCGCAGATGCCACCGCCCGCGCAGGGACCGCCAACGCGTCCTCGCCCAGGGCGAGTTCGCGCAGCTTCCGCGCCAGCCGGGACGGGCTCGGATGGTCGAAGACGACGGTCTCCGGCAGGGCCAGCCCCGTGGCGGCCACCAGGTTCTGCCGCAGCTGGACCGCCATCGTGGAGTCCATGCCCAGCTCACGGAACGCCCGGTCGACATCCACCGTGTCCGTGCTCAGATGGCCGAGCACGATGGCCGTGCGCAGCCGCACCAGCTCCAGCGCCGTACGGCTGCGCTCGTCCTCCGGCAGCCCGGCAAGCCGCTCCGGCCAGGTCGCCTGCGCCGCGGGAGCCTCCGCCGCGGGGGCCTCCGCGTGCTCGATCTCCTGAGGGGAAACCCGCGCCGTGGGCTCGAACGCGGTGGACACCTCCGGCCAGTGGCGCTCGCGCTGGAACGCGTACGTGGGCAGCGCCACGCGACGCGGCGTCCGCCCCGCGAAGACGGCGGACCAGTCCACGGGCAGGCCGCGCACATGAAGCTCCGCCAGGGAGGTCAGCAGCGGCGGCCACGCCGCCTCGTGCCGCCGCAGCGACCCCACCACCAGAGCCTCCGGCAGTGTCTCCCGCAGTCCGAGGGTGAGCACGGGATGCGGGCTCGACTCGATGAACGTGCCGAACCCCGCCTCCGCCATGGCCCGGAGCGTCGTCTCGAAGAGGACGGGCTGACGGAGGTTGGTGTACCAGTACGCGGCGTCCAGCCCGGCCGTGTCGATGGTGCTTGCCGTGACCGTCGAGTAGAAGGCGATGTCACACGAACGCGGCGTCACCCCCGCCAACTGCTCCAGCAACCGTTCCCGGATGGCCTCCATGTGCGGCGAGTGCGACGCGAAGTCCACGGCGGGGACGGCCTTCGCCCGGATCCCGTCCGCCTCGCAGCGGGCCAGTAACGCGGCCACCTCCTCGGGAGCCCCGGCCACCACCGTGGTGCCGGGCCCGTTGACCGCGGCGATGCCGAGGCCCTCGCCGAAGGGGGCGAGGTAGTCGGCGACCCGGTCGGCCGGCAGCGGCACCGACGCCATGGCCCCGGTGCCCGCCAGCGTCATGATGGTCCGGCTGCGCAGCGCCACCACCCGGGCGGCGTCCTCCAGGCTGAGCGCTCCCGCGATGTGCGCGGCGGCCACCTCGCCCTGCGAATGCCCGACCACCGCGTCCGGCCGTACGCCCAGCGACTCCCACACCCGGGCGAGCGACACCATCACCGCGAACAGCACGGGCTGGACGACATCCGCCCGGTCCAGGGACGGCGCGCCGGGCTCGGCGGTCAGCGTGTCCCGCAGCGACCAGCCGACGTACGGGGCGAGCGCCGCGTCGCAACGCTCGATCGACGCGCGGAAGACCGCCGACGTACGCAGCAGCTCGCGCGCCATGCCCTCCCACTGCGAGCCCTGCCCCGGGAACACCAGCGCCACCTTGCCGTGGTCGCCCGTGACACCCGTGATCAGCCCGGGCACATCGGCCCCGGCCCGCAACGCCTCCAGCTGCGCGCCGTGAGCGAGCCCGAGGGCCACGGCGCGGTGCTCGAAGTGGGTGCGGGTGCGGGCCAGCGACCAGCCCACGTCGTACGCGTCCCCATCACCGCCACCGTCGGCCGTTCGGCGCTCCAGCAGCCGTCCGGCCTGGGCGCGCAACGCGGCCTCCGTACGCCCGGACACCAGCCACGGAGCCAGCGGGACCGCCGAACCGTCGCCCTGCGGCACGTCCTCCTCGGGCGCGGTCCGCCCGGGCCCCTCGGCGAGCACGACGTGGCAGTTCGTCCCGCCCACGCCGAAGGAACTCACCCCGGCCAGCAGCGGCGCGTCCGGCCATGGGCCGCACGCGGTCTGCACGCGCAGGTTCAGCGCCTCGGGGTCGATGCGCGGATGCGGCGACGCGTAGTTCAGGCTCGCCGGAATCTCCCGGTGCCGGATGCTCAGCGCCGTCTTGATCAGCCCGACGATGCCCGCCGCGCCCTCCAGATGCCCGACGTTGGTCTTGGCCGACCCGACGAGAACGGGCGAGCCTGCGGGCCGCGCGCTGCCGTACGCGGCGCCCACGCCCGCCGCCTCCAGCGGATCGCCCGTCGGCGTACCCGTCCCGTGCAACTCCACATAGCGCACCTGCGCCGGATCCACCCGCGCGTCCTCGCACGCCCGCCGCGCCACCGCCGCCTGGGCCTCGGCGCTGGGCACGGTGAGCCCTTCGGTGGCACCGTCGTTGTTGACCGCGCTGCCGACGATGACCCCGTACACCGTGTCCCCGTCGCGCATCGCGTCCGCCAGCGGCTTCAGCACGACGACCCCGCCGCCCTCACCGCGGACATAGCCGTTGGCCCGCGCGTCGAAGGTGAAGCAGCGCCCGTCCGGCGACAGCCCGCCGAACCGCCCGGCGACCTCGGCGCTCTCGGGCGCGAAGTTGAGCGCCACACCGCCCGCCAGCGCCAGCGTGCACTCGCCCTTGCGCAGGCTCTCCACCGCCAGGTGCACCGCCACCAGCGACGACGACTGCGCGGTGTCGACCGCCAGGCTCGGACCGCGCAGGCCCAGCGCGTACGACACCCGGTTGGCGATGACACCGCGGTTCAGCCCGGGCAGCGAGTGCTGGGTGATCGCGCCACCGCGCTGCGCCAGCGCCGTGTAGTCGGCGGCGATCGCCCCGACCATCACGCCCGTCGCGGTGGCGCGCAGCGTCTCCGGGACGATGCCCGCGTCCTCCAGCGCCTCCCAGGCCAGCTCGGCGAACAGCCGCTGCTGCGGGTCGATCGCCACGGCCTCGCGCGGCGAGATGCCGAAGAACGCCGCGTCGAACGCGTCCACCCGGTCGAGGAACCCCCCGTGGCGCAGCCCGGCCCGATGCCGCTCCGGGGAGTCCGGCAGCACCGCGTCCGGGTCCCAGCGGTCCGGCGGCACCTCGGTGATCGCACTGCGGCCCGCGCGCAGCAACTCCCAGAAGGCGCCGGGGTCGGGCGCCTGGGGGAGGCGGCACGACACGCCGGTGATTGCGATGGCATCAGTACCGTGAACAAGATCACTCGTCATGGTGGCGAGTGCCTCCCTCATCGCGCGCTGTCGAGACGCCGGGCTGGCGTTCGTCCTGAGGGACGATCGTCGGCTCCGCAACCCGCCCCTAGCTACCCGTAGAGCCCCCTAGGGCCCTGTCTCCGGCGGCTCTCCGGTGGCGACGGCGCGACGGCACGCAACAGTCCGCCCGTCCCGTCGGGAGACGGGACGGGCGGACGACGGCCCCTCGCTTCGGGCCCGATGGCACGGGTCAGGCGGACTCGTAGCTGACGGCGTGGGCCCCCTGCAACAGCTGCTCGCGGTTCCTGATGCCCATCTTGCGGTAGACGCGGGTCAGATGCTGCTCCACGGTGCTGACGGTGATGAACAGCCGGTCGGCGATCTCGCGGTTGGCATATCCCTGGGCGGCCAGCATGGCGACGCGCCGCTCGGATTCGCTCAGCCTGCCGAAGGTGTCCTGGACCGCACCGTCACCGTCGCGCGACCCCGCGCTCCCTCCTGTGCCGATGCTCCGCGGCGCGGACGTCGGAAGCAACTCCTGGCACAGGGGTTCCGCCTGGCAGCTCTTGGCGAGCCGCCACGCCCGCCGCGCGGTCGGCCGGGCCCGCTTGTCCCCCAACTGCTGGTACGCGCGGCTGAGATCGGCCAGCACGGCGGCCGCCTCGTACCGTGCGCCACAGCTCTCCAGCAGGCGGAACGCGTCCCGCAGAACGGAGGGTTGCTGGGTGACCGGCTGGACCAGCGCCAGGCCGTGCAGGGCCATCCCGCGCGACCGGGCGAGCCCGGTGTCCGGCCTCGCGAGCTGCTTCTCGACGAGCCGGGCCGCCCGCTCCCGGTCGCCCAGCCGCAGCCACGCCTCCGCCTCGCCCAGCCGCCAGGGCGCCACGGCGGGCGTGTCGATGTTCCAGCGCCGCATGAGGCTGCCGCACCCCTGGAAGTCGGACAGCGCCAGATACGTCTTGCCGGTGGCGAGGTGGTGGCGGCCGCGCGCGTACAGATAGTGCAGCCCCGCGCGGGTGAGGAACAGCTCCGGCGGCGGCTCCGGCGTCAGATACCCGGCCGCGGCCCGGTGGTCGCCCATCGCGGTGTGCGCCTCGATGAGTATGGCCAGCGCCAGCGCACTGCTGACGTTCCACCTCGGTCCGGACAGCCGGGCGTACGCCGACTCCGCCTGGCGCACGGCATCCGCCAGCCGTCCCCGCCGCAGCGAGACGAGCGCGCCGACGCAGGCGATCTGCGCCCGCCAGGCCGGTGCGTCATGGCGCCCCGCGTCGCCCGCCAGATGGTCGTGCCACGTGGCCGCGGTGTCGAGCCGATCCGCGTAGCACAGGGCGAGCAGCGCCTTCGGCAAGCTGCTGAGCTGCGACGTCGCCGCGTTCTGGCGGCTGGAGAACACCTGCTCGGCCAGGGCGATGGCGTACTCGTCGGCCCCCCGTTCAAGGACCAGGGCGAGGGCGTGTCTGGCGCGCAGCTCGGAGTGGGACATGGCCGGGGCGGCGGTGGCCGGCAGCGGACGGCTCAGCCGGTCGAGCACGCCGGGGACCTCCGAGGCCATGAGCATCCGCGTTCCGTGCAGCGCGGCCGCCGTCTCCTCGTCGCCGTCGTTGAGATGCTCGAGGGCCATCAGCGCCTCGTCGAAGTCGAGGTGGAACAGCATGCCCTCGGCGGCCCACAGCGCGTCGTGCCCCGTCAGCTTTCCCTCGACGATGGGGGCCTTGAGCGCGAGGAAGTGCGGGGCCGAGTCGGCGGGTCGCAACTGCCACTGACCGCAGGCGTAGTGCGACTTCACCGACAGGCGCTGCGCCTCGTCCACGCAGCACTCGCGGGCCAGCTCCAGACACCGGATGCCCCGTTGTACGTCGCCCTCCTCCAGGGCCTGGCGGGCGGCATCCCGCAGGACGTCCAGCACCCAGTCCTCGTGCAGCGGACCTGCGCCGAGCAGATGCGCGGCGACTGCCTGGGGCGGCGCCCCGCTGTCGTACAGCAGGCGGGCGGCGCGGTACCGCAGATGCGTCGCCTCGTCGTGGGGCATCTCGCCGAGCACCGCCTGTCGTACGCCCGCGTGCCGCAGCCGCACACCGTGCAGCACGCCGATGCCGGCGAGCAACCGGAGGTAACGTTTGAGCAGTTCGGTGTCGATGCCGCTCAACCGGCTCAGCAGCAGCGGCGTGGCCGCCTCGTCCAACAGCGCGACACACCGGGCGAGCAGGACCGCGCGCGGACCGATCCGGTGCAGATACGTGAGGACCGCCTGATGGAAGACGGGCCCGACCGACACCCCTCCCTCCTCGATGAGCGCCTGGGCGAGCAGTGGATTCCCGCCGCTCAGGGCGTGTATCTCGGCGATGAACCGGTCCGAGGGAGGGGACGACGGAGCGGACGGGGCCCGGCCCGCGGCCAGCTCCCTTATGCCCACCCGCGAGAGCGGCCCCAGGTGGAAACGGCGCACGCTCGTCCGGTACAGGAGGTCGTGGAGGATGCGCGGCGGCTGCTCCTCCACGGACACGCCACGCGTGAACACCAGCGCGAGGGGGAGCCGGTTCAGGCGCTGCGCCAGGTAGCGCAGGCAGGAGAGGCTGGCCGTGTCGCTGTGCTGGATGTCGTCCACCGTGATCAGCAGCGGACGCCGGGCCGCCAGGTCGGCGATGATCTGGTACGTCTGCTGTGCGACGGCCAGGGAGTCCTCCTCGGCCCCGGGCGGGGCGGGAACGGCGAGTCTGTCCGCCTGCGTGGCCTCCACCGCGTGCAGGAGCTGGGCGAGCGCGCTGTACGGGACGTCGCGCTCGTGGGGCGAACTCACCACACCGAGCACCGTGCTGCCCGCCGCGGTGGCCCGTTCCGCCAGGGCGTTGAGCACCGTGGTCTTGCCCATCGCCGTCGAACCGCTGACAGCGGCGATGGCCCCCCTGCTTCGCGCGGACTGCATCAGAAGATCATCGAGCTGTTCCAGTAATTTTCTTCGCTCCACCAACACTGCTGAGCTTCCCCCTGTCGGCATCTTTGATCACGAAGCCGGTGCCGTTTTCCAGCCCGCCCGGAAACGGAACGGACTCGTCAATGCTGGAAGTTCGCGACCTTCATTAGGTCACTGTCCGGGCGTAGGATATTCGGCGCGACGCCGCGGAACACCCCTTGGAGGTGTTCCTAGGGAAATCTTAGTCCTGGGCCCCCGCGGTTTTCGGGAAGAGCCCTGGTCGGGTCTTTCCGGAGCGGTTAATTCCTTGTGTCCACCACCCGGACCATGGAAATGCCAAAGCAGTAGAGAAACAGGGTATTTTGTTGTAGACACCTGTCACGCACCGGGACCAGAGAGCATGGTCATGAGCGTGAAGAAGGCCGCGGCGGTGACCGCCGCGGCCTCGGGGAACGGCTCAGCCGTCAGTCCTGGTAGACCTTGTTGGAGCCCGGACCGCCGGAGAGCGTGTCCGTGCCCTTGCCGCCGTACACGTAGTCGTTCTCGGCCCCGGCGCGCAGGATGTCGTTGCCGTCGTCGCCGTACAGATTGTCGGCTTCGCCGGTTCCGGTGGGGTGTCGTTCCCGGCGTCGCCGCGGCACTCGTACGAGCAGGCGCCGACGATGGTGTCGTCGCCCTGGCCGCCCCGGACACCCAGGCCGTCGCCGAGGAAGACCTCGAAGGTGGTCGAGTCGTCGGAGCCCAGGGGCTCGGGGATGATGCACTGCACGACGGTGTGATCGGCCGCCGAGGGGTACGTGCACTTGTCCCACTGCGCCGCCGACGCGTCGGCGGTGGCGGCGAAGATCTTGTGCTGAGCCATGCGGAGGTCCGCGTTCTCCTGGAGGGCGCCGGAAGGCACCCCCAGGAGCGGACGGCCGGACCGACCGGAGACCGATCAGAGATGGAGAAGCGCGGTCGCCCGGGGCGGGACATACTGCTCGAAGCCGGTCAGGTCGAGCCAGGCGACGCCGACGGGGCTCGCGAAGGCGGCCCGTCCCACAGATGGAGACACGATGAGCATGACCAGAGGGGCGGACACGCGGTCGCCTGCGCCGCACGTTGCCGACAGCCACGACCTGATCCGCGTGCACGGGGCGCGCGAGAACAACCTCAAGGACGTCAGCATCGAGATCCCGAAGCGCCGGCTGACCGTGTTCACCGGTGTCTCCGGCTCGGGCAAGAGCTCGCTGGTGTTCGACACCATCGCCGCCGAGTCCCAGCGGATGATCAACGAGACGTACAGCACCTTCGTGCAGGGCTTCATGCCGACCCTCGCGCGGCCCGAGGTCGACGTGCTCGACGGGCTCACGACCGCGATCATCGTCGACCAGCAGCGCATGGGCGCCGACCCCCGCTCCACGGTCGGCACCGCCACCGACGCCAACGCGATGCTGCGCATCCTCTTCAGCCGGCTCGGGCAGCCGCACATCGGCCCGCCCGGCGCGTTCGCCTTCAACGTCCCCTCGGTCCGGGCGAGCGGTGCGATCACGGTCGAGCGCGGCAACAAGAAGGCCGTGAAGGCGACCTTTACCCGCACCGGTGGCATGTGCCCGCGCTGCGAGGGCCGGGGCACGGTCTCCGACATCGACCTCACCCAGCTCTACGACGACTCCAAGTCGATCTCCGAGGGCGCGTTCACCATCCCCGGCTGGAAGCCGGACAACGTGTGGACCGTGGGGCTCTACGCCCAGTCGGGCTTCCTCGACCCGGACAAGCCGATCCGCAGGTTCACCAAGAAGGAGATGCAGGACTTCCTCTACGGTGAGCCGACCAAGGTGAAGGTCAACGGAGTCAACCTCACCTACGAGGGGCTGATCCCCAAGATCCAGAAGTCGATTCTCGCCAAGGACCGGGAGGCGATGCAGCCGCACATCCGGGCGTTCGTGGACCGCGCGGTCACTTTCACCGCCTGCCCCGAGTGCGACGGCACCCGCCTCACCGAGGGGGCCAGGTCCTCACGGATCGGCGGAATCAACATCGCCGACGCCTGCGCGATGCAGATCAGCGACCTGGCCGCATGGGTACGTGGCCTGGCCGAGCCGATGGTGGCGCCGCTGCTCGCCGCGCTCCAGCACACCCTCGAATCGTTCGTGGAGATCGGCCTCGGCTATCTCTCGCTCGACCGGCCGTCGGGCACGCTGTCGGGCGGCGAGGCGCAGCGCGTCAAGATGATCCGCCACCTCGGCTCCTCGCTCACCGATGTCACCTACGTCTTCGACGAGCCCACCGTCGGGCTGCACCCCCATGACATCCAGCGCATGAACAACCTGCTGCTGCGGCTGCGGGACAAGGGCAACACCGTGCTCGTCGTGGAGCACAAGCCGGAGACCATCGCGATCGCCGACCATGTCGTCGACCTCGGCCCCGGCGCGGGTACGGCGGGCGGCAGCGTCTGCTTCGAGGGCACCGTCGAGGGGCTGCGGACCGGTGGCACGATCACCGGCCGCCACTTCGACGACCGGGCCGCCCTCAAGGACACGGTGCGGAAGCCCACCGGCACCCTGCCGATCCGCGGCGCGACGGCGCACAACCTGCGCGACGTCGACGTCGACATCCCGCTCGGTGTGCTGGTCGCCGTCACCGGCGTGGCCGGCTCCGGCAAGAGCTCGCTCATGCACGGCTCGCTGGTGGGCAGCCGGGAGGCCGCCGAGGCGGGGGTGGTGGCGATCGACCAGGGCCCGATCCGTGGCTCCCGGCGCAGCAACCCGGCGACGTACACCGGACTGCTCGACCCGATCCGCAAGGCGTTCGCCAAGGCGGGCGGCGTGAAGCCGGCGCTGTTCAGCGCCAACTCCGAGGGCGCCTGCCCGAACTGCAACGGCGCCGGTGTCATCTTCACCGACCTCGCGATGATGGCCGGTGTCTCCACCACCTGCGAGGAGTGCGACGGAAAGCGGTTCCAGGCGTCGGTGCTGGAGCACCGCCTCGGCGGCCGTGACATCAGCGAGGTGCTGGCGATGCCGGTGGCCGAGGCCGAGGAGTTCTTCGGCGCGGGCGAGGCGCGTACCCCGGCCGCACACCGCATCCTCGGCTGCCTCGCCGACGTCGGGCTCGGCTACCTCAGCCTGGGGCAGCCGCTCACCACCCTGTCCGGCGGTGAGCGGCAGCGGCTCAAGCTGGCCACGCACATGGGCGAGAAGGGCGGCGTCTACGTCCTCGACGAGCCGACCACCGGTCTGCACCTCGCCGATGTCGAGCATCTGCTCGGCCTGCTCGACCGGCTGGTCGACGCCGGCAAGTCGGTCATCGTCATCGAGCACCACCAGGCGGTCATGGCCCATGCCGACTGGATCATCGACCTCGGCCCCGGCGCGGGCCACGACGGCGGCCGGATCGTCTTCGAGGGCACCCCCGCCGACCTCGTCGACGCCCGCGCCACCCTCACCGGCGAGCACTTGGCGGCGTACGTCGGCGCCTGACCGGGGCTTCAGGAGAACCGGGTGCGCAGTTCCGCTTCGAGGACGTCGAGCGTGCGTCCCCTGGTCTCGGGGACGCAAGCCTTCACGAACGCGAGGGAGAGGAGGCCCGCCGCCACGAAGAGGGCGCCGCCTCGGAGCAGCAGGGGGCGGTCCTGGACCCGAAGCCGGTGGTACGGGACACCAGCGCGCCGCCCCGGCCGTAGGCCGTTGACCGGCTACCCGGTCGTCAGCGCGGTGACCAGTTCGTCCAGCCCGCCGAACCGCCCGTCGAAGAGGTCGGAGCCGGTCGGCGGATCGCCGACCGGTCGCCGGACGTAGGCGGTCCGCATGCCCGTCGCCCGGGCGCCGCGGAGGTCCCAGGCGTGGGCGGCCACCATGAGCACGCGTTCCGGTGCGCATCCGGCGGTGTCGATGGCGAGCCGGTACACCTCGGGCGCCGGCTTGTAGGCCGAGGCGGCTTCGGCGGACAGGGCCTGGTGCCAGCGCAGCCCGGCGTACGCGTTGAGCCGCGGCAGAGCGGTGCGGCTCGCGTTGGAGAGGCCGAGCACGGGGAAGTGCCGCGCGAGCCGTTCGAGGCCGGAAACGGAGTCGCCCCAGGGCGGCAGGCGTCGCCCCGCCGTGGCCAGCCGGGCGATGACCGCCGGGTCCGTGAGTCCGGCATGGTCGGCGACCGTTTGAGCGGCCTCCGTGTCGATGGTGTCGGTGTTGACGTACGCGCGGCGCCCTTGCGCGATGCGTCGCTGCTCGCGCTCGACGTACTGCTGCCACAGGGTGAGCACCGCGTCGACGGACGCGGTGTCGGGTGCGGGTACGGCCTCGCGCAGGGCCGCGCGGAGCCCGCCGGGTTCGTCCACCAGCGTTCCGAGGACGTCGAGGACGACGACCTCGATGTCGCGGATCTCGGCCATGCGTTCTCCCGTACTCGTACTGGTGTCACCGGCTCAGCAGGTGACGACCTTGCCACCGACCCCGTCACCGGTCAAGATGGTGACGTGGATTTCGCGTACGTGAGCGGCAACCCGGCCCTCGATCTGGCCGGCACCGTGCTGTCCCGTCGGGATGAGCCCGTCGACGTCCTGGCCGCGCCCGCGGACCTGGAGCGGTGGGTGGCTCAATGCGATGCGCTCCCCGACCGGGTCACCGCCGACGCCGCGACCTTCGAATCCGCGCTGGCCCTGCGCGAGGCCGTCCACCGGCTCGCTCTCGACCGCGTGCTCGGCAGGCCCTTCGACCCGGGCAGCCTCGGCATCATCAACGCCACGGCCGCCGGGCCGGTGCCCACGGTCGAACTCGGCGACGCGGGGCTGCGGACGTCGGGAGACCTCCCGGCGGTGCTCTCCCAGCTCGCCGGAACCGGCATCGCCGTCCTCGCCGACCCCCACGCCTGTCTCAAGGAGTGCGGCCGCGGTGGCTGCACACGCATCTATCTCGACCGCTCGCGCGGCGCCCGGCGTTCCTGGTGCGGGATGGACGAATGCGGCAACCGCGTCAAAGCCGCGGCCTACCGCGCCCGCAAGCGGGCGGCAACCACGGCCGAGGGCTGACGGGAAGAGGTCCTGCCGTGGCCGGCTGGTATGTGGAGGACCGTTGTATGAACTGCGATGCGGCCCGCCGCGGACCGTCACCGCCATCCACCGCGCACCCGGATCCCGCCCCCGGCTACTCCGGTAACGGTGCCCCCGAAGCAAGTTCTCCCTGCACACAGTGAGACGATGCGCCCGCCGATCGATCTTCTACTGAAACGGAGGGCGAATGCATAAACGTCGTGGAACCGTGACCCGTCGCTGGAAGGTGGCGGCGGTCGCGTCCACAGCGGCCGTGGCGATCGCGGTCCCGGTGACGGTGGCTCAGGCCTCGCCCGAGCCACCGAAGGTCAGCGCCAAGGGCGCGTACCTGCTCGACACCGGTTCCGACGAGGAGCTGATGGCCAAGGACGCCGACACCAAGCGTCCGATGGCGAGCACGACGAAGATCATGGCCGCGCTCGTGGTCCTCGAGTCCAAGAACGTTGATCTCAACAAGGAGGTCACGGTCAAGCAGGACTACCGGGACTATGTGACCAAGACGGAAGCCAGCACGGCGGACCTGCAGGCCGGCGACAAGCTGACCGTGAACCAGCTGCTGTACGGGATGATGCTCCCGTCGGGCTGCGACGCGGCGATGGCGCTGGCGGACACGTTCGGCACCGGCGACACCGTGGCCGAGCGCACCAAGTCGTTCGTCTCCAAGATGAACGCCAAGGCGAAGGACCTGGGGCTCACCAACACCCATTACGACTCCTTCGACGGTGTCTCGGCGAGCAGCGGGAACTTCTCGACGCCCCGCGACATGGCGGAGCTGACGCAGCGGGCGATGGAGAACTCCACCTTCCAGACGGTCGTCAAGTCGGTGTCCACCAAGCAGGAGGCACCGGCGGCCAACGGCCGTACCCGGTACTACTCGTGGGACAACACCAACCGTCTCCTGGGTTCGTACAAGGGCGCGGTCGGGGTCAAGACCGGGACCACCACCCCGGCCGGTCCCTGTCTGGTGTTCGCCGCCAAGCGCGACGGCCGCACGGTCGTGGGCGTCATCCTCAACGACGCCGCGGACCGCTACCCGGACGCGCAGAAGATGCTCGACTTCGCGTTCGACACCGACACCGAGGTGAAGTGGCGCAAGCTTCCCGCGGACGCTCAGCGGGACTGACCCGACAGCGCTGACCCGTAGGGCCCTTCGGGGCGAGAGCATGGTGCCCCGGCCGGGATGTTTCCGGCCGGGGCACCGGTGTTTTCAGCCCTCGTCGCCGATCCTGTGGCCGAGCAGATGAAGTGGCGCCGCGCTCACCCCGGCCGCCTCGACCGCCTCCCGGTAGGCGTGCGCGGGCGAGGCGTCGACCGGCCCGTGGACCAGCGGCAGGCCGGGCACGGCGGTGTGCAGCAGGGATTCGAGTCGGCAGGAGGCGACCGTACCCGGCAGCCACGGCTGTGCCGCGTAGCCGGAGGCGGCGGCCGGTGGCAGGTCGTCGGCGATGTGCCGCTCGGTGTCGCCGACCGCGAGCAGCCCGCCGCCGACCGTCAGCACATCGCGTCGCCGGCGCATCCGGTCCAGGGCGCGTGCGGTGTCGAAACAGTGCGGGAACGAGTCGTCGACCACGATGGGACCCGCGCGCAACCGGTCGACGTCGAGCACGGCCGTACCACCGCTGACGGCCGTGACGATCAGGTCGGCCTCGTACACCACGTCGGGCAGGGCCGGGGCGGACTCGGCCGTCTCCACCGACCCGGCCAGGCCGTCTCCGCGCAACTCCGAGGCGAGCGCGCGCAGGCGGGGCGCGCTGCCCGCGAGGTCGCACAGCACCAGGCGGGCGGGTGGGCCCTGGGCGTCACCGAGCAGCAGCTTGAGGGACGAGGTGCCGATCGAGCCGAGCCCGACCATGGCGACGGTCAGATCCCCGAGGTCGCGTCCTGTCGTGGCGAGCGCGGCATGGACGGTCTTGACCACGGACACCGCGGTGGCCGCGTGGCCGGTGGTGACCGTCGTCGCCCCGTGGCTGGTGGCGCGCACGACCTCGAATCCGTAGCCGGTGTACGCGGGGATCATCCCGGCCAGGGAGACACAGCGCGCGCCGAGGGACGCGGCGTGGGCGACGGCGCGGGCGGTGTGGCCGGTGAGCCCGTCCCCCGGGGCCAGTTCGTCGGCGAACAGTGGCAGCGACACGAACGCCGAGCGGCCCAGCGGTGTGCTGATCTCCTCCAGCAGGCGGGGGCCGCCGTCCGGGAAGAGCAGGGCCTGCAGGTGTTCACGGGGCAGCCCCGCGGCCGGTACCCCGGCGAGCGCCGCCAGATGCGCGGGCGCGGGGAGATAGCCGACGAGCGCGGCGTCCGTACGGGAGCTGCATACGGTACGGCGCGGTCGAGCCGCCGCCACACCGCCGGGGCGATCGGCTCGGCACCGACCAGCACCAACCGCACGGCGGTCAGGTCGAGGCGGCCGAACACCTCGTCGGGAATCCGCCGGGTGGCCAGCGCGAGGGCGAAGTTGGCCGCGGACAGGACCGTGGCCCGGTGCCGGGCGGCCGTCTCCAGCCACAGCGCGGGGCGTTTGGCGAACGTCAGCGGCTCCAGCCGCACCTGTTCGGCGCGCGCGGCGAGCGGGGCCAGATGGGTGCCGATGAGCCCCATGTCGTGGAAGTACGGCATCCAGCTCGCCACCACATCGCCGGACGTGAGGGCCGCGGCGGTACGGATCTGCGCCAGGTTGGCCAGTACGCGGGCATGGGTCAGCTCCACGCCCTTGGGCGCCCCGGTGCTGCCCGACGAGAACTGGAGGAAGGCCACGTCATCGGGGGCGGCCACCGGCAGGCGGCCGGGCGGGCGGCCCTGCCGAAGCGTCCCCAGCCGCAACGGCCGTACTGCGGAGGGGAGTTCGTCCAGCAGCGTCGCGGTGGTCTCGTCCACGGCCACCGGAGGGCGGCCGAGCAGCTCCCACACCGGCAGCACCCGCCGTGCGTCGCCCGCCAGCGGCACCGGCACGAGCCCCGCCGCCAGCGCGCCCCAGAACATCGCCTGGAAGTCGTCACCGCGGTCGGCGAGCAGGAGGATACAGCTGCCGGGGGCCACCCGGGCCGCGAGGTAGCCCCCGGCGACGCACAATGCGTCGTCCCGCAACTGCGCGTAGGTGACGGTCCGCTCGCCACCATCTCCCCGCACATGAACCAGCACCTGGTCGGGAGCCACCTCGGCGGCGTCCAGTAAGACCTCCAGGAGCGTGGTCCCGCCATTCGGTCCGGACATCAGGGCTCTCCTCGTTCGCGTGCTTCCACCCTGTGGGAGGGGCGCACAGAAGCACCAGGTTCCGGCCACGACGCCGCGGAATGGCGACCGGACGGCGACCGGACGGCGCGTTACGACGAGGCCGTGGCCGCGTCCTTCCGGGACGCGTCGGAGGCCACCGGCTCGCCGTCCCGCTCCTCCGGCAGCTTCAGCAGCAACGTCAGCACGAAGGCCACCAGGTACAGGGCGAGGAAGACGATCGTGACCCCGCCCGCGCCGACGAGGGGGAAGAACAGGCTGGCGAGCGCCGGGCCGACGAAGGCCGCGCCGCCCGCGCCCAGGTTGAGCAGGGCCATTGAACCGCCCTTGTTCTCCGGGGCCATCGACGGGATGAGCGCCGAGATGGGAACGAATCCCGCGAGGGTCGCCCCGTAGAACATGCCCGCGAGCACCGCGACCCAGAAGTAGTCCGGGCCGAGCCACACCGGTACGAAGTACAGCGTCGTGACGCTGATCGCGCAGCCCAGGGCGCCGAAGCCGGCGATGGTCGTGCGCCACCCGATGCGGTCGGAGAGGACACCGAAGATGAGGTTGAAGAAGATGTTCGTGCCGTAGATGATCGCCAGCAGCTGAAGCCACTTGTCCTCGCCGAAACCGATGTCGTCGGAGAAGATCCGCGGCAGGTAGACCAGCATGCCGAACTCGGGGGCGGTGTTGATGACCCGGACCAGGCAGCCCACCAGGACGCGCGGATGGGTCCAGACGATGGAGACCGAGTTGAGCAGGCTCTGCCCGGTGGTGACCTCCGACGGCGCCATCCGGTCACCCCCGGGCCTCCGGCGGGCGCCGACCAGGGCGATGGCGCCGCCGAGGAGGATGAGGGCCAGCGCGGACCACAGCGTGCCGAGGCGGCCGAACCAGGGGATCGTCAGGCTCGACCACAGCGAGCCGAGGGTGGGCAGGCCGCCGGTGAAGGCGAAGTAGAACCAGCCGACCGCGGTGCCCAGCCGGGCCTTCGGCGCCGTGTTGGTGATCCATACGAGGAAGCCGAACGCGAAGAGCGGGTAGCCGAAGCCCCGGATGCCGTAGAAGAGCAGCATCAGCGGGTAGTTCTCGGTGCCCAGCGCGAACAGCAGATACGCGGCGTCGAAGACGGCCCAGATCGCCAGGCCGACCCACATCACCCGGCGCGGCCCCCACACCTGGCAGAGCGCGCCGGAGAACCAGGACGCCAGCATGACGGCGATGCCGTACACC
The DNA here is from genome assembly GCF_044332925.1 of Streptomyces sp. NPDC021212. NCBI lineage: Bacteria > Bacillati > Actinomycetota > Actinomycetes > Kitasatosporales > Streptomycetaceae > Streptomyces > Streptomyces sp. NPDC021212. The sequence goes on from NZ_JBIRPZ010000001.1 coordinate 525,236, forward strand.
GTGATGACGTAACCGGCCCGGACGTCCGTCCCGGCGCCGTGGTCGGCCATGTACGGGGCGATGAAGCCGGATTCGACACCGTCGCCGATCATGAACAGAAGCACGCCCACGTAGCCCAGGACCAAGGCTTTCGGCATCGCTACCTCCACTCTGAGGTGTGTCTGAGGTGTGTCGGAGTATGACCGCAGATACTCAAGCGCGCCGAGAGAAATATCAAGAGTCTTGGTGAAAATAACGAGCGGCGATGTTAATTACCCACCTCGATCACCCGCACATCGGTCAGCTCCCGCATCTCCCGCAGCAGTTCCTCGTCCACCGGGCCGGTCAGCAGCACATGGTCGAAGGAGTCCACGCTCTCCAGCCGATGCAGCGCCCGGCGGCCCACCTTGCTGTGGTCCATGAGCAGGACGCTCGTCGCGCCCGCCTGCCGGGCCGCCCGCTTGATGCTGACGATCTCCTGCTCCTGATGGAACGTCATGTCCGCGGTCATCCCGGAGGTGGACAGCACGGTCAGATCGACGGAGATGCCGCTGACCATGTCGATCGCAGGCAGCCCGATCCACGAGTCATGGGTGCGCGAGTACTCGCCGCCCACGCAGATCAGCCGGATGCCCTCGGCGTTCCGCAGCTCCTCCGTGATCAGGCGGTAGTTCGTCACCACGGTCAGCGGCCCCACCTCGGGCAACAGCTGCGCCAGGGCCAGCGCCGAGGTCGAGTCGTCCAGCATCACCGACATCCCCGGCGCCACGAACGACAACGCGGCGCGGGCCAGCGCCTGCTTCTCCTCGGTGTGCGCGTGCAGCCGGAAGTCCGAACTGGACTCGAAGACCATCGAGGGCTGCGCGGAGACGCCACCGTGGTATTTGCGGAGAATGCCGCGATCCGCCAGCTCGGCGATGTCCCGGTGGACCGTCATCAGACTGACGCCGGTCAGCTCGGCCAGCTCGGCCACGGTGGCGTCCCCCCGGGCCAGGACGTGGTCGACGATCAGTTGGTGTCGCTGTTGCCGCGCACCGCGCGAAGACGGGAGAGTCATGGCTCCATCCTGCCGTGCCAATTTCTCACATGGAACCAGTGACAACTCACACCATGGCTGTTAATTTCGCTGCGACGGAATCATCAGCCAGCAGATCAGGGGTACGCATGGCCGACGCAGTGGTCTTCGACATGGACGGCGTGCTGGTGGAGAGCGAGCATCTGTGGGAGGAGCTGTGGACCGCGTACGCCGCCGCCCATGGCCGATCCTGGGGCCCGGACCAGACCCGTGACGTCCAGGGGATGAGCGCCCCCGAGTGGGCCGCCTACCTCACCACGTTCTGCGGGGCGGGCGGCTCCGCCGCCGACACCGAGCGGACCGTCGTCGACGGCATGGTCCGGGCGCTGACCGACGGGCGCATCGAGCTGCTGCCCGGAGCCCGCGAGATGATCACCGCCACCGCCGAGCGCGGACCCGTCGCGCTCGCCTCCTCCGCGCCGCGCCGGGTCATCGACGCCGTCCTCGTCCATCACGGTGTCGACCACCACTTCAAGGCGACCGTCTCCAGCGCCGAGGTGCCGCGCGGAAAGCCGAGCCCGGACGTCTATCTCGCCGCCGCGAGCGCACTCGGCGTGGCCCCGGAGCGCTGTCTCGCGGTCGAGGACTCCAGCAACGGACTCCGCGCGGCCGCGGCCGCCGGTATGACCGTCGTGGCCATCCCCAACCCGCAGTACCCGCCGGCCGACGACGCTCTCGCGGCCGCCGCCTTCCGCTCCCCGGACCACGGCGCCGTGCGGGACTTCCTGCTCAGCAAGCTCGACGCCCGAGGAGAGTGACCGGACATGACCACCGTTCTGGTAGCCGGTGACGACTTCGTCGCCCCCGAACTCTTCTCCGCCGCCCTGAGCGAGGCCCTGCCCTCCGCCGAGCTGGACTTCCGTACGCTGCGCACCCGCTGGCCCCACGAGCCCTTCGGCCCCGTGGGGGCCGACGAGCGGGGAAACGGCGGCGTCAAGGAGGCCAGCGGCACCGAGGAACAGGTGCTGGAGGCGCTCGGTGACGCGAGCGTCGCCCTCACCCAGATGGCTCCCTTCACCGCCCGTGTCATCCGCGCGGCACCCCGGCTGAAGTTCATCGGCGTGGCCCGCGGCGGCCCCGTCAACGTGGACGTGGCCGCCGCCACCGCCGCCGGCATCCCCGTCACCTTCACCCCCGGGCGCAACGCCGCCGCGGCCGCCGAGTTCGCCGTCGGGCTGATCCTCGCCGCCCTGCGCCGCATCACCTTCGCCGACGCCGCCCTCAAGGAGGGCGTGTGGCGCGGCGACTACTACGCCTACGAGAACGCCGGTCTTGAACTCGACGGCGCCACCGTCGGCCTCGTCGGGTACGGGGCCATCGGCGCGATCGTCGCCCGCGTGCTGCGGGCCTTCGGCGCCCACGTCCTCGTATCCGATCCGTACGCGGACCCGGACCGGGCGAAGGCCGACGGTGTCGAACTCACCGAGCTGGACGACCTGTTGCGGCGCAGCTCCGTGGTGAGCCTGCACGCCCGGGTCACCCCCGAGACGCGGCATCTGCTCAACGCCGGCAACCTCGCCCTGCTGCCCGAGGGCGCCGTCCTCGTCAACTCGGCCCGCGGCGATCTGCTCGACTACGCGCCGCTGCCCGGTCTGCTGGAGTCCGGCCGGCTCGGCGCGCTCGCCCTCGACGTCTACGACGTCGAACCGCCCCCGGCCGACTGGCCGCTGCACCGCGCCCCCAACGTCATCACCACGCCCCATCTGGCGGGCGCCACCCGGCAGACCGCCGACCGGGCCGCCGCGATCACCGGCGCCGAGGCCGCCCGTTTCCTGCGCGGCGACCCGCTGCGCCACCTCGCCAACCCGGAGGTGCTGACCACCGGGGGCCGATCATGATCGTCGGAGTGGACATCGGGACGTCGGTCACCAAGGCCCAGCTGATCTCCCAGGACGGCCGCACCACCCCCGCACACGAGGCCCGCAGCACCGTCTACACCCTGCCCGGCCAGCGCGTCGAACAGGACCTGGACGACGTCGTGGGCACCGTGGAGACCGTCGTACGGGCGGCCCTCGCCGACGCCGCGCAGATGAACGGGGAACCGGTCGAGGCGCTGGCCCTCACCGGGCAGGGCGACGGCCTGTGGCTGCGCGACGCCACCGGCGCACCGGTCGGCCGCGCGGTGTCCTGGATGGACGGCCGGGCCGCGGACCGGCTCGACCGGTGGACCGCCGACGGCACCCTGCGCGCCCTGCACCGGCGCACCGGCGTCGGCCTGTTCCCCGGCTCCGCCGCGCCCCTGCTGGCCCATCTCGCCGAACACGAGCCGGAGCGGCTGGCGGCGGCGCACGTCGCCGGGTACTGCGTGGACGCCGTCGTCCAGCGGCTGACCGGCGCGGTGACCGTCGACGCCTCCGACGCCTCGCAGCCGTTCCTCGACGTCGCCACGCGTACGTACGACGAGACCGCGCTCGAGCTGTGCGGACTGTCCGACCACCGCAGGCTGCTGCCGGACCCGGCACCGCCCGGCACCCTGCACCGGCTGCTGCCCGACGCCGCCCGGCGGCTGGGCCTGCCCGCCGGGCTGCCGGTCTCCGCCGGTCCGTTCGACATTCCGGCCTGCGCCTTCGGCTCGGGAGTGGCCGAACCCGGCGAGGGCAACCTCATCATCGGCACCACCCTCGCCGCCCAGATCCTCGACAGCGAGCCACGCCCGGCCGCCACCGACGAACCCGCCGGAATGGTCCTGGCCACCCCGTACGAGGGCCGGTTCCTGCGCGTCATGCCCGCCATGATCGGCACCGCGGGCCTGGACTGGCTGCTGAAACTGCTCGACGTGAAGATCGAGGCGCTGGACGCGCTGCTCGTCCAGTCCCCGCCCGGCGCCTCCGGCGTCACCGCGCTGCCGTTCCTGTCCGCCAGTGGCGAGCGCGCCCCCTTCGTCGACGCGCGGGCCCGCGGCCGGTTCGACGGCCTCTCCCCGCTGGCGGGCCGCGCCGACCTGGTGCGGGCGCTGTGCGAGGCCGTCGCCTACTCGGCCCGGCACTGTATGGAGACCCTCGGCGTCTGCGGCTCCATCACCGCGTGCGGCGGCGGCGCGCGTTCCGGGGAATGGGCGCGCATCTTCGCCGGAGTCCTCGGCCGTGACCTGGACGTCTGCGACGACGCCGTGGGCATCCGCGGTGCCGCCCAGACCGCCTGGCACTCCCTGGGCATGCCCGTCGACACCGCCGCCTGGCGCGCCCCCCGCCGCACCGTGCGCGCTGCAGCCGGGCTGATCGACCACTACGCCGAGGGCTACGCCGACTACCGGCTCGCACTCGATGCCGCACGCGACGGCTGGAGCACACGATGACCAGGCTCTTCAACGATCCCGCCCGGTTCACCGACGACATGATCACCGGGTTCGCCGCCGCCCACCCCGACCACGTACGGGCCGTGCCCGGCGGCGTGGTGCGCGCCCGCGCCACTCCCGAGGGGAAGGTGGCCGTGCTCACCGGCGGCGGCTCCGGCCACTACCCCGCCTTCTGCGGCGTGGTCGGCCCCGGGTTCGCCGACGGCTCCGTCATCGGCGACGTGTTCACCTCGCCGTCGGCCGCCCGTGCCCGCTCGGTCGCCGAGGCGGCGGAGGCGGGCGGCGGTGTCCTCTTCCTCTTCGGCAACTACGCCGGTGACGTGATGAACTTCCGGCTGGCGGCACGGCAGCTGGAGGGCGATGGCATACCCGCCCGCTGCTTCGCCGTCACCGACGACATCGCCTCCGCACCCGTCGGCCAGACGGCACGGCGCCGGGGCATCGCGGGCGGCTTCGTCGTCTTCAAGACCGCCTCGGCGGCGGCCGAGGAGGGCGCCCCGCTGGAGGAGGTCGTCCGCGTCGCCGAGCACACCAACGCCCGGACCCGCACCCTCGGCGTGGCCTTCGACGGCTGCACCCTGCCGGGCGGCGAAGCACCCCTGTTCACCGTCCCCGAGGGCCGTCTCGGCCTCGGCCTCGGCATCCACGGCGAACCGGGCGTGAGCGAGGACGTCCTGGGCACGGCGGAGGAGCTGGCCCGCGCCCTGGTGACCGGGCTGCTGGAAGAACGGCCCGCGGGCGGCGGTGACCGCGTCGCCGTCGTCCTCAACGGTCTCGGCGCCACCAAGTACGAGGAGCTGTACGTGCTGTGGGGTGCCGTGGCCCGGCTGCTGGCCGAGGCCGGGCTCACCCCCGTACGCCCCGAGGTCGGGGAACTCGTCACCAGCCTCGACATGGCGGGCTGCTCCCTCACCCTGACCTGGCTGGACGACGAGCTGGAACGGCTGTGGCGCGCGCCCGCCGACACCCCGGCCTTCCGCCGTGGCGCCCCGCCCGAGCCCCGGGCCGATTCCCCGGCCGGTTCCGCGGCCGACTCCCTGACCGACGACGCCGTACGGCCCGCCACCGCCCCGCGCCGCCGGGACCGGCCCGCCGCCACCGCGTCCGGCGCGGCGGTCGGGGTGGCCGGACTGGCCGTCCACGCCCTGCGCGCCGCCCGCGACGTGCTGCACCGGGACGCGGAGGACCTGGGACGGCTGGACGCGGTGGCGGGCGACGGCGACCACGGCCGCGGCATGTGCAAGGGCGTCGACGCGGCACTGGCCGCCGCCGAGAAGGCCCATGCCGAACGGCTCGCCCCGGCAGCGCTGCTGTCCGCCGCGGGCGACGCCTGGGCGGCGGAAGCCGGGGGCACCTCTGGCGCGCTGTGGGGCGCCGCGCTGCGCGCGCTCGGCGCCGTACTCCCGGCGGACCGGGCGCCCGGGCGCGAGGAGCTGGCGTCCGCCGCCACGGAGGCCCTCACCGCCGTCACCTCCCTCGGCGGGGCCGAGGTGGGCGACAAGACCCTGGTCGACGCCCTCGCCCCGTTCGCCACCGCTTTCGCCGAAGAACTGCGCGCCGGAGTCCCGGTGACCGAGGCGTACGCGTCGGCCGCGGCCGCGGCCCGTGCGGCTGCCGAGCACACCGCTGTCCTGCGCCCCCGCCTCGGCCGCGCCCGTCCCCTCGCCGACCGCAGCGTGGGCACCCCCGACCCCGGAGCCACCTCCCTCGCCGCGGTGCTGACCGCGGTCGCCACCGTACCCGCGACCACAGGAAGCGATGCCGTATGACCACCGCGACCCCGTTCCGCATCGTCGTCGGCTGCGACGACGCCGGTTACGGCTACAAGGAAGCCCTCAAACAGGACCTGCTCGCCGACTCCCGGGTCGCCGAGGTCATCGACGTCGGCGTGGGCAGCGACGAGCACACCGCCTACCCGCACGTCGCGGTCGAGGCGGCCCGCCGCGTCGCCGACGGCGAAGCCGACCGCGCCCTCCTGGTGTGCGGCACCGGCCTCGGCGTGGCCATCAGCGCCAACAAGGTCCCCGGCATCCGCGCGGTCACCGCCCATGACAGCTACTCCGTACGCCGCTCCGTCCTCAGCAACAACGCCCAGGTGCTCTGCTTCGGTCAGCGCGTCATCGGACTCGAACTCGCCCGCGCGCTCACCGACGACTGGCTCGCGCAGCGCTTCGACGAGACGTCCCCCTCGGCGGAGAAGGTCGCCGCCATCCGCGCGTACGAGAGCTGACCCCGCCTAGGGCGTCACCGACGGCAGATAGCGCGGTGCCCGCCAGGCGTGCAGCCGCCGCTCCACCGCGGCCCCCAGCGACAGGAGCGTGCCGTCCTGATGGTCACCGGCCATCAAGAGCAGACCCACGGGCAGTTCGCCCACCCACCCGGCCGGGACCGACAGGGACGGGTATCCGGCCACGGCCGCGGGGGTCGAGGACGGGATCACATCGTTGTCGCCCCGTGCGCAGTCCGTCGTCCAGGCGGGCGGATTCGTCGGCGAGGTGATGGCGTCCAGCCGGTGGGCGGTCATGGTCTCGTCGAGGGAACGCCGGGAGAGGTCCTTCAACTCGGCGCGCATGGCCCGGTATTCGGGGTCGGCGGTGGACGGCGCGGCAAGGGCCTGCTCGAACAGCTCCTGACCGGCGAAGCAGGTGCGCTCCGCCGGGTGGGTGCGGTTGAACGCGACCAGCTCGGCGAGGTCGCGCGGCCCCTCACGGGTGGCGAGGTAGACATCGATGTCCCGATGGAACTCGCTCAGCAGCGCCGGGAATTCCAGCTCGGCGAGCCGCTTCTGGTACGGGGGCGTCACCTCGACCACCTCGGCTCCCGCCCGCCGCAGCTCCTTGGCGGTACGGGTCATCACGGCGTCCACCTCCGCACCGAGCGAGGGCAGCCGCCACAGACCGATCCGCTTGCCGCGCAGGCGGCCGGGGCGCGCCGGCTCGTCCGGGCGGTGTGCGGTGGCGCCACCGCTGAGCACCGCGAGGGTGAGCGCGGTGTCGGTCACGTTGCGTGCCATGGGCCCCGCGGTGTCCTGCTCGGCGGAGATCGGCACTACTCCGTCCTGGCTGACCAGGCCGAGGCTGGGTTTGTGGCCGACCACCCCGTTCATCCCGGCCGGGCACACGATCGAGCCGTCCGTCTCGGTGCCGATCGCCACCTGCGCCAGCGACGCGGCGAGCGCCGCGGCCGAACCGGAGGAGGAACCGCAGGGATTCCGGTCCAGTACGTACGGGTTGTTGGTCTGCCCGCCCACCGCCGACCACCCCGACGTCGGCTTCGCCGCACGGAAGTTCGCCCACTCGGACAGATTGGTCTTGCCGAGGATCACCGCGCCCGCGTCGCGCAGCCGGGTCACCAGAGCGGCGTCGGTGTCCGGCGGGCGGCCGGCCAACGCCAGTGACCCGGCCGTCGTGGGCATGCCGCTGGTGTTCACGTTGTCCTTGAGCAGGACGGGGATCCCGTCGAGCGGGCCACGGGTGTCGCCCCGCCGATGTCTGACGTCGCTGGCGGCCGCCTGGCGCAGGGCCGTCGGGTCGGTGCGCAACACCGCGTGGATCGTGGGGTCGATGTCCCTGATGCGCCGCAGATAGGCGGTGGTCAGGGCGGACGAGGTCAGCGAACCACCCGCCATGCGCGCCTGTAACTCCGGGATCGTCACCGTATCGAGGTCGATGCCGGCCTCGGCGGCCTCAGCGCGCGGATGCGGTGCGCCCGCACACAGCGAGCCCACGACCAGGGTGGCGACGACCGTGGCAGCGCTCCGCTTCCTCAAAGCCCTCATGGCCCTCGTGCTCCTCATGAGGGTCAGCGGACTATGGGGCGGCGGCCCGCCGCAAGGCTCTTTCGCGCCGCCGTCCCCACGCTGTGGCCCACTCCACAGCCCGGCCGGTGACCTGCGGTTCCGGATAGTTGACGGGGGAACGTATCCTCGAAGGCTGCCCGGCACCGTACCCCGTCGTCGCCCGCTCGCCTTCCCGAACGTCCCCCCCGGAGCCCGCCCGTGACCACCGCCCCGCCCGCCGAGGCGGCGAAGACCGCCGCACTGCTGTCCCCCTCGCCCACCTCCGCGCCCCGGCCGGAGGCCCCCGCCGCGCCGCCCGTGCGCCGGGCGCCGCTCGCCGTGTCCGGGCTGCTCGCCGTGGCGCTGACCGCGTACGTGTGGTCCGCCCAAGGCGCCAAGCCCGGTGTTCTGCTGCTGCTCGGGCTCGGACTGGGCATCGCCCTCTTCCACTCCCGCTTCGGCTTCACCTCCGCCTGGCGGCAGCTGGTCGCCGTCGGCAACGGCACCGGGCTGCGCGCCCACACCCTGCTGCTCGGCACCACGGCCACCCTGTTCGCCCTGCTCATCGGCACGGGCACCGGGCTGTTCGGATCCGTACCGGCGCCGTCGGCCGACCCGCTGGGACTGGGGCTCCTGATCGGCTCGTTCGTCTTTGCCGTCGGTATGCAGCTCGGCGGCGCCTGCGCCTCCGGCACCCTCTTCGCGGTCGGCTCGGGACAGTCCTCGATCGTGCTCACCCTCGGTGGCTTCATCGGCGGCGCGACCCTCGCCGCCTGGCAGTTCGACCTGTGGAAGGACCTGCCCGCGCTGGAGCCGGTCCTCATGGCCGACCACATCGGCTGGTTCGGCTCCTGGGCGGTGACGATCCTCGTGCTCGCCGGCGTCGTCCTGGCCAGCCGTCGTGTGCAGGCCCGCCGCACCCCGCCGCCGACCGGCCCGGTGCCCTCCGCGCGCGGTGCCGCCGCCCGCGTGCTGCGCGGCTCGTGGCCGCTGGCCGTCGGCGCCCTGGCACTGGGTGTGCTGGGGGCCGGAGTGCTGCTGGTGTCCGGCGGTGCGTGGGGCGTCACCAGCGCCTTCAGCCTGTGGGGATCGGAGCTGGTACGCGCCATCGGCGGCCACCCGGAGAGCTGGAGCTGGTGGCAGCAGCCCGGGAACAAGGAGATGCTCGCCGGGCCGGTGCTCGGCGACAAGACCAGCCTCACCGACATCGGCATCATGATCGGCGCGGCGGCCGCCGCCGCGCTCGGCGGCACGTGGACGCTCCACCGGGGCGTGCCGTGGCGCACGGCGGTCGCGGCGGTGCTCGGCGGGGTGCTGATGGGCATCGGCGCCCGGTTGGCGGGCGGCTGCAACATCGGCGCGTACCTCGCGGGCATCGCCTCCGGCAGCCTGCACGGCTGGCTCTGGGGCGCCTTCGCGCTCCTCGGCACCTGGGCCGGGCTGAAGCTGCGGCCGCTCTTCGGGCTCGGCAATCCGAAGCCGGGCGACGGCATCTGCTGAGGGCGGCGGTGGAGGGTATCGGCCGAGGCTGCAGCACGCTCCTGACTCTCCGGCACAAGAGCCTGATCGCGGCGGCGCAAGGCGCTGCCACGATCCACTGTTGTGCCGCACCGCCCTACCACCGCTGGGCAATCTCTACGGCTACGGGCCGGTGGACGGCCCCCTGACCGAGAAGCTGCCGCTCGCCGCGACCGGCCCCAAGGGGCGAATGCGCGCCGCCGGGTGGGAGCAGGCCCGGAGCCTGCACGAGCAGGGCCGCATCAAGGCGGTCGAGGTGCGGGCCGCGTCTACGCCGCCGTCGGGATCGCCGTACCCCTCTTCGGGTTCGGCACCGCCGGCAGCCTCGGCGTCCTCGGCAGCGCATGGCTGATCGCCTCGATCATCCTGACCGCCGCGGCCGCCGCCGTCCTGGCCCTGCTGATCCTGCCCGCCCAGGACGGTGCCCTCACCGCGGCCCGGGCCCCCGCCGCCACCGCCACCCGTGCACCGGCCCGCCTCGCCATGCTCACCGGCGTGTTCAACCTCCTGTGGGCCGCTGTCACCATCCTGATGATCATCCGCCCCGGCTCCACCACGGGAGTGTGACCGTGCACCTGCGGCCCTTGCGCATCGCGGCACACGCCGAACTCATCTCGCTGGTCATCATGCCGGCCAACCTCGCCACCGCCCATCTGGGGCCCATCTCCTCCCTGATGGGCCCCACCCACGGCTGTGCCCCGCGGCCGGGTCGAGGCCACCCGAGCGGACCGGGCACAGGATGTCGGGTCCGGCAGGGTGCGGCCTTCCTCACGTGAAGGTCGTCAGGGAAGGAGACCGAGGTGCTGGAGCGGCTGAACGAGGCCCTGGAACACATCGAGTCGCATCTCGATCAGCGGATCGAGGCGACCGAGCTGGCGCGGATCGCGGTGACGTCGGAGTACCACTTCCGCCGGATGTTCTCCGCGCTGGCGGGGATCTCGCTGTCGGAGTACATCCGGCGCAGACGGCGCGGTGGCGCAGTCGCCTGGGCGTGCGACTGCGTCACCTGCCCGGACTGTGCGCGAACACCCAGCGGTTGGCGGCCAGGGCGTCGTGCCGCTCGGGGCGCGGGCCGCGTCCGTAGCGGCGGGTGAAGTGGAACGGGGTGCGGACCGTCGTGGACCAGCCCCGCGCGGTCAGGGCTCCGGCGGAGTCGGGCCGTGGCTCGCCGTCGAACAGGGCGAGCAGGTCGACACCGATCCGGTGCCGTGCCGCCGAGTAGACCGGGCTGTCGCGGACCGCCGCCGATTCCGTGCCGAGCTTCGCCTCGTAGGCGAGGGCGCTCCCCGGCGCGCTCAACCCGTCCACCGTGTCGATGAGGAGCTGTTCGGCGGCGCGGGGCAGGTAGAGCAGAAGTCCCTCCGCCAGCCAGGCGGTCGGCCGGGCCGGATCGAAGCTCGCGGCGGTGAGCGCCCCGGCCCAGTCGAGCCGTAGATCGGCCGCGACCGTGACGCGCTCCGCCCGATGCATGGCGCCCAGTCCGTCGAGCACCCGGTGTTTGAACGCGAGGACCGACCCGTGGTCGATCTCGAAGACCGTGCACCCGGGCGGCCAGTCGAGGCGGTACGCCCGTGAGTCGAGCCCCGCCCCGAGCAGGACCACCTGGCTGGTGCCCGCGCGCGCCCGGGCCAGGAGGAAGTCGTCGAGGACCCTGGTCCGCAGGCCGAAGTAGCGTCCCAGCCGCCCCCAGAGGGGATCGGCGTCTCCGCCCGGCACCTGCTGGGGCCGCACCGGCCAGTGCGCGGACGCCTGCCCGGCGGCGCGTACGAAGTGCTCCGCGTACAGGTCCCGCGCGAGCGCGTCGGGGCGGTGGGCCTCGATCGCCCGCGCCGCGGCGACCATGAGAGCCGTCTGCCCGACGCCACTTTCCACGCCTCCCCCGGCCGTCGTCACGCGTGGTCAGACCGCGGTGTCCGGGACCAGGCGATCGCCGGGGATTCCCGCCTTGCCCGGGGCGTAGTAGTCCTTGATCCCGTCGACCCAGGTCGCCACCCGGATCCGGTCCGTGTCCGAGGGGCCGAAGGCGTCGAAGAGGGCGTCGATGTTCGCGCGATCGAAGCCGATGGCCGTCATCAGCGCCACGAATGCGGGACGTTCGACGGTCCCGTCGCCGCCCCGGTCCCCGAGCGCGGCCAGCGCCTCGGCGAACGCGCCGATCGTCGCGTCGAACCGCTCGGGAGAGAGTACGCAGGCGGCGTACTCCTCGAAGGTGATCTCGCGGTCTCCGTTGGTGTCCGCTTCCCTGCGCAGAGTCGTCCAGTACTGACGGAAGGCCGCGCGCATCGCGTCCTTGGCCGCCTCGTCCGCATCGGGCGCCGCCTCGACGACGCGGCCCGCCATCAGCTCGAAGTCATCGGCTTCCAGGACACCGTTGGCATCGGCGTCGAGCAGGGAGAAGACGAGCGCGACCCGCTTGGTGGCCTCTGTGCGCATCAACCGTGTCCCCTTCCGGTCCATGACCGGAGCTGCGTGTCCGGCCGCCGGCCCACTATGCGGTCGATGACCCACGCGTACGGCAGCAACCGATCGCCGTTCACTCGAACGAATGGAACTGTGCCGACAGGGCACCGGTCGGGCTGCGGGTGTGCAGGCGCCCGATGGCCATGAGACCTCATCGGAATCTTCATGCCTTGTTTGCATCGGCCGGATCGGGCAATTCGCACACCATGGCTCACGCAGGAGCGAACAACGAATCGACCGACCGCGCCACCAAGGTCACGAAGGCGACAGCCGCCAAGGCCAAGGAGACCTCCGCGAAGGCGGCGGAGAAGACGGCGTCGAAGGCGGAGTCCGCAGGCCAGTCGACCGCCGATGCCGCCAAGTCCGCCGGAACGGGCGCGGGACGCGCCGCGGCCGGTGCGGGCAGTGCCGTCGGCAACGCCGTGACCTCGGTGGGTGCCACGGCGGGCAAGGCGGCCGAGTCGGCCGGAACCGCCGTGACGACCACGCTGAAGGGCGTGAGTTCGGCGGCTGGGCAGGTGACCTCTGCCGCCTCGACCGCCTGGACAGTCCTGAAGAACCGCAAGCTCATCGCGGCCGGTGCCGCGGCCGGGGTCACCGCCCTCAGCGCGGCTTCCTACGCCGTGGGCCGCCACGCGGAGCGCAGCGGCCACGGTCCCGTCACGCGGATGACGGGCGGCCGTATCTGACGGCCGAACCGACCGACTGTCCGCCCGAACACCCCGACCGCCCGACCGACTCCCCGACCGCCCGCTGAAGGCCCCCGCGTGGCCTTCGGCGGGCGGTTTCGTGCGTACGCGCCCCGACGCCGTGTTTGCGGGTGGGACGGTTGCTCAACGGCGATCGACGGGAGCGGGTGTTCAGGGATCGGCGCGTGGGCAGGCAGAGGAGGGGAGAGGCGGCCGAGGGCTCGGTCGCACCCGGCGGCGCGGAGATGTGAATCGGCCTATGTGATGGCCGAATTGCTGTTCCAGGATCGTGATCTGCCGCGATCTGCCGTGTTTTGCGTGTGCCACCGCGCTCCGGCGGTGTGGAGTGACGATCCCCTCCATTGCCATCTCTTTGCGATGACTTTACTCGCCTGTTAGTCTTCCGGTGACCGGACAAGATCGGGGACCACCGCGACTGCGCCCCCGTGCCCGAACAGCCCGACGACTGATGCAAATCGCCCTGTGAAGCCACTTCTACGTTGAGGTCGTCACACGGCGACCGGGCGGGAACCTCATGGCCCTGGACGAAACCGGTACCGAACTCCCCCTTTCCGAGGCGCAGTCAGGCGTATGGCTGGCCGAGCGGTCCCGGCCCGACCTGTCCTCGCCCTACCTCTGGGGCGAATACACCGACATCACCGGCGCGCTCGACACCGGTGTCCTGGTGGCCGCCGTCCGGCAGGCCGTGCGCGAGACCGAAGCCCTCCACGTCCGCTTCACCGAGGCGCCGGTCGGACGGCCGGTCCAGCACGTGGCGCGCCCGCGCTCCGTTCCCTTTCCGGTGCGCGACCTGCGGCAGGAGCCCGACCCGCACGCGACGGCCCTCGCCTGGATGCGCGAGGAGCTGTCCCGGCCGGTCGACCTGGCCGAGGGCGAGCTGTTCGACGGCGCGGTCCTGCGGATCGGCGACCACCGGCATCTGCTGTTCACCCGGGTGCACCACATCGTCCTCGACGGCTTCGGCATGACGCTCTTCTCACGCCGCGTCGCGGACCTCTACGGCAGCCTCCTCGACGGCGGCCCGATACCAGGAACCGGCTGGAGCCCGCTCCGGGCCGTCCTCGACGAGGACCGGGCCTACCGCGCCTCACCGCGGTGGGAGGCCGACCGGCGGTGGTGGCTCGGCCATATGGAAGGGCATCCGGAATTCCTCAGCCTGGCCCCGCGTCCGGCCCCGGTACCGGCCGCCTCGCTGCGGCTGACCAGCACCCTGCCAGAGGCGGAGTTCGACCGACTGCGGGCGGCCGCACAGGACATGGGGCAGCGCTGGTCGCGGCTCGTCATCGCGGCGACCGCCGTCTTCGTCCACGCGATGACCGGCAGCCGGGACGTCGTCCTCAGCCTGCCGGTCACCGGGCGGGTCAGCGAGCGGAGCCGGCAGGTGCCCGGCATGGCGGCCAACGTGCTGCCGCTGCGCCTGTCCGTCGACCCCGCCGCCCCCTTCACGGACCTGGCGGCCCGGGCCGACGAGGCGGTCGCCCTCGTCCAGCGGCACCAGCGCTACCGCGGCGAACAACTCCGCCGCGACCTGGGATACCCCCAGGACGGCCGGCGCTTCTTCGGGCCCGTCCTCAACATCCAGCGCTTCGCCTACGGCCTGCGCTTCGGGCCCGCCACCGCCACCGTGCACAACGTCCAGGCGCCGCCCTCGGAGGACCTGTCCCTGGTGGCGTACGACCGCGGCGACGGCCCGCTCACCATCGACGCCGACGCCAACCCGGCCAACCACTCCCCGGAGCTGCTGCGCGACGCCAGTGAGCGCTTCCTGCGCGTGCTGCGCCAGGCCGCCACCCGCCCGGGCCGGACGCCCGTCGCGCGCTACGCCGTCACCTCGGCCGCCGAGCGCGACCGGATCGGAGCGGCGGGCGGCGGGCAGCCGCAGCGGTCCATCGGCACGGCGCGTACCGCGCTCGCCCGGTTCCAGGCCCATGTCGCCGCCACGCCCGAGGCGTTCGCCGTCACCTCGGCCGCGACCGGCGAACGGCTCACCTACCGGCAGCTCGACGCCCGCGCGACCGCCCTCGCGGCCCGGCTCACCGCGGCGGGCGTCACCGCCGAGACGCCGGTCGGCCTCCTCGTCGAGCGCTCGCCCGATCTCGTCGTCGCCGTGCTGGGCATGGCCAAGGCGGGCGCCGCGTATCTGCCGCTGCACCGCGCGGACGGCCCGAGCCGCCTGGCCGCGATCGCCGCCGGAGCCGGGGCGCGGTTCCTGATCACCGACGCCACGACCCGGGACGACGACATCGCGGCGTGGTTCCGCGACCGGGGACACCGCGTCGTCGTCCTCGGCGACGAGCCGTCCGCCCCGCGCCACGGAGTCCCGCCGACCGTGCACCCGTCGCACCTCGCGTGCGTGATGTACACGTCGGGCTCGACCGGCACCCCGAAGGGCGTCGCGATCACCCACGCCAATCTCGTACGGCTCGCCTCCGACCGCTGGTGGAGCGAGGGCGGTGCGGAGCGGGTGCTGCTGCACTCCCCGCACGCCTTCGACGCGCTCAATCTGGAACTGTGGGTGCCGCTCCTCACCGGCGGCGAGATCGTCATCGCCCCGCCGGGCCGCATGGACCTCGGCGTCCTGCGCGACGTCGTCGCCGCGCACCGCGTCACCGGACTGTGGCTGACGGCGGGCCTGTTCGCGGCGGTCGCCGAGGAGGACCCCGACTGTCTCGCCGGTGTCCGCCAGGTCTGGACCGGCGGCGACGTGGTCGCCCCCGAGGCCGTACGACGCGTACGCTCCGCGCGCCGGGCACCCGCCGTCGTCAACGGCTACGGACCCACCGAGACCACCGTCTTCGCCACCCGGCACCCGGTGGACCACCTCCCCGACCACACCGCGTCGGTGCCCATCGGCACCCCGCTCGACGGCACCCGGGTGCATCTCCTCGACGACGCGCTGCGCCCCGTACCGCCCGGTGTCACCGGTGACGTCTACCTGTCCGGCACCGGGCTGGCCCGCGGCTATCTCGGCGAGCCGCGCCGGACGGCGGAGCGCTTCGTGGCCTGCCCGTTCGGCCCGCCCGGTGCCCGTATGTACCGCACCGGTGACCTCGCCCGCTGGAACGAGGACTGGACCCTCGATTTCGCGGGCCGCGACGACAGCCAGGTCAAACTGCGCGGCTACCGGATCGAGCCCGGCGAGATCGACGCCGCGTTGTGCCGCCACCCCGCCGTGACGCGGGCCGCCACCGTGCTCCGCGAGGACCGGCCCGGTGAGCGCAGGCTGGTGTCGTACGTCGTGACGGCCCAGCCGTCACCGGAAGGGGCGGGGGTTGCGGACACGCTGATGGGCCACGCCGCCGAGCACCTTCCGGCGTTCATGGTGCCGTCGGCGGTCGTCCCCGTCGAACGGCTGCCCCTCACCCGCAACGGCAAGCTCGACCGCGCCGCACTGCCCGCGCCACCCGCCCCGGGGCGAGTCGGCGCGGACGCGACCGGCGCGGACCGGCCGCCCCGCACGCCCACCGAGGAGACGCTCACCGCGCTCTTCCGCGAGGTGCTGGGCGAGGAGGACATCCCGCCGGACACCGGCTTCT
Source organism: Streptomyces sp. NPDC021212 (assembly GCF_044332925.1). Lineage (NCBI taxonomy): Bacteria > Bacillati > Actinomycetota > Actinomycetes > Kitasatosporales > Streptomycetaceae > Streptomyces > Streptomyces sp. NPDC021212. Next base: position 541,587 of record NZ_JBIRPZ010000001.1, read on the forward strand.
TCACCCTGGGCGGCGACAGCATCCTGGCGATCCACCTGGTCAGCCGGGCCAGGCGGGCGGGCCTCCCGCTCACCTCCCAGGACGTCTTCCGCCACCCCTCGGTCGCCGCACTGGCCGCGACCCTGGCCGACCGGTCCCCGCTTCCCACGGGCCCGGACGTCCCCGCCCCGAGCGACACGGACACCGACGCCGACCCGGCGGTGGAACCCACACCCGTGATGCACTGGCTGCGCGAACGCGGCGGGCCCGTGGCCGGGTTCGCGCAGTCGATGGCGCTGCGCACCCCCGCCGCACTGGACGTGCCGAGGCTGCGCACCCTCCTCGAAGGGCTGCTCGACAGGCACGACATGCTGCGCCTCCGGCTGGTGGCGCGGGACTCCGCCTGGGAGCTGCGAACCGAACCCCACGGCCGGATCGCACTGGTCCGGCACGACGCGTCCGGCCTGGAAGGGCAGGCGCTGGAGGAGGCCGTACGGGATCACGCCGCGCGGGCAGGAGAGGCGCTGGACCCCGCGGAGGGGCGCGTCGTGCACGCGGAGTGGTTCGACGCCGGACCCGATCGGCCCGGCACGCTCGTCCTCACCGTGCATCACCTCGCCGTCGACGGGGTGTCGTGGCGGATCCTGCTCGACGACTTGCGCGACGGCTGGCGCGCCCTGGCCGACGGCCGGACCCCGGCACCGCCGCCGGTCGGCACGGGTTTCGGGAGGTGGAGCCGGGCGCTGGTGGCGCACGCCCGGGACGCGTCGGTCCTGGCCGAACTCCCGTACTGGACTCAGGTCGCCAACGCGGTGGGCCACCTCCAGACGGAGCCGCGACCGGACCCGGCGCGGGACACCGAGGCCACCCGCCGCCACCACACCCGCACCCTTCCGGCCGCGCTGACCGCGGCCCTGGCGGAGCGGGCCACCGCCGCGTTCGGCGCCTCGCTGAACGACCTGCTGCTGACCGCGTTCGTCCGGGCCGTCGCGGACCGGCGGGGCGCGGGGGAGACGGCCGTCGGGCTGGACCTGGAGGGCCACGGCCGGGAGGAGTTCGCCGCCGGTCTCGAACTGTCGCGTACGGTCGGCTGGTTCACCGTCATCCACCCGGTGCTGCTCGACGCGGGGGACGGGGACACGCCCTGGGACGTGGCCGTGGCTCGGGTCCGCGCGGCACTGCGCGACGTACCGGCCCATGGCCTCGGGTACGGCCTGCTGCGCCACCTCAACCCGGACACCGCCACCCGGCTGGCCGCACCCGCGCCGCCCCGGGTCGCCTTCAACTACCTCGGCCGCTTCGAGGCGGACGGCGAGCGGGACTGGAGCCCGGACGGGAGCGTCCTCGCGTCCGGCGCGTCGCCGGATCTGCCGTTGGCGCACACCGTCGAGCTCGACTCCGTCATCGTCGACCACCCCGAAGGCCCCCGGCTCACCGCCATGTGGTCCTGGGCCGGTCGCCTGCTGGACGAGGCGGACCTGGCGGACCTGGCAGGGCGCTGGTTCGACCACCTCGCGGCGCTGGCCGCCGGTGCGGACGAGCGTCCCGCGGTGGCCGCAGTGGCCGAGCGGCCCGCGGCGGACCGCGAGGGCGAGGCGCTGCCGCTGGCGCCCCTTGCCCAAGGACTGCTGTTCCACTCCCAGTACGACCATGGCGACGACGGCGGCACCGACCCGTATCTCGTCCAGTTCGTCTTCGAGCTGACCGGCGAGCTCGACGCCACGGCGCTGCGCGAGGCGCTGCGCGCGCTGCTGCGCCGGCATCCGAATCTGGCCGCCGGGTTCCGGCCGGACGCCGTCGGCAGGCCCGTGCAGAGGGTGCCGGACCACATCGACGTTCCGTGGCGGGAGGAGCGGGTGGCGTCCCCCGCGGAGGAGGCCGCCTTCCTCGACCGGGACCGGCGGGTGCGGTTCGACCTCGCCGAGCCGCCCGCGCTGCGCGCCACTCTCCTGCGGGCCGCCGGGCGACGCCACGTCTTCGTGCTGACGGCCCATCACATCCTGCTGGACGGCTGGTCCTGGCCGATAGCGGTCCGGGAGCTCTTCACGCTCTACGCGGGCGGAACACTTCCGGCCGCCACGCCGTACCGCGCCTACCTGGACTGGCTCGCCGCGCGCGACACCGAGGCCGACGAGGCCGCGTGGCGCGGTGTCCTGTCCGGGCTCGACGGCCCCACGCTGGTCGGTGGAGAGCGTGGCCGGGACGGCACCGGCGACCACGGCCAGGCCGACGTCGAGCTGGACGCCGAAGTGACGCACGCGCTGCGGCGGGCGGCCCGTACGCACGGGCTGACCGTCAACACGCTCGTACGGCTCGGCTGGGCGATGCTGCTGGGCGCCCACACCGGCCGTGACGACGTCGTCTTCGGCGCCACGGTCTCCGGCCGCCCGCCCGAGCTGCCGGGCGTGGAGAACATCGTCGGCCTCCTGATCAACACCATCCCGGTCCGGGTCCGCCTCGATCCGTCCCGCACCGTCGAGGAGACGCTGCGCGCGCTGCGTGACCAGCAGCTCGCCGTCGTCGAGCACCAATACGCCGACCTCACCCGGCTGCAGCGCCTGGCCGGACACGGTGAACTCTTCGACACCCTCGTCGTGTTCGAGAACTACCCGATCGACGCCGATGTCCTGCGGGACGTCGCGCCCGGCATCGAGATCGCCGGGCTGCGGGTGATGGACGGTACGCACTACCCCCTGTCGCTCATCGTCCTCCCCGGCGACGGCACGCGACTGGGTCTGCGGCTCGACCACCACACCGGGGTCCTCGACGCGGACGCCGCCCGGCGCCTGCTCGACCGGCTCGGCGCGCTGCTCGGCCGTATCTCCGCCGCTCCCGGCGCCCGGCTCGCCGACATCGGCCTCCTGCTGCCGCACGAGCGGCCGCCCCGGGCCCTGGCCGCCGCCGAGCGGACAGCGGACCGTGTCACCCTGCCCGCGCTCTTCGAGGCGCAGGCCGCGCTCCGACCCGACGCCCCCGCACTGACCGACGGCCAACACACGCTCACCTACCGGGAGTTGAACGAGCGGGCGAACCGCCTCGCGCGGCTGCTCGTGGCCCACGGCGCGGGCCCGGGCCGACTCGTCGCCCTCGCCCTGCCACGCGCCGCCGACCTGGTGACCGCCGTCCTCGCCGTGCTCAAGTCCGGCGCGGGCTATGTGCCACTGGACCCGGCCACCCCACCCGAGCGCGTCCGCCATGTGCTCGACGAAGCCGATCCGCCGCTGGCCGTGGCGGCGGCCGGCACCGCGGCCCTGCTGCAGCCCGGACGGGACCGGTTGCTGCTGGACGACCCGGAGACGGCCGCCGCCCTGGCCACCGGCCCGGCAGATGACCTCGGCCGATGTACCGACCCGCACACCACCGCCTACGTCATCCACACCTCCGGTTCGACCGGCACCCCCAAGGGCGTCGTGGTCACGCACGACAACGTCGTACGGTTGCTGGACACCACCGACGAGCGGTTCGGCTTCGGCCCGGACGATGTGCACGCCCTGTTCCACTCGTACGCCTTCGACGTGTCCGTATGGGAGCTGTGGACGGCCCTCGGCCGTGGCGGGCGGCTCGTCGTCGTACCGCACACGGTCAGCCGGACGCCACGCGAGATGTGGCGGTTGCTCGTACGGGAGGGGGTCACCGCGCTGTGTCAGACGCCGTCGGCGTTCTACCAGCTCGCCCAGGCGGAAGCCGACATGGCGCGGGAGGCCGACGGCCCGCCCCGGCACGCGCTGCGCGTCGTGGTCTTCGCCGGGGAGGCGCTGGACCCGCGCCGGATCCGCGACTGGTACCCCGCCACCCCCGATGGTGCGAGCCCCCGGCTGGTGAACATGTACGGCATCACCGAGACCACCGTGCACTCCACCTACGCCGAGCTGACCGATCCGGCCGACCCCCGCAGCGCCATCGGCGAACCGCTCGCCGACCTGCGGCTGTACCTGCTCGACCATGCGCTGCGCCCCGTGCCGCCCGGCTGCCCCGGCGAGATCTACCTCTCCGGCCCCGGCGTGACCCGCGGCTACCTGGGACGGGAGGCCCTGACCGCGACCCGTTTCGTGGCCGACCCCTTCGGCCCGCCCGGCGGCCGGATGTACCGCTCGGGGGACCTGGCACGCCGGTGGCAGGACGGCACGCTGGAGTATCTGGGCCGCACGGACCAGCAGGTGAAGGTGCGCGGTTTCCGGATCGAACCGGGCGAGATCGAGGCCGTCCTGGAGCGCCACCCCGATGTCGTCCAGGCCACGGTCCTCGTCAGGGAGGGCGGCGCGGACGGTGGGGCCCAGCTCGTGGCGTACGCCGTCCCCGCGACCGCCGACACCAGCCTCGACCCCGCCGCGCTGCGCCGGTACGCCGCCGACCACCTGCCCGGATACATGGTGCCCGGCTTCGTGGTGCCGATCGCCCGGCTGCCGCTGACCCGCAACGGCAAGCTCGACCGGCGCGCCCTGCCCGCGCCCACCGAGGGGCTGCGGACCGGCACCGGACGGGCGCCCGCCACCGAGCTGGAGCGGTTCCTGTGCCGCGCCTTCGCCGAAACGCTCGGCGTGCCCGAAGTCGGCGTGGAGGACGGCTTCTTCGACCTCGGCGGACACTCGCTGCTCGCCACCCAGTTGATCAACAAGATCCGGGCGGGCCTCGGCATCGACCTCGCCATCCGCACGCTGTTCGACGCGCCCACCGTGGCCGCGCTCGCCCCGCGCGTCACCGCGCAGCGCGGGCCCCGCCGGGCCCCGGCCGCGGCGCAGCGCCCGCCGCTGCGCCCCGGACTGCGCCCGGCCCGGGTCCCGCTGTCGTTCGCCCAGCGCCGCCTGTGGTTCCTCCACCACTTCGAGGACGCCGGGCCGACGTACCACATGCCCTTCGCCTTCACGCTCGACGGCCCGCTGGACACCGACGCGCTGCGCACCGCGCTCGGGGACGTCCTGGCGCGCCACGAGATCCTGCGCACCGTGGTGGAGGTCCACGACGGCGAGCCCTGGCAGCGCGTCATCACCCCCGTCGAACCGCCCTTCGAGACCGCGGAGCTGGATGAGGCGGCCGAGGCGGGCATGGCCGAACGGCTCGTCGCCGACGCCGCCCGCCCGTTCGACCTGGCCACGGAACTGCCCCTACGGGCGACGCTGTACGTGCTGGGACCCGACCGGCACGTCCTGCTGCTCCTGCCCCACCACATCGCGGCCGACGGCTGGTCGCTGACCCCGCTCACCCGCGACCTGTCGGCCGCCTACCGGGCCAGGGCCGCGGGCAGCGCCCCCCGCTGGGAGCCGCTGCCCGCGCAGTACGCGGACTTCGCCCTCTGGCAGCGGGAGCTGCCCACCGATGCCGCCACCGCGTACTGGACGCGCGCCCTGAGCGGCATCCCGCAGGTGCTGTCCCTGCCCGCCGACCACCCGCGCCCGCCGGCCACCTCTCACCGCGGCGGCACCGTCGAACTGGCCCTGGACGCCGAACTGCACCGAGGGCTCACCGCCCTCGCCCGCGAACACGAGGCGAGCGTGTTCATGGTGCTGCACGCCGCGCTCGCCGCCCTGCTGTCCGGGCTCGGCGCGGGCGAGGACATCCCCATCGGCACGGCGGTCGGGGGCCGCCACGACGCGGCGCTGCACGACACCATCGGCTGCTTCGTCAACACGCTGGTCCTGCGCACCGACCTGTCGGGGACCCCGTCCTTCGCCGAGTTGCTGCGCCGAGTGCGCACGGCCGATCTGGACGCCTTCGAGCACCAGGAGCTGCCGTTCGAGCAGCTGGTCAGGCTCCTCAATCCGCCGCGCTCCACCGCGCACCACCCCGTCTTCCAGGTGATGCTGGCCTTCCAGGACACCGGGAGCGCCGACCTCGACCTGCCGGGGATCACCGCGCGGCAGGTGCAGGTACACGGCGACCGGGCCCGACTGGACCTGCTGTGGAGCCTTCAGCAGGAGTACGACGCGGTCGGCGCGCCCGCGGGCGTGTCCGGGGTGCTGGAGTACAACGCCGACCTCTTCACCCGGGCGACGGCGGACGCACTGAACGAGCGTCTTGCCCGGCTGCTCCGCGCGGCCGTGGCCGACCCCGCCCTGCCCGTCGCGGACCTGCCGCTGCTCACGGAGGACGAGGAGCGACGGACCCTCACCACCTGGAACGACACCGCTCACGGCGTGGCCGGGGCGGGCGTGGTCGAGCTGTTCACCGCCCAGGCCCGCCGCACCCCGCGCGCGCCCGCGGTGATCGGGGCCACGGAGACGCTGGACTTCGGGCAGCTCGCCGAACGGGTCGCGGAGCTGGCCCGGAGGCTACGGGACGGTGGCGCGGGCCCTGGCCTGCTGGTCGCCGTCGGCCTTCCGCGCGACACGGGCCTGATCACGGCGTGTCTGGCCGTGATGTCCACCGGGGCCGCCTATCTGCCGTTCGACCCCGAACTCCCGCCCGACCGGATCGCCGCACTGCTCGCCGACGCCCGCCCCGTCCTCGTCCTGCGCGCCCCGGACAACGGAGACACCGATGGCGAGCCCTGGGCGCTCTCCGCAGGACCGGCCGTCCCACCCGGCCCGGCCCGGCTGCCCGATGACACCGCGTACGCGATCCACACCTCGGGCTCCACCGGCCACCCCAAGGCCGTCGTCGTCCCCCACTCGGCACTGGCCAACCTGCTGGCGACCATGCGCCACCGCCTCGGTGTCCACGAAGATGACCGCGTCCTGGCCGCCGCACCCGCCAACTTCGACATGTCCGTGCCCGAACTGTTCCTCGGACCCGTCACCGGAGCCGCCACGGTGGTCGCCGACGCGGCGACGCTCCGCGACCCGGACACTGTGCTCGCCCTCCTGGCCCGGCACCGCGTCACCGTCATGCAGGCCACCCCCTCGCGCTGGCGGACCCTGGCCGACCGGCGGCCGGGTGTGTTGCGCGGCATGCGGGCGGTGATCGGAGGAGAGGCCGTCCCCGGCCCGCTGGCCGAAACGCTCACCGGCCTCGGCTGCCGTCTGTTCGCCTACTACGGGCCCACCGAGACCACCGTCTGGTCCGCCTGCCACCCCGTCACCGGCCCCCAGGAGCCGGGCGTGCCCCTGGGCCGACCCGTCGCCAACACGCGTGCGTACGTCCTGGGCCCCCGGCTGCGGCCCGTGCCGCCCGGTGCCATCGGCGATCTGTATCTGGCGGGCGCGGGCGTCGCGCATGGCTATCTGCACCGCCCGTCGCTCACCGCGCAGCGCTTCGTCGCCGACCCCTCCGGCCCGCCCGGCACCCTCATGTACCGCACCGGCGACCTTGCCTCGTGGCGGGCGGACGGCACGCTGCGCTTCCACGGCCGCGACGACGACCAGATCAAGTTGCGCGGCCACCGCGTCGAACTCGGCGAGATCGAGGCGGCGTTGGGCGCACACCCCCAGGTGCGGGCCGCCGCCGCGGCGGTGTGGGACCTGGACCCGGACGACCATCGGCTGGTCGGCTACGTCGTCCCCGACGACCGGGTCGGCGCCGGCCCCTCCAGCATCGACCTCGACTCCGTGAGCGACCACCTCGCCGCGCGCCTGCCCGGCTATATGCTCCCGGCCCGCCTCCATACGCTCGACCGCCTCCCGCTGACCCGCAACGGCAAGGTGGACCGGCGCGCGCTGCCGGAACCGGACTGGGGGAGCGGCACCGATGGCCGGGTGCCGGGCACGCTGCGCGAGGAGACGCTGTGCCGGTTGTTCGCCGAGGTGCTCGGCGTGCCCCGGGTCGGCGCCACGGACAGCTTCTTCGCCCTCGGTGGCCACTCGCTGAGCGCCACCCGGCTCGCCACCCGCATCCGCGACGTCCTCGGCCTGCGGCCCACCATCCGCGACCTGTTCGAAGCGGCCACCCCGGCCACGCTCGCCGCGCGCCTCGACGACGGCACCCCCGCTGTCCGGGGCCACCTCATCGCGTACCGCGCCACGGGCGAGGCGGCCCCCGTCTTCTGCGTGCACCCCCTCAGCGGCATCGGCTGGCTGTACGCCGGGCTGCTGCACCACATCGACCCTGCCCATCCGCTGTACGCGCTGCGGGGCGAGGGCCCCGGTGGCATCGGTGAACTGCCGTCCAGCATCGAGGAGATGGCCGCGCGATACGTGGACGAGCTGCGGTCCGTACGCCCGCACGGCCCGTACCACCTGGTCGGCTGGTCCTTGGGTGGAGTCGTCGCCCATGCCATGGCCGTACGGCTGCGGAAGCTGGGCGTCGAACCGGGGCTGGTGTGCGTCGTCGACGCCCTGCCGCCCTCCGGTGACGGTGACGACGGCGGTGAAGCACCCGGCGCACCCATCGACGAGGAGCGCATCCACCGCATCCTGGTGACCGCCGCCGGACACGACGAGCGCCAGTTCCCGCCCGGTGAGCTGGACTTCGCCACCGTCACCGCTCTGCTCCGCACCGAGGGCAGCGCGCTCGCGACCCTCACCGAGGACGACATCGGCCGCATCGTCGCGGTGGCGAAGAACAACGCCCGGCTCCTGCGCGCCTACCGGCCACCCGTCCTCGATGGCGACGCCGTCCACGTGGCCGCGGCCGGGAACCGCACGGCGTTGGAGAAGGCGTGGCGTCCCCTCGTCACCGGCGCGCTCACGCTCCACGAAGTGAACAGCGACCACGAGCGGATCATGCAGCGCCGGCACATCGGCGACTTCGGCCGGATCCTCGCCGACGAACTGCGCCGCCACGATCGCACCGCCCGAAGGATGGAGAACCCATGACATCCGTGGCGCACCGCGCCCCGCTGGACACGGCGGAACTGGTGAAACGCCATCGAGCAGAACTGCTCGGCCTGGACGCCCTTCCGGCCGGCGCCCGCGTCGTCATCCGGCTCCCGCACGGCGAGCCGCTGGCCGGGGCCCTCCTCACCTGCTTCGACCTGCGGCTCGTCGCCGTACCGCAGCACCCGCGCACCTCCGACGCGGAACTGGCCGCCGTCGTACGGCGCGTGGACGCCTCGGCCGTCATCGACACCCCCGCCGACCGCACCCACCCGATCGGGCTGCGGATACTCCCCGGGGCGCCCGCCGAGCCCGATCCCGGGGCGGCGGAGCTGGCGTTCATCATGTTCACCTCCGGCTCCACCGGCACCCCCAAGGGCGTCATGCTCAGCCGCCGCGCCGTCCTCGGCAACGCCACCAAGACGGCGCGGCTGCACCGCTTCGCCCCCGACCGCCCGCACGGCACCTGCCTGCCGCTGTACCACTGCAACGCGCTCGTGATGTCGCTCATCGGCGCCCACATCACGCGTACCCCGCTGATCCTGCACACCGCCTTCGACCCCGAGCGCTATCTGCGCGAGCTGGCGGCGGGCGGCGCCCGTACCGCCTCGATCGTCCCCGCCCTGCTCACCGAGCTGGTGGAGGCCGGACCCGGCTGGCCGGACGGCCTGGACTACCTGATCACCGCGGCCGCCCCGCTCACCGGGGACCTCGCCCGGCGCTTCCACCGGCGCTACGGGCCCCGGCTCCGCCAGGGGTACGGGCTCACCGAAGCGGTCAACTTCAGCCTCACCATGCCCGAGCTGACCGGCGAGGACTTCACGGCGCAGTACCTCGACCGCTTCCCGCCGGTCGGGCTCCCGCTGCCCGACACCGAGGTGCGGCTCGAATCCGGCGAGGTGTGGATCAGAACACCGGACATCATGGACGGCTACTGGCGCGACCCGGCCGCCACCGCCCAGGCCCTCGCCCCGGGCGGCTGGCTGCGCACCGGCGACCTCGGAGAACTGCGCGACGGACTGCTCGTCCTCAAGGGCCGCGCCAAGGAGCGCATCGACCGCGGCGGCGAGAAGCACTACCCGCTGGACGTGGAGCGCACCTGGCACGACGCGGGGCTGCGCGGCCGGTTCGCCGCCGTCCCCGTTGCCGAGGCGGCTCTCGGCCATGAGGTCGGTCTCGTCACCGACGGTCCTCCCGCCGCCACGCTCGACGCCGTGCGCACCGTGTGCGAGCGGGCCGCCGTCCGCCCCGCCGCCGTCCGGTGGGGCGGCTTCCTGGCCACCGCCACCGGCAAACCGCAGCGCACCGCGATGGGCCGCACCCTGGCCGTGCGCCGGATCTCCGCCGTGCGTTACGAACGGCTGCTGCGCTACGCCGCCGTCACCGCCCGGACCCTGCTCGGCACCGGCCCCGCGCCCCCGCCGGACCTGCCCTCGGGCGACCTGCACCGCGCGCTGCGCGCGATGGCGCCGTACGCCGTCTACGAGCCGGTCCCCACCGGCGACGAGCCCGTCTTCGCCGCCTTCGACTTCCTGCGCGGACACATGCGCGCACACGGGTTGTGGGAGCCGCTGCCGGAGGCCGAGAAGGCGGGGTGGCGCGGGTATCTGCGGTCCCAGTGGCCCCTCTCGGAATACGCGGCACTCGCCGCGGAGATCTGCGCCGCCGAGAACATTACGAACGTCAAGCCCGATGTGCCCCAGTTCGGCGCGTGGTGGGAGTCCGAGGACGAAGGGCTGCGCCTGCTGCCCCACGCCCCCGCCGCAACCCCGACTGCCACCACTGCCGCCACCGACGGCGTGCCATGGGCGCTCGACTACCTGTGGCGCTGTCTCGCGGACGACCGCGGGACCGCCCCTGCCGACCGCTGGACCTGGGTGCGGCAGCCGCGCACCCGCCACCCGGCCACGGTGGGCTTCTCCGTGCTGCGATCCGGCCGCCACGACCTGGGCGGCGTCGTATGGGATTCACAACAGAGGGAGTGACATGCAGGAACAGGACACCAAGTCCCCGCTGAACATCGCCACATGGGCGGAGAAGACGATACGCACCGGACACACGGGACTGCACGTCGAGCACGACCCGCTGCCGGTTCCGGTGCACGGCACGACGTCGGCCAGCGGGCGCGAACTGGTGACCAACGGGGCCATCGGCGCCGACCTGATCCGGCTGCCCGCGGGCGCCGGGTTCGTCCCGCACACCCACCCGGGCCACCACATCCTGACCGTGGTGGCCGGTATCGGCACCATCACGTACGACGGACGGATCCACGAGACCCAGGCCGGGCAGACCCTGCTGATCGAAGGCGGCATTCCGCACGCGGTCGGTGCGATCACCGACCACCTCATCCTCGCCGTCGGCTCCCCGCACAAGCGCATCGGCGCGGACGACCGGATGATCCCGGTGGCGTACGAGGAAGTGGTCGCCGACGACGGCGAGTTGACCTGCATGATCTGCCTGTGTACGGCCGGTCCGCCGCGCTTCCTGCACTCCGTGGGCTGTCCGCACTGTCCCTGCAGGACGTGTGCGGGCATGGCGGGCGAGGAGGGCTAGGGCCCGCTTCCACAGGTCCGGCCGGGGTGTCCGTCGGAGCCTCGGCCGGACCGCCGGGCTGATCAAAGGTGCAGGCGGGTTACCATATGAGCACCGCCTAGCTCGAAAGATGAACTGTGACTGCCAACGAGGACTCGTTCACCAACTGGAACACCCGCGAGGAGATCGCGGAGTCGATGATCCCGATCATCGGGAAGCTGCACCGTGAGCGGGACGTCAACGTCCTGCTGCACAGCCGCTCCCTGGTGAACAAGTCGGTGGTCAGCATCCTCAAGACCCACCGGTTCGCCCGGCAGATCGCCGGCGACGAACTGTCGGTCACCGAGACGCTGCCGTTCCTACAGGCCCTGACCACGCTCGATCTCGGCCCGTCCCAGATCGACATCGGCATGCTCGCCGCCACGTACAAGACCGACGACCGCGGTCTGTCCGTGGAGGAATTCACCGCCGAGGCCGTGGCCGGCGCCACGGGCGCCAACAAGATCGAGCGCCGCGAGGGACGCGACGTCGTCCTCTACGGGTTCGGCCGCATCGGGCGGCTCGTGGCCCGCCTGCTCATCGAGAAGGCCGGGTCCGGCAACGGCCTGCGGCTGCGCGCCATCGTCGTCCGCGGAGGCGGCGGCCAGGCCGCCGACGACCTCGTGAAGCGCGCCTCGCTGCTGCGCCGTGACTCCATCCACGGCCAGTTCCAGGGCACGATCACCGTCGACGAGGCGAACGGCACGATCGTCGCCAATGGCAACGAGATCAAGGTGATCTACGCCGACGACCCGACGTCGGTCGACTACACGGCGCACGGCATCAAGAACGCCATCCTCATCGACAACACCGGCAAGTGGCGCGACCGCGAGGGGCTGTCGAAGCACCTGCGCCCCGGCATCGACAAGGTCGTCCTGACCGCGCCGGGCAAGGGCGATGTGCCCAACATCGTCCATGGCGTCAACCACGACATGCTCAAGCCGGACGAGCAGATCCTGTCCTGCGCGTCCTGCACCACCAACGCCATCGTCCCGCCGCTGAAGGCGATGGAGGACGAGTACGGGGTGCTGCGCGGCCACGTGGAGACCGTCCACTCGTTCACCAACGACCAGAACCTGCTGGACAACTACCACAACTCCGACCGCCGCGGCCGGTCAGCGCCGCTCAACATGGTCATCACCGAGACCGGTGCCGCCTCCGCCGTCGCCAAGGCGCTGCCCGACCTCAAGGCGAAGATCACCGGCAGCTCGATCCGGGTCCCGGTGCCGAACGTCTCGATCGCGATCCTCAACCTCCAGCTCAACCGCGAGACCACCCGCGCGGAGGTGCTCGACCACCTCCGCGATGTGTCGCTGACCTCGCCGCTCAAGCGCCAGATCGACTTCATCAGCGCCCCCGACGCGGTGTCGAGCGACTTCATCGGCTCGCGCCACTCCTCGATCATCGACGCCGGTGCCACCAAGGTCGAGGGCGACAACGCGATCCTCTACCTCTGGTACGACAACGAGTTCGGCTACTCCTGCCAGGTCATCCGCGTCGTCCAGCATGTGTCCGGGGTGGAGTACCCGACCTACCCGGCCCCGGTGGTCTGAACCCGGCGCCCTGTGCGGGGGGTGGTGGCGAGCGCGGTGAGCCACGCGCGGATGGCCTCGGCCGTCGTCCGCGCGTGCGTCTCGGTCATGCTCCGGTGGTCACCGGGCACGTCCACGGTGTCGTACGGCTCCAGCCAGGACGTACGCCGCGCGCCGCCGCGTGCCTCCCGCCCGCCGTGGGTCCGCATCTCCGGCACCCGCTCCGTGGCGCGGACCAGCAGGGTGGGGACACCGGTCGGCGCGGGTGCGTCCGGTCCGGCGGCGACCGGGATACCCGTCCACCGGGTGCGGTACGGGGTTCCCGCGCCGTTCCGGCTTCCCGGAGCGGCCGGGTGGTGAGCGACTCGATCCGGAGCACCGGTCGGCCCTTACGGTCGGCGAGGTCGACGGCGACCGTGTCCTCGCCGGTCGCGCGGATCCGCACGCGTACGGCCGTGGCACCGCCGACGAACAGGATCATGCCGCAGCCAGGCGAAGGGCAGCAGGGCGCCGCCACCCTCGGGCGGCGCGGCGAGTGCAGGGCGGCGTCCAGCAGTGCGGGATGGATACCGTACCGCCGGGCGTCCACACCCACCGGCTCCTCCCACCGCACCTCGGCGAACAGCTCCTCGTCCCGCCGCCACAGGGCCTCCTCCAGGACGCCGGGCAATGCACGGAGGAACTCCCCGCGAACCTCCGTCATCCCCACTCCTCCTGCTGAAACGGGCGTAACTTGACACACGCACCGCGTACGCGACGAGAGGTGTCCTAATCGTCCAGGACCTCGAGCCTGGTGATCCGCTGGGCGCCGTCCGCGGCCCCAGGACGCGCGCTCACCAGATCCAGCCGCAGCCGGGAGGTGCGCACCGGGTCGAAGGTGAGGGACGTCGGGGTGTCGGAGGAGGTGGCCCAGGCCACCTTCGCTCCGGACACGGGGACATAGGCGTGGCCGTCCCAGGCGGAGACCGTGATCGAGGCGGGGAGGGTGTGCGTCGTGTCGAGGGTGAAGGACACCTCGACGCGGCGCACTCGGCGTTTCCTGGCCCAGGTGACCGAGACCCAGTCGGTCTCACGGGCCCCGTTGAAGGCGGGCAGCAGCGAGGTGGCGGCCTTGGCGACGGCGTTGGACCAGCCGGTGGCGGGGTCGCCGTCCAGCATGGCGGCGGGCAGCGTCTCGGGCGAGCCGGAGTAGCCGGCGTCGGCCAGTGGGTAGACGGGCGCGGCCGGTCCGGGGTCGGGGGCGAAGGGCGGGGTGGGGGTGACCCGGTCCGACGTCCCTCCGGTGGCGCGGAGAGTGGTGGTGGCGCTACGCAGCCCTGTGGAGCGGGCGGTGAGGGTGAGGTGTCCGGGCTTGGTGGCGGAGCGGATGATGGCCAGGGCTTTGCCGTGGTAGGCGGTGCGGGTGCTGGCCTGGTAGCGCTCGGCGCTTTCCTGGCGGCCGTTGTCGACGCCGGCCAGCGAGCCTCCGGACACCTGGAAGGAGATCGGGTGGTCGGCGTCGGGGACGGTCACGCCGTGTGCGTCGATGATTTCGGCGGTGATGAAGCACAGTGAGCGGCCGTCGGCGTGGATGGTCTTGCGGTCGGGGGTGAGGCGGATGGCGTGGGGTTGTCCGGCGGTGCGCAGGACGTCGGTGGCGACGATGTGGTCGTTGTGGCGGGCTACGGCTTTGAGTTCGCCGGGGGTGAAGGGGACTTTCCAGGTGAGGTGGAGTTTGCCGGCGCTTGCGTTGGGGCTGGTGTAGCTGCCGGGGTAGGGGCCGGTGGTGACGGTTTTGTCGTCGTCGGTGGCTTCGGTGGTTTCCAGGTAGCTGCGGCCGTCGGTGGTTTTCTTGGTGTCGAAGCGGCGGGTGCCGAGGGAGTGGCCGTTGAGGAAGAGTTCGACGGTGTCCACGTTGGCGTAGGCCCAGACCTCGACGGTCTCGCCGGGGCGGTGGTCGGTCCAGTTCATCGGCACCAGATGGACCATCGGCTCGCTCGTCCACTGGCTCTTGAACAGGTGATACATGTCCTTGGGGAATCCGGCGGTGTCCACGGCGCCGAAGAAGGACGCCTTCACCGGGAACACCTTGTACGGGGTGGGCTCCCCGATGTAGTCGATGCCCGACCAGAGGAACTGACCGGTGAGGAAGGGGCGGTCCCGCTCCTTCTTCAGCTCGTACTCGCCGCTCGCCGCCCAATTGACGATGTTGTTGTCGTAACTGGAGGCCTCGCGCTTGCCCGGGGTCTGGTTCTCGGCCGTGTTGAGGCGTTCGGGCTCCTGATAGGCGCCACGGGAGGAAGTGGCGGAGGAGGTCTCGGACTCGAAGAGGAAGAGATGCGGATAGCGTGCGTGCAGGGCGTCCACCGAGGAGGCGATGTTGTAGTTGAGGCCCAGCCCGTCGACCTTGGCGAGCATCAGGTCGGCGGCGGAGCCGGGCGCTGGCGGGCCGCCGCGGTACTTGTTGGAGCCGATCACGATCGGCCGGGTGTCATCGGTTCTCTTGATGGCGTCGATGATGCGCTGAGCCATGGCGAGCCCCGGTGTGCTGGTCGAATCGGTGATCTCGTTGCCGATGGACCACATGATGACCGCGGGGGAGTTGCGGGCCGCGCCGACCATCTCGGCGGTGTCCGCCTCGCAGTACTCGTCGAAGAAGCGGCCGTAGTCATGGGCGGTCTTGCCGGTGCGCCAGCAGTCGAACGCCTCGACCATCATGACGATGCCGAGCCGCTCGCACACCTCGACCACCTCGGGCGCGGGCGGATTGTGGGAGGTGCGCAGGGCGTTGACGCCCATGCTCTTCATGATGGTCATCTGGCGGACGAACGCGTCGGTGTTGAACGCGGCGCCGAGCGCCCCCAGGTCATGGTGGAGATTGACGCCCTGGAGCTTGGCGTACGCGCCGTTCAGCGTGAGCCCGTGGTCAGGGTCGATGGTGACGTGGCGGATGCCGAAGGGGGTGCGGTAGCGGTCGGTGGTCTCGTCGCCGACCCGAAGCTCGGTCTCCAGGGTGTAGAGCCGGGGTGTCTCGAAGGACCACAGCCGTGGCGTGTCGACCGTCATCTCCTGGGTGGCGTCGCGGCCGGCACCTGCGCCGACGGTGAGAGTCGAGCGGGCCCGGGTGACCGTCTTCCCGTCGGGGTCCTTGAGGGTGGAGACGACGGTGACGGGCTTCTCGTCGCCGGATGCGTTGACGACGGTGGTCCGTGCCCGCACGGTGGCGTGGCTTTGGCTCACGTCGGGTGTGGTGACGTACGTTCCCCAGCGGGCCACGTGGACGGGGTCGGTGATGACGAGCCGGGCGTGGCGGTAGATGCCGCTGCCGGAGTACCAGCGGCTGCTGGGCAGCTGATTGCGGACCTGGACGGCGAGGACGTTGGGGGTGGTGCCGTCGGTGTGCGCCACATCGGTGAGGTCGAGGGCGAACCCGGTGTAGCCGTAGGGGTGGTTGCCGATGAGCTTGCCGTTGCAGTACACGTACGCGTCCATGTAGACCCCGTCGAACTCGACGGAGATCCGCTTGCCCACGAGCGAGGACGGCAGCGTGAAGGACTTCCGGTACCAGCCGAGACCGCCCGGTAAGTAGCCGGTGCCGCCCGTGGTGCCGTGCTCGGTGGTCGGCGTCTGTTCGATGCTCCAGTCGTGCGGAATGGCGACCTCGCGCCATGCGGAGTCGTCGTAGCCGGGGGTGTGGGCGTCGTCGTAGTCACCGGTCGGGTCGGTGATCCCGCCGGGGTTGACGAGGGCGAAGCGCCAGCCGTCGGTGAGCGGGAGGGTCCGGCCGCCCAGGGCGCGGGACGGGGGCGCGCCCGATGCGGGGGTGGCGGTGGCGAGCGCCCCGGCCATCGGTGCGGCGGTGCCTGCGATCAATAACGATCTCCGGGTGACCGCCACGGCGATCTCCTCCTCGGTGGGTGAGGAATGGTGAGGCGCAACAGGGTCGGTGCCCGCCGGACCCCGTGACGGCACGGGGTCCGGCGTCGAGCGGCGTCAGCGTCGGCGGAGCGGGGCGATCGACTCCAGCGTCGGCACCACCGGCTTGATCGTCCCGTCGGCCGCGAACTCCATGCGGTCGAGGGTGGTTTCCCGGTGCGTACCGTCGCCGCCGGCCTTGCCGGGGCCGTTCACGGCGAACCGGTGGTAGGCGATGTACCACTCGTCGGTGCCGGGGACGTTCACCACCGAGTGGTGGCCGGGTGCCTTGATCCCGTAGTCGAGGCGCTTGGAGAGGATCGTGCCCCGCTTGGTCCACGGTCCCATCGGCGACGAGCCGGTGGCGTACGCGACGTGGTAGTTCTCGCTGCCGGTGTCATCCTCGGACCACATCAGGTAGTAGGTGCCCTTGCGCTTGACCACGAACGAGCCCTCCCGGAAGTTGTCCGGGGTGAACTTCCGCATCTTCGAGGAGTCGAAGGACGTCATGTCGTCGTTCAGCGGCACCCCGTACGCCTGGCCGTTGCCCCAGTACAGATAGGACTGGCCGTCATCGTCGGTGAACACCGACGGGTCGATCATCTGGCCTTCCAACTGGCCCTTGGGCACCAGCGGCTTGCCCAGCGCGTCCTTGAAGGGACCGGCGGGGGAGTCGGCGACCGCGACACCGACCTGCTGTTCGGCGCAGAAGTAGAAGTAGTACTTGCCATTGCGCTCGGCCATCGCGGGCGCCCAGGCGTACTTGTCGGCCCAAGCGACATCCGGACCGAGGTCCAGGATCACACCGTGGTCCTTCCAGTGGACCAGGTCCTTCGAGGAGTACGCCGTGAACTTGGTCCCGCCCCAGCCGCGGAAGCCGTCCGTCGTGGGGTAGATCCAGTAGCGGCCGTCGGCGTACGAGATGTCCGGGTCGGCGTTCAGTCCGGGCAGGATGGGGCTGCGCATCGGCACGGCCTCGACGGTCCACTCACGGGTCGTACCGTCCGCCGACTTCAGCGTGTACGTCCGGGGCTTGCGGAAGTCCCGCCGGGTGCCCGAGGGCGGGCTGATAGTGGCGCCGGCCGGAAGTGCGAAGCGGGGTGCGAGACGCCGCAGATCGGCCTTCGGATCCATCAGCAGCACGGCCTTGGCTGCCGCCTCGGTGACGATCGCGTACCCCTTCTGGCCCTTCGCCGTCACATCGGCGGGCGCGGCCTGGGACGCGGGGTACGTGCGCAGCAGCCGGTCGTACTCGGCCTGCGTCACCGGGAGCACCGTGCCGTGCCGGGGGCTGGCGGGCAGCTGGTAGTTCTCGGACGGCGTCCACTTGCCGGAGGCGAGGTCGGTGGTCTCGAAGGGGATGTAGCCGCGGCCGCCGAACTCGTCGATGAACAGGTACCACTTGTTCTCGGTGTTCGACTTGAAGACGGTCGGGCCCTCACCGCGGTCGATCGCGCCCTTGCCGATGCAGTCGGAGACGAAGTCGTACGAGGTGTCCGTCAGCGAGGCGGACTTCTCGGCCGTGATGAACTTCGAGCAGGGCGTGCCGGAGGACGGGTCGCGCTCGTCCTTGGTGAAGCGGTAGTAGGAGCCCTTGTCCTTGATGACGGTGGAGTCGATGACCGAGTAGCCGGGGTCGTTCCACACCTTGGGTTCGCTGAAGGTGCGGAAGTCCTTCGTCGTCGCGTACAGCATCTTGTTGTACGTCGAGCCCGTGTGCTGCGGGTCGTCCTCGGCGTAGAGCTTCGACGCCCAGAAGACGACGTACTCGCCGAGCTTCTCGTCGTAGTACGCCTCGGGCGCCCAGGTGTTGCCCGCGGTGTCCGGGGAGACCTTGACGAGGCGCTGGTCGGTCCAGTGGACGAGGTCCTTCGACTCCCACACCATGATCGACTTGCTGCCGGTGCGCTGCACCTGGTCCCAGCTGCCGCTGCTGTTCTGGTACATCCGCAGATCGGTGGCGATCAGATAGAACCTGTCGCCCTTGGGGGAGCGGATGACGAACGGGTCGCGCAGGCCCTGCTCGCCGAGGCTGGAGGTGAGGACGGGCTTCCCGGCGTTCAACTCCCGCCAGTGAAGGGGGTCGTTGCCGCGGCTGAGCGCCATCCGTATCTGTTCGCCGTCGGCGGTGCCCTCACCCGTGAAGTAGGTGAAGAGATACCCGGCGTACTTGGTCTTCGATTGGGCCGCGGACGGCGCCGCCCCGCTCAGTGCGGGGCTGGGCGGAGCGGCGAAGATGCTCGTCGCCAGCGTGAGCAGGGCGGCGAGCAGCGGCAGGAAGAGCATGCGGGTTGTGCGGGGACCCATGACACATCCTGTGGGAGTCTGGTGGGTTCTGTTGAACTGGTTGCACCGGAGTGTGTCCAGTGGGGACCCGGTGCGTCAACGGTGTGTGGCCCCTCATGCCCAGCGAAAGTTTTCGACGCGACGGGCCCGGCAGCCCTTTGCGGCCCCCACCGGAGCCGGAGACGACGGTGCGCCGGTCCCCCGCAGGACCGGCGCACCGGGAGAGCGTCAGCGGGCCGATGGCTCGGCCGCGCCGACGGCCGGGGGGCAGCCGCCGCCACCCGCCCCGGTGGGCGTGCTCCAGCAGCACCGGATCGTCCCCCACCACGGCGGGGTGGCCCACCTGGCGCAGCAGATCCAGGTCGGAGGCGTGGTCCCCGTAAGCGTGACAGTCCTCGGCGCGCAACTCCCGTTCCCTCAGCACCTCGGCCACCGCTTCGGCCTTGCCCGCGCCGATACGGATGTCGTGGACCTCACCGGTGTAGCTGCAGCCGGAGACCTCCGGCACCGTGTCGAGCGCGATGTCCGCGTGGACGTACCGGGTGATCGGGTCGAGGCAGGCCGAGAAGGAGCCGGAGACGAGGACCACCAGATCGCCCCGCTGCTGGTGTACCCGCAGGGCCAGCAGCGCCGGGGGATGGAACAGCCCCCCGGCGGTCATGCCGTCGTCGAACCACTGCTGCCCGGCGGCGGCCACCTCGGCCACCCGGTGGCCCGCGAACAGCCGGTAGTAGGCGCGGTTGGATGCCGCCCGGCCACCGGGGCCCGCGGCGATGTCCCGCAGGGAGGACACCGTGTCGTCGGCAGCCGAGTCGGGGCGGCCGAGCCATCGGTAGTAGTCGCGGAGGAACGAGAGCATGCTCTTGCGCGTGATCAGCGTCTCGTCGACGTCGAAGAACGCGGCGCTGCGCGCCGTCGTCGCCTGGCCCGATGTCATCGCGGGGTTCCTTTTCTGCGGGGCGGAACGAGGGGGCGGGTCAGTAGCGGGACCCCACCGGGTCCGGCACGGCGGCCAGTTCGGCCAGGTCCGCCTCGCTCAGGCGGATCGCGGCGGCGTCGGTGTTCTCCTTCAGATAGCGGGAGTTCTTGGTGCCGGGGATCGGCACGACGTGCTCTCCCTGGGCGAGGGTCCAGGCGATCGCGACCTGGGCGGGGGTGGCGCCGTGCCGGGTGGCGACCGTACGGACGACATCGACGATGCGGGCGTTGGCCGCCAGCGCGTCGTCCTGGAACCGCGCGTTGGTCTTGCGGAAGTCGCTCTCCTCGAACTGGTCGGGGCTGACGTACGCGCCGCTGAGGAAGCCCCGGCCGAGCGGTGAGAAGGGAACGAAGGTGACGTCGTTCTCCGCGCACCAGCCGACCAGGTCCTCCGCGGACGGCAGCCCCTCCAACTCGTCGCCCGGGCGGCCGAGCGGACCGCGGGTCCACAGCGACAGCTCCGACTGGATGGCGGCGACCGGGTGCTGCCGGTGGGCCTCGGCGGCCTCCGCGATGTTCACCTCCGACAGCCCGAGCCGCCGTACCTTGCCCGCGGCGACGAGGTCGGCCATGGCGCCCCAGGTGTCGGCGAGCGGCACCTCGGGGTCGACCCGGTGCAGATAGAGCAGGTCGATCACGTCGGTGTCCAGGCGGCCGAGGCTCGCCTCCACCGCCGCCCGCACGTGTGCGGGCCGGCCGTCGCGGTGCATGGCGCGGGCGGCCAGATCGTCCACCACCAGACCGCACTTGGTGGCCAGCACCACCTCGTCCCGGCGCCCGGCGAGCGCCCTTCCGAGCAGTCGCTCGTTGTGCCCGTCGCCGTACACGTCGGAGGTGTCGAGGAAGGTCACGCCGAGGTCGAGGGCCTCGGCGATGACCCGGACCGAGGTGTCGTCGTTCCGCTGACCCTCGGCGTACCCCCAGCTCATGCCCATGCAGCCGAGGCCGATGGCGCCGATGGCGGGCCCGTCCGAGCCGAGCTTGCGCTGTTCCATGTGTGTTCCTGTCTCCTTCGATCCTGTGGTGCTGAGACGCCTGCGCTCAGGCCGCCTGCGCTCAGGCCGCCTCGGGCCGGGCCGCGCCGACGCCGGCGAGGACGACGCGCAGGCGCGCCGGGTCCAAGCGCGGCTCGATGGCGGCGATGTGGCCGTCGGGGCGTACCACGACGGCGCGCGGGCTGGTGCCGAGGAACTCCTTCAGCGCCGGCCAGGCCGAGACGTCCCGGACCGGGTGGTGCGGGGCGAGTGCCGCGCGCAGCGACGCGCACCGAGCCTCCCACTGCACGCCCCGGGCGCCGCCCGACCAGGTCAGCACGGTGAAACGGTCGTCGGCGACGGCCGGCCACGGCCCCTGCTCGCCGTCCTCGTACCCGTCGGACACGAAGACGGGGAGGCGCTCCCCGACGCCGAGCGGCTTGCGCCGCCACCGGATGTCGGCCTTCACATCCTCCCGGTCGGAAGCGTAGTTGACGCTGAGCTGGTTCATCAGCGGGGTCACCAGCCGCTGGAACGCACCGGTCAGCTTCGCCCCGCGCACCAGGGCGTCGCGCAGGGCGACCTTCGCGGGCTGCTGCACCAGGCCCCAGCTCGTCTGCTTGGCGGTCACCAGGGAAACCCGCTCGGCGGAGTGCCGGCGCTCGCGGTCGTACGTGTCGAGGACGCGGGCGTCGACCGTGCCCCGCATCACGCCGCCCAGCTTCCAGGCGAGGTTGATCGCGTCCTGGATACCGGTGTTCATGCCCTGCGAGCCCGCCGCGCTGAAGATGTGCGCCGCGTCGCCGACGAGGAAGCAGCGGCCCGCGCGGAACGCGGCGGCGGTCCTGCGGCGGGCCCGGAAGACGGTCGTCCACTTCAGCTCGCCGAGCTTCGCCGGGAAGGGCACGACCCGGTCCAGATTCTCCTGGAACAGCTCGCGGGGTGGCGCGTCGTCGTCGTTCCACACCGGGACGCTGCACGCCACGCGGAACGTGCCGTCGCCGAACGGCGCGAGGCCCATGGCGCCGCCCGCGTTGTAGCAGTAGATCATCTCGTCCCGGGGCAGCGGGCCGTTGAGCGGACCGTCACCGATGGCGAACAGCACATCCCGCTGCCCGACGACGCCGACCGGGCGCTGATGGCCGCCGTCCCCTCCAACAGCACCACGGCGTGGCTGGTCCTGGGCGAGGTGGCCCGGCTGCGGAAGGGCGAGCGGGTGCTGGTGCACGCCGCGGCCGGCGGCGTGGGCAGCCAGCTCGGCCAGGTGGCCCGGCTGCTGGGCGCGGGCCAGGTGGTGGGCACGGTGGGCTCGCCGGACAAGATCGAGGCCGCGACCGCCTTCGGCTACGACGAGGTCGTCCTGCGCGACGACCTCCCCGGGGCCGTGGCCGGCCTCACCGACGGGCGGGGCTTCGACGTGGCCGTCGACCCGGTCGGCGGCGCGGCCCGCCGGGCGAGCCTCGACGCGCTGGCCCAGGGCGGGCGCCTGGTCGCCATGGGCCAGCGCCTCGGCCGCGGACGACGTCGCGTTCAGCGCGAACGAGCTGTGGTTCAGCGGCAAGGGCGTCCTCGGCTTCAACCTCGGCGCGCTGAGCGGTGAGCGCCCCGAAACCGTGTCCGGCGTGCTGCGGCAGGCCGTCGGCGCCGTCCTCGACGGCGAACTGCGCGTGGACGTCGGCCAGGTGCTGCCGCTGCGGGACGCCGCCGAGGCCCACCGCCGCCTCGAAAGCGGCCGCACCACCGGCAAGCTGGTGCTGGCGATGGAGCAGGAGTGACCTGCTCGCGGTGACTCCCGCGCCCACCGGCGCGGGCCCACCGACGGCCCCGGCCCCTCCATCGAGGGGCCGGGGCCGTCGGCCGTCCGTGAACCGCACCCTGCCGGTTCATGGACGCAGTACGACCGGCAGCTCGTTGTGGCCGTTGATGCCCAGGGACGGAACACGGGAGGGTGGCCGGTCCACCAGAGCGAGGCGGGGATACGTCTCGAACAGCCGTCGCAGGGCGATCCCCGCCTCCAGCCGCGCCAGCGGCGCGCCGGGGCAGCGGTGGGCACCGGCCCCGAAGGCGAGGTGGCCGGTGGCGCGGCCGGACGCGTAGCGGCCGGGGTCGAACCGGTCCGGCTCGGGGTACGCGTGGGGGCAGCGCTGGAGGGCCGTGAGCGGGACGAGCACCGCTTCCCCCGTGCGGATGGTCTCGCCGTCGACCTCGATGTCCTCCGTGGCGTAGCGGAACATCACATGGCGGGCCGGGGATTCCCAGCGCAGGGCCTCCTCCACGACATCGGGCCACGGATCCTCGCCCGCCTCCTGCCGGGCGCGCACGGCGGCCAGCGTCCCGGGGTGCGTCAGCAGGCCCCTGACGGCGTGGCAGATCAGATGGACCGTGGTCTCGTGCCCGCCGATGATGGTGATCACCAGATTGCCGATCACCTCCGCCTCGGTGAGTTCCCCGGCGTCCAGCGCGGCCACCAGATCCATGGTCAGATCGTCCCGGTCCCCCTGGGCGCGCTTCCGCTCGATCAGCGACATCAGGGCGGCGGGGAAACGCTGCCCCACGGTGCCCGTGAACTCCTCGACGCTCGCCTCGGAGTTCATCGCCGCCATGGACAGCTCGTGCAGCTCCTCCCGCAGCCTCCCCTCGTCGGGCACGCCGAGCAGCAGGCAGATGACGTCCAGCGGCAGCGGGAGGGCGAAGCGGCGCAGCAGATCCGTCTCCTGCCCGGCCTGCACGGCGGCCAGACCGGACAGCAGACGGCGGGTGACCTCCTCGACCCGGGGGCGCAGGGCCTCCACCCGGCGCGGTGAGATGGCGCGCTGGACGGGACGGCGCAGCCGGCGATGGGTGTCGCCGTCGGTGGTGAGCAGCCCCTTGCCCTCCACGATGAACAGCAGGGACCAGTCCGCGGGGATCAGGCCGTTCCGGTACGCCTCCCAGTGCTGGATCTCCTTGGCGAACCGCGGGTCGGTCAGCACCCGCAGCCCCGCCTCGGGCGTGGTCACCGCCTTGGCCACCACACCACCGGGGAGCGCCACGGTGGCGATCGGCCCCGCCGCCCGGAGGGCTGCTCCTTCGCCCCCGTGGAGGTCGGCCGGGGCGGGCTCGATACGAACATGTGCTGTCGCGTCCATGGCTGTCGCTGTCCGTTTCTCACATCGGCCAAAAAATCCGCATTCGTACCCGGTGCGCACGACAAGGCTTCCCAACTTGCGGGCGGGGCAACCGCGGGCACCATGATCCGGGGAGTGCGCGTACCGTGGGCAGCGTGACCACTGCTGATGCCGCCCCCCGGCCCCAGTCGCTGATGCTCACGTTCCTGGGGGACTGGGTGCTGGGCCGGGACGTGTGCGTGTACTCGGGGAGCGTCATCGACCTCTTCGGCCGCGCCGGTGTCGGCGAACACGCGACCCGCTCGACGCTCACCCGCATGGTGGGGCGCGGCCTGCTGCGGCGGCAGCGCGAGGGCCGGCGCATGTACTTCGGGCTCACCGAGCGCTCGGAGGCGGTCCTGCGGGACGGCGAGGGCCGCATCTGGCAGACCGGCGCCGTCAACCGGAACTGGGACGGCACCTGGACCCTGCTCGGCTTCTCACTGCCCGAGTCCTGGCAGCGCCAGCGCCACGACCTCCGTTCGCAGCTCACCTGGAGCGGCTTCGGGCCGCTGTTCAGCGGGCTGTGGATCGCGCAGGGCGAGGCCGACGTGAGCCCGACCCTCAACGAGCTCGGCCTGGCCGCGCACGTGAAGGTGTTCCGCGCCCACGCCGACGCGGGCATGGACATCGGCGCGATGATCGAGGAGACCTGGGAGCTGCCCGCCCTGGCCGGGCGGTACGAGGAGTTCGTACGCCGCTGGCAGCCCCAGGAGCACGCGTCCGCCGGGGACGACGAGGCGCTGGTGGCGCGGTTGCGGCTGTCCACCGAGTGGCTGCGGATCATCCGGCAGGACCCGCGGCTCCCGGTCAAGCACCTGCCCGACGACTGGCCCGCCGAGCAGGCAGAGAAGACGTTCCGCGCGGTCCACGAGCGTCTCACGCCGGGCGCGCGGACGGCGGCGGAACGCCTGCTCGACCTGGTGCCGGTGCGCTAGCCGACCAGCCGGGGCGTAGCCCGGCGCTGCCCTCGCCCCACCTGCGATCCCTCTGCGAGCACCCCGCTGAGCGCTGCCCTGACGCCATCGGGCTCGCTGCCCGCTGCCCGCTGTCCGTCCTGGACAAAAGTTGTGCAGAACATTGACCGCTGTCGAGAATCTGCCTACCTTCACCGGAACACCGGCACCGCCTCGATGCCACCCCCGACGGCACCAGGGAGTTTCCCGTGCAGCCAGCCCCCGTCCCCGTTCCCCCGCCGCCCCCGGACAACCGGCAGCTGCGCCGCGTCGCACTGTCCGGCCTGCTCGGCACCGCGGTCGAGTTCTACGACTTCCTCGTGTACGGCACGGTCGCCGCGCTCGTCTTCGGCGAGCTGTTCTTCCCCGAGGCCGACCCCGCGGTCGGCACCATCGCCGCGTTCGGCACCTTTGCCGCCGGATACGTGGCGCGGCCGCTCGGCGGCATCGTCTTCGGACACTTCGGCGACCGACTCGGCCGCAAGTCCATGCTGTTGCTCACGATGGTCCTCATGGGCACCTGCAGCTTCCTCATCGGCCTGCTCCCCACCTACGACGCCATCGGCGTCTGGGCGCCGGTGCTGCTGGTCGCCCTGCGCGTCGTGCAGGGCCTCGCGATCGGCGGTGAGTGGGGCGGCGCCATGCTCATGGTCGTCGAGCACGCCGAGCGCACCGGAGGCGCCCGGCGGCGCCGCGGCCTGTGGTCCAGCTTCACCCAACTCGGTGCCCCGCTCGGCTCGATGCTTTCCGCGGGCGTGGTCACGATCGTCTCGACCCTGCCGGACGACGAGTTCCGTTCCTGGGGCTGGCGGGTGCCGTTCCTGCTCAGCGTGGCGCTGCTCGCCGTCGGGCTGTTCGTACGGCTGCGCGTGGCGGAGAGCCCGCTGTTCACCGAGACCCGGACGCGGCGGCAGCCGGACATCTCCCCGCGGGACAAGCTTCCGCTCACGGAGGTGCTGCGCCGCCCCCGGCCCCTGCTGCTCGCCGCGTGCGTCGGCATCGGCGCGTTCACGGCACAGGCGCTGCTGACCAGCTTCATGATCTCCTACGCCGTCCGCCACGGGTACACCCGGCCGCAGGTGCTCACCGCCGTGACCGTCGCCTCCTGCGTGGCCCTCTTCGCACTGCCCGCCGCCTCCGCGCTGTCCGACCGGGTGGGCCGCCGCCCGGTCGTGCTCGCCGGGGCCGTCGCGTCGGCCGCGCTGGCCTTCCCCGTCCTGGCGCTCGTCGACTCCGGATCACCCGGGCTGCTGATCCTGGCCCTGGCGCTGGGCCACGGCGTGGCGCAGTCCACCATGTACGGACCGCTCGGGGCCCTGCTCAGCGAGATGTTCGGCACCCGGGTCCGCTACACCGGCGCCTCCCTCGGCTACCAGCTCGCGACCCTGGTCGGGGCGGGTTTCTCACCGATGATCGCGAGCAGCCTGCTGGCGGCGTACGGCGGCGGAAGCACCCCGCTCTCGCTGCTGCTGTGCGGCGGTGCGGCCATCACCGCGCTCACCGTGTGGCGGCTGCGCGAGACCCACGCCGACACCCTCGACGCCCGCGCTGCCACCTCCACCTCCGCCGATGTCCCCGCTGCCGAAGGAGCCCGCCCGTGAAGCCCCGCGCCCTCGCCCTCGCCGCGACTGCCGTGCTCGCCGCCACCGCCCTCCCCGCGCAGGCCGCGAGCACGGAGGGCGAACATGTGGAAGGCCGACTTGCGTCCGGGGCCGCGTACGTGATGGACATGCCCGCGCGGTGGAACGGCACCGTGCTGCTGTTCAGCCACGGCTACTCCCCGCAGGGCAGCCCCAACCCCGCTCAGAACGCGCCGAGTTCGGCGACCCGCACCCGGCTCCTGGACCAGGGGTACGCGCTGGCCGGCTCCTCCTACGCCACCGCCGGCTGGGCCGTGACGGACGCGGTGCCCGACCAGCTGGCCACGCTGGACCTGTTCACCAAGAAGTTCGGCGCTGCGCGGCAGACCCTCGCCTGGGGCCAGTCGTACGGCGGGTTCGTCACCACGGCGATCGCCGAACGGCACGCCGACCGGATCGACGGCTCGCTGTCGATGTGCGGACTCGTCCAGGGCGGGGTCGCCAACTGGAACAGCACCCTCGACCCCGTCTTCGCGCTGAAGACCCTCCTCGCACCGGACTCCGGCATCCGCCTCACCGGCTTCACCGACCAGGCCGAGGCCAAGAGCGCCGCGAGCGCCCTCACCGGCAAGCTGACCGAGGCCCAGCGGACCCCGCAGGGCCGGGCCCGCATCGCGCTCGCCGCCGCCCTGCACAACATCCCCGGCCACAACGACCCGTCACAGCCGAAGCCGGCCCCGGCCGACTGGGCCGGACAGCAGACCAACCAGTACGCGGCGGTGTCGGGCCTGCTCCAGACCGCCGCGTTCTCGTGGCGGCAGGAGGCCGAGTCCCGCGCGGGGGGCAACCCGTCCTGGAACAGGGGCGTCGACTACGCGGCGATGCTGCGGCACTCCTCGGTCCGCGAGGAGGTGACCGCGCTGTACAAGAAGGCGGGACTGACGCTGCGCGACGACCTCGCGGCCCTGGACCGTGCTCCCCGCACCGCCGCCGACCCGCGGGCCGTGGCCTGGATGCGGCACACCAGCGCCTTCACCGGCAGGCTGGCCGACCCGCAGCTGAACATCCACACCACCGGCGACGGGCTGATCCCGGTGCAGGCCGAGAGCGCCTACCGACGGGCGGCCACCGCCGGCGGATCGGCGGGGCTGCTGCGCCAGGCGTACGTCGACGGACCCGGCCACTGCACCTTCACCACCGGTGAGACCCTCGCCGCCGTGCGCACGCTGGAGCGGCGTCTGGCCACCGGCCGATGGCACACCTCGCCGGACGCGCTCAACTCCGTGGCGAAGGCGGAGGATCCGACCGCCGAGCCACGGTACGTCGGCTACCGGCCCACCACCTACCCGCGCCCCTACGACCTGGCACACCGGGACGGCCCGCTCCAGCGTGGCCAGGACCGCTAGAGCCGCCGAAGTCCGGTCAGCACCCGCTCCATCAGCGCGACGCTGGGGGCTTCGCCCTCACTGGTCTCGGTCTGCTGGACGGCGATCAGCCCGCGGTCCGCCATGTCGCCGAGCAGCACCCTTGCCACCCCCAGCGGCACCGAGAGCCGCGCCGACACCTCCGCCACCGACGTCGGTTCGTGGCACAGCGAGATCACGGGAACGTGGTCCGCGTGCGTGAAGGCGGCGGACTGGTGCCCCAGTTCGGTGGTCGTCACCAGGGTCTCCAGCTCGAAGTGATGCTGGGACCTGGTGCGGCCGCCCGTCCACGTATAGGCGCGGACGAACGAGGGCGAGCCCTGGTGTTGCTGCTCGTGTCCGTCCTCCCACGCGGCGTGCTGCTCGTCCTGCGGCGGGTACGCGTACGGGTCTTGGGGAGCGGGGGGTGGCGCCTCCTCCGGCTGCCGACGGGCCGCGGCCTCCGGCCCCGAGCCGGAGTCGGAACCGGACCTCTTCCGCGGCCGCCGTGCCTTGCCGAAACTGAACGCGTTGAGCACGTCGGCGAAGGTCTGTTCGTCCTCCGCTCCCTGATCTCTCCGAGGGTGTCCGGAAGGGCCTTCACCGGTGCTCATGATCTCCTCATCCGGGCTAGTGGGTTGCTGCCTGCTGGATTCCCTGCAGCTCCGCGCGCAGTTCGGGGGTCAGCATCTCCCCGACCTGGTCCACGAGCACCGCCATCTCATAGGCCACCTGACCGATCTCGCAGTCCGGCGCAGCCAGGGCCACCAGGCACGATCCGTCCTTGATCGACATCAGTAGCATATGTCCGTACTCCATCTGGATCACGGTGCTCTTCACCTCACCGGTGTCCAGACACCACGCGGCCCCCTGGATCAGGCTGATGGCACCTGCGGCGATGGTGGCGAGGTGTTCGGCGTAATCGCCCGCCAACCGGTTGGAGGCGGTGAGCAAAATCCCGTCGGCTGATACCACCACGGCGTGGGCCACATTGGGAACACGTTCGGTGAAGTTGGTGACCAGCCATCCGAACTGGCTCACCTCCCGCGGGTGGGGTGAGGTCATGGCTTCTTCCTGCCCGTTCGTTCGATGGGATCTTATCGCTCGTCGGGACGGGCCCGACGGATGCCTGACTGGTAGTTGCTGAGGAAGCTGTGCGTGCTGCCCGCGTCCTGGTTCGGCTTCGCCTTGCCGGGCGCGGTGCGCGGCTCGGCACGGTCACCACCGGGCCGGGGCGAACGGGGAGTCCGCTTCGGCAGTCCGGACTGGGTGCGGGCGGCCTCCTCCGGGGCATCCGAGGGCTCGGCGGGACCGCCCGGGCGGCGGTCCGCCGCCTGGTCGTCCGCCGCGTTCTCCCCGTCGCGGGCCGCGCCGGGCCCCGGCAGGGGCTCCGTCTGCCGGCCGGGCGGGGTGAAGAGGCGGGCGGAGCCCTGCGGGCGGGGGCTCGCCGACGAGGGCCGGGGTTCCGGCGATGCCGGTGCCCCCTCCGCGTCCGACGCGGGCGGCGTGAACCACGACGAGCCGGGGGCGCGCCGCTGGTCCGGTCCCGCACCGCCCTGCCGCTCCGGTTCGGCGGAGGACCGCTGCGGCGGTACGAGGCCGGGATGACGGGCCTTCTGGAGGTCCTGGGCGGCCTGTCCGTCGCGTCCGTCCGCCGGTGTCCTGTCGTGCCCTGGGCGCTCGGGGTGCCCGGAGCGCTCGGAGCCGTTGCGGGGCTCCTCCGGCGCGCCCTTGCCCGCCGGGCCGGGGCGCCCGGTCCCGTTGGCCCCGTTCCCGGCAGGCCCGTCGGTACCGGCGGGTGTCCGGCGCGGCAGCCGCTGCGGCAGCGGGGAGTCCGCGCCGGTCCCGGCGGAGTCGGCCCGGCTCGGCCCGGCGGTGCCCTGGCCCGGGTACCCCGTATCGGAGTCGGTGGCGACCGCCGCGCGGGTCCCGTTGGGGGACTCGCGCACGGCGGGAACGGCCGTGGCCTGGCCGGACTCCTGCCGTGGCCGTGCGGGTTCGAAGGCCTTGGCAGCGGTCGGCGTCGGCCCGGTGCGCCGGGGCAGGATCCCCCGGGGAGCCTCGTCGGGCCGGTTCGCCGGTACCAGGTTGGCCGGGACGAGCACACCGGCCCGCAGGCCCGCACCCCACTCCGAGCTGAGGTTCACGGAGATGCCGTGCCGGCTCGCCAGGCGGCCGACCACGAACAGGCCCATCTGCCGGGAGGAGGAGGCCTCCTCGGACGAGGTCGCCTCCAGCCGCCGGTGCGCCTTGGCCAGGTCGGCGCCGCTCATCCCGATGCCCTGGTCGCGCACCTCGATCAGCGCGGAGCCGTCCCGGCGCGGTGTGGTGCTCACGTACACCTGGGTCTCCGGCGGGGAGAACGCCGTCGCGTTGTCGAGCAGTTCGGCGATGATCCGCGCCAGGTCACCGGCCACGTAGCCGGTCACCTCCACGGACGAGGAGGGCTGCACCTCCGCGCGCTGGTAGTGCTCGATCTCGGAGACCGCGGCCCGCAGGACGTCCTCCAGCGGCACGCGATGGCCGTGGGAGCGGACGAGGGTGCTGCCGCAGAGAACCATCAGGTTCTCGTTGTTGCGCCGCATCCGGGTCGCCAGGTGGTCCATCTGGAAGAGGTTGGCCAGCTGGTCGGGGTCCTCTTCGTGGCGTTCGAGCTGCTCCATCAGGCGCAGCAGCCGGTCCACCAGGGTCTGGCTGCGCCGGGAGAGGTTGACCAGGGTGTCCCTCAGGTCACCACGCAGCGCGGCCTGTTCCGACGCCAGGCGCACGGCCTGCCCGTGCACCGCGTCGAACGCCCGGGCGAGCTGCCCGAACTCCTCCGTGGTGTGCACCGGCACGGCGCTGACCGCGGTGTCCGCCTTCTCGCCCTCGCGGATGCTGGAGACCGCGGCCGGAAGGCGGTGCTCGGCCACGTCGAGCGCGGTGGAACGCAGGACGGTCAGCGACCGCAGCAGATACCGGCCGATCGCGAAGCCGATGTAGAGAGCGAACAGCAGCGCCGCGAGCAGGGCCACGGAGTACGCACCGGCCCGGTTGCTGGTCTCGTCCTGCAACTGGGCGGAGTTCACCCGCAGCTGGTGGGCGAGGTTCTTCTCGACCTTCCCGAGGAGCTTCGCGGTCGTCTCCGAGCTGCGGCTCCATTCGGAAGCCGGGATCCGCGGCGCGGTGACACCCTGCTGGGTGGCGTCCTCCTGCGACCCGGACATAGCGGTGCGCACCAGTTTCATGCGCCGGGTCACCAGGTCCCCGGTGACCGTGCGCTGGTAGAGCTGCTGCTCCGCGGGGGTGGCCACGGCCTGGAAGTCACCGAGCTTGTCCTGCAGGCGGATGTCGGACTCCTCCAGCGCCCGGACGAGCTTCGCGTCCATGGGCTGCCCTGGCTTCATCGCCTCCAGAAGGGTCACATGCTGGAGATGGACCTCCTCCTGGACCGCCTCGAGGTCGTACAGCGCGGATGCCGGGCCGGACAGCTTCGGTTCACCGAAGCGGCTGCCCAGAGCCTGGTCCAGGTCGAGCAGGCTGTTGACGACGGTGCGGTACTTGTTCACCGCTGCCCAGGAGTTGATGCTGCCGGACGTCACCTGCTTGCGCAGGCCGGTCAGGTCGTCCAGGGCCTGGACCGCGTCCTGGTAGCGGTTCCCCGCGGCGCCCTTGAGCTCGGGTACACGGTGCGTGCTGCCGACGAGGGCGGCCCGGACGCGGTCGGTGGACCGAACCTGTCGCCGCATCGCGGCGGAATCGCCGTTCGTCCCGCCTTCCCGCAGGTGTTCGGCGGCCATGGTCCGCTCCGCCTGAATGCTCCCGAGCAGCGGTATCAGCCCGGAGCGCAGCGTGACCAGCCGCTGCATGTCCGCGTACTCGTTGGCGCGTTCGACTTCGCGTTGGATCTGGACGACACCCAAGGCGACGGCCAGCAGCGCGGGCACCACCAGCACGGCGCCCAGCTTGACCGGCAACCGCCAGTTCCGCCATTGCACGAGGGTGGCCCACAGCCCCGGGCCGCGTGCAACTTCGGCCGCATGCCTGCCCGGGGTCACGAGACGCGCTCCGCGCCCGGAGCGGCTTGGCCACAGCGATGTATCACGATGCGCTTTCTCCTGGGATTTCTCCTGGCGAGGAAGTCGAACGACCGGCGGCACACCGGCCGGGCCGGGGGCGGCGGAAACGCCCACGGCCGGACTGGTGATGTGCCGGCGCGCCCACCTCTACTCGAACAGCTTTCGGCTCGTCATGGCGAGTTCATAGAGGCCGTAGGCGAAGGGAACCCCCACCCACAGCCATGCCACGGCCAGCAGAACGGGCGAGGACTTCACGGCCGCGCCGCCCTGCGAAGGATCGTCCTGGTGAGCCATCAGTTACTCCTTGCCCTTCTCGGCCGGGACGCGGTCGGTCTCGCCCTCTTCGCCCGGGTCGTTCTTCTCGTCCTGGGCGGCCTTCTCGTCCTGCGCTGCCTCGTCGTCCGCCCGGCCGCCCTCTTCGTCCGAGCCCTGGTCACCCGGGGCCCGTTCGCCCGAGGCCACCGGCTCCGGTTCGTGGAACTTCGGGTTCACCGGGCGCACCAGCTCGTTCGCGATGAAGCCGATGACGAGCAGCGCGATCATGAGGTAGAAGGAGACGGCGTAGAGGCCGGGACCCGTGTTCCCGGACTTCTTCCCGGCGTCCGCGACGGCGTCCACGATGATCGGCCCGGCCACGCCGGCGACCGACCACGCGGTCAGCAGCCGGCCGTGGATCGCGCCCACCTCGTAGGTGCCGAACAGGTCCTTCAGGTAGGCCGGTACGGTCGCGAACCCGCCGCCGTAGAACGACAGGATCACCATGGCCGCGACCACGAACAGCGCGGTGCTGCTGTTCTTCCCGAGCAGGATGGTCAGGTAGAGCAGAGCACCCGCGCCCAGGTACAGGCGGTAGATGTTCTTCCTGCCGATCGCGTCGGAGACCGACGACCAGACGAAGCGGCCGGTCATGTTGGCCAGGGACAGCAGGGCCACGAATCCGGCGGCGGCGGTCGCGCTCACCGGGGCGTCGGTCTCCTGGAAGAAGTCCTGGATCATCGGGGCGGCCTTCTGGAGGATCCCGATGCCGGCGGTGACGTTCATGCACAGCACGATCCACAGCAGCCAGAACTGCGGGGTCTTCACCGCGTTCTTCGCCGACACATTCGCGGTCGTGACGAGCGCGTTGCCGGTGTCCTCGCGGGGCACCCAGCCGGCCGGGCGCCAATCGGCGGCCGGCACCCGGATGAGCAGGACGCCGAGCGTCATGAACGCGGCGTAGGCCAGGCCGTGCACCAGGAAGGTCTTGGCGATGCCGCTGGTGTCGCTGCCGAAGGAGGAGAGCATCTGCGACGACCACGGGGAGGCGATCAGCGCGCCGCCGCCGAAGCCCATGATGGCGGTGCCGGTGGCCATGCCCGGGCGGTCGGGGAACCACTTCATCAGCGTGGACACCGGGGAGATGTATCCGATGCCGAGGCCGATTCCGCCGATGACGCCGTACCCGAATATGACCAGCCAGTACTGGCTGGTGGCCACACCGAGTGAGGCGATCAGGAAGCCCGAGGAGAAGGTCACGAGCGACACGAACATCGCCCACCGCGGGCCCTTGTGCTCGACGAGCGTGCCACCGAAGGCGGCGGAGAGGCCGAGGACGAGAATGGCGATCTGGAAGGGCAGTGCGCTGGCGGTACCCGAGATGTCAAGGGCTTTTTCCAGCGGCGTCTTGAAGACGCTCCAGGCATATGCCTGGCCAATAGAGAAGTGAATCGCAAGCGCCGCGGGTGGAATCAGCCATCGATTCCACCCCGGTCCTGCGATAATGCGAGAGCGGTCGAGAAAACCCACCGATTACCTACCTCCGTCCTCGGGAACCCATTACCGCAGGCTCATTTTCTGGAGACGTCAAAGACGTCTTCGGCGGTGGCGAGTGTAGAGCACCCTGATCAGCGG
Source organism: Streptomyces sp. NPDC021212 (assembly GCF_044332925.1). NCBI lineage: Bacteria > Bacillati > Actinomycetota > Actinomycetes > Kitasatosporales > Streptomycetaceae > Streptomyces > Streptomyces sp. NPDC021212. The sequence goes on from NZ_JBIRPZ010000001.1 coordinate 575,521, forward strand.
TAACAACGGCGGGACTTAGTTGCGGGGACCCGTAGTGGAGCAGCCTCCCACACGTTCGCATAGATGGGGCGATCCACCAACATCGACACATTGCATACATCTCCCGTTCACGAAATATCCGCAAGTTCGGTGGTCAGGGGCTACGGCCATCACGTGACACCAGGTCAGACGGATCGAAAGGAGGAAGGATCGGGAAAACCGCGCATCCTGAGAAGTTCTGACAGGCGATCACATACACCACCTAGCCGGATATGTGGCCTCCAGTCACCTGGATCGGGTGCTCCCGGTACATCCCCGGGCGGGCCGACCTCTGGGTATCCCCGGCCGTTGACGGGATCGGGCGCCTTACTACACTGACCCCGCCATGGGGCTGCGGGTTGCTCCTCCTCCCCACCCTCCACTGCAGGCAGATCGTACGAATTCTCCTGCCCGAAACTCCCGGGAGAGGACCATGACGAAAGCGGTGCGGCCTCCCGCGCCCATTTCATCCGAGCGGGCCACCGGACAGGGGTTCGCCGGCCGCGGCGACAACGGTGAGCCCGACTTCGCCGCGATTCAGCAGAGCCCGGAATTCGGCCAGCTGCGCAAGAGGCTGCGCCGGTTTGTCTTCCCCATGAGCGCGCTCTTCTTCTGCTGGTATATGACCTTCGCGCTCTTCTCGGCGTATGGTCATGGGTTCATGAGCCGGAAGGTGTTCGGCTCGGTCAATATGGGCACCCTCTTCGGCCTGCTGGAATTCGTGTCGACGATGGTGATCGTCCTGCTGTACCGGGGATTCGCCGACAGGAAGATCGACCCGCAGGTGGACAAGGTGCGCGAGTTGGCGGGGGCCGACAAGGAATGACATTGCAGATCGCGAGTGAGGCGACCGGCAGCCCGGTCATCAACGTCAGCGTATTCGTCGTATTCGTCCTGATTACGCTGTTCATCGTCTACAAGGCCACCACCAGGAACCAGACGGCGGCCGACTACTACGCCGCGGGAAGCGCCTTCAGCGGCGTCCAGAACGGCATCGCCCTCTCCGGCGACTTCCTCTCCGCGGCGTCCTTCCTCGGGATCTCGGGAGCGATCGCCGTCCATGGCTACGACGGCTTCCTCTACTCCGTGGGATGGCTCGTCGCCTGGCTGGTCGCCCTCCTGCTCGTCGGTGAACGGCTGCGCAACACCGGCCGGTTCACCGTGGGCGACGTGATGGCCTACCGGATGAAGCAGCGCCCGGTGCGCGCGGCGGCGGCCAACGCCACCTTGGTGATCACGTTCTTCTACATGCTCGCCCAGATGGCCGGCGCGGGCGGGTTGATCGCTCTCCTGCTCAACGTGCACAGCAAGGGCGGACAAGCACTCGTCATCACCGGCGTCGGCCTCGTGATGGTCTTCTACGTCCTGGTGGGCGGCATGAAGGGCACGACCTGGGTGCAGATCATCAAGGCGGGCCTGCTCCTGCTGTGCGTGACCTTCATCAGCGTGTTCATCGTGGGCAAGTTCGGCTTCAGCCTCTCCGCGCTCCTCGACCAGGCGGCGGCGCGCAGCCCGATGGGGCAGCGCCTGCTCGAACCGGGCGGCTGGTACGGCGACGGGGCGATGGACAAGCTCGACTTCGTCTCGCTGTCCCTGGCGTTGGTCCTCGGCATCTCGAGCCTGCCGCACGTGCTGATGCGCTTCTACACCGTGCCCAACGCCAAGGAGGCGCGCCGGTCGGTGGTGTGGTGCTCCTGGTCGATGTTCATCTTCTACCTGGGCATCCTGGTCGTGGGCTACGGCGCGGCCGCTCTGGTCGGCCCGGAGGCGATCCTGGGCGCCCCCGGCGGGGAGAACTCGGCGGCGCCCCTGCTCGCGTTCAACGTCGGCGGTGCGGTGCTCCTGGGCGTCGTCTCCGCGGTGGCCTTCGCGACGATCCTCGCGGTGGTGGCCGGTCTGACCCTGACCGCGTCGGCCTCGTTCGCGCACGACGTCTACGCCAACGTGATCAAGGAGGGGAAGGCCGACGCGCGGTCCGAGATCCGGGTCGCCCGGCTGACGGCGCTCGCGGTCGGCGTCCTGGCGATCGTCGGCGGCATCGTCACCAACGGCCAGAACGTGGCCTTCCTGGTGTCGCTGGCCCTGGCGCTCGCCGCGTCCGCCAACCTGTCGACCATCCTCTACACCCTGTACTGGAAGCGGTTCAACACGACGGGGACGCTGTGGAGCATCTACGGCGGCCTGGGGTCGGGGCTCATCCTCATCATCTTCTCCCCGGCGATCTCGGGTGCGCCGACGGCCATCTTCAAGGACGTCGACTTCCACTGGTTCCCCCTCACCAACCCCGGCATCGTGTCGATCCCGCTCTCCTTCCTCTGCGGATTCCTCGGCACGATCCTCAGCAAGGAGCCCGCGGACCCCGAGAAGCAGGCGGAGATGGAAGTGCGGTCGCTGACCGGACTCGGCAGCAAGATGTAGCCGTGTACGGTGCGTTGTCGCCGCGGCCGGCGCGGGGAGCACATCGGCTCCCCGCGCCGGCCGCGCCCGTTGGTCACTGCGGGGGCGGCGCGGTGCTGCGGCGCGTCACGAGCCGGGTGGGGACGAGCGTGGTGCCGCGGCCCGGGGCACTCTGCCGCATCTGGCGCAGCACGCCCTCGACGCAGCGGCGTCCGACCTCGGCGAAGTCCTGGTGCACGGTGGTCAGCGGCGGCAGGAACGACCCGGCCTCGGGGATGTCGTCGAAGCCGACGACGCTCACGTCGTCCGGCACCTTCCGGCCCTTTTCGTGCAGGGCCCGCAGCAGGCCGAGCGCCATCTGGTCGTTGGCGGCGAACACCGCCGTGCAGTCCTCCTCGGCCGCGAGCGCGAGCCCGGCCCGGTAACCGGACTCGGCCGACCAGTCGCCCCGTACGAGCGGCGGTGGAACGCATCCGGCCTCGGTGAGCGCCGCGTGCCAGGCGTCGGCGCGGCGCTGCGCCGCGAAGGACCCCTCGGGCCCGGCGAGATGCCACACGGTGCGGTGGCCGAGCGCGAGCAGATGGTCCACCGCGTCGCGGGTGCCGCCCGCCTGGTCGGTGTCGACCACCGTGTAGCGGTCTCCGGCGTCCGAGTCGGCCACGACGACCTGGGCATGGGGCGGCAGGGAGAGCGCCGCCGCGTCGAGGAGGTGGACCTCCATGATGACGATGACGGCGTCGAGGGCGAGTTCGCCCAGCCGGGAGAAGGCGCCCCGTACCTCGTCCTGGGTGGGGACGGCGACGGGAAGCAGGGTGACGGCGTAGCCCTCGTGTGCCGCGGAGGTGGAGATCGCCTCGAGCGTGCGCACATTGCCCGTGGTGGAGAGGGTGAAGGTGATGACGCCGATGGTGCGGAACTCGCCGCTCTTCAGCGCCCGGGCGGCGCTGTTGGGCCGGTAGCCGAGCTGCTTCATGGCGGCCAGCACCTCCCGCCGCGTCTCCTCGGTGACACCGGGGTAGCCGTTGGAGACCCGGGAGACGGTCTGCGCGGAGACACCGGCGAGCCGGGCCACGTCCGCCATGGACGCGCGCGGCGCGCGCCGGGCGGCCCGCGTCCGGGCGATGCCGCCTCCTGTCGGGGTGCCGCTCGCCGATGCGCTGTCCGCCGAGGGGTTGTCCGCTGGTTCCACTTTCTCCCTCGTTGCGTGTGTCCCGGATTTGCCAGACGGCTCTTGACCACCGTCATTGGGGCAGTGTAGACATTCCGCCATCAGATGTTTACGTAAACATAACACCTCCGCGGCCCCTTGATCGGCGCGATGTTTACGCAAACATCGCGACGGCGCACGACGCCGGTTCCGAGATGGACGAGCGAGGAACGACATGACGACGCTACAACCCCCCGCCGCCGTGAAACGGCGCCCGGACCGGCCCCCGGCGAAGCGGGACCGCCGCTCCTGGACGGGGTGGGGGTTCATCGGTCCCTTCGTGGTGGTCTTCGCCTTCGTCTTCCTGGCCCCCATCGCCTATTCGATCTACCTCAGCCTCTTCCGCGACCAGCTCATCGGCGGCACCACGTTCGTCGGCCTGGACAACTACCAGCAGGCCCTGCAGGACGACAGGTTCTGGACCTCCCTGACCCGGGTGTCGCTGTTCCTGCTGATACAGGTGCCGATCATGCTGGGCATCGCCCTGTTCGTCGCCCTCGCCCTGGACAGCGGGCGGCTGTACGGACGGGACTTCTTCCGGATCTCGATCTTCCTGCCGTACGCGGTGCCCGCCGTGGTCGCCACCCTCATGTGGGGGTTCATGTACGGCACCCGCTTCGGCCTGGTGAGCGACATCAACGACGCCCTCGGGGTGTCACTGCCGAACCCGCTGTCACCCGATCTGGTGCTGACGTCCATCGGCAACATCGTGACCTGGGAGTTCGTCGGCTACAACATGCTGATCTTCTACTCCGCGCTCCGCGTCATCCCGCACTCCCTGTACGAGGCCGCGGAGATCGACGGCGCCGGTCAGCTCCGCGTCATCACCGCCATCAAGCTCCCGGCGATCCGCGGCGCCCTGGTCATCGCCACCATCTTCTCGATCATCGGCACCTTCCAGCTGTTCAACGAGCCGAACATCCTCCAGAAGCTGGCCCCGAACTCCATCACCACCGACTACACCCCGAACTTCTACACGTACTCGCTGTCCTTCTCCGGCCAGCAGCACAACTACTCCGCGACGGTCGCCATCATCATGGGCCTGATCACCATGGTCATCGCCTACGTCGTCCAGCTGCGCGGCATGCGCAAGGGAGCGTGAAGCGATGAGCAGCCCCGTCACCACCGCCTCCCGGCCCGCACCCGCCACGGCCGGCTCGCCGAACTCCGCGCCCCGGCTGCGCGCGGTGCGGAAGCGCACCGCGGGGCGCCGCCCGCGCCGCAGCGTGCTGCTGACCGTCCTCACCGGCCTGGTCCTGCTGTACTCGCTGGTGCCGCTCGCCTGGCTGGTCATCAGCGCCACCAAGACCCAGGAGGGGCTGGCCCGGTCGTTCGGGCTGTGGTTCAGCGGCGACTTCGCCCTGTGGGACAACATCCGTGAGACGTTCACCTACCACGACGGTGTCTTCACCCGCTGGCTGCTGAACACCGTCCTGTACGTGGTGGCCGGGGCCGGCGGCGCCACCCTGCTGGCGGTCCTGGGCGGCTACGCCCTGGCCAAGTTCGCCTTCCCGGGCAGGCGTGCCATCTTCGCCGTCGTCATCGGCGCCGTCGCGGTGCCCGGCACCGCGCTGGCCGTGCCCACCTTCCTGATGTTCAGCAAGATGGGGCTGACCGACACCCCCTGGGCGGTGATCATCCCGTCCCTCATCTCGCCGTTCGGCCTGTACCTGATGTGGGTCTTCGCCACCGAGGCCGTACCCGCCGAGCTGCTGGAGGCCGCCCGCATCGACGGCGCCGGTGAGGTGCGCACCTTCTTCCAGGTCGTCCTGCCGCTGCTCGCACCCGGCATCGTGACCGTCCTGCTGTTCACGATGGTCGCCACCTGGAACAACTACTTCCTGCCGCTGATCATGCTCAAGGACCCGGACTGGTATCCGCTGACGCTGGGCCTCAACAGCTGGAACGCCCAGGCCGCCACCGCCGGCGGCGAGGCCGTCTTCAACCTCGTCATCACCGGCTCCCTGATCACCATCGTGCCGCTGATCGCCGCGTTCCTCCTGCTCCAGAAGTACTGGCAGTCCGGCCTTGCCGCCGGAAGCGTCAAGGAATAGCCCCACCGCCCCGCACCACAGAGAAGTGGAAAGCACGCCCATGCGCAAGAACACCCGCCGCCTGCTGCGCGGCATCGCCCTGGTCTCCGCCCTCACCCTGGGGGCCACCGCCTGCGGCGGCTCCGACGACAGCGCCGCCGACAGCAAGCCGGTGTCCGAGAAGGACATCGACGCGGCCCTGAAGAAGGGCGGCACCCTGACGGTGTGGGCCTGGGAGCCCACGCTCAAGAAGGTCGCCAAGGATTTCGAGCAGGAACACCCCAAGGTCAAGGTCAACCTCGTCAACGCGGGCACCAACAAGGACCAGTACAAGGCCCTCCAGAACGCCATCGCCGCGAAGAAGGGCGTCCCCGACGTCGCGCAGATCGAGTACTACGCGCTGGGCGAGTACGCCCTGACCAAGGCCCTCGACAAGCTGGCCCCGTACGGCGCCGACAAGCTCGCCGGCAAGTACTCCCCGGGCCCGTGGCATTCCGTGAAGTCCGGCAAGGACGTCTACGCCCTGCCCATGGACTCCGGGCCGATGGCGATGTTCTACAACAAGAAGGTCTTCGACAAGTACAAGCTCAAGGTACCGACCACCTGGGACGAGTACGTCAAGACCGCCCGCGACCTGCACAAGGCCAACCCCAAGGCGTTCATCACCGCTGACACGGGAGAGGGCGGCACGGCCACCAGCATGCTGTGGCAGGCCGGCTCCCGCCCGTACAAGGTCGACGGCACCAAGGTGAAGATCGACTTCTCCGACGCGGGCGCCAAGAAGTACACCGACACCTGGCAGAAGCTGCTCGACGAGAAGCTGATCGCGCCCATCACCGGCTGGACCGACGACTGGTACAAGGGCCTCGGCGACGGCACCATCGCGACCCTGCCCGCCGGCGCCTGGATGCCCGCCAACTTCGCCTCCGGCGTGAAGGAAGCCTCCGGCGACTGGCGCGTGGCACCCCTGCCGCAGTGGAAGGCGGGCGACAAGACCACCGCGGAGAACGGCGGCAGCTCCCTGGCCCTGCCCACCCTGGGCAAGCACAAGGAACTCGCCTACGCCTTCGCCGAGTACGCAGGCGCCGGGAAGGGCGTGCAGACCCGGATCAAGGAGGGCGCCTTCCCGGCGACCACCGCGGACCTGGAGTCCAAGGCGTTCCAGAACACCGCGTTCCCGTACTTCGGCGGCCAGAAGGCCAACAAGATCTTCGCCGAGTCGGCCGCGAACGTCGGCCGCGGCTGGTCGTACCTGCCCTACCAGGTCTACGCCAACAACATCTTCAACGACACCGTCGGCAAGGCCTACGTCTCGAAGACCAAGCTGGCCGCCGGTCTGAAGGCCTGGCAGGACGCCTCCGTGAAGTACGGAGAAGAGCAGGGTTTCACCGTCCAGAAGTAACAGCCCCCCCGCGCCGCCCCGTACGGTTCACCGGAAGGACCACCATGATCTCCACCCTCCAGTCCCAGCCTCCGCATGGGCCGGACGGTGACCTCACCCCACGCCTCGGCTACGGCGCGGACTACAACCCCGAGCAGTGGCCGCGCGAGGTGTGGGAGGACGACATCCGGCTGATGCGCGAGGCCGGTGTCACCATCGTCTCCGTGGGGATCTTCTCCTGGGCCCGCATCCAGCCGGCCGAGGACGAGTGGGACTTCGGCTGGCTCGACGAGATCATGGACATGCTGCACACCGGCGGCATCGGGGTCGACCTGGCCACCGCCACCGCGTCCCCGCCGCCCTGGCTCACCACGGCGCACCCGGAGATCCTCCCGGTGACCGCCTCCGGCGAGACGGTGTGGCCGGGGGCGCGGCAGCACTGGCGGCCCACCTCGCCCGTCTTCCGCACCCACGCGCTGCGCCTGGTCGGCAAGATGGCCGAGCGGTACGCCGGTCATCCCGCCCTGGTGGCCTGGCACGTCTCCAACGAGCTGGGCTGCCACAACATCTACGACTACTCCGACGACGCCGCCCGCGCCTTCCGCGACTGGCTGCGCGCCCGCTACACCACCCTCGACGCCCTCAACCACGCCTGGGGCACCGCGTTCTGGTCCCAGCGGTACGGCGCCTGGGACCAGATCCTGCCGCCCCGGCTCGCCGCCTCCCATCCGAACCCCACCCAGCAGCTGGACTTCAAGCGCTTCTCCTCCGACGCGCTCAAGGAGCACCTGCGCGCGGAGCGGGACATCCTGCGCGAGATCACCCCCGGCATCCCGGTCACCACGAACTTCATGGTGATGGGCGGCACCAAGGGCATGAACTACGCCGACTGGGCCGGTGAGATCGACTTCGTCTCCAACGACCACTACGTCCGGCCAGGACCGCAGGACCGCGACGAGCTGTCCTTCTCCGCGAACCTCGTCAGCGGCATCACCGGCGGACGCCCCTGGTTCCTCATGGAGCACTCCACCAGCGCCGTGAACTGGCAGCCGGTCAACGTGGCCAAGCGGCCGGGCGAGCTGGCCCGTGACGCGCTGCTGCACGTCGCCCACGGCGCCGACGCCGTGTGTTACTTCCAGTGGCGGCAGTCGGCGGCCGGAGCCGAGAGGTACCACTCGGCGATGGTGCCGCACGCCGGGCCCGACAGTGAGGTGTTCCGCGCGGTGGCCGCCCTCGGCCGTACCCTGCGGACCCTGGCCCCGGTGGCGGGCTCGACACGCGAACCGGCCCGGGTCGGGATCGTCTTCGACTGGGAGTCGTGGTGGGCGAGCGAACAGGACTCCCACCCGACCTCCCGCCTCGACTACCGCCAGGAAGCGCTCGACTGGTACTCCGCGCTCCTCGCGCTCGGCATCCGGGCCGACGTCATCACCGCGCAGTCCGGCCTCGACCGGTACGAGGTGCTGATCGCGCCGGTGCTGCACATGGTCCCCACGGCGCTGGCCAAGGAACTCACCCGGTACGCCGAGCAGGGCGGCCATCTGATCGCCACCTACTTCTCCGGTGTCGTGGACGAGAACGACCACGTGTGGCTCGGCGGTTACCCGGGAGCCCTGAGCGAGCTGCTCGGCATCCGCATCGAGGAGTTCGGCCCGCTGCTCGACGGCGAGACGGTGGAGATCGCGGCCGGGGCCGACTCCACGGCCACCGGCACCCTGTGGACCGACCGGATCACCGTCACCGACCCCGAGGTGGAGGTCCTGGCCCACTACCGCGGTGGTACGTACGCGGGCCGTCCCGCCGTCACCCGCCGCGCGGTGGGCGGGGGATCGGCCGCGTACGTCTCCACCCGGCTGGGCGCGGACGGCCTCGCCGGACTGCTGCCCCGGCTGCTCGCGCCCGCCGGTGTCGGCAGCGAACTCCCCGAGGGCGCACGGGGAAGCGTCGAGCTGGCCGTGCGCCACGGCGGCGGCAGCCGCTATCTGTTCCTGGTCAACCGCACCGATACGACGGTGCCGCTGACCGGACTCACCGGGGAGCCCCTGATCGGCGGTGCCGGGGACGACGGCATGCTTTTCCTGACTCCCAGGGGTGTCGCCGTGCTGCGACAGCCCGCGACCTGACGGCGGAATCCGCCACGTCTGTCACCGTCTCCTGAAGCCTCCTGAAACTCCGTCGTCGCCCCCGCGGGCACGGCGGCCGGTCCACCGAAGTGTCCGCACACGAGTTGGGAGCACACGTTGGCACGCCGTACCCGCACACGACGCCTTCTGGGAACCATTGGGGTCACCGCGCTGGCCACCGGGGCGGCCCTCATCACCGCCCCACCGGTGACCGCGCAGGCCCCGGCGGCGACGGCCGACGCCGTCACCGTTTCGCCCGATCCCTCGTACAAGGCGGAGAGATTCGAGGGCTGGGGCACCAGCCTGGTCTGGTTCGCCAACGCCACCGGCGACTACCCCAAGGAGATCCGCGAGAAGCTGGCCAGGCTGCTCTTCGGGGACAGCGGCCTGGCCCTCAACATCGCCCGCTACAACATCGGCGGCGGCAACGCCCCCGACGTCAAGGACTACCTCCGCGCCGGGGGAGCGGTCGAGGGCTGGTGGAAGGCCCCGGCGGGCACCACGCGCGAGGACACCGACTGGTGGAGCGCGGATGACAAGGCCGACTGGAACCCCGACGCCGACGCCACCCAGCGCTGGTGGGTGGACCGCATCAGGGGCGACATCGACCACTGGGAGACGTTCAGCAACTCGCCGCCCTGGTTCATGACCAAGAGCGGCTATGTCTCCGGAGGCTTCAACGCCACCGACGACCAGCTCAAGCCGGAGTCCGTCGGCGACTTCGCCGCCTATCTGGCCGGCGCCACCAAGCGGCTGGAGAAGGCACACGGCATCAAGGTCGACACCGTCGACCCGTTCAACGAACCCAACACCAACTACTGGGGCACCCGGCTGGGAGCCGACGGCGAGCCGGTCGGCGGACGGCAGGAGGGGGCGCACATCGGCCCGGAACTCCAGCAGAAGGTAATCGGCGCACTGGCCCCCGCCCTGAAGAAGGCGCGGACCGGCGCGAAGATCTCCGCGATGGACGAGACCAACCCGAGCATCTTCACGCAGAACTGGAACACCTACCCGCAGGCGGTCCGCGATCTCGTCGGCCAGATGAACGTCCACACCTACGGCACCGGCGGCCGCACCAGCGTGCGCGACCTCGCCAAGGCGGCGGACAAGCCGCTGTGGATGAGCGAGGTCGAGGGCGACTGGGGCGACGGCCAGAGCTTCACCGACATGCGGCCCGGCCTCGGGCTCGCCCGGCAGATGGTGGACGACCTCCGCGAACTGGAGCCCCGCGCCTGGGTGTTCTGGCAGCCCGTCGAGGACTACGACAACATGAAGCCCGGCGGGGAATCGGCCAAGGGCGGCAACTGGGGCAGCATCCAGCTCCCCTTCAACTGCACCTCCAAGGACACGCTCGACACCTGCCCCATCCGCACGAACACCAAGTTCGACACGGCCCGCAACTTCACTCACTACATCAAGCCCGGCGACCGGCTCATCAAGACCGATGACACCTCCAGCGCCGCGGCCGTCTCCCAGAAGGGCGACGCGGCCACCGTCGTCCACGTCAACAGCGGAGCCGGTGCGCGTGACGTCACCCTCGACCTGTCCAAGTTCGGCAAGGTCAGCCGCAACGCGACCGTCACCCCCGTGGTGACCAGCGCCGACGGCAAGCTGGAGCGGCAGGACGCCATCGAGGTGACCGACCGGAAGGCCACCTTCACCGCGCCCGCCCAGTCCGTGACGACCTTCCTCGTCAAGGGCGTGTCCGGGGTGGCCAAGGACGCCGCCGAGCTGCGGAAGGGCCACACGTACGAGCTGACCGGTGTCCAGAGCGGCAAGGCGCTCACCGTCGCGGACGACGGCACCAAGCTCGTCATCAAGGGCACGGACACCGCCACCCCGGGCCAGAAGTGGCAGCTGAGCCAGATCAGCGGCGACACCGGCAACCGGCAGCGGTACGTGTTCACCAACCCGGTGGCGGGCAAGCGGCTGGCCGTCCGCGAGGGCGCCCCGGTGCTGGAGCCGGACCACGGGAAGCGCGACGAGGCCACCCAATGGATCATGTCGACCACCGGCGACGGCACCTGGACCCTGGTCAACGCGGCCACCGGCCGACTGCTGGAGGTGGGCGGCCAGGCCACGAACGACGGCGCCGCCGTCACCGTATGGACCCCGACTTCCGGCGCGAACCAGCGCTGGAAGATCTCTGACCTGACCTGACCTGACCTGACCGCCACCGAGTCCCGGCTACCTCAATTGAGGTAGCCGGGACTCGCTCGATGTGCGTAGCCGGATTTCGACTAAGCGTACGAAGCCCCAGGTCAAGCCGGATTCCTAGGCTCTGGGGCATGGCTATACACGTCGAACGACGCCCGCGCGTGCTGGGCGCGGCCGTCGCCGCGAGCCTGGCGCTGGGCGCCCTGGCCGCACCCCCCGCCGGGGCCATGGACCACCGGGCCCGGCCGGGTGCCGAGAAGCCCGGCCCCCGGTTCCACACCGGCTCGCCGGTGCGGGTGAACCAGGTCGGCTATCTGACCTACGGCCCCAAGAAGGGCACCGTGGTGACCGGTGCCACCAAGCCCCTGACGTGGACGCTCAGGGCAGCCGACGGCACGAAGCGGGCGAGCGGCGTCACCACCCCCGCCGGCGTCGACCCCAGCTCCCGGCGACACGTCCAGACCTTCGACTTCAGCAAGGTCACCGACGCGGGCCAGGGCTACACCCTCACCATCGACGGGAAGAAGAGCGAGCCGTTCACCATCGGCGACCGCCTCTACGGCTCGCTGCGCACTGACGCACTGGCGTACTTCTACAACAACCGCAGCGGCATCAAGATCGACAAGGATCTCGTCGGCCGGAAGTACGCTCGTCCCGCGGGCCATGACAAGAACGCTCCGCATCGCGGCGACACCGACGTCCCGTTCCGATGGCACGGGTCCGACTACCGGCGGAATGTCTCCGGCGGCTGGTATGACGCCGGTGACCAGGGCAAATACGTCGTCAACGGCGGCATCTCCGTGGCCCAGCTGATGTCCGCGTACGAGCGCACCCGCACCACTCAGGGTGTCGATCACGACGCACTGGGTGACGGCAAGCTGCGGGTGCCCGAGCGCGGCAACGGCGTCCCGGACATCCTCGACGAGGCGCGCTGGGAGATCGACTTCCTGATGCGCATGCAGGTGCCCCGGGGCGAGCCGTACGCCGGAATGGCGTTCCATAAGGTGCACGACAAGCGATGGACAAGGCTCCCCACGCGGCCGGACCAGGACCGGCAGCCGCGTGTGCTGCGCCCGCCGTCCACCGCGGCCACCCTCAACCTGGCGGCCGCCGCCGCGCAGTGCGCCCGCCTCTTCCGGCCCTACGACCCCGACTACGCCGCCCGGTGCCTGCACACGGCCCGGACCGCCTGGGCCGCGGCCAAGCGGCATCCGAAGGTGTACGCCAGTGACAAGGACTCCATCGGGGGCGGCGCGTACGGCGACCGCCACGTCGGCGACGAGTTCTACTGGGCCGCCGCCGAGCTGTTCCTCACCACCGGTGAGAACACCTACCGCACGGCGGTCCTCCACTCACCGCTGCACGGCGACGTCGACGCCCTCTTCCCGCGCGGCGGCGCCATGTCCTGGTCGGCCACCGCCGGCCTCGGAGCGCTCGACCTGGCCACCGTGCCCAGCAAGCTCACCCACGAGCAGCGCGCCGCCGCGCGCGCGATGGTGATCAAGGCCGCCGACCGTTACGCCGCGGACTCCGCGAAGTCGGCCTACGGCGTTCCGTACGCGCCCAAGGGCGGTCAGTACGAGTGGGGCTCCAACAGCCAGGTGCTCAACAACATGATCGTGCTCGCCACCGCGAACGACCTGACCGGCAAGGTCCGCTACCGTGACGCGGTGTTGCGTGGCATGGACTACCTGCTGGGCGGCAATCCGCTCAACCAGTCCTACGTCACGGGCTACGGCGAACGGGACTCGCACCGCCAGCACCACCGCTTCTGGGCGCACCAGCTCGACGCCAAGTTGCCGAGCCCGGCCCGCGGTTCGCTGGCCGGTGGCCCGAACTCCGGGCTACAGGATCCGGTCGCCGCCAAGAAGCTGAAGGGCTGCGCCCCGGCGATGTGCTACGTCGACGACATCATGGCGTTCTCCACCAACGAGATCACCATCAACTGGAACGCGCCGCTGGCCTGGGTGTCGTCCTATCTCGACGACGTTGAGCATATGTCTGACCAGCGACCCTGACCCTTTGCCATCTGTTCATGGTGGCGCGGGGGCCCCACCCCTAGCGTGTGCGGGCAAAAGCCAAGGTCGAGCGCGTCGAGGAGGAGCCGGATGCGGGAGGCGCAGCACACCCCCGACACGCTCGGTGAGCGGTACTTCGTCGTGATCGGCAGCGAGGTGGCGCGCAAGGTCTGCGGCTCCCTGCGGGCGGCCGGACACCGGGTGCGCCACTTCACCCAGCCCACCGACGAGGATCTGCGGCAGGCACTGGACCGGGAGGTGGCGGGCGTCGCGATCCTGCTGGAGGACGACGCCGAGTCCCTGCGCTACGCACTCGCGGTGGAACACATCCACCCCAAGGTCACCCTCGTGGTGACGATCTTCGACCGGACGGTGGCCGAGCAACTGGTGCGGGTGGTCCCGAACTGCCAGGTCACCTCCCCGGCCGATGTCGCCGCGCCGGTCCTCCTGGCGGGCTGCCTCCAGCCCGATCTGCTCGCGCTCACCAGGACGTCCTCGGGCCACGCGGGTGCCCGCTGGGACGGGGACACCGTGCGCCTCCAGCCGTACCGGCCACCGCGTTCCCTGCGGTACCGGGCGTGGCTGGGAAAGATCCGGGGGCAGCTGCGGCCGCACGACGGCAGTTCGCGGATCATGCTGTTGGGGCTCGGCGGACTGCTCGCGGTGCTGCTGACGGACTGGGTCTGGCTGGTGGCCCTGCACCACCGCACACCCGTCGAGGCGTTCTTCGAGGCGGCGCGCACCGTGTCCGCCGTCGGCCCGGCCCTCGCCCACGGTTCGCACGCGTATCTGATGTTCTCCGGCCTCGCGATGCTCATCACCATCGTGTTCACCGCCGTCTTCACGGCCGGTGTGGTCGACCGGCTGCTGGCCCCGCGGGCGGTCGGCATCGTGGGTCCGCGCGCCCTGCCCCGGGGCGGCCATGTGGTCGTCGTCGGCCTCGGCCAGGTGGGACTGCGGCTGTGCACCCAGTTGCAGGCCCTGGGCATCGGTGTGATCGCGGTCGAGCGGAATCCGGCGGCCCCCAACCTCCGGCTGGCCAAGGCGCTCGGGGTGCCCGTCGTCGTCGCCGACGCCACGGACCGGTTCGTGCTGCGCACCCTCCGCCTCGGGCGGGCGCAGGCGATGGCCGCGGTGGCGTCGGACGACCTGGACAACATCGCCGTGTCGGTGGCGGCGCTGGCCGTGGCGCCCGAGCTGCGCGTGGTGATGCGCGCGGGGGATCACGAGGCCATCGCGGAGACCCGGTCCCTGTTCAAGATCGGCCTGGTGCACGATCTGGGCAGCCTGAGCGCCGCGTACACCACCGCGAGCCTGACCGGGCTCCGGCCGCGCGGTGTGCTGTCCCACGACAAGCGGCTCCTGGTGGAGCGGGAGGACGGGTCGTTCCTGCCGTGGCCGCAGCCGGAGCGCTGCGGCCACCCGTTCGCCGATCCGAGGTCTACGCCAGCCGTACGGTGAGCGTGGTCCGGGAGTACGACGGCACGGCGGTGTACGTGTGCCCACCCCACCGGACCCTGATGGAGGCGAACCGGCCGTGCAGCCCGCCACGGGCGTGCAGCACCGTGACGCGGGTGTGCCGGGCGGGGGAGTGGCGGCCGTCCAGCCGGATGTCGAGGACGGTGTCGTCGCCGACTACGGCGGACCGGGCGACGTCGAGCGCGGGCGTACGGCCGTCGCCGGGGGCCCCAACCGCCTCCCGTACGCCGGTGTTCGGCACCACCTCCAGCGTGGCACCGGAGGCCAGGACGAGGCCCCGCCGCGCCCGTACCGCGCCGGGGGACGCGAGCCGCAGGGTGGCGCGGTGGACGTGGACCTCTCCGGCGCCCAGGGCCTCCGGCGACGCCGCGACCAGAGTGCCCGCCTCGACGCGGGTGCCGCCGGTGTACTGGTTGCGGCCGGTGAGGGTCAGGGCGCCGGTGCCCCGTTTGACGAGGCCGCCGTCGCCGGTGATGTCGTTGCGCCAGGCGTCGGCCGCGCCGAACCCGCCGTCGCTCCGGTTCATCTCCACCGTCACGTCGCGGTCGAAGGCCCCGTAACCGTCCGCCGCCGCGAAGAGGTTGAGCCGCCCCCACTGCTCGGGCCCCTCCAGCAGGGCGTAGCCGGAGGGCACGGCGGTGGTGCGCAGCACCTCTCGCCGCTGGCGCGCGGTGAGATAGGGCAGCCGGGTCTCGATGAGCACTTCGGCGCCCTTGGGCACGGTCATCTCACGGTGTTCGCCGCCCCTGGGCAGGACGTAGGTCAGACGTGAGGCGAAGGCGCGCGCGTTGGCGGCGCGATCGGCGTACGGATCGGTGTCCGTGCCCGCCGAGTGTGCGTAGGCCCAGAGCGTGTCCGCGGTGGTGCCGGTCCGGGCGCGGAGGTAGTCGGCGGCCTGCCGGCGCGCGGCGGCCTTGAGCCCGGCGTTGGCCGGGTCGTACAGCGCGGCGGCGGCCAGCGCGGTGGCCAGGATGCGGCCGCCGATGACGTCGAGGGCGGAGTGCATGCCGGACACGATCCGGGTGTGGGAGGCCGCGGAGGCGTGGGTCACCAGTTCCTGGAACCGCTCGGGTATCGCGTACGCCAGCGCCAGCCCGGCCAGATGAAGAGCATTGGTGTGACCGCTCGGGAATCCGCCGTCCTCGGCCGGTTTGGTGCCGCGTTGACGCAGCAACTGCGGGGTGACGGCCACCTCGGACGTGTAGACGGGGAAGCCGAAGGCGTCCGTGGCGCCTGTGGCGACGACCTCGCTGTGCTCCGTCATCCGCCACGGACGCGGGTACTGGTAGCCGTACTTGGCGGGGTTGCCCGACGCGTACGGGCCGCGCAGCGTCTGCACGAGCCGGACGACGTCGCCCAGGTCCGAGTCGGTGGCCCCGGCCCCGATGGCGGAACCGGCGGGCGCGCCGGGCGGCACGGCGTCGCCGACCGTGGTGGCCGGGGTGGTGTCCGGGGCGCTGGTGATGCTGGTGACGGCCTTGGCGCCGGTGCGGTAGACATCGGTGAGCGGGCCGAGACCGGCGGTGGCCGCGTAACTCTGGTCCTGCCGGTCGTAGATGAAGGATTCGCGGGCCTGCGCGTCGGTGCGCCGCGTGGTGAGGGCGATCGAGTAGCGCATGTTGGCGCGCAGCACGTCGGCCGCGAGCGGGGTGCCGTTGTCCCAGGCCGTGCCGGTGTGCCAGAGCCGCTGCACACCGCTCAGGATGCGTAACGCCGCGTTGGTCTCGGGGGTGAGGTTGGCCGTGGTGTTGGTCCGGTAGTCGTCGACGAAGGACCTGAGGGCCCGCTCGGCCGTCTTCTCCGCCGCCCGGGCCTGGGCGGCGGGCAGGAGGGACAGCGCCGTCGGGACGGCGATCAGTCCCGCCGGGAGGGAGGCGGATCGCCGGAGGAAACCCCTGCGGTCCAGGGTGGGTTCCGCGGACCGGCAGGGGGAGGTACGCGCCGTCATGCTGCCCTCGCGATTCTCGTCGTAAGCGCTTGCGATGCGTTGACGCGAAGGAAGTGTAGAGGCCCCCATGGCAGGTGGCGCCGCCGGGCGGCGGTTGTCATGGAGGCGTGGGACGCGGGGTCAGCCCTCGGAGGGGGTGCGGATGGCCGCGATGTCGAACTGGAGGCGGACCTTCTCGCTCACCATGGCGCCGCCCTGGGCCAGTTTGGCGCTGTAGGTCAGGCCCCAGTCGGAGCGGTTGATGGTGGTGGTGCCGTCGAAGCCGACCCGCTCGTCGCCGAAGGCGTCGGTGACGTGTCCGATGTAGGTCAGCTCCAGCACCACCGGGTGGGTGGTGTCTCTCATGGTGAGGTCACCGGCCATGCGGTACACGTCCTGGCCCGCGAGCTGTACGTCGGTGCTGCGGAAGCTGATGCGCGGATAGGTCTGGGCGTCCAGGAAGTCGCGGCTCGTCAGATGGGCGTCGCGCTGCTCGACACCGGTGTCGACGCTGGCGCTGGCCAGCACGATCTCGGCCCGGGAGCGGGCCGGGTTCTGGCCGTCGAAGTAGAGGCGGCTCTCATATTCGGTGAAGGCGCCGCGCACCGTGGTCACCATGGCGTGCCGGACGGAGAAACCGATCCTGCTGTGCGCCGCGTCGATGATCCATTCCCCGGTGAGGGCCGACAGCCCGGGGCCCGCCTGGGCGGCGGAGTCGGGAGACGCCGGGGCGTCCTGGGTGGCCGTGGGGCGGGGCAAAAAGTTGCGAGTAAAAAGTTTCATGAGGCATCTGGTTACTGCAAGAGTAAGGAGCGCTGCAAGTGCTGTTCTGGAACCGACCCGGGATTGCGAACGTCACCCTACCGCCTGGTCTGTAATTCCCCTCGCGAAGACCGGTCTCCTGGTCGCGGGACCGGCACCGGGTCTTCACAAGTAATCGGCGGATCCGGAGTGTCGAATGACGGCTGATCAGTGGACGAAATACTCTTTGAGCGTCGTGCCCGGTGTCGCATTCGGGTAACAGCGCTTTAACTTCGGCCTATGTGCCGTCACCTTTTATTCCACTTCTTCAAAAGATCTCCACCATCGCGTACAGCTGTAGTGGATCACGCGGGGGTGTCTCCCCGGCCCAGCCGGCTGGTCAGGTACGAGCCCAGGTGCGGCTGGTCCGCCACCGCGATCTCCGCGGCGAAGTCGGTGAGTTCGTGCCATCCGTGCCTCCCGCCGCCGAGCCGAGGTCCACGGCGCGTACGCGGAGCCGGTACAGCGGGCGTAGCCGGTCCAGGGGAGCGGCCGGGGACGCCACGACCAGGGCGAGGCTCCCTGGAGCCCCGCCCTGTGGCAGGCGGGGGAGCAAGGAACGCTTATGCTCGCCCGCCGCCCAGCCCCGACTGCGCCACGGCCCGCAGGACGTCGACCAGGGCCACCACGGTGGGACGGCGCTCCGCGGCACAGCGGAACACCACGACGATGTGTCGCTCGATCGTCTCGCGCAGCCGCACCACATCGAAGCGTGAGGGCCGCAGCCTGAGCATCAGATCCGTCACCGTGCTCACCCCCACCCCCGCCTCCACCAGCGCCAGTGTCGCCGCGGTGTCCGTCACCTCGTGCAGCACCTCGGGCTCGACGCCCGCCCGGCGGAAGGCGGTGCGCACGGCGCGCCCGTAGTAGCTGTCGGCGGACGGCAGGATCCACCCCAGGCCCCGGGTCTGCGCCATGGTGACGGTCTCCCGGCCGTCCATCGAACCGGTCGGCACCGCGAGCGAGAAGCGCTCCCGGTGCAGCCGCATCACCCGCAGGGCCGGATCGCGCGGGATCGGCACGTCCGGATAGTCGAGCCCGAGCGCGAGATCCACGGCCCCGGAGGCCACCGCGTCGTACACCTCGTCCACGTCCATGTCACGGCTGTGGACCGTCAACCCCGGATGGTCCTCGCGCGCCGTGCGCAGGGCCGGCGGCAGGATCTCGGCGGCGGCCGTGGCGAACAGGCCGACCAGCAGCGTGCCCGAGGCGTCGTTGCGGGTGCGCTCCAGCGCCTCGACCGCCTCGGCCTCCGTCGACAGGATCCGCTCGGCGTGCCGGGCCAGCGTCATCCCCGCGTCGGTCAGCTCCACTCTGCGTCCGGTCCGCCGCAGCAGCTCCATGCCGGTGGCCTTCTCCAGCGCGGCGATCTGCTGCGAAACCCCGCCGGGCGTATAGCCCAGCGACTCCGCCACCGCGGTGATGGTGCCGCGCCGGGTCAGTTCGACCAGGGAACGCAGCTGGGCACTCGTCCAATCCATATAGAGACCCTAATAGATCACGAGCAACAACTGTTCATAGACGTCAACGGTCGGATTGCTGCACGATGACCGGCAGATAGCTGATCGGCATCGTCCTGCACAGCGGCAGCCGCGCCGCGCCGGGCCGGAGACCCTGAAGCCGGCCCCGGCGCCCGCCTCGCGAAGGGATCGGCCACGTGTCCTCCTCGTCCTCCTTCCGCACCGTCCCGCCCGCCGCCGACGTCGTGATCATCGGTGGCGGTGTCATGGGCGCCAGCACCGCCTTCCACCTGGCCGAGGCCGAAGTGGCAAACATCGTCGTCGTCGAACGCGGAGAGCTGGGCTGCGGCAGCTCCGGCAAGCCCATCGGCGGCGTCCGGGCCCAGTTCTCCGACCCGCTCAACATCCAGCTCGGCAGCCGGAGCCTGCGCGCCTACCAGGACTTCCCGCACCGTCCCGGCGCCGACATCCGGCTCGACAGCGTCGGCTACCTCTTCCTGCTCACCAGCGAGCAGCAGGCGACGGACTTCGAGGTCTGCGTCAGGACCCAGAACAGCCTCGACGTGCCCAGCCGCATGATCGGCCCGCAGGAGGCACGCCGACTGTGCCCCTACGTCAGCACCGACGGGCTCGTGGCCGCCGTCTACTCGCCCACCGACGGCCACGCCCGCCCCGGGCTGGTCATCGAGGGCTACGCACGCGCCGCGTCCCGGGCCGGTGTCACGTTCGCCACGCACACCACCGTCACCGCCATCGAAACCGCCGGCGACCGGATCACCACCGTGCACACCGACCACGGGCCGATCTCCTGCGCCACCGTCATCTGTACCGCGGGCGCCTGGTCGGCGCAGATCGGCGACATGCTGGGCGTGAACCTCCCGGTGCGCCCGGTGCGCCGCCAGGTGGCCTTCACCGCACCGCTCACCCCGCCCGCCCCGCGCATCCCCTTCACCATCGACTTCTCCTCGACGGCCTACTTCCACAACAGCGACGACGGGCTGCTGTTCGGCCTCGCCGACCCCGCCCAGGCCGACGGCTACGACACCACCTGGACCCCGGAGTGGCTGGAGCTGTTCCGCGCCGCCGCCCGGCGCCGGGCCCCGGCCCTGGCCGACATGGAGACGGTCGACGGCTGGGCCGGGCTCTACGAGATCACACCGGACCACAACGCCCTGATCGGCCGCTCCGGCGAACTGGGCAATTTTCTTTACGCGACCGGGTTTTCGGGGCATGGCTTCCTCCAGGCACCGGCGGTCGGCGAGATCGTCCGCGACCTGTATCTGGACCGCACACCGTTTCTCGACGTCACACCTTTCAGCGCTGACCGCTTCACGGCCGGGGCGAAGGTCCGTCCCGAGGCCCATGTGGTGTGAACCGCCGATGTGGTGTGAACCGCCAACCGAAAGGCAGCACTCTCGATGACCAGCCGGACACATCGCCAGTGGCAGCTGCGCGCCGCGTTCGCCGCCCGGCTCTCGGACATGTACGGGCGGGAGGTCCCCGCCTACACCACCCTTGTGGACGTCTCCCGCGAGGTCAACGACGACGTGCTGCGCGCCCGGGGCGCCGACGCCGAGCGGCTGGGCTCCATCGGCCGGGTCACCGCGGAGCGCCACGGCGCGATCCGGGTCGGCACCCCACAGGAGATGGGCCAGGTCGCGCGCATCTTCGGCGCCCTGGGCATGCACCCGACCGGCTTCTACGACCTGCGCGAGGCCGCCGCCAGCGCGGTGCCCGTCATCTCCACCGCCTTCCGCCCCACCGACGGCGAGGAGCTGGCGCGCAACCCGTTCCGCGTCTTCACTTCCCTGCTCACCCCCGCCGACCCGCGGTTCTTCGACGCCGATCTGCGGGCCCGCCTGGAAACCTTCCTCGCAGGGCGTGAACTGTTCCCCCCGGAACTGCTCGCCCTCGCCGACCGGGCCGAGGCCGAGGGCGAGTTGCCCGAGGCGGAGGCGGCCCGCTTCCTCCACCTGGCCGTGCGGGCCTTCGAGCTGTCGGCCGAGCCGATCGACCAGGGCTGGTACGAAACCCTGGAACGGGTCTCCGCCGTCGCCGCGGACATCGGCGGCGTCCGCAGCACCCACATCAACCACCTCACCCCGCGCGTCCTGGACATCGACGAGCTGTACCGGCGCATGACCGACCGCGGCATCGAGATGATCGACACCATCCAGGGCCCGCCGCGCTGGGACGGCCCCGATCTGCTGCTGCGCCAGACGTCCTTCCGCGCCCTCGCCGAACCCCGGCCCATGCGCACCGCCGACGGCGACGTGAGCAGCGGGTCCCTGCGGGTCCGGTTCGGCGAGGTCGAGGCGCGTGGCATCGCCCTCACCCGCGAGGGCCGCGCCCTGTACGACCGGCTGCTGACCCGGATCGACCAGGACGCGGCCGCCCGACCCGAGGCGGACCGAGGTGACATCGCACGCGCGCTGTGGGCGGAACACGTCCCTGCCACCGAACGGCAGCTCGCTGGGCGGCAGTTGGCCTTCTTCACCTACCACGCGGTGCCCGACCGGCCACGAGATGGCAGCCGCCCGCCCGCCGACGTCGGCGAGCTGGTGGACCGGGGCTGGCTGCGCGCCGAACCCATCGTCTACGAGGACTTCCTGCCCCGCTCCGCGGCCGGCATCTTCCAGTCCAACCTCACCGGCGAAGGCGCACGCAACAACGACCACGCGGGCACCGCCTACGACAGCGCCTGGCTGTCCGGCGCCATCGGCCGCGACGTCCTCGACCCCTTCGCCCTCTACGAGCAGCAGCAGAACGCCTCCATCGCCCAGGCCGCCCGAGCGCTGCAACTCGACGGCCCGCTCGGCTGAAAACCCGGCCCACCCCACCCCACTTCCCGAGGGAGCATTCATGACCAGCACCGCCCTTCCCACCGCCGACGACCTGCGCGGCCGGGCCCGCACCGCCCTGGAGCGCGTCGGCGTGAGCGTCCCGGAGGGCAGCGGCCTCACCGCCCGCACCCCGATCACCGGTGACAACCTCTTCGAACTGGCCGCCGCGACCCCGGCCGACGCCGAGGAAGCCATCGCCGCCTCCCGCGCCGCCTTCCTCGCCTGGCGCACCACTCCCGCCCCCCGGCGCGGCGAACTCGTGCGCCGCCTCGGCGAGTTGCTGCGCGACCACAAGAGCGACCTGGCCGACCTGATCACCATCGAGGCGGGCAAGATCCGCTCCGAGGCGCTGGGCGAGGTCCAGGAAATGATCGACATCTGCGACTTCGCCGTCGGCCTGTCCCGCCAGCTCTACGGACGCACCATCGCCTCCGAACGCCCCGGCCACCGGCTCGCCGAAACCTGGCACCCGCTCGGCGTGGTCGGCGTCATCTCCGCGTTCAACTTCCCCGCCGCCGTCTGGTCCTGGAACACCGCCGTCGCCCTGGCCTGCGGCGACACCGTGATCTGGAAGCCGTCCGACCTCACCCCGCTGATCTCCCTGGCCTGCGACCGGCTCCTCGCCCAAGCCGCCGAGGACGTCGGCGCGCCCCGCGATGTCCACCGGCTGCTGCTCGGCGACCGCGCCATCGGCGAGAAGCTGGTGGACGACCCCCGGGTCGCCCTCGTCAGCGCCACCGGCTCCACCCGCATGGGCCGCGAGGTCGGCCCCCGCGTCGCCGCCCGCTTCGGCCGCAGCCTGCTCGAACTCGGCGGCAACAACGCCGCCGTCGTCGCGCCCTCCGCCGACCTCGACCTCGCCGTCCAGGGCATCGTGTTCGCCGCGGCCGGCACCGCCGGGCAGCGCTGTACGACGCTGCGCCGCCTCATCGTCCACCGGGACATCGCCGACACCCTCATCGCCCGGCTGACCGCCGCCTACAACAAGCTCCCCATCGGCAACCCCTTCGACGAGGACACCCTCGTCGGCCCGCTCATCTCCATCGCGGCCCTCGACGGCATGCAGAGCGCCCTGACCCGCGTCCAGGCCGAGGGCGGCAAGATCCTGGCGGGCGGCAACCGCCGCCTTGCCGAGGCACTGCCGCAGGCCGCCTATGCCGAACCCGTCATCGTCCGCGTGGACGAACAGAGCGACGTCGTACGGGAGGAGACCTTCGCCCCGATCCTGTACGTCATGACGTACGACACCCTCGAAGAGGCCATCGCTCTCCACAACGACGTACCCCAGGGCCTGTCGTCCAGCATCTTCACCCGCGACCAGCAGGAAGCCGAACTCTTCCTCTCCGCCGAGGGCTCCGACTGCGGCATCGCCAACGTCAACATCGGCACCTCGGGCGCCGAGATCGGCGGCGCCTTCGGCGGCGAGAAGGAGACCGGCGGCGGCCGCGAGTCCGGCTCCGACTCCTGGCGCGCCTACATGCGCCCGGCCACCAACACCATCAACTACTCCAGCGAATTGGCGCTGGCCCAGAACGTCAGCTTCCTCTGACGGTTGGCGGTCACCTAGCCAGGGCGGTCCGGGCCGCCGCGAGGGCCTGTTCGGCGTAGCCGCGTCCGAACAGCACGGCGTGCACCAGCAGCGGGAAGAGCTGGTGCAGCCCGACGCGGTCGGCCCAGCCCTCGGCGAGCGGCGACGCCTCCTGGTAGCCCTCCAGCACCCGGTCCAGATGCGGGCAGCCGAACAGGTGCAGCATCGCCAGGTCGGTCTCCCGGTGTCCGCCGTGCGCGGCCGGGTCGATCAGCCAGACCTGCTCGTCGGCGCCCCACAGCACGTTGCCGTTCCACAGGTCGCCGTGCAGCCGGGCGGGCGGCTCGGCAGGGCCGGCGAGGGCGGGCAGGCGCTCGCAGACGCGCTCGATCGTGGCGGCCTCGGCGGCGTGCACCGTACCGTCGTCCACCGCGCGGCGCAGATAAGGCAGCACCCGGTGCTCGGCGTACCAGCGCGGCCAGTCGCCGCCGGTGACGTTGCGCATCGGGGCGAGCCCGATGTACGCGTCCTCGGGACCGCCCGGCGGCGGGGCGCCGAACGCGGGCGCGCCGGACGCGTGCAGCGCGGCCAGATCGCGGCCGAACCGGGCCGCCGCCCGGGCGCTCGCCCGGCCTGCCGGGACCCGGTCTGTCACCAGCCAGCGCGCGTCGTCGCCGTGCACCACCGGGACGCGGACCGTGCCGCTGTCGGCCAGCCAGCGCAGCCCGGCCGCCTCGGCCGCCACCGCGCCGGGGTCGTCACCGCGCTTGACCATCACCACCTGCCCGCCGTCGAGGGTGACTTCGGCGAGCGCACCGGACATCGCGCGCTCACCGGTCACCGGACGTCCGGTGAGGCGGGCCGCCGCCGCGCCCGGGCCGTCGCCGATTCCGGCCGGGTCCGGAGTGGCGGTCATGCGTCCGCGCGCTCGCGCACCCAGGCGAGCAGGCCGGGCGTCGCGGCTTCGATCATGTCCAGCACCGTGTCGAATCCCTCCGGGCCTCCGTAGTACGGATCGGGAACGTCCAGGTCGCCCGTCGCGTCCGGGTCGAAGGACCGCAGCATGCGGACCCGCGACGGATCGTCGACCAGTCGGCGCAGCGCCCGCGCGTGGCCGCCGTCCATCGCCAGGAACAGATCGGCGTCCAGATGCTCGGCACCGACCTGCGCCGCGACATGCTCGACCGGATAGCCGCGCCGGACCAGCACCTCCCCGGCCCGTTCGTCGACGGGCTCACCGGCGTGCCAGGGGCCGATACCGGCACTGGTGACCCGTACCGCACCGTCGAGCCCCGCACGGCGCAGATGCTCGGCGAAGACCAGCGCGGCGGACGGCGAGCGGCAGATGTTCCCGCTGCAGACAAAGCAGATGTGCACGGCCCCCAGCGTACGGCCGCCCACCGCTGCCCCGTGGGACCGGGGGCGTTACGCGAGCAGCGGCAGGGCCGGGAAGGTGTGGTCCTGCCAGAGGAGCCGGGAGACCTCCTCCGGGTAGGCGGTGACCTCGGGGGCCGTGTCGAAAACCTGGGTCAGACGGCGGCCCGGGTCGTACGCGGGCCAGCCCGGGTCGCCCGTCGTGGCGAACGCGGTCCAGGCCGCGCGGAAGCGGGACGACAGCGCCTCGGCCTCCGGCGAGGGCCCGGAGCCGTCGAACAGCAGCAGGCCGAGGTCGGCGTCGAAGGTGCCGAACAGCAGCGGTATGTCCAGGCCGTGGCAGGCGCCCATGACGCCGCCGCCCGCCGGGGCGGGCCAGGTCAGCTCGTACAGGTGCGCGCGGCCGCCCCCGGCCACCTGGGCCTCGGCCAGCCGCAGCGAGGGCATGTGGAACAACCAGTCGGACTGGACCCGCTCGTGGAGTTCGGCGGGCGAGGCTTCGGGGAAGGCCGCACGGTAGGCCCGTTCGCCGTCCGGCCCCGGCCCGAACGCGCGCAGCGCCGCCGAGGCTTCCTCCTCACCGGCCTGTCCGAGCTGCTCGCCGAGGGCGAGGAACAGCCGGTACTCGTCCCGGTTGTGCCCGGCGATCAGCTCCACGTCGCGGGCCGTGCCCGCCGCCAGCGCCTGCCACGGGGTGGTCGGCAGCACCTCGCCGTCCACGACGGGCGCGAAGGGGGTCAGCGTGTGGACGACCTGCCCCCACCGCGCTTCGTACTGGCGCATCTTGGGGCCCAGCGCCTCGCCGGCCGAGGGAAGCCGGCGCGGATCCACCGTGGCCAGATCGGCGGCCGTCGGCCGCAGGCCCGCCTCGGCGGCGAGCGCGCCCGCGATGTCCCGGGCCAGCTCGCTCGAGAAGTACGTGCCCGGCACGCTCTGCGCGATGGCGCGCCGGAACAGCCCCGCCGCGCTCGGCATGGCCAGCAGCGAGGCGACCGATCCGGCTCCGGCCGACTCCCCGAACACGGTGACCCGGTCGGGGTCGCCACCGAACGCCGCGATGTTCTCCCGCACCCATTCCAGGGCCGCGACCTGGTCGAGCAGACCGCGGTTGGCGGGCGCCCCGTCGATGTGGGCGAAGCCCTCGATGCCGACCCGGTAGTTGAGGGTGACCACGACGACATCGCCGTCACGGGCGATGCGCTGCGCGTCGTAGCCGGGGCTGCCGGAGTGGCCGAGCTTGTAGGCGCCGCCGTAGATCCACACCATCACCGGTCGGTGGGCGGCCGGGTCCGGCTCGGGCGTCCAGACGTTGACCGTCAGCCAGTCGTCGCCCGTCGGCGCCTCCAGGACCCCGGCGCGGCCCATGAAGCCCGACTCCTGCGGGGGCGGCGGCCCGAAGGCGGACGCGTCCCGCGCCCCCTCCCAGGCGCGCACCGGGCGCGGCGCCTGGAACCGGGCGTCCCCCACCGGCGGTTCGGCGAACGGGATGCCGCGGAACACGGCCAGACCGTCCTCCCGGCGGCCACGCACCCTACCGGCGGCGGCGCCTACCACGGGCTCGGCGGATCCGGCCGCCGACGCGCGGGACTCGGCTGTCGTCATCGATGACTCCTCACGGTTCCTGGTGAACGCGTCTCTACATGTGTCTACACCGCTGGAGGGGACGGCGTTCCCGGGAGCGGCGTTCCCGGGGACGGCATTCCCGACCGGTCAGCCCGCGCGGTACAGCGCGGTGATCAGCTCGATCACCGCCTGTCCCGCGGGATGCGGATCGTCCCGCCACCAGGCCAGCCGCACCGCGATCGGCTCGGCGTCGCGCACCGGCCGGTATACGAGGCCGGGCCGCGGATACTGATGGGCGGTCGACTCCGCCGTCATCCCCACGCAGCGGCCCGTGGAGATCAGGTTGAGCCAGTCGTCGATGTCCGCCGTCTCCTCGGTGGCCGGACGGGAGCCGGGCGGCCACAGCTCGGGGGAGGTGGTGCCGGTCCGCCGGTCGACCAGCAGCGTGCGGTCGGTGATGTCGGCGAGCCGGATGGAGCGGCGCCGGGCCAGGGGATCGTCCGCCGCCATCGCGCACAGCCGCCGCTCCAACCCCACGATGGCGGAGTCGAAACGCTGATCGTCCAGTGGCTTGCGCACCACGGCCAGGTCACAGGCCCCCTCCGCCAGCCCGGCGGTGGCGGCGTTGACCCGGACCAGGTGCAGATCCGTCTCCGGATGTGCGGCGGCCCAGCGGCGCTGGAAGGCGGGGGTGTGGCCGCCCAACGCCGACCAGGCGTAGCCGATCCGCAGCCGGGTGTGACCGGACCTGGCCTCCCGCACCAGATCGTCCACCTCCCCGAGCACCCGCCGGGCCTGCGCCACCACCCGCAGCCCGGTGCCGGTCGGCGCCACCGTCCGGGAGGTACGCCGCAAAAGCCGCACCCCGAGGGCCCGTTCGAGCGACGCCAGCGTGCGGGACACCGCCGCCTGGGAGACCCCGAGCGCGATCGCGGCATCGGTGAACGTGCCCTCGTCCACGATCGCGACGAGACAGCGCAACTGCCGCAGCTCCACATCCATAACCCAAGCGTATAGGTGCCACGCTCAACGCATTATGTGCAACGGTCGCACGACCCCACGATCGGCTCATGGACGCAGCCCACGCCACCGCTTCCGCCCCCGCGCGGGAAACCACGATGCCACCCCGCACCGGTCCGGACCTGCCGGATTCCTCGGACCGGAAACCGGCCGGGCGGCGGCCGCCGGCCGGTGTGCTCACCATGGCCGGCAGCGGCCTGTCCAACCAGACCGGGGCCGCGATCGGCTCCCTCGCCTTCCCCGTGCTCGGTGCCACCGGCGTCGTCGCGGTACGCCAGTACGTCGCGGCCCTCGTCCTGCTGGCCGTCGGCCGCCCCCGCCTGCGGTCCTTCACCAAGCAGCAGTGGTGGCCGGTGCTGCTGCTGGCCCTGGTCTTCGGCGCCATGAACCTGTCCCTCTACAGCGCCATCGACCGCATCGGCCTCGGACTGGCGGTGACCCTGGAATTCCTCGGCCCGCTCACCATCGCCCTGTCCGCCTCCCACCGCCGCACGGACGCGTGCTGTGCGCTGGTCGCCCTGGCGGGCGTCGTCACCCTGATGCGCCCTCAGCCCTCCACCGACTACCTGGGCCTCGGCCTCGGGTTGCTGGCCGCCGCCTGCTGGGCGTCGTACATCCTGCTCAACCGCACCGTCGGCCGCCGCGTCCCCGGCGCGCAGGGGTCGGCGGCGGCCGCCGCGGTCTCCGCCCTGCTGTTCCTGCCCGTCGGCATCGTCATCGCCGTCCAGCACCCGCCGACCCCGGGGGCGGCCGGTTACGCCATCGCCGCCGGGGTCCTCTCCTCCGCCGTGCCCTACCTCGCCGACCTGTTCACCCTGCGCCGCGTCCCCGCCCAGACCTTCGGGCTGTTCATGAGCGTCAACCCGGTCCTCGCCGCCATTGTCGGCTGGATCATCCTCGGCCAGACCCTGGGGTGGACCGAGTGGGCGAGCATCGGTGCCATCGTGGCGGCCAACGCGCTCAGCATCCTCACCTCACGGGCCTGAGGACTGTATGAAGTGCCACTTGCCGGATTTGCGGGGCGACATCTATGGTTGCCGCGCCGTGGTGTTCGGGAAGCCGGTGTGAAACCGGAGCGGCCCTCGCCACTGTGATCGGGGAGTTACCGTCCCGTTCCGCGGCCTGGGGGCCAGGTCGCGGAGCCACTGGCCGCCACGGCGCGGCCGGGAAGGCAGGGGCGGTCGCGTCGACCCGTCAGCCAGGAGACCGGCCGCGGCATCTCACGAAGTGATCCACGAGGTGCTGGAGCGTGACCGCATGACCCTGCCCACCGCACTGCGCTGGCGGCGCGAGGACACCGTCCGGACCGCCGGGCTCCTGGCGGTGATCGTCGCCCTGCACGCCGTCGCCTTCGGCCTGCTCTTCCTCGTCGTCGCGCCCCAGCACTACGAGGTCGGCGCCAAGACGTTCGGGGTCGGCCTCGGGATCACCGCGTACACCCTGGGCATGCGGCACGCCTTCGACGCCGACCACATCGCCGCCATCGACAACACCACCCGCAAGCTGATGGCCGACGGCAAGCGGCCGGTCTCGGTGGGCTTCTGGTTCGCGCTCGGCCACTCCAGCGTCGTGGTCGTCCTGGCCGCGCTGGTCGCCGGCGGTACGCAGCTGGCGGGCACCCTGGTGAACGAGAAGTCCGGCACCCACCAGGTCCTCGGTGTCATCGGCACCACGGTGTCGGGGACCTTCCTCTACCTCATCGCCGCGCTCAACCTGGTCGCCCTGCTCGGCATCCTGCGGGTCTTCCGGGCGATGCGTGCCGGGCGGTTCGACGAGACGGAGCTGGAGGCGCACCTGGACTCGCGCGGCTTCATGAACCGGTTCCTGGGACGCTTCACGAAGTCCATCACCCGGCCCGGCCAGATGTTCCCGCTCGGCTTCCTCTTCGGGCTCGGGTTCGACACCGCCACCGAGGTCACGCTGATGGTGATGGCCGGGAGCGGCGCCGCCGCGGGGCTGCCCTGGTACGCCGTCCTGTGCCTGCCGCTGCTCTTCGCCGCCGGGATGAGCCTGTTCGACACCCTCGACGGCACCTTCATGAACTTCGCCTACCACTGGGCGTTCTCCAACCCGGTCCGCAAGGTGTTCTACAACCTGGCCATCACCGGTCTGTCGATCGCGGTGGCCTTCTTCATCGGCACCATCGAGCTGGTCGGCGTCCTCCACGACAAGCTCGCCCTGCGGGACTCCGTCACCGGCTGGATCTCCGACCTGAACCTGGACAACGTCGGATACATCATCGTCGGTCTCTTCGTCGTGGTGTGGGCCGCGGCGCTGGCCTACTGGCGGATCGCCAAGGTCGAACAGCGCTGGACCGTCCGCACCGCCCCGGCCACCGCGGACGGAGAGGGCGGCTGACACCGGCCGAACCGGCTGACACCGCTCCCGGGTCCGGGCGCCCGTCCGGGTGACAGTGCCGGGGCGGGCCCGGAATGGCCGCCGCGGAACGGGAACCCGCATGGTGGCGCCCGGACCGTCCGGCCGCGCCGCACCGGGAAGGCGGTACCCGCTATGGCTCTGTCCCATGGCCACGCACACGGCACCGTGACGCAGCGGCTGATCGCCGACCACCTCGTGTCCGGCCGCATGGAGCCGGGGGAGGAGATCGCGCTGCGCGTCGACCAGACGCTCACCCAGGACGCCACCGGCACCCTGGTGATGCAGGAGCTGGAGGCGCTGGCGCTGGACCGGGTCCGGACGCAGGTCAGCGTCCAGTACGTCGACCACAACATCCTCCAGGCCGACGAGCGCAACGCCGAGGACCACCTCTTTCTGCGCTCGGCCGCCCGCCGCTTCGGCCTGTGGTTCTCCAAGCCCGGCAACGGCGTCTCCCACCCGACCCACATGCAGCACTTCGGCGCGCCCGGCAGAACACTCGCCGGGTCCGACTCGCACACCTGCGCGGGCGGCTCCCTGGGCATGCTGGCGATCGGCACCGGCGGCCTGGAAGTCGCCCTCGCCATGGCCGGACGGCCGCTCCACCTCACCATGCCGAAGATCTGGGGCATCCGGCTGACCGGGGAACTGCCGCCGTGGGTGAGCGCCAAGGACGTCATCCTGGAGATGCTGCGCCGTCACGGGGTGCAGGGCGGCGTCCACCGCGTGCTGGAATACCACGGGCCGGGCCTTGCCTCCCTCACCGCCATGGACCGGCACGTCATCGCGAACATGGGGGCGGAACTCGGCGCCACCACCACCGTCTTCCCCTCCGACGACGCGGTGCGCGCCTTCCTGGAGGGGGTGGGGCGGGGCGAGGACTTCGTGGAGATCGTCGCGGACGAGGACGCCCGTTACGACCTCGACGAGGAGATCGACCTGTCGTCCCTGGAACCGCTGATCGCGCGGCCCACCTCCCCGGGAAACGTCGTACCGGTCCGGGAGGCCGCCGGGGAGCCCGTCGGGCAGGCGGTCCTCGGCTCCTCCGCCAACCCCGGGTTCCGCGACTTCGCCGTACCGGCGGCCATGGTGGCGGGGCGACAGACGGCGCCCGAGGTGAGCTTCGACATCAACCCGACGTCCCGCGAAATCCTCCAGGACCTGACGCGTTCGGGCGCCACGTTCGACCTGATCGCCGCCGGTGGCCGCATCCACCAGTCGGGGTGCCTCGGCTGCATCGGCATGGGCCAGGCCCCCGCGGCGGGGCGCAATTCGCTGCGCACGTTCCCGCGCAACTTCCCCGGCCGCTCCGGCACCGAGGACGACGCGGTGTGGCTGTGTTCGCCGGAGACCGCCACGGCCTCCGCGCTGACCGGCGTCATCACGGATCCGCGCGACTGGGCCGACCGGCTGTCGGCAAAGCCGCCCGCGCCGGACGCCCCCGAACCGCCGTCGGTCAACGACGCCATGCTGGAGCCACCACTGCCGCCGGACGAGGCACACCGCGTCCGGCTGCGGCGCGGCCCCAACATCTCCGCCCTGCCCGAGCTGGATCCGCTGCCGGACACCCTCGAAGGGCCGGTCCTCCTCAAGGCGGGTGATGACGTCTCGACCGACGAAATCTCCCCGGCCGGGGCGAAGGCCCTGCCCTACCGGTCCAACATTCCGAAGCTGGCCGAGTTCACCCTGACCCGGCTCGACCCCGACTACCCCCGCCGTGCCGCGTCGGTCCGGGAGGACACCGGGCACTTCATCGTCGCCGGGGAGAACTACGGCCAGGGCTCCTCCCGCGAACACGCCGCCATCACCCCGCGCTACCTGGGGCTACGGGCGGTCATCGCCAAGTCGTACGCCCGCATCCACTGGCAGAACCTCGCCAACTTCGGCGTCCTCGCCCTCGAATTCGACGATCCCGGCGACTACGAGCGCATCCGGGCCGACGACCGGCTGCACCTGCCGGATCTGCACCAGGCCCTCGCCCGGACGGACGATCCGACGCTCCGCGTACGCAATACCACCCGGAACGAGGAATACCCGCTGCGCCACCGGCTCTCCCCGCGGCAGTGCGAGGCGGTTCTCGCGGGCGGCATCATCCCGGCCCTGGCCCGCTGACCGTCCGTCGCCCGCCGGTCGGCTCGTGCTCACCGACCCGCCGTCATCGGGCCCTGCGCCCACGCATACGGGCCGGGGCGGCGGGTACTCGCGGCGCACGCTGTCGGTGAGTCCCCCGGGGGAACGCGATGGCCAGGCTCTTCCGGTCCAGAATGCGGGCCGGTGGAGCCGCCCTGCGGCGGCGTCGACGAGACACCCCCTGGGGCGGTCAGTCGTCGATGCCGCCGCTCTCACAGACCTGCCGGGCGATGTCCCGCAGCTTGATGTTGCGCTCCTGGGACACGCGCCGCAGCACGTTGAAGGCGTCGTCCTCACTGATCTTGAGGCGTTCCATGAGGATGCCCATGGCCTCGCCGATGGTGTGCCGGGTGGAGAGCGCCTGCTGGAGCTGGTCGGCGGTGCGGGCGCTGGAGAACGCGACCGCGGCGTGCGAGGCCAGCAGCCAGCCGGCCATCTCGCTGCCCTTGGTGAAGACGCCCGTACTCCGCGAGTACAGGTTCAGCGAACCGAATTCCTGCTCCCTCGTGTAGAGCAGGAATCCCATCATGCTTCCGATGCCCAGCGTGCCGGCCCGGTCCCTGAACTCGGGCCACCTCTCCTGCGGCTCGGAGAAGTCCTTGATCCGGTAGGCGGGCTCACTGCGGAAAGCGGCGTCGAAGCACGGGCCCTCGCCGGTCCGCTCCTGCAGCTGATCGGAGCGGACCACCAGCCCGTCGGTCGGGGCCAGGGTCTCCACCCGCTTGCCGTGCAGAACCAGGATCCCGGCCGCGTCGCAGCCCTCGACGATCTCCACGGCGCATTCCGTGATCCGCTCCAGCGTCCCGTCCACCGAGTCCTGCGCCAGCAGGTCCCGCGCCATCCCGGCCATCTGCTCCGCGAAGCTCTCCCAGTCCATGCACACCGTCTCTCTCCGACGTCATCTGCCCGCAGGGCCATCATGGGCCCTGGAGGGAGCGGCGGACCACGTAGGGCAGGATTCCGCCGTGGCGCAGGTGGTCGAGTTGCTGCCGGGATAGAATCCGCAGCCGCAGTTCCGCCGTGGTGGAGCGGCCGTCGTTCCCCTGGAGGCGCAGGATCACCCGGTTGGTGCCGACGCGCAGTTGGCCGAGCCCTTCGAACGTGAGGTCCTCTTCCCCGGTGAACGCGTGTGCCGCCGCGCTGTCGCCCTCGGGGAACTCCAGCGGCAGCACGCCCATGCCGACCAGGTCGTCGCCCGCCTCGCGGTAGGTGGGCGCGGCGTCGTACACGGGCAGGACCCGGGCGCGGTCGGCCGTGTACGCGTGGGCGCCCGCCCCGGACTGCGTGCCGGGCAGCAGGTTGGTCACCGCCGGGTTGGTGAAGGCGCCGCGCAGCATGACCTCGTGGTTGCTGCGGCGGGTGGAGTACTGGTTGCGGTCGCGGCGGGCGACGTGACGTTCGGCCGGCCAGTGGCCCGCCGCGCTGTCGGCGGGATCCGGCCCGCGGGGGAGATGTGGTCGGTGGTCACATCGTCGCCGAGGCGCAGCAGCACCTTCGCCCGGCCCAGGGTGACGCGGTCCGGGGCGGTGGCCGCCAGGCCGGTCAGATGCGGTGGCCGGCGGACGTAACGTCGACCCGGGGCTCCAGGGGAAGCGGGTGCTGCCCAGGGGGTCGTGGTCGAAGTCGTGCAGGATCGAACCGGCCAGGGCGTAGGCCACGACCAGGGGCGCGGAGGCCAGAGAGGAGAGGGCGGTGCGGGGGTTGACCCGCCCGGCGAAGTTGCGGTTGCCGGACGGGACGGCGACGGGCTCGATCGCGCGGTGTTCGGCGAGGCGTTCCATCGCCGGGTGCAGCGGCCCGGAGTTGCCGATGCAGGTCATGCAGCCGAAGCCGACGATGTGGAAGCCGGTCCGCTCCAGGGCGGGCAGCAGCCCGGCCGCGCGCAGATACTCCTCGACGACCCGTGAGCCGGGGGAGAGGGACGTCTTCACCCAGGGCTCGGCGCTCAGCCCGGCCTCGACGGCCCGCTCCGCGAGCAGCCCCGCCTGCACCATGAGCGCCGGGTCGGCGGTCTGGGTGCAGCTGGTGATCGCCGCGATGGCCACCGCGCCCGATTCACCGACATCGACGGGTTCCGGCCCGACGTCCGGGGCGGCGGCTGAGCCGACGGCCCCTCACGCCGCCCGGTGCGGCCGGTTCGGTCGAGACTGTTGACACTCCTGCGGGGTTCGCTGACCATGCGCAAGGTGGGAGCGCTCCCATCTCTCCCTGTCCGTCGTTCTGTCCCTGTCGTCAGCACGGCCGTTGAGAAGGAGACCCACGCGCATGACTCCGAGAGCCGCGTCGGCGGCCGTGGTGCTGCTGGTGGCCGCCGCCTGCCTGGCCGGTCCCCACCAGGCGAGCGCGTTACCGGACGGGGGAGCGGCGCCCGCCGCCGCTTCCGCCGCGGACGGGCCCGCCCTCAGCGTCGACACCACCACCGGCCGCAAGGCGATCGACCCGCACATCTACGGGATCAACTTCGCCGACGAGGCGCTGGCCAAGGAGCTGCGCCTGCCGGTCCGGCGGTGGGGCGGCAATGCCACCACCCGCTACAACTACAAGTTGGACGCGTACAACGCGGGCGCCGACTGGTACTACGAGAACCTCTACTACGAGAACGGCACCGCCAATCTGCCGGACGGCTCGGAAGCCGACAAGTTCGTCGAGCAGAACCGCCGCACCGGCACCGACACCGTGCTGACCGTGCCGATGAGCGGCTGGACGACAGCGGCGCGCAACGCCGCCTGCGGCTTCAGCATCGCCAAGTACGGCCCCCAGAAGGCGAACGACGCCCAGTGGCGCCCGGACTGCGGCAACGGTGTGAAGGCCGACGGCACCAACGTCACCGGCAACGACCCGGCGGAAACCAGCATCCCGGCGGGCCCGGAGTTCACCAAGGGCTGGGTGCGGTACCTGAACCAGACCTACGGCACCGCGGACGACGGCGGTGTCCGCTTCTACAACCTCGACAACGAGCCCGACCTGTGGTCGAGCACCCACCGCGACGTCCACCCGCAGGGCACGGGCTACGACGAGATGCGCGACAGCACGTACGCCACCGCCGCCGCCGTCAAGGACGCCGACCCGGGGGCGAAGACCCTCGGCCCGGTCGGCTGGGGCTTCAACTCCCTGATCTACTCCGGTCTCGACCAGAAGACCTGCAACGAAAAGGGCGGCGACTGCTGGTCCAACCCGCCGGACCGGGCGGCCCACGGCGGGCAGCTGTTCGCCCCCTGGTACCTCCAGCAGATGAAGGCGTACGAGCAGAGCCACGGCCGCCGCGTCCTGGACTACTTCGACGAGCACATCTACCCCCAGCAGAGCGGCGTGTTCGGCGACGGTGTGGACGCGGCCACCCAGGAGCTGCGGCTGCGCTCCACACGGCAGCTGTGGGATCCGAGTTACGTGGACGAGAGCTGGATCAACCAGCCCGTCCAGTTCATCCCGCGCATGCGCTCCCTGGTCGACGAGAACTATCCGGGCACCAAGCTCGCCATCACCGAGTACAACTGGGGCGCGCTGGACCATATCAACGGGGCCCTCGCCCAGGCCGATGTGCTCGGCATCTTCGGTCGGGAGGGGCTGGACCTCGCCACGCTGTGGGACCCGCCCACGTCGAACGAGCCCGGCGCGTTCGCCTTCCGGATGTTCCGCAACTACGACGGCAACGGCGGCTCCTTCGGCGACACCTCGGTCCGCGCCGCCAGCGCCGACCAGGACAAGCTCGCGGTCTACGCGGCCGAGCGCAGCAGCGACAAGGCGCTGACCGTGCTCGTCGTCAACAAGACCACCGGTGATCTGACCGCCCCGGTCTCCGTCACCGGCAGCACCGCGCCGGGCGGCTCGGCGCAGGTCTACCGGTACGGCCAGGACGACGTCACCGCCATCAAGCACCTGGCCGACCAGCCGCTGACCGACGGCGTTTTCACCGCCACCTTCCCGGCCTACTCCCTCACCGAGTACGTCCTGCCCGCCGGATCCTCCGAGGCGAAGCCGCCCACCGCTCCCGGCACCCCGGCCGCCACCGCCGTCGTCTCCGACCGGGCCACCCTCACCTGGGGCGCGTCCACCGCCGGTTCGTCCCCGGTGGCGAGCTACCAGGTGTACTCCGGGGACACCACGGGTGCCCCCGTCGCCACGGTCGACGCCCCCGCCACGAGCGCCACCGTCACCGGACTGTCCCCGGCCACCGCCTACACGTTCCGCGTCGTGGCCAAGGACACCGCAGGCCGCAGCTCCCCGCCATCGGCCCCGGTGCGGGTCACCACCGCCGAGGCCCCGGCGTCCACGTGCACGGTCGGCTACGCGGTGGGCAACGACTGGGGCAGCGGCTTCACGGCCACCGTCACCCTCACCAACAAGGGCCCCACCGTGAACGGCTGGCAGCTCGGCTTCTCCTTCCCCGGCAACCAGAAGGTGACCAACGGCTGGAACGGCACCTGGCGCCAGAACGCCACCGCGGTCACCGTCAAGGACGCGGGCTGGAACGCCACCCTGGCCACCGGCGGCTCCACCACGATCGGCTTCAACGGCGCCTACACCGGCAGCAACCCCGCACCACGGGACTTCACCCTGAACGGCAAGCCGTGCACCGCACCCGGCACGGCCGCCGCCGCACACATCGCGGCCCCGGCCGGCCACGCACCCGGCGCGGACGCGGTGCCGGGCCGGAGGAGGACGCGGTGACCGTGTACGCATGCGGACGCGCGCTCAGGGCCGCCCTGCTCGCCACCGTGCTCGCCCTGGCGGCGGCCCTGCTCTCCGTGCCCGCCAAGGCGTCCGCCGTGAACGCGCTCAGTATGCGCGGCGCCGACGTGTCGACGGCGCAGCGGGCCCTCGATCTCGGCGCCACGTACTACGACGCCAACGGCAAGGCCGCGGACCCGCTCGACATCCTCAAGGGCGCCGGGGTGAACTACGTCCGCCTGCGGGTCTGGAACAACCCCGCCAGCGGCTACAACAACAAGGCCAAGGTGCTGGCATACGCGAGGACGGTCAAGGCCAAGGGCCTCAAGCTCCTGGTCGACTTCCACTACTCGGACACCTGGGCCGACCCGGGCAACCAGCGCAAGCCCGCCGCCTGGGCGAGCCACGGCATCGGCCGGCTGCAGACCGACGTCTACAACTACACCTACGACGTGTGCAACAGTCTCAAGGCCCAGGGCACGACGCCGGACAGCGTGCAGATCGGCAACGAGATCAACGTCGGCATGCTGTGGAACGACGGCAAGGTGGTCGACAACGACTTCACCAACCTCAGCCTCCTGCTCAAGGCGGGCGCAGACGCCACCAAGGCGTGCAGCGGCGCCACCCAGGTGATCATCCACACCGCGAACGCGGACAGCGACGCGCATGCGCGCTGGTTCTACGACGGGATCAAGGCGAAGGGCGTCAGCTGGGACATCACCGGGCTGTCGTACTACTGCATGTGGCACGGCTCGCTGTCGAACCTCTCCAACGTGGTGGCCGACATGAGGTCGCGGTACGGCAAGGACGTGGTCATCGCCGAGACCGCGTACCCCTTCACCACGGCCAACGCCGACAGCACCGGCAACTCGGTCACCTCCGGCTGCTCGGGCTATCCGCTCACCTGGACGGGCCAGGCCGCCAACTTCACCGACGTACAGAACACCGCCCGCAACGCCGGTGCGATCGGTGTCTTCTACTGGGAGCCCACCTGGTACGCGGTACCCGGCAACGGCTGGGACCCGGCCGACATCGACAACAGCGGGGACGGCTGGGACAACATGGCCGTCTTCAACTGGACCGGCCACCTCAACCCGACCATCCGGTGGACCTCCTAGCCACGTCATCGCACATCTGATCGATTTCTTGAGTACACTGCCGACATGGGCGTGTATCTCCAGGGCTCGCTCTTCGACCAGGCCGACACCGCCGTCCTCGGCCCGCTGCGCGGGGTGCGCAGGACCGGGCTGCGGGACGGCGCCTGGATCGATCAGCTCACCGGATGGCTGCGGGGAGCGGACGACCTGTTCGTCCGGCTCGCCGCCGACGTCCCCTGGAAGGCCGAGCGGCGGCGGATGTACGACCGCACCGTGGACGTCCCGCGGCTGCTCGCCTTCTACGGCGCCGACGACACCCTGCCCCACCCCGTCCTCACCGAGGCCCGGGACGCGCTCTCCGCGTACTACGCCGCCGAGCTGGGGGAACCGTTCACCACGGCCGGGCTGTGCTACTACCGCGACGGCCGCGACAGTGTGGCCTGGCACGGCGACCGGACCGGCCGTGGCAGCACCGAGGACACCATGGTCGCCATCCTGTCCGTGGGTGCGCCCCGTGATCTGCTGCTCCGTCCCCGGAGCGGCGGGGAGACCGTGCGGCGGCCGCTCGGACACGGCGATCTCATCGTGATGGGCGGATCCTGCCAGCGGACCTGGGAGCACGCCATCCCCAAGACCTCCCGGACCACCGGACCGCGGATCAGCATCCAGTTCCGGCCCACCGGCGTCGGGTGACGCCGTCGCTAGGCGAGCGGCTTGATGGTCTTCATCGTGAAGTGCGACGTGACGTTCTTGACCCGCGGGATGGTCATGACGTGCTGGGTGAGGAACGTCTCGTAGGCGGCCAGATCGGCCACGGCCACGCGCACGAAGAAGTCGGGACTGCCGAACATCCGGCGCAGCTCGATGACCTCCTCGGCCCGCGCCAGGGTCTGCTCCAGGCGTTCGGTGGTCTCCGCGTCCTGGGAGTCGAGGGTGAGATCGAGCAGCACCTCGAAGGACCGCCCCACGGCGGCGGCGTCGATGACGGCCCGGTAGCCGCGGATGACGCCGTCGGCCTCCAGCCGCTGGACCCGCCGCAGACACGGCCCCGTAGTGAGTCCCACCCGGCGGGCCAGCTCGACGTTGGTCAGCCGCCCGTCGCGCTCCAGCTCGGCAATGATTGCTCGGTCCATGGCATCCATGGCGCAAACATTGCACGGCCACGGGTGCGCCCGGCAATATTTGCAACCACATGGCGCGCGTTCCACGAGATCATGGGCAGGTGCGACACGACGTTCTCATCCAGACGACAGCGCTGGAGCCCCCCGCCATCCGGAAGCAACGCATCGTCGCGGGGGTGCGCGACTCCTTCTCCGCGGGGCTCGGGATCTTCCCGCTGGGCATCGCGCTCGGCCTGCTGGTCATCCAGGCCGGGCTGCCGTGGTGGCTCGCCCCCGCGCTGTCCCTGTCCGCGTTCGCCGGATCCCTGGAACTGCTGCTGGTGGGCATGGTGGCCACCGTCACGCCCCTGGCCTCGGTCGCGCTGACCGTCCTGGTGGTCAACTTCCGGCATGTGTTCTACGCGTTCTCGTTCCCTCTCCACCTGGTCAGGAACCCGTTCGCGAAGGCGTACGCCGTCTACGCCATGATCGACGAGGCATACGCCGTCAGCGCCTCCCTGCCCGAGGCGGAACGCTCCGCACCCCGCCTGCTGGCGATGCAGATCGCCTGCGAGATCTACTGGGTCGGCGGCGGCCTGCTCGGTGTCGCCCTGGCGGCGGCCCTGCCCGGGCCGATCAAGGGGCTGGAGTTCGCGCTGTGCGCCCTGTTCACCACGCTCACTCTGGACGCGTTCCGCTCACGCCATCAGGTCCCCTCCGTCCTGCTGGCCGGGGTCAGTGTGACGGTGGCGCTCCTTCTCGCCCCGGGCGTCGCCCTGTTCACCGCGCTGCTGTTGTTCGTCGCCCTGCTGCTGGCCCGCCACGTGTTCACCGCCCGCCACCCTGCCGAGGAGACCGCCGATGCCTAGCACTTCGTACCTGGTCGCCGTCCTCGCGATCGTGTTCACGATCACCCTCGCGCTGCGGGCCGTGCCCTTCGCGGTGCTGCGCACCCTGCGCGGCTCGCCGATCGTGCGGCATCTGTCGGCGTGGATGCCGGTGGGCATCCTCGCGATCCTCGCGGTGACCGCCCTGCGCGGCAGCGTCGCCGCCGCACCGCACACGACGCCGTACGCGCTGCTCGCCGTGGCCGCCACCGTGGGCGTCCACCTCGCCTTCGGTCGCCGCACGATCCTGAGCGTCGGCATCGGCACCGCCGTCTACGTGGCCCTTGTCAACGCCCTCTGAGCCGCGCGGGGTTGCCCAGCCCTAGACCGTCTTCAGCTGCCCGCCGTCGACGACCAGATCGGCTCCGTTGACGGCCCGGGTGCGGCCGGAGGCGAGCATCCGCACCACCTCGGCCACCTCGTCCGGCTCGGTGAGCCGGCCGGTGGTCAGCCCGGCGGCACCGGGGAACGCCTCCAGGAACTCGTCCAGCGTCTTGCCGGAGGCGGCCGCCAGGCCCGCTCCGAACCCGTCGGAGTCCAGCCAGGCGGGCGTGCGCGTCGGCCCGGGGGAGACGGTGTTCACCCGGACACCCTTCGGCCCGAGCTCCATCGACAGCGCCTTGCTGAGATTCGTGAGCGCCGCCTTCGCCGCGCCGTAGTCCACCGTCGGGGGCTGCGGACCGCGCGCCCGGGCGGAGGACACGTTGATGACGGCGCCCTGACGCTCCGTCAGGGACGGCAGGGCGGCGCGGATGGTGCGGACGACGCCGAAGAAGTTCAGCTCGAAGGTGTGCTGCCACTCGGTGTCGTCGATGGCCGCGAAGCCGTCGGTCCTCGGGGAGAACGCGCCGACGTTGTTGACCAGGACGTCGATCCCGCCCAGCTCCGCCTGAGCCTGCCTGATCAGCTCCGCCGGACCCTCGGGGGTGGCCAGGTCGACGGCCACCGTCGAAGAGGCGGCCTCCTTCAGCTCCGGCGTGATGGTGCGGGCGGCGCCGGTGACACGTATGCCGTCCGCTTCGAGCGCGCGGGTCACGGCCAGTCCGATGCCCTTGCTCGCGCCGGTCACCACAGCGGTCTTCATGGGGTGGCTCCTTGCCTGTTGCCTGTTCGGCCTGTTGCCTGTTCGGGGAGTGCTTCAAGCGCCGCGTCGATGACCGACGCGAGCAGATTCCGGTCCGGCAGCGAGATGCTCATCACGCGGAGTCCCTGCACCATCGTGGTGAGGAACGTGGCGATGCTCTCCACGTCCGCCTCGTACGGGATCTGGCCTGCCGCCCGGGCGCTGTGCAGGGCCGAGGCGAAGGCCGACCGGGTCGCGTTGATCGCGTCCTGGGCGATGCGGGCCGCCGTCGGGTCCTGCGCCGCCCGTTCCACGATCGCGCCCACGAGGAGACAGCCCGGGCGGTCCCGTTCGGTCAGCGAGTCGTCGACCCGCTCCAGCAACAGGTCCCGTACCGCCTGCCGGATCGGCACCTGACGGGACAGCTGATCCCGCAGATGGCGGTTGACGACATCGACGTAGTGGCGCAGCGACCGTTCGTACACCTCCTGCTTGCTGCCGAAGGCCGCGTAGAGCGAGCCGCGCCCCAGGTCGGTCACCTCGCACAGGTCGGCGACCGAGGTCGCCTCGTAACCCTTCGCCCAGAACAACTGCATGATCTTGAGCAAAGCCTCGTCTTCCGCGAAGCCGCGCTGTCTCGTCATGCCTCGCAACCTAAATCTTCGTGGACCGATCGGTCAATAAACAGGGGTGGCTTTGATGTGCTTTGACTGTTATCTTGGCGAGACGCGCGCCATCTTTGTGGACCGATCGGTCAGGCTGGGCTGGTCGTGCAGCGCGGGCGACGGGGAGGCGTGGCTGCGGCTCAATGGCGCGGGCGAGAACCTGACCTGGGTCGCGGCCGACTTCGAGAGCTTCGCGCAGCCCCGCCCACAGCTCACCGGCGACTACGAGGCCGCGTTCGAGAAGGCCGTGCGCCTGCTCATGGAGAACGGCTGGGGCTTCCGGCTGCACGCCACCTGCGACGAGACCATCCGGCGCGATCTCGCCGTCTTCGAAAAGCTCGCCGCGGAGGGCCTGTTCCCGGGCGGGAGCCGATGGCTTTTCGACCGCGCGGAAACCGTCTCCCCGGAGAGCCTCGACCGCATCGCGGCGCTCGGCGGGGCGCTGTCCATGCAGAACCGGCTGTCGTTCCAGGGCGAGGCGTACGTGCGGCGGTACGGCGCCGGAGCCGCGGCCGAGGCGCCGCCCCTGCGGACCATGCTCGGCCGGGGGGGGGCGTCGGCGCCGGAACCGATGCCGCCCGGGTGTCCTCGTACAACCCGTGAGCCGCCCCGCACTGGCTGGTCTCCGGCCGTTCGGTGGGCGACCTCGCCCTGCGTCCCCCGCAGAACCGGGTCGGCCGCGAGACCGCGCTCACGATGTACACCCGGTCCGGGGCGCGACTGACCGGCGAGGAGGGCGCCAAGGGCGTGCTGCGGCCGGGCTTCTACGGCGATCTGGCGATCCTGTCCGACGACTGCTTCGCCGTGCCCGAGCAGGACATCCCGCGCATCGAATCGGTGCTGACGATCGTCGGTGGCCGCATCGTGCACGCCGCCGCCGAGTACCAGGGCCTGGACGAATACCTCCCGGCCGTCAGCCCGGAGTGGAGCCCGGTGGCGCGCTTCGGCGGCTCTCAGGCCACCGGTGCCCGCCAGGCAGAGCTGCTGGGAGAGGCGGTCGCCGAGTCGGAGCTGCACCGGCAGTGGCGGCCAAGGTGTTCGACGTTCCCGTCGTGCTGAGCACCGTCGCCGCCGAGTCCTTCTCGCGCCCGCTCCTCCCGTCGCTCGCGGACGTCTTCCCCGACCAGAAGGTCATCGACCGCACCTCGATGAACGCCTGGGAGGACGTGGCGTTCGTCGAGGCCGTCAAGGCGACCGGCCGCAGGAAGCTCGTCATCTCCGGGCTGTGGACCGAGGTGTGCCTCGCCCTGCCCGTGCTGTCCGCCATCGCCCAGGGCTACGAGGCGTACGTGGTCACCGACGCGTCCGGCGGCGTCACCCCGCAGGCCCACGAGCACGCCGTCCAGCGCATGGTGCAGGCCGGTGCCGCCCCCGGTCGCCTGGGTGCAGGTCCTGCTGGAACCGCAGCGCGACTGGGCCCGCACGGCGATGTACTGCCCGGTCACGGATGTGGTGAAGGAGCACGCGGGCGCCTACGGCCTCGGGGTGCTCGCCCAGTCCATGCTCGGCGAACACGCCGCCGGCTGAGCGGCCCCCTTCGGACCGATGGCGGCCCTGGCGC
This sequence comes from Streptomyces sp. NPDC021212, assembly GCF_044332925.1. Taxonomy (NCBI): domain Bacteria; kingdom Bacillati; phylum Actinomycetota; class Actinomycetes; order Kitasatosporales; family Streptomycetaceae; genus Streptomyces; species Streptomyces sp. NPDC021212. The sequence goes on from NZ_JBIRPZ010000001.1 coordinate 618,397, forward strand.
CGCCGTCGGTGTGGCCGTCGGTGTTGACGACCCGCCGAGGAGCGGACCTTGAGGATGCGCACGCCGCCCGGCCCCTCCGCCGCCCACCGGCTCTCCTCCGGCGACGCCGTCTGGGCCCGGCGGTCCGGACCGGGCAACTGAGCGGTTGCGTCCGCGGACTGATTCCGGCCGCACTTTCCGGCGACGCGCCGCGTGTGCACGGAATTCAGAATCCGGAATATGCCCCGCCGATTGGGTTCGATCGGCATGCGCGAACGGTTTACCCGGCGGGAGCCCCGCTGGGTAAATGGTGTATTCGAGGGGCACAAGGGACGTCGGTGGCACGCTCTCTTCCGTCCCGGCTTACGAAAGGTACATCAATATTTAACGAAGGAAGAGAAGGGCGCCGCCGTGATTGACCTCCCCGCCCTTGGCGAGATCCAGCCCGTCCTGGCAGGTACGGCGCTCGCAACTTGTTGACGGCTCAGTAACCGAATCGCTAATTTCGCCTCCGCGTCGTTCTGTGTAAAAGGCGCAAGCCGTACGTTAGACGTGCATGCCAGAATTATCTCCCTTTCGCGGCTCTAGCGATTTATCCGGAGAAAACATGCTATCCGTTGCGTATCCTGGCGATCTTGTTATAGGCGTCACTCCGTTCGGGGAACCGGACCCCCGACTCGCCGCGGCGGTCAGCCGCGCGGGTGGTCTCGGCGTCCTCGACCTGGGAACGACGCGCCGCACAGCCCTGGACGCGTGGGAACGCGTCAACGAGTGGGTGCCGGACGGGCGTTACGGGGTGCGCGTGACGCCGAGGTGCCCCCTCACGCCCGCGGATCTGCGGTACGCGGCACCACCGGACACCGGACCCCCGGGGGACGCTGGCGGGCCCGGGCCGCACACCGTGGTCCTCGGCACCGGTGCGCCCTGGCCCCTCGATGCCGTCGCCGCCCACCATCGCGTACTGGTCGAGGTCACCGACCTGGACCAGGCACTCGCGGCGGTCCGGTCCGGGGCGCACGGGCTCATCGCCCGGGGCAGTGAATGCGGCGGGCCGGTCGGCGAACTGAGCACCTTCGTCCTGCTCCAGCGACTCCTGGCCGAGCCCGAGGTGTCCGTGCCGGTATGGGCCTGGGGTGGCATCGGCCCGCGTACCGCCGCCGCGGCGGTCATCGGGGGCGCGGCCGGGGTCGTCCTGGACACGCAGCTGGCGCTGCTCGCCGAATCGGGGCTCGCCGAGGACCGGGCCGCGATGCTCCGGCCGATGGACGGTTCGGAGACCACCGTCGTCGACGGGCATCGCGCGCTGCGCCCGCGAACGCGCGCCCCGCACGCCGGGCCGCCCCTGCCGGTGGGTCAGGACGGGTTCCTTGCCGCGAGCTTCGCCGCTCGTTGGCGGGACGTCGGCCGGGCCGTGAGGGGCGTGGCCGACGCCATCCGGGGCACCGTACGGAACGTCGTACGGGACGCAGCGCACGAGGCCGCCGTCCGGCTGCCCGTCGCGCAGGGCCCGATGACGCGCGTCAGCGACCAGGCGGGGTTCGCCTCCGCCGTCGCGGCGGACGGCGCGCTGCCGTTCATCGCGCTCGCCCTCGCCGGACGCGACCAGGCGCGCACCCTGCTGGAGGAGGCCGCGGCCGCGCTGACCGGGCGCCCGTGGGGGGTGGGCGTTCTCGGCTTCGCCCCGGAGGAGATCAGAAGCGCCCAGCTGGAGGCCGTGCGGGAGATCCGCCCGAGCCACGCCATCATCGCGGGCGGACGGCCGTCACAGGCCGCGGCGCTGGAGCGGGACGGCATCACCACCTATCTGCATGTGCCCTCGCCCGGACTGCTGCGGCAGTTCCTGCAGGGCGGGGCGCGGCGGTTCGTCTTCGAGGGCTCCGAGTGCGGCGGCCATGTGGGTCCGCGTGCGAGCTTCCCGCTGTGGGAGGCCCAGATCGCGGTCATCGAGGACTTCCTCGACGACCCCGCGCACCAGGCCGACGCCGCGGGCATCGAGGTCTACTTCGCCGGTGGGGTGCACGACGAGCGGTCCGCGGCAATGGTGGCCGCGCTCGCCGCCCCGCTGACCCGGCGCGGCGTCGCCGCGGGGCTGCTGATGGGCACCGCGTACCTGTTCACCGAGGAGGCGGTCGCGCACGGCGCCGTGCGCCCCCTCTTCCAGCGCCAGGTGCTGGCCGCCGAGCGCACCGCGCTGCTGGAAACCGCCCCCGGCCACGCCACGCGCTGTGTGCCGAGCCCCTTCACCGACGATTATCGCGCCCTCAAGGAGCGGCTGCGGGACGAGGGAACCCCCGGCCGGGAGCTGTGGGAGCGGCTGGAGAGACTGAACGTGGGGCGGCTGCGCATCGCCAGCAAGGGCCTGGAACGCGGCCCCGACGGCAGCCTCACCGAGGCCGACGAGCAACGCCAGCTCTCCGACGGCATGTTCATGGCCGGCCAGGTCGCGGTGCTGCGCTCGGCCACCACCACCATCGCCGCGCTGCACCACGCGGTGGGCCCGGCCGCGGCGGACTTCCTCACCGCGAGAGCCGGGGCGCTGTGCGCGCCGCTGGGCGTGGACGCGGCCCCCGCGACAGCACCGGCGCCCGCGCCGCTGGACGTGGCCGTGGTCGGGATGGCCTGCATGTTCCCGCAGGCGCCCGACCTCGCCTCGTTCTGGGCCAATGTGGTGGGCGGCGTGGACGCCATCACCGAGGTGCCCGCCGAGCGCTGGGACCCCGCCGTCCACTACACGGGCGACGAGGACGGCGCCTCCGCCTCCCGCTGGGGCGGCTTCCTGCCGCGCATCCCCTTCGACCCGCTGCGCTACGGCATCCCCCCGGCCTCCCTCGGCAGCATCGAACCCGTCCAGCTGCTGGCCCTGGAAGCCGCCCGCCGGGCCCTGGACGACGCCGGGTACGGCGACCCCGGCGAGGGCGGCCGGGCCTTCGACCGCTCGCGCACGTCCGTCGTGTTCGGCGCCGAGGCGGGGAGCGACCTGTCCCACGCGCAGACCCTGCGCGCCGTCCTGCCGTCGTACTTCCGCGAGGTGCCGGAGACCCTGGCCGAGCAGCTGCCCAGGCTCACCGAGGACTCGTTCCCCGGCATGCTCGCCAACGTCATCTCCGGCCGGATCGCCAACCGGCTCGACCTCGGCGGCGCCAACTACACCGTGGACGCGGCGTGTGCGTCCTCGCTCGCCGCCGTCGACGTCGCCTGCAAGGAACTGACCGCCGGCACGAGCGACATCGTCCTGTGCGGCGGCGCCGACCTGCACAACGGCATCAACGACTACGTGCTCTTCTCCTCCGTGCACGCCCTGTCCCCGACCGGCCGCTCCCGGGCGTTCGACGCGTCGGCCGACGGCATCGCGCTCGGCGAGGGCGTGGCCTGCGTCGTCCTCAAGCGGCTGGCCGACGCCGAACGCGACGGCGACCGGGTCTACGGCGTCATCAAGGGCGTCGGCTCCTCCAGCGACGGCCGTTCGCTCGGGCTGACCGCCCCGCGCCCCGAGGGCCAGCGGGCCGCGCTGGAGCGGGCCTACGCGAGCGCCGGGATCTCCCCGGCCGAGGTCGGCCTGGTCGAGGCGCACGGCACCGGTACGGCGGTGGGCGACCGTACCGAACTCACCGTCCTCACCGAGGTGTTCGCCGAGGCCGGGGCGGCCCCCGGCGGCTGCGCGCTCGGCTCCGTCAAGTCCCAGATCGGGCACACCAAATGCGCCGCCGGGCTGGCCGGGCTCGTCAAGACCGCGCTGGCGCTGCACACGGGCGTCAAGCCGCCGACGCTGCACCTGACACGGCCGGGCCCGGCGTGGGACGCGGAGCGCGGCCCCTTCGTGTTTCACACCGAGGCACGGCCATGGGCCACGGCGCCCGCGGACCGGGTGGCCGGGGTCAGCGCGTTCGGCTTCGGCGGTACCAACTTCCATGTGGTGCTCGCGGCACACGGAAAGGGAGCGCCACCACCCGCGCACACGCTCGACGCCTGGCCCTGCGAACTCTTCCTCTTCCGCGGGGCGGACCGGGCGGCGGCGCTGCGCGCGGTCGAGGAGACGCTGCGGCAGACCGAGGCCAACGACGTGGCGGGGCGGCCCTGGCGGCTGCGCGACCTCGCGCTGGCCGCCTCGCGGCGGGCCGACACCGGCCACGAACCGGTGCGGGTGGCGGTGGTGGCCGCGGACCTGGACGACCTGGCCGAGCGGTTACGGCGGGTGCTCGCGGGCGACGTGTCCCTCGCCGGGCCGCCGAGACCGGGCGGGCGGGACGACGGACTGTATCTCGCCCCGGACACCGAACCCGACGAGCCCGTGGGGAAGGTGGCGTTCCTCTTCCCCGGGCAGGGCAGCCAGCGGCCCGGGATGTTCGCGGACGCGTTCGTGGCCTTCCCCGAACTGCGGCGGCATCTGCTCCACGGCTCCGGCTACGCCGGTGTGCTGTACCCCCCGGCCGCCTTCGACGAGGCCGGGAAGGCGGCGCAGCACGCCGCCCTCACCGACACCCGGGTGGCCCAGCCCGCCCTGGGCATCGTGGGGCTCGCCGCCCACGCCCTGCTCACCTCGGCCGGAGTACGGCCCGACATGGCGGCCGGGCACAGTTTCGGCGAGCTGGTCGCGCTGTGCGCCGCGGGCGCCCTCGACCCGCGCGCCCTGCCCCGGCTCAGCGCCGAGCGGGCGGCCGCCATCCTCGACGCCGCCGAGGCCGCCGGACACGAACCGGGCACCATGGCCGCCGTGACCGCTCCGCCCGGCACCGTAGAGCGGCTGCTGCGGGAGGCCGGGCTCGCCGAGCACGTGGTGGCCGCCAACCACAACGCACCGCGGCAGACCGCGATATCCGGTCCCGAGCGGGAGGTGGCGGAGGCGGTCACGCTGCTGCGGGAGGCCGGGCACACGGTCCGCCGTCTCCCGGTGGCCTGCGCCTTCCACAGCCCGCTGGTCGCCGGGGCCGGGCCGCGCTTCGCCGAGGCGCTGGCCGAACACCCAGTGGCAGAAACGGAGTTTCCGGTCTGGGCCAACCGCACCGCAGCCCCGCACGGCGCAGAACCGGACGCCATCCGTGCCGAACTCGCCGCCCAGATCGGCGCCCCGGTCCGCTTCCAGGAACAGATCGAGGCCATGTACGCGGCGGGCGCCCGGATCTTCGTCGAGGCCGGTCCTGGCACCGTGCTGACCCGGCTGGTGGCGGAGATCCTGGGCGACCGACCGCACCGTACCGTCGCCTGCGACGCCCGACGGGGCCGCACCGAGGGGCGACGAGGTGGCTTCGAGGGACCGCGCGGCTTCCTCGACGCCCTCGCCCAGCTGGCCGTCGCCGGGGTCCCGGTGCGTACGGGATGGCTGTTCCGCGGCCGTGACGCCGTGGACGCGGCGTCCACCGCACCGCCGAAGCGGCCGGGATGGACGGTCGACGGACAACTGGTCCGCACCGCGGACGGTGACCTTCTCCCCGGTGCGCTGGCACCGGCCCGACGTGTCGTGGAGGCGACGGTGAGCCAGACGGACCGCAAGGGCGATGACGGCTACGGGGACCGGGATGCCCTGATCGCCGAATACCTGAGAACGAGCCGGGAGATGATCGCCGCGCAACGCGACGTCCTCCTCACGTACTTCGGCGGCGCGGCGGGGGAGCGACCCACGGCGCCGCCCCCAGTTGCCACCGCACCCCTGCCTATGGCCGCCCCGGCCACCGCGTTGCCCGTGGCGGCGGAGCCCGCGGCGGCCGGTCCCGCACCGGCCGTCGTCGAACCGGCCGCGCCCCCAGCCGCCACCGCGCCCGCCACCGGCCCCGATGTCCTGCGCGCGGTCTCCGAGATCATCAGCGAACGCACCGGCTACCCCGTCGACATGATCGAACCCGATCTCGACCTCGAAGCCGACCTCAGCATCGACTCCATCAAGCGCGCCGAGATCGCCGGTGAGCTGGCCCGGCGCCTCGGCATCGCGGGCGCCGGAACCGCCGCGCTGGGCGACGAGGAGCTGGAGGAGCTGGCCAAGGCCCGTACGACGGCGGCCGTCACCGACTGGCTCACCGCGCGTCTCGCACCCGCCGCCGCACAGGCCGAACCCGTGGTCGAACCCGCCGCCGTGCCGGGCGTGGCACCCCGGCGGATGCGGCTGGTGCCCGTACCCCTGGACGAGTCCGAGGGCGCCGGGCCCACCGACCTCACCGGCAAGCGCTTCGCCCTGCTCGGCGGGGACACGGGCGGGGTGGCCGACGCGGTCGCCGCCCGGCTGGCCGGGCACGGCGCCGAGGCCATGCCCTTCGCCGCGGGCCATCTGCTCGCCGACGAGGACGGCCCGATGGACGGTGTCCTGCTGCTCGACCCGCTGGCCGGGGCCGGTGCACCCCTGTTGCCGCAGGCGTTCGCCGTGCTCCAGGCGGCGCTGCGGCGCGGTCCGCGGTGGCTGCTGGCCGTGCGTACCGCCGATCCGCTCGACCCGCGCCCGGCCGGGCTGCGCGGGGTGTTCCGTACGGTGGCCAGGGAGTATCCGGACACGGCCGCCACCCTGGTGGAGCTGGCCGCCGACGCGCCGGTGTCCGCCGACGACGTGGCCGGCGCACTGCTCGACGAGCTGTCCGCCACCGGCCGTGCGCCCGTCGTTCTGCGTAACCCCGACGGACGGCGCCACCGGCTGGATCTGGCGCAGGCCCCGCTCGGGCCGCTCGCCGCCTCGGGCGCCGGGCCCGCCGGGGACGGCGCGGCGGAGGCCGCCGCGCTCGGTCTTGACCGCGACTCCGTGGTGGTCCTGGTCGGTGGGGCGCGCGGCATCACCGCCCGGTGCGCCCTCGCCCTCGCGTCCGCCGCCCGCTGCCGGATCGAACTGCTCGGCCGTACGCCGGAACCCACCGGCCCGGAGGACCCGGACACCGCCGCGGCCCGCGACGAGACGGCGCTGCGCGCGGCGCTCGCCGCCCGGGGCGGCACGACCCCCTCCGCGATCGAGCGGGAGGTCGCCCGGATCCTCGCGGGCCGCGAAGTCGCCGCGACAGTGGCTGAGTTGAGCGCCCTGGGCAGCCGGGTGCGCTACCGCTCGGTGGACGTCCGGGACGACGCGGCGCTGCTCCAGGCCGTGAAGCAGATCCACGCCGACCACGGGCGGCTGGACGGCGCCGTGTACGCGGCCGGTGTCATCGAGGACCGGATGATCGCGGAGAAGTCCGCCGAGTCCTTCGGGCGGGTCTTCGGCACCAAGGTGGACGGCGCGCGGACCCTGCTGGACGCACTCGCCGAACTGCCCGAACCCCCGGCGTTCACGGTGCTGTTCGGCAGCATCTCCGCCGCCCTCGGCAACCGCGGCCAGGTGGACTACGCGGCCGCCAACGACGCGCTGGAAACCCTCGGCGCGCGGTGGCGGGCCCGCACCGGCCGGCGGGCGCTGACCGTGCACTGGGGGCCGTGGGCCCCGACCGGCGCCCACGGCGGGATGGTCACCCCGGAACTCGGCCGGGAGTACGCCCGGCGCGGCATCTCGCTCATCGACCCCGAAGAGGGCGCGCTGGCGCTGCTGCGCGAGCTGGCCTGGGGCGAGGACCCGGACCAGGCCGTCGTCTACACCGCCTCGGGCTGGTGACCATGACGGCACCCCAGAGCCCGCCGCCGGTGGCCATCGTCGGGATGTCCGTCCTGCTGCCCGGCTCCCCGGACCTGGACACCTACTGGCGCAACCTGGCCGGCGGCGTGGACGCCATCACCGACGTCCCGGCCGGGCGGTGGGACGCCGGGTTCTACGATCCGCAGGGAGCCGTGGGCACACCGGCCGCCCCCGACCGGGTGTACTGCCGCCGGGGCGGCTTCGTCGACACGTACGCGGAGGTGGACGCCGCCCGCTTCGGCATCATGCCGAACTCGGTGTCCGGCACCGAACCCGACCAGCTGATCGCGCTGCGTGTCGCGGCGGCGGCCCTCGCCGACGCGGGCGGCGACGACCGGCTGCCCGACCGGGAGCGGGTGGGCGTCATCCTGGGCCGGGGCGGCTACCTCACCCCCGGGCTGGTCCGGCTCGACCAGCGGGTTCGCACCGCGCACCAGCTCGTACGGACCCTCGGCGAGCTGCTGCCCGGCCTCGGCCCCGGCCACCTGGACCGGATCCGGGACGCCTTCACCGAACAGCTCGGCCCGGACCGTCCCGAGGCGGCCATCGGCCTGGTGCCCAACCTCGCCGCCTCCCGCATCGCCAACCGGCTCGACCTGCGCGGGCCCGCCCACACCGTGGACGCCGCCTGCGCGTCGTCGCTCGTCGCCGTCGACCAGGCGGTGGGGGAGCTGGCCTCCGGGCGGTGCGACGTGATGCTCGCGGGCGGTGTGCACCACTGCCACGACATCACCCTGTGGAGCGTCTTCGCGCAACTGCGCGCGCTGTCGCCGAGCCAGCGCATCCGGCCCTTCGACCGCGCCGCCGACGGCCTGCTGATCGGCGAGGGCACCGGTGTGGTCGTCCTCAAACGGCTCGCCGACGCGCGGCGCGACGGCGACCGTGTCTACGCCGTCATCCGCGGCACCGGCGTGGCCTCGGACGGCCGCGCCACCGGCCTCGTCAACCCGGACCCGGGCGGCCAGACCCGCGCCGTACGGCAGGCGTGGCGCGCCGCGGGCCTCGACCCGCGCGAAGCGGGCTCGGTCGGGCTGCTGGAGGCGCACGGTACGGCCACACCTGCCGGGGACGCGGCCGAACTCACCACGCTGACCGAGGTGTTCGGACCCGGTGGTTCCTCTCGTGGCGATCCTGCCGTCATCGGCTCGGTGAAGTCGATGATCGGCCACACCATGCCCGCCGCCGGTGTCGCGGGGCTGATCAAGGCCGCCCTCGCCGTCCACCACGGGTGGCTGCTGCCCACCCTGCACTGCGAAGACCCGCATCCGGGGCTGGCGTCCACCCGTTTCCGCACCCTCGACGCGGCCACGCCCTGGGAGGCCCCCGTGCGGCGCGCGGCGGTCAACGCCTTCGGGTTCGGCGGCATCAACGCGCACGTGGTGCTGGAGCAGGAGCCGACCGCGACGGTGAAGCGGCGCCCGGCGACCGTGGTGACCGAACCCGAGCGGGTGCTGGCCCTGGTGGCGGACACACCGGAGCGGCTGGCCGAACTGCTCGCCGCCGACGACGCGACCGTACGGGCCACCGCGCCCGCGTCCGGGAGCCACGCCCGTACGCGGCTCGGCATCGTCGAACCCACCGCCAAGCGGCTCGCCCTCGCCCGGCGCGTGGTCGCCAAGGGCCGCCCATGGCGTGGCCGCAACGATGTCTGGTTCAGCCCCGAGCCGATGCTCGCGGCCTCCGGGAAGCTGGTCTTCGTCTTCCCCGGCCTGGAGGCCGAGTTCGAGCCCCGCACGGACGGGATCGCCGAGTACTTCGGCCTGTCCCGCCGCACCGGCGACCGCCCGGGCGAGCGGTACGGCGAGGCGGCCCGCGCGGGCGACATCGGCCGCCACGGGGTCGGTGTCTTCGGCGTCGGACGCCTGCTGAACGCGGCGCTCGCACGGATGGGAATCGTGCCGGACGCGGTGGCCGGACACAGCGTCGGCGAATGGTCCGCGATGGCCGCGGGCGGGCTCTACGCGGGCGAGGCCGTCGACGCCTTCCTCGACTCCTTCGACCCCGACGCGCTGCGCGTCCCCGGTGTGACCTTCGCCGTCCTCGGCACGGGCGCGGAACGCGTCCTCACCGCGCTCGCGGAGTGTCCGGAGAGCCGGATCGTGCTCTCGCACGACAACGCACCCAGCCAGTCGATGGTGTGCGGGCCACGGGCCGACGTCGAGGAGTTCGTCCGCACGATGCGCGCGACGGGCGTGATCGCGCAGGTCCTGCCCTTCCGATCCGGCTTCCACACGCCCATGCTGGCCCCCTTCCTCGACCCCATCCGGACCCTGGCGGAGCGCTTCGAACTGCTCCTGCCGCCCCGCGTCCCCGTCTGGTCCGGAACCACCGCCGCGCCGTATCCGGACACCGAGGCGGAGGTGCGGCGGCTGTTCGTGCGTCACCTCCTGGAACCGGTGCGGTTCCGGCTGCTGACCCAGGCCCTGCACGACGCGGGTTTCCGCGCGTTCGTGCAGATGGGCACCGGCCAGCTGGCCTCGCTCATCGGCGACACGCTGCACGGCCGCGACCACGTCGTGGTGGCCGCCAACTCCCCCCACCGCGACGGCGTCGCCCAACTGCGCCGCGTCGCCACCGCGCTGTGGACGGAGGGCGCGCCCGTGGACCCGGCCCTCCCGCGCCCCGGCGCGAGGGCCCGGTCGGCTCCGGTGCGCCTGAATCTGGACGGCGCGCTGGTCTCGCTCGGTGGGCCGCGGCTGGCCGAGCTGCGCGAGGCGCTGGGGTCTGTGGGGGCGGGGTCTTCCCCCACCCCGCCCCTCCCCGAAACCGAGGGGCTCCGCCCCCCGGCCCCCCAGCCCATGGCGCCACCGTCCCCGGCGGCGGGACCGGATCAGGCCGCGACGCTGCACCCGACGATGACGAGTCGGGCCACACCGCCACTGCCCGCGGCGGACACCATGCGCCACCCCGCACCGCTGTACCCGGCGGCAGGAACGGGCCACACGGCGCAGCCGTACGTGGCGACGGCGGGCACGCCCCTCGCGCCACCGTCTCCGGTGGCGGCCCCGGATCGGGCCGGGGCGCCGCACCGGGGGGCGGCGAGGGCAACCCATGCCGTGCCGCCGTCTCCGGCTTCGGCGGGCACGCGCCCGGCAGTGAGTTCGCAGGACCCCGTTTCGTTGGGCGTGTCGGCAGGCCCGGATCAGGCAGCCCCACCGCACCCGGCGGTGGCGGGCTCGCAGTACGCCGCGCCGCCCTCTCCGGCAGCGGGTACGGGTCAGGCGCCTGCCTCGTACCCGGCGACGCCGGATTCGGGCCGAGCCGCGCTGCTGAGCCCCGGTAAGGCGACGCCGGACCAGGCCATGCCGCCACTTCCGGCGGCAGGTGCCATGCGCCACCCCGCCACACCGCACGCACACGTGGCGACTGGCACGCCCCACGCCGAACCGCTGTACCCGGCGACAGGCACGGACCACGCGCCGCCGCGCCCGGCGGCGGTGGGTCCGTCTCAGGCCGTGCTGCCGCACCCGGCGGCGGGCACGCCCCACGCCACGCAAGCTCACCCCGCGGCGCCCTGGGCCGCCGAACTCGACGCGCTTCTCCGCGAGACGGCCGAGGCGGCGGCCGAGCTGGTTGCGGTGGGGAGGGACAGGCGGGTGGTTCCCCGTGCGCGTACCTTCGACGTGCGCGTGTCCACCGAGGCCATGCCCTACCTCCTCGACCACTGCTTCTTCCCACAGCGGCCCGGCTGGCCCGACGAGGCCGATCGGTGGCCCGTGGTGCCTGCCACCACGATCGTCCAGCACCTCATCGACGCGGCGGAGCAAGGGGCGGGCGGCGGCGTGGCCGTGGCCGTGCACAACGCGCGCTTCGATCAGTGGGTGACCGCCACGCCGCCCAGCACCGTCCCGGTCACCGTGACACCGTCCGCCACCGACCCCGCCCACTACACCGCCACGTTCGGCCGCAGCGCACGCGGCACCGTTCAGCTCGCGCCCCGCTACCCGGATGCCGCCGAGCGCCCCGCGCCGTGGCACATCGACCCCGCCACCGAGCGGGCGCCCGAGCACACCGCGGCGCAGATCTATGACGAGCGCTGGATGTTCCACGGCCCGGCGTTCCAGGGCCTCACCCGGCTCACCGCGCTCGGCGAGACGCATGTGCGCGGCACGATCACCACTCCGGCCGCGTCCGGTGCGCTTCTGGACAACGTCGGTCAGCTCCTCGGGTACTGGATCATGGCGACCCGCACCGAGCGCTCCGTCGTCTTCCCCGTCGGGATGCGCCTGATGCGCTTCTACGGTCCGCCCCCGCGGCCCGGCACCGAGGTGGAGTGCCTGGTCAGGGTCGTCGCGCTGACCGATGCGGCCCTTGAGGCCGACGTCCAGCTGATGACCGGGGGCCAGGTGTGGGCGGAGCTGCGCGGCTGGCATGACCGCCGGTTCGACAACCATCCGCAGACCCGCCCGGTGGAGCGCTTCCCGCAGCGCAACACGCTGTCGCAACCCCAGCCGGGTGGCTGGTCACTGGTGTACGAGCGCTGGCCGGACCTGGCCTCGCGCGATCTGATCATGCGCAACCACCTCGGCGGCGCGGAACGAGCCGAGTACGAGCGGCAGCCGCCGCTCGGCCGCAGACAGTGGCTGCTGGGCCGGATCGCGGCCAAGGACGCGGTACGGCGGTGGCTGTGGGAGCACGGCGAGGGGCCGGTCTTCCCGGCCGAGATCCGGGTGTGCGACGACGAGCACGGTCGCCCGTACGCCGTCGGCGTCCACGGCCGGACCCTGCCCCCTCTGGAACTGACGCTGGCGCACCGGGCCGAGGCCGGGGTCGCCCTGGTGGCGCCACGCCACTCGGACGGGCAGGGCAATCCCGGCATCGCCCTCGCGGAGATCGCCGACCGTGACCAAGGGACCTTGAGCCCCGCGGAGCGTGCGCTCCTCCCGAACGGCGGCGCCGCCTGGTGGGCCACCGCCTTCCGCGCCGCCAAGCAGGCCGTCGCGAAGGCGGACGGCACCGGCCAGGACATGACGGTGGTCGGCGCCGAGCCGGGCGCGGCGGAGGGGGACATGGAACGCACACGCCTCACCGTCGAAGTGGCCACCGCCACCGGACACCGGTCGCGCCGCTACCGGGTGCACTGCACGACGACCGCCAACCCGTCCGGGTTGCCGGTCAGGGAGTACGCCGTGGCCTGGACGACCGGTCCGGGCCACCGGGATCAGGACGAGGAGACCGACCAGTGACCACCGCCGAACCCACCGCCCCGGCACCCGCGCCCGACGCACCGGCCGTGCTCGAGGACGTCGCCGGAATGCTCCGCACCATGCTCGACGAGGAGGGCCTCGACGACATCGAGGTCGCCATGGACACCCGCTTCACCGATGACCTGGAGCTGGAGAGCATCGACCTGGTGACCCTGGCGGGCATCCTCCAGGACCGATACGGGCAGGCGGTCAACTTCGCCGAGTTCGTGGCCGATCTGGAGCTGGACGAGATCATCGGCCTCACCGTCGGGCGGCTCGTGGAGTACATCGTGCGGTGCCTCCGCGTGGCCGAGGGGAGCTGATCATGGCGATGATGCACCTCGGTGGCCCACCCGGCACCGGCGACGGACCGGACGGCATCCGCGTGCACGTCCAGCGGCTGTCCCCGCCCGACGGCCGCCCGCCCACCGCCACCGTCGTCCTCGTACACGGCCTGCTCACCGACTCCCTGGCCAGCTGGTACTTCACCGTGGCCCCGGACCTCGCCGCCGCCGGACTGGACGTGGTGATGTACGACCAGCGGGGGCACGGCCGCAGCGAGCGCCCCGGATCCGGCTACCGGCTGGAGACGTTCGTCAGCGATCTGGAACGGCTGCTGGACACGCTGGAGATCACCACCCCGGTCCACCTGGTGGGCAACTGCTTCGGCGGCACAGTGGCGTACGGGTACGCCCTGTGCCACCCGGAACGGGTGGCCGGTATCGCCACGATCGAGGCGAAACCCGCCACCGAGAGCTGGCTGACGGACATCAGCGGGATCATGCGCCGCATCGTCGTCGAACTCGTCGCACACGAGGCCGAGTCGCTGGCCTGGGTCACTGCCCACCGGGGCGCGCACACCGCGCGGCTGGCCAAGTCGGCGGCCCGGCTGGTGCGTACGACCACGATCGCCGAGGACGTGGCGGCGAGCCGGACGGTGAGCGAGGAGCGGGCCCGCTCCCTGCGCCCCCCGGCGCTGGCCGTGTACGGCGCCGACTCCGAACTCGCCGGTGAGGACGGCTGGCTCAGGGCACTGCCGCCCGGCACCCGGACGGTCATGCTGCCGGGGGAGGGGCACTCGGTGCTGGCCGAGGCGCCCGCGCGGATACGCGCCCTGCTGCTGTCCTGGATCCGCGAACAGGACACCGCCGTCCCGGTGCCGGCGGCCGGGCTCAACGGAGCTGATGCCTCATGACGGCCACGCCCCCCGGACGCCGTTTCCTCTTCGTCGTGCCGCCACTCGTCGGCCACGTCAACCCCACCGTCGGCGTCGCGGCCGAACTGAAGGACCGCGGCCACGAGGTGGCCTGGGCCGGGCTGCCGGAGGTCGTCCAGCCGCTGGTTGGCCCCGGCGCCACGGTCCACCGGTGCGCCGGGCCGGTGATCGGCGAGGGCGGGGCTGAGCGCCCGCCCGAGGTGCGTGGCCCGGGCGCGCTGAAGTTCCTGTGGGAGGAGTTCCTGGTGCCGCTCGCCGAGGCCATGGCTCCCGATGTGGCGCGGGCCATCGAGGAGTTCCGCCCGGATGTGGTGGTGGCCGACCAGCAGACCGTGGCGGGCGCGCTGGTGGCCGAGCGGCTGGGCGTACGGTGGGCCACCTCCGCCACCACTTCGGCGGAGTTCACCGGCGCGCTGGACGGCATGCCCAAGATCGACGCCTGGCTGGACGGGCTGCTGGCCGGGGCGCGGGGCCGGATCGGCGATCCGCGCGGCACGGCCGACCCCCGGTTCTCGCCCGATCTGGTGCTGGCGTTCACCACCGAGGAGTTGGCCGGGCGGCCCGTCCGGGCGGCCGGCCACATCCGGTACGTGGGCCCCTCCATCGCCGAGCGCCCGGACGAACCGGACTTCCCGTGGGAGTGGCTGGACCCCGGGCGGCCCACCGTCCTGGTCACCCTCGGCACCGCGAACACCGACGCCGGGGCGCGTTTCCTCGCCGCGTCCCGGGAGGCCGTACGCGCCCGCGCCGACCGCTTCCAGACGGTCATCGTCGACCCCTCGGGCGTCCTGGGACACGCTGAGTCCGACAAGAACCTGCTGACGGTCCCGCGGATCCCCCAGCTGCGCCTGCTGGAGCGGGTGGCCGCGGTCGTGTGCCACGCGGGCCACAACACCGTCTGCGAGGCCCTGTGGCACGGCGTCCCGCTCGTGGTGGCCCCGATCCGGGACGACCAGCCCGTGGTGGCCGCCCAGGTGGTGGCCGCCGGGGCGGGCGTCCGGGTCCGGTTCGGCAGGGCGCGGGCGGCGGCGCTCGGCGAGGCCATCGACGCCGTGCTGGACGAACCGGGCCACCGCGCCGCCGCCGAGCGCGTCGGCGCGTCCTTCCGGGCGGCGGGCGGCGCCCGCGCGGCCGCCGGCCACCTGGAACGACTGGCCGCCGGCGCGGCCACCACCCACTCCACCACGACCCCCGAGGGGGAACGATGAGCCAGGACAACGCCACCGCCGGCAGACCCGGGGCCGAAGCGCCGCGCCCGTCCCGTGCCGAGGCCGTGGCCGCCCTCCGGCCGCGCTACCGGGCCGACCTGGACCAGGGCACCGAGCGGTTCTTCGAGCCGCGCCGCACGGACTGCCCGTGGTGCGGCTCGTCCCGGCTGAAGCGCCGCCTGCTCACCAGGGACCGGTTCCAGAACAAGCCGGGCCGCTTCCGGCTGGACACGTGCCGGGCCTGCCGCCTGGTGTTCCAGAACCCCCGGCTGAACGGCGACGGGCTGGAGTTCTACTACCGCGACTTCTACGACGGGCTGGGGGAGGAGGGCATGGGCAACGTCTTCTCCGGGCGGCAGAAGATGTACCGCGGACGTGCGGAGGCCCTGAAGCCCTCCGCCGACTCCCCGGCGAAGTGGCTCGACGTCGGCACCGGCCACGGCCACTTCCCCGAAGTGGCCCGCACCGTCTTCCCCGGCACCGTCTTCGACGGTCTGGACTTCACCGAGGGCGTCGAACTGGCCGAGCGGGAGGGGCGGATCGACCACGGCATCCGGGGCAGCTTCCCGGAGCTGGCCGAAGAGCGGCTGGCCGGGCGCTACGACGTGGTGAGCATGTTCCACTACCTGGAGCACAGTACGGACCCCCGCGCGGAACTCCGCGCGGCCCACCGCACCCTCGGCCCCGGCGGCCATCTGCTCATCGAAGTGCCCGACCCGGAGTGCTGGTTCGCCCGTCTCCTCGGCCGCTTCTGGCTGCCCTGGCTCCAGCCCCAGCACCTGTACTTCCTCCCGGTGGCGGGTCTGCGGAAGGAGCTGGAAGCGCTCGGCTTCACCGTGGTCCTGGAACAGCACCGCGAGTCGTCGGACACCGTCGACCTGCTGGGAGGTGTGTGGCTCGGGTTCAACGCCTTCCTGCCGCCCGACGACGCCCCCTGGCTGACCAGGCCGACCGGTCGCGCGCGATGGCTCCTGCGCTGTGCGGGCCTCGTGGTGGCCATTCCCGCCCTCGTCGTGGCCACCACACTGGACCGGTTGCTGCTCAAGCCACTTGCCGGGCTGGGGAAGGTGTCCAATGCCTACCGTCTGGTAGCCCGGCGCAATGGGTGAATTCGTTCGCCACTTTGCATTTCGCAACGCAATCTGACGTGTCAGTGGTCCTTGGAGGCGCTCGAACTCGAAAAATGTGAAGTCCCTTGTTCCGCATCGGTCCCGTATGCAAAGGTGCAGATGTCGCCACGTGGGTCAGGTGTTTTCGGCCGCCGGCAGGGCCGACGCCCCCACTTGGTACGGACTTTTCTCGCTGCCCTGTGAAAGGGAAGAGACGTGAACGACGCTGCCCTGACGCACTTCTTGACTCCCACCCCCCTGTTCGGTGTGACGGATGAACAGCTCACGGCCGAACTCAAGAAGTGTTCGGGGAAACTGTCCGAGCATCACCCCGTCGGGGAGCTGCTGGGCCGCCACTGGGAGGCGGCCTTCTCCTACGCGAGCCTGTGCACCACGGGCGACCACCCGGCGGGGATCCTCACATCCGCCGCGTTCACCAGGCTCTTCGGCGACGCGCTGCGGCGGACCGCACCGGCCACCGCGTGGCGGCCACGGGTGCTTGCCGCCGTGCGGGGCATAGCGGAGGAGTGGAACACGGGTCCGCGGAGTGCGTTGCTCCATCCCGGACTGCGGGCCGCCCCCAGGGAGCGGGGAAGCGAGGACGGGCGGCTCCGTCCGCCGGAGAACCGGCGTCTGGTGTTCCGCGCGTTCCAGCGGCTCCCCGAGGCGGCCCGCTGTTTGCTGTGGCACACGGAGGTCGAGGCGGAGCAACTGGCCGTACCAGCAGGGCTGTTGGGCTTGCACGACGATGCCCCCGAAGAGCTGGAGCGGGCCCGACTGCGCTGGCGTCAGGCCTGTCTCGAGGCTCATCGTGACACGGCCCCCGAGGAGGAGTGCCGGCAGTACAGCCGACTGCTGGACGTCTCGCTCCGTCGTGGCGACACGCGGCTCGACCCCGATCTGGAGCAGCATCTCCTCCGGTGCGAGCACTGCCATGACGCCGCCGACCAGTTGGACCACTCCGCCGGCCGTCCGGCCGTCCTGCTCGCCGAAGCGGTCCTGGGGTGGGGCGCCCGGGACTATCTCGACTCCCGGCCGGGCCGCCGTGTCCCCGAACCGGACACGGCCGTGGATCCCCCACCCATGCCGACCACCCCGCCACGTCGCAGCGGCCCTCGCCACTCGGCGCGGAAACACCCCTGGTGGAAGGCGCGCCCGGCGGCACATCCGGTGGCGCGTCCGGCCGCGCGCCGAAGGCGCCCGCAGCTCACCCGCGGCCGGCTCCTCGTCGTGGCGGCGGCCACGGTGAGCGGCTGCGCCCTGGTGTCAGTCGCGGTGGCGTCCCTCCTCCCGTCCGGCGGTGCCGAGGACACGGCGTACGACCGCGACACCCCCTCCACGACGCCGGGCACGGGCGAGACGACGGCCCCCGGCTCGAAGCCCTCCTGGATCGGCGCCGACGGCCGCCCGGCCGAGGCCCTGCGCGGCCGGCTGCGCGTCGCCGCGGGCGGACTGTGCCTCGACATCGTGGGCGACAAGCCCACGGCGGGTGCCGAAACCGAGGCCGTACCCTGCACCTCCGCGGGCACCCAGCAGTGGACGTACGAGGCCGACGGCCTGCTGCGCAGCGGCGCCGACCCCGAACTCTGCCTCAACTCCCGGCTGAGCTTCTCCATCCGGCTGGGCCCCTGCGCGACCACATCACGGCGCGACGCCGCGAACGTGCGGTACGACTTCACCCTCCAGGGCACCCTGATACCGCGCTGGAACCAGGAACTGGCGCTGACCCCGGACTCGACGGAGAAGGGGGCCTCGCTGGTCCTCAAAACACGTGACGACTCCGCGATGTCCCAGCGCTGGCAGGCGGGCGGCGCGGCGGACGGCAACCAGCACCGGACCGAGACGGCCCGCCCGGGCAAGAAGCGGGAGAAGGAAACCCGCCAGGTGTCCGCCGTCCGCCCGAAGCCCGACCGCCCCGCGCCCCCGAAGCACACGCCCAAGCCCAAGCCGCCGAAGTCCAAGGCGCCACCGAAGTCCAAGGCGCCGCAGCGCCCCAAGCCCACGAGGGCCGATCCGGCCCCGCGGCAGGCGGGCTCCTGGGACGGCCGGCAGCGGCAGTACGACTGGTACGGCTACGGACAGCGCGGGTGGGACGGGCAGTACGGGCAGCACGGCCAGTACGGCCAGTACGAGCAGGCGCCCTGGGGATCGAACTGGGGCGGACACGGAGGCGACTGGGGGCGAGGGGGCTACCGCTGACGGCGAGCGCCCCGGGCGCTACTTCACGGCCACCGCCGACCGCGTGGCCGTGGGGCGCGCGGGGCGGTCGGCGGTCCCGGACGCGAAGTGCACCTCGGACGGCCGGATGCGCGAGGCCGCCCAGACACTGACGACCGCGGTGGCCGCGAGATATCCGCAGGCGATCCACGGAGTGTCGTGGCCGAGCGCGAGGAACGTCGTCATCAGCAGTGGCGTGATGCCGGAGGCGTAGACACCGGACAGCTGGTACACCACGGACATGCCGGTGTACCGGACCTCCGCGGGGAACAGGGAGGCGAACAGGGTGCCCTGGGCCCCGTAGAAGGAGGCGTGGACCACGCCCAGCGTCAGCGCGATCGCCGCGGCGAACTCCCAGATGCCGGTGGAGTGGAACAACCAGAAAGCGGGGAACACGCTCAGCCCGAACAGCGCCATGCCGACCATGTACATCCGGCGCGCGCCCTGCCGGTCCACCAGGGAGCCGGACAGCGGGATCAGTACGGCCATCAGCAGCGCGGCGAAGGTGACGGCGAGCAGGACCGGGGTACGTGGCAGATGCAGCGTCGAGGTGGCGTAGGAAATCGCGAACACGCCCCAGGTGTTGAACGCCGCGCCCTCGCCCCACCGGGCCAGCATGCCCAGCACGGTGTGCCGCCGGGTTGCCGGGTCCCGCAGCAGCCGTGCCAGCGGGATCCGGGACGCCGACTGCCGCTGCTCGATCCGGCGGAAGGCCGGGGTTTCGTCCACCTTGAGCCGCACGGTGATCCCCAGGACGACCAGCAGCAGGCTCACCAGGAAGGCCACCCGCCATCCGTAGCTGAGGAAGGCGTCGTTGCTGAGCACGTTGCTGAGCAGGGCGAAAACGCCGGTTCCCAGCGCCAGGCCGAGGGCCAGACCGATCTGCGGATAGCTGCCGTAGCGGCCCTCGCGGCCACGCGGGCCGTGCTCCACGGACAGCAGCACGGCACCGGCCCACTCACCGCCGAGCGCCACGCCCTGCGCCACGCGCAGGACGAGCAGGAGGAGGGGCGCCCAGATGCCGATCTGCTGATAGGTGGGCAGCAGGCCGATGAGTGTGGTGGAGCCGCCCATCACGCTCATGGTGACGGCGAGGGTGCGTCTGCGGCCGATGCGGTCGCCGATGTGCCCGAAGAGGAGACCGCCGATGGGCCGGGCCAGGAAGCCGACCGCGAAGGTGGCGAAGGAGAGGATGGTTCCGACGGTGTCGTTGCCGGTGGGGAAGAAGAGGTCGCCGAAGACGAGGCCGGCGGCGGTGCTGTAGAGGAAGAAGTCGTACCACTCCACCGTGGTGCCCAGGAGGCTGGACAGCACCACGGTGCGAAGTGGCCGACGGGACGTGTCGGGCATGGGGGGAACTACCGTTTCGTCGCATGCCGGGGTGGCCGGAGCAGGTGCGGGAGACAGCGCTGTGAGATGAACGCCCGTGGGCAGACGGTCATATGACGCTCACGTCAGGCGCCGAGGCGTCAGGGAGCGGCGCCCGCTACGGGGTCGGAGGCGCGGTTGTCCGCGGGGAAGCCGGGAGAGAAGCCGGGATCAGGGGCGACAGCAGGCGCTGGCCTGGCGGCACAGATCGACGTGGAGGCGTTCCACGAGCGGGCCGGCGGCATTCGACATGGTCGACAGTATGGTCAACCTCCGACACCCGGCTCAAGGTGTCACCGGAACAGTCTCACCGACTGGGACGGGCCGCTCAGCTCCGGCCGATGACCTTGCCCGGGTTCAGGATCCCGTGCGGGTCCAGGGCTGTCTTGACCGCGCGATGCATCTCCAGCACTGCGGGTGCGAGTTCCCGCTCCAGGCCGTCCCGCTTGAGCAGCCCGACACCGTGCTCGCCGGTGACCGTCCCGCCCAGGTCGATGGCGTCGGCGATGATGTCGCGAAACGCGGCCTGCGCGCGCTCCCGGGCGGCGGTGTCGCCGGGCTGGGTGATCAGCAGCGGATGGAGGTTGCCGTCACCGGCGTGGGCGATGTTGGCGATGAGCGTGTCGTGCCGGGTGGCCGCGCGCTCGATCCGCGCCAGCATCTCCGGCACGGCCGCCCGGGGCACGCACACGTCCTCGGTGAGCACCGGACCCAGCCGTTCCAGCGCCGGGTAGGCGAGGCGCCGCGCCGCGAAGAGCGCGTCGGCCTCCTCCTGGTCCGTGGACTGCGCGGCCCAGGTCGCCCCCGCCTCCTCGAAGCAGGCGAGCATGAGGTCGGCCTCCCGCGCCCCGGCCGGGCCCGGCGCGTCCGTACGCCCGAGGAGCACCACGTCGGCGTCGACGGACAACCCCATGTTCTTCCACCGGTCGACCGCGGCCAGGCAGTGCCGGTCGATCAGCTCCAGTGCGGACGGGGTGAGCCCCGCTGCCCCGACCGCGGTGACGGCGCGGCCGGCGGCCACGACCGACGAGAAGTATCCGGCGACCGTGCGCTCCGCCTCCCGCTGCGGGCGCAGCCGCACCGTGACCTCGGTGATCACCCCGAGGGTGCCCTCGGAGCCGACCATCAGCCCCGCCAGGTCGTACCCGGCCACGCCCTTCGCCGTCCTGCGGCCGAGCCGCACCAGCTCACCGGTGCCGGTCACCGCCTCCAGGCCGAGGACGTAGTCGCGGGTGACGCCGTACTTGACGCAGCACAGCCCGCCCGCGTTGGTGGCCACGTTGCCGCCGATGGTGGACCAGGGCGCGCTGGCAGGGTCCGGCGGGTACCAGAGCCCGTGTTCGGCGCACGCGGCCCGCAGATCGTCGTTGACCACACCGGGGCCGACGACCGCGAGCCGCTCCAGGGGGTCGATCTCGTGGAGGGTGTTCATGTGCTCCGTGGAGAGCACGACGCAGCCCTCGACGGCGTTGGCGCCCCCGGACAGTCCCGTTCCGGCGCCCCGGGTGACGAGCGGAACGCCGTGCCGCAGACAGGCGCGCACCACGGACCGCACCTCCGCCGCCGTGTGCGGCCGCACCACCGCGCACGGCGTGCCGTACGGCGCCCACTCCGCCTCGTCGTGGGTGAACCCGGCCGCGATGTGCGGGTCCTCGACCAGCCGCCCGCCCGGCAGTTCCTGCCGCAGCTCCTCGATCAGCATGCCCGGCTCCCCGCCTTGTCGTCGTCTCCGTACCGCGTCCTCGCCACCGTATCCACCGTGGCGAGGCGCGGTGATCACCGCCTTCGCCGGATCGCGATCCACGCGATATGGGCTAGCGTCGAAGATATGGAGGCCGTACGACGAGTCTTCCGAGCGGCGCCGGTGCTTCCGCTGATCGTCGTCGCGCTGCTGCTCACCGCCGCCACGCCCAGCGGAAGCACCGGCGCCCTGGGTCTGCTCATCACGCTCGGCATACTGATCGTCGTCGGCGTCGGCGGCACCTTCCTGGTGGGCAGGCGCGTCACCAGGCGGCGGCAGCAGCAGGAGCGGGCCCGGCTGGAGGAACTCCGCCCGGTGGCCGACGAGGACATCACGGCCTTCGGCGAGGAGCTGACCCGGATCGGCTTCGACCCGGCGTCCCCGAAGGCGGACGACGCGATGCGCGAGGACTACACCCGCGCCCTGGACTCCTACGAGCGCGCGAAGACGGTGATGGAGAAGGCGCAGGCATCCAGGAACGTCCGGGACGTGAGCGAGGCGCTGGGGGACGGCCGGTTCTCGCTCGCCACCCTGGAGGCCAGGCTGGAGGGCGAACCGCTGCCGGAGCGTCGGCCTCCGTGCTTCTTCGACCCACGGCACGGCCCCTCGGTCGAGGACCGGCAGTGGACCCCGGCGGGCAGCACGGCCGAGCGCACCGTTCCGGTCTGCGCAGCGGACGCGGCCCGGCTGGACGACGGCGAGCAGCCGATGGCACGGGAGGTCGAGACCTCCGCCGGCCGCCGCCCGTACTGGGACGCCGGACCCGTCTACACCCCCTGGGCGTACGGCTACTTCGGCGGCGCGCTGCTGCCGGGCCTGCTGACCGGCACGCTGCTCGGCACCGCGCTCGCCTCGCCCGACGCTTACGGGGACTACTACGGAGCCGGTCCGGCGGGCGACTTCTCCGGCGGCGACCACTCGGGCGGCGACTACTCCGGCGGTGACTTCGGCCCGGGCGATTTCGGCGGCGGCTTCGGCGGGGGAGACTTCGGCGGAGGGTGACACCACTCGCGGCCCGTCATCAAGCAACGCCGGTAGAACGGATTCCCGGCTACCCGATTCGTGCGCCAATCTCGTGCATACATCTTGTATCCCAGATTGACGAACTCTAGTGTCCCAGTCTCAGCGGCCCGGGCGTGCCCACCCAACCGGTCCGGGCGCACCGACGAAAGGGACCAGAGTGGCAGACCTCAGCGGTCTCCGCGTCGCGGTCACCGGTGCCGGACGCGGCATCGGACGGTCCATCGTCCTGCGGCTCGCCTCCGCGGGCGCACACCTGGCCGCCACCCATCTCGCGCTCGCCATCGGCACCTACGGGTTCAACCTCTTCCTGCCGCTGATCATCAAGCAGATCAACCCCGCCTACTCGGCCACGAACATCGGCTTCACCGCGGCCGTCCCCTACATCTGCGCCGCGCTCTCGCTGATGGTCACCGCCCAGCTGTCCAAGCGCGCCCGCGAGCGCAAGTACCTGGTCGCCGTGCCGCTCGCCCTCGGGGCCGTCGGCCTCGCCGCGGTGATCGCGCTGCGGCACCACCCCGGGCCCGCGGTGGTCGCGCTCGCGGTGACCGGGATCGGCGCCTTCGCCTGGCTGCCGGCGTTCTGGGCGCTCACCACCGACAGCCTGTCCAGGACGCACGCCGCGGTCGGCGTCGCCGCCATCAACTCCATCGGCAACCTCGGCGGGTTCTTCGGCCCGTACATCGTCGGCAAGGAGACCGACGGCGACACCGTCACCGCGGGCCTGCTGGTCCCCGTCGTGTCCCTGGCCGTGTCGGTCGTGCTGATCCTCCTGTGGCGCAGCCCCGCGCGACAGCCCGGATCCGAAACCGGCCCGGCGCCGGTGGCCGACGCGCCCGCCACCGCCCGCTGACACCTCACGCGTCCCGCGCCCCCGCGACCCTCACCGAAAGGAGCCGACCGTGTCAGCCGCCACGTCGCTCAACGCCCTTCTGGACGGCCCCGGCATCGTCCAGGCCCCGGGCGCGCCCGACTCGGCCACGGCCCGCCTCGTCCAGGCCGCCGGTTTCCCGGC
The DNA here is from genome assembly GCF_044332925.1 of Streptomyces sp. NPDC021212. Classification (NCBI taxonomy): domain Bacteria; kingdom Bacillati; phylum Actinomycetota; class Actinomycetes; order Kitasatosporales; family Streptomycetaceae; genus Streptomyces; species Streptomyces sp. NPDC021212. Next base: position 642,029 of record NZ_JBIRPZ010000001.1, read on the forward strand.
CGTCTACATGACCGGTTTCGGGGCCACGGCCAGCCGGCTGGGCACGCCCGACATCGGGCTGCTCACCCAGACCGAGATGACCGAACACGCCCGCAACATGACCCGCGCGGTGACCATCCCGGTCATCGCGGACGCCGACACCGGATACGGCGGCCCCTCCAACATCCACCGCACCGTGCGCGAGTACATCCAGGCCCAGGTGGCGGCCATCCACCTGGAGGACCAGGTGGCGCCCAAGCGGTGCGGCCAGATGAGCGGCATCCGGCTGATGGACGAGGACGAGAGCGCCGCCCGGATCGCCTGCGCCGTCGAGGCCCGGGGCAGCGACGACCTGCTCGTCATCGGACGCACCGACGCCCTGCCCGCCGCCGGAATCGAGGAGGCGGTACGCCGCGCCCGCCGCTACCGGGACGCGGGCGCCGACCTGGTCTTCGTCGACGGCATCAAACGCGTCGAGGAGGTGGAGGCCGTCGCCAAGGCCGTCGAGGGACCCAAGGTGGTCTCCATCGTGGACGGGAACGAGACCACCCGGCTCACCGCCGACGACCTGGCCGACATGGGGTTCTCCCTCGTCTTCTACGCGGTCACGGCGCTGTTCACCGCCACCCGCGCGGTCGCCGACGCACTGGACCACCTGCGCACCGCCGGAACCCCCGCGGGCGGCCCGGCCCAGCACACCTACGCCGAGTTCTGCGACCTCGTCGACCTCGGCTTCCACCAGGACCTCGACCATCGCTTCGGGAGCTGAGCGCCATCATGTTCACCGTGCTCGTCACCGACTACGAATTCGCCGACCTGGAGCCCGAGCGGCAGGTCCTGGAGGCGGCCGGACTCACCGTCGTACCCGCCCAGGCCCGTACCGAGGACGAGCTGATCGAGATCTGCGCCGACGCCGACGCCGTGATCAACCAGTACGCCCCCGTCACCGCCGAGGTCATCCGCAACCTGACCCGCTGCCGGGTGATCTCCCGCTACGGCATCGGGCTCAACACCATCGACGTCCCGGCGGCGACCGCGGCGGGCATCGCCGTCGCCAACGTGCCGGACGGCTCCCTGGAGGAGGTGTCCGACCACGCCGCCGCGCAGATCCTCACCCTCGCCCGGGGGCTGCACCACTACGACGCCGCGATCCGCCGGGGCACCTGGGACTACACCGTCGCGAAACCCCTGCGGCGGCTGCGCGGACGCACGCTCGGGCTCGTCGGATTCGGCCGCATCCCGCAGCGGCTCGCCGAGAAGATGAGCGGCTTCGGGATGACACTCCTCGCCCACGACCCCTATCCCGACGCCGCCCGGGCGGCGGCGCTCGGCGTCCGGCTCGTGGACCTCGACACCCTCTGCCGCGTAGCCGATGTGGTGTCCGTGCACGCCCCGCTGACGGCGGAGACCGAAGGGATGATCGGGCCCGGGCAGTTCGCCGCCATGAAGCCGACCGCCTGCCTGGTCAACACCGCCCGTGGCCCGGTGGTGGACGAGACCGCGCTCCTCGAGGCGCTGCGGTCGGGAGGTATCGCCGCCGCCGCCCTCGACGTCTTCGCACACGAACCCATCGGGCCCGACAGCCCGCTGGCGCAACTCGAGAACGTGGTCCTCACCCCGCACACCGCCTGGTACTCGGAGGACTCCGAGATCGAGATCCGCACAAAGACGGCCCGCAACGTGGTAGAAGTCGCCGAGGGGCGGCTGCCCACCTACCTGGTCAACCACGAGGTGAAACACGGCGTCATCCCCGCCCAGCGCAGCATCTCGCGATGAGGAGGAGGACGAGACACATGACACGTACAGCGGTGGCCACGGTCTGCCTGTCGGGGACCCTGGACGACAAGCTCACCGCCGCGGCGGACGCCGGTTTCGCCGGGGTGGAGATCTTCGAACCCGACCTCGTCGCCTCCCCGCTCGCCCCCGCCGCGATCCGGGCCCGCTGCGCCGACCTCGGCCTGTCCATCGACCTCTACCAGCCCTTCCGCGACCTCGACTCCACCTCTCCGGACCGCTTCGCCGCCAACCTGGCCCGCCTGGAGCGGAAGCTGGAGGTGATGCGGCAGCTGGGCACCGACACCCTGCTGGTGTGCTCCTCGGTCGCCCCGGACGCCGTCCCCGACCCCGACCAGCTCGCCGCGCAACTGCACACCGCGGCCGAACGCGCCGCCGCCCACGGCATACGCATCGCCTACGAAGCCCTCGCCTGGGGCGCCCACATCAACACCTACGAGGGGTCGTGGGAGGTGGTCGCCCGCGCCGACCACCCGGCGCTCGGGCTGTGCCTGGACAGCTTCCACATCCTCTCCCGGGGCTCCGACCCGGCAGGAATCCGGGACATCCCCGGCGAGAAGCTGTTCTTCCTCCAGCTCGCCGACGCGCCCCACCTGGACATGGACGTACTCCAGTGGAGCCGCCACCACCGGCTCTTCCCCGGTCAGGGCGCCTGGGACCTGTCCGCGTTCCTCACCCACGTACTGGCCGCGGGCTACCGGGGACCCCTGTCGCTGGAAGTCTTCAACGACGTCTTCCGCCAGGCCGACCCGGGCCGCACCGCCATCGACGCCCACCGCTCGCTGCTGGCGCTGTGGGACGCCACCGCCCGCCGCGCTGACGGGCGGTCGGCGGGCGCGGTGCCCGCCGTACCGGCCGCGTCCGCACCGAGCGGTGTGGCGTTCGCCGAGGTCGCCGTCGATACGGAGTCCGGGCCGCTGATCGCGCGGGCGCTGGCCGGGCTCGGCTTCACCCACACCGGCCACCACCGCACCAAACCCGTCCAGCTGTGGACCCAGGGCGAGGCCCGGCTGCTCCTCAACACCGGTGTGACCCGCCCCGGCGGCGCGATCAGCGCACTGGGCCTGCACACCGCCGACCCGGGCGCCTCGGCCGCCCGTGCCGAGGCCCTGCTCGCCCCGGTCCTGCCGCGCACCCGGGGCCCGGCCGAGGCCGACCTGGCCGCCGTCGCGGCCCCGGACGGGACCGAGGTCTTCTTCTGCTCCACCGAGGACGACTGGCTGGCCGACTTCACACCCGCCGCCGACGCCGCCGACCGGCCCGGCGCGGGCGTCACCCGCATCGACCACATCGCGCTCACCCAGCCGTTCGACCACTTCGACGAGGCCACGCTCTTCTACCGCGCCGTCCTCGGCCTTAACCCCCAGCCCACCGCCGAATACGCCGCCCCCTTCGGCCTGGTCCGCAGCCGGGCCTTCACCGACCCCGCCGAACGGGTCCGCATCGCGCTGTCGGTCACCCTGCTGCGCCGGGGGGACTGGGCGCCACCGGTCGCCAGCCCCCAGCACATCGCCTTCGCCACCGACGACATCGTGACGACCGCGCGTGCCGTACGCGACCGCGGAGCGCCCCTGCTGGCCGTCCCGGACAACTACTACGACGACCTCGACGCCCGGCTCGGCCCCGACCCCGCGCTCCTCACCGACCTCCGGGAGCTGGGCATCTTCTACGACCGCGACGCCGACGGCGCGTTCCTCCACTGCTACACGGAGATCCTGGGCGGTGCGGTCTTCTTCGAACTCGTCCAGCGCCTCGGCCGGTACTCCGGCTACGGCGCCCCCGACGCGCCCGTCCGCATGGCCGCCCACCGCACCGCCCGTCTCGCCCAGGCCGGGCCGGATCCGGCGATACGGCAGCTACGGTAGCGTTCGGGATAAGCGGGGACATATTCGTGGACATACCCATGGACGGAGGGGCATGGCACGCACGACGGGCGGCGGACGGTCCGCGTCGCTGGCCTCCGAGGTGGCACGCCGTCTCCGCGCGGCGATCGTGGACGGCGAATTCGACCTCGGCGAGGCGCTCTCCGAGGACGGTCTCGCCTCCGCCCTCGGAGTGAGCCGCACACCGGTCCGCGAGGCCCTGCGCATGCTGCAACTCCAGGGCCTGGTCGAGATCGTGCCGAAGTCCGGGACGTACGTTTTCCAGCCCACCGAGGACGAGATCTTCGAGCTGTGCGAATACCGCACCACCCTGGAGATCCGCGCGGCCCAACTGGCGCTCGAGCGCAACCCGGACGCCGCCCTCGCCGCCATGCGCCGCGCCGTCGAGGCCATGACCGACGCCCTGGCGGGCAACGACACCAAGGCGTACGGCATCGCCGACACCGCCTTCCACGAGGCGTTCTTCGCCCACTGCGGCAACCGCTACCTCAGCGACGCCTACCAGATGAGCCTGGCCCGCGTGTCGGCCCTCCGCGTCCACCTCACCTTCCTCGCCACCACGGAACCGGCGCGCTCCTTCGAGGAACACCGGCGGATCATCGAGATCTTCTCCGAAGGGCGCCTGGCGGAACTGGAGGAGATCCTGAAGGCGCACATCATGCGGACGCGCGAGAACTACATGCTGGCCCTGCGCGACCGTGCCGCCCGCGACACCGAGTCCAAGGCGGCGGGCCTCCGCCGCAAGCTGGGCCTGTCCAGCTGACGGCTCACTTGTCGCTCATTTCCAGGGGATCGTGAGCCAGGGGCTGCCGGGGTCGGTGGTGAGAATGCGGTGTGCTTCCAGCATGTCCTGGTACCAGCTGCCGAACTCCTCCTCGTCGAAGTGGAGGCAGCGGCCGAGGATGTAGGACGCGGAAAACTCTTCCCAGGAGCGGTAGTTGAGCCGGGCGAGCCTGCCGGCGCGGGTGATCGCGTTCTCGGCCTCCCGCTGGTCGCAGTAGCGGGCGCCCAGCCCCCAGCGGGCCATTCCGGCGGCCCGCCCGTAATCCCACGCCTCCACGGAGGGAACGAACTTCCCCTCCGCGAGCAGGCCGTCGGCCCGGAACCGCTTCTCGTAGCGGGCGACGCGGCCGATGAGCCGCTGCACTCCCGCGATCTGCGCCGTCACCTCGGCACCGTCGCGGGGGCCGACCTTGGTCACCCCGTCGGCGCTCAGCCGGTACTCGGTGCCCTCGGCGCCCCGCCGCAGTACCTTCTCGGCCGCCTGCCGCCACTGGTCCACCTCGACGTGGCCGCCGAAGTCCCGGGACAGCGACCGCCGGACCCCGAGGACGAACTCCCAAGCGCCGCGGACCTGGTCCGCTTCCAGCAGCTGCTCCTGGTAATGCCGCCACTCCTCGCGGCTGGTGATGCCCCACCACTCCTTGAGGCGCTTCTTCTCACCGTTGTAGCCCGTGCCGTGGTAGTCGATGGCGTTCCACAGATCCCCGTTGCTGACGGACAACAGCGCGATCAGCCCCAGACCGTGGGCCACCGCCCCGGTCGCCGCCCCGCTTCCCTCCAGAACGCGCAGCCGCATGAGGTAGTGGGGCCGCTCGCCGCCGCGTTGCTCCAGGCGCCGCACATGCTGCTGCCACAGCGCGCGATGGGCCGGTGTCGCGGGAAAGAACACCTCACAGGGGCTCCCCGGGTTGATCACGATCCATGAGGTGTCGCTGTCCCGCCACCCGTCCACGAGCCACTCCAGGTCGGTGCGGCAGAAGGCGGTCTCCGCGTCGGGCGCGGGCAGCATGCCATCGGTGAGGAGGGGCAGACAGTTGGCCCGGACCTGGGAGTACCAGTACGGCGTGCACCGAGACGTTCCCGGACGGGCCTCGAGCCGGGCCACGGAGTCGGCGAAGAAGAGATCTTCCTCGGCCAGCACATCGAAGAACGCGGGCCAGTCACCGCGCACCTTGGCCTCGTACAGCCTCCGCTCGACTTCACCCGGCGCCTGCCATGCGGGCGGCGCCCAGTGGTCCGTCCGGCCGACCGTGATTCCCTCCCCGTCACCCATGACAGAGGACTCTACCGAGCGCCGCCGGTCGGGCTTGCGCTACCCCGCGATCAGATTCGCGAGGAAGAGCAGGACAACCGCGGCGGGCAGCAGCCCGACGAGGGTGCCCGGCCGGAGCAAGAGGGGTTTACCCAGGGGGAGTCGGCTGGCGAAGGGGTCGGGGCCGGGGCCCGGCAGGCGCTCGATCTTCGCGTGGACCCGCCAATTCAGCAGGATGGTGACGGGGTTGAACAGCAGCGCGGACAGCGGATGCCACCACCCCTGCCACATCGTCATGGCGGTGTGCTTCCGGAGCAGTGCCGTGCCACAGGTCCGGCAGAAGTGTCCCTTCCGCTTCCGGAACAGCATGAAGAAGACCAGGCCCTGGTGGTGACGGATCGCCATCTCGACCGCGGGCGACCCGCCGCACATCTGGCAGGCGAGCTGCCACGGCGTGGCGTACGGGGCCTCCGGCCCGGCCCGGCGCGCCGACGGGGCGGGGCGCAGGGGATACCCAGGCAGCGCCGGCCGATCGGTCACGGGTTGCGCCGCTCCGTACCCCGTACCGGGAACCGCGCCATAAGGGTTGCTGCCGGGCAGTGTCGGCAGCGGCATGGACTTCCTCACGGTGTCACCCTATGCGACGCGCCGTGTCGTCAGCCGAAGTCGCCCGCACGGAGCCGGACGCACCGGCCCCGTACAGGCGGGTCACCTCACTTGGGGGCGGCGTCCCCGCGCATCATGACGCAGTCGAACTCCACCACGCGTCCCGTGGTGTCCTCGCGGGTCACCGGGTACATGCCCGTGATCCCGAAGCCGCTCTTCTCGTACGCGGCGATGGCCTCACTCATCTCCGGGCTGCCCTCGTAGAGCCGCAGGGCCGCCACCTCCGACTGCAACCCCACGAACTCCGCGATCCGTTCCCCGGCGCCCGCGAACACCTCCAGGTCGTACCCCTGGGTGTCCATCTTCAGGTAGGGGCGGGGGTCGGTGAGACCGGCCAGCGCCTTGTCCATCACGCTGTCCAGCCTGCGGATCTCGATCTCCTCCGTGCGGTCCTTCGCGAACCGCCGGTAGCGGTCCTTGCCGTAGTCGCTGGCGGGGAGCAGGGAGTTCATGGTGGCCCAGCCCACGTGCATGGACTGGGTGGCCTCCTCGCGTCCGAGGGCGAAGGGGAACACCCACCACTCGGGGTCGTCCGCGGCGGCCTTCTCCAGCTTCGCGAACGCCTCCTCGGTGGGCTCGAAGGAAACGATTCTGCCCGTATATCCGAGCCCGCGCAGGCGCCTGCCGTACTGACCGGCGTTGGCCCCCACGTCGAAGACGCAGTTCACCTCGTATTTCTCCAGCAGCCCGGCCACATGGTGGCCGCACAGATAGGCGGCGGCCGCCAGCTGGAGCGAGCGTTCGTCGGAGGCCTTCGCGTCGTAGAGCAGGTGGGCGCCGGTGTCACCGAGCCGGACGTTCGTCCATGTCGGGGCCGGGTCGCCACGACCGCGTGCCACCACCCAGGTGTCCGGCCGCACCCGCGTCACCGCGTAACGGCTGCTGCCGCGCGTCACCAGATCGGCCTCCCGCCCCACGGTGACACGGTTCCGCTTGCCGCGCCGGGAGAGCACCGACGTGCCCGATCCGAGGTCGAGCACCTGCACTCCGAGCCGGGGAAGCACATTCAGCAGTCTTCTGTAAAGGGTTTGCATCCAGACAGCCTCGCAGGTCTCGGCCGTCTCGGCTCCCCCTCACGGCCAATTGATTCACCTCTCTGCCGTCTTCCGTGCCCGACCTGCAATTTCTCGAGAAAAAATGTGCCAAGCGGCCCGACCGCCAGGGGTGATCGGGCCGTACTCGGCTTAAAGTGACATGGCCGAAAATGGTCGAGATCGGGCAGCCCGCACCATGCTGGTCAGAGAGCCGGGCCCACCCGGAACCAGTCGAACTCCGCCGCACCGCGGCACGCCCCCTCCCCAGCGGCACCGGTGGGGAGGCGTCCACCTCGCAGGCGCCCTCGTCCGCGGTGCGGCACACCAGGGCGATCCGGTCGCCGTCGTGGCGCAGGCCCGCCCGACCGGTGTACTCGTTCCGGTAAGCGCTTACTGTGCAGGAGTGTGTCAGCGGAGGGCTTTATGGGCAAGAAGCCGGGACGTCCTGATCTGGCGTCAGATCCCCCTGGGTGAACCCCACATGATGCGCGCCAGGACAATGGGGGGCCCACAGTCCGCGCAGTTCTCGGTCAAAGGAAAAGGGATGAACACTCACGACTACGTCATCGTCGGCGCCGGATCCGCGGGGTGTGTGCTGGCGGCCCGGTTGTCGGAGGACCCCGAGGTCCGCGTGGCACTGATCGAGGCGGGAGGTCCCGACACGGCGCAGGAGATCCACGTTCCCGCCGCCTTCGCCAAGTTGTTCAAGAGCGAGGTCGACTGGGATCTCCACTCGGGACCGGAACCGGGGCTCGGTGGCCGGCAGACCTATCTGCCCCGCGGCAAGGTGCTGGGCGGCTCCAGCTCGATCAACGCGATGATCTACATACGCGGCAACCGGGCCGACTACGACGGCTGGGCCGCCGCCGGGGCCACCGGCTGGTCCTACGCCGATGTGCTGCCGTACTTCCGGCGCGCGGAGGACAACGAGCGTGGCGAGGACGCGTACCACTCGGTGGGCGGGCCGCTCGCCGTCAGCGACAGCAGGTCCCGCCACGCGCTCGCCACCGCGTACATCGAGGCCGCCGAGCAGGCCGGACACCCGCGCAACGAGGACTTCAACGGTGCGACGCAGTTCGGCGTCGGGCGATTTCAGCTGACCCAGCGCGCCGGCATGCGCTGCAGCGCGGCCACCGCCTATCTGCGCCCCGTCCTGGGGCGGCCGAACCTCACCGTGTACTCGCGGGCCCTGGCCCACCGCGTGCTGATCGAGGGCGACCGGGCCGGGGGAGTGGAGGTGGAACGCGGCGGCGCGGTCGAGGTGATCCGCGCCGAGCGCGAGGTGATCGTGTCCGCGGGCGCCTACGAGTCCCCGAAGCTGCTGATGCTGTCCGGGATCGGGCCCGCCGCCACGCTGTCGGCCTTCGGCGTCGATGTGGTGCGCGACCTCCCGGTGGGGGAGGGCCTGCAGGACCACTACATGGCCCTGCTGAACTTCCGTACCGATGTCGAATCGCTGATGACCGCCGAGACCCCGGAGAACGCCGCGCTGCTGGCGAACGAGGGGCGCGGCCCGCTGACGTGCAACATCGGCGAGGCCGGTGGCTTCTTCCGCAGCCGGGACGGACTGGACGCCCCGGATGTGCAGTTCCACATGGCTCCGGTGCTCTTCCACCAGCAGGGGCTCGGCCCCGCCACCGAGCACGGTTTCGCGCTGGGCCCGTGCGTACTCGCCCCGACCAGCCGCGGCCGGGTGACGCTGGGCTCCGCAACGCCGGATGCCGAACCCCGGATCACGCACAACTACCTCATGACGGCCGAGGACCAGTACTGCATGGTCCAGGGGGTCCGCCTCGCCCTGCGGATCGCGGCACAGGACGCGTTGGCCGGGATCACCACCGGGCCGTTCGACGTGCCGGACTCGGACTCCGACGCGGACCTGCTGGCCTTCTCACAGCGGGTCGGGCAGACGCTCTACCACCCGACATCGACGTGTGCCATCGGCTCCGTGGTCGACCCCGAACTGCGGGTGTTCGACGTGGAGGGGCTGCGGGTCGTCGACGCGTCGGTGTTCCCGACGGTGCCGAGGGGGAACACCAACGCCCCCGTCATCATGGCCGCGGAGAAGGCGGCCGACCTCATCCGCGGATTCCCCGCGGCCATACGCTGAGGGCCCCGTATCCGCACCGGCCCGACCGCGCCCGAGACGGCGGTTCAGCCGTTCCAGCTCTCGTCGTACGGGTCGCGCGGGGCCGGGACCGGTGTGGCGCGGCGGACGTCGAGGTACGGGATGACACCGCCGCCCACCGGGTCCTTGGTGCGCTTGCCGGTGTAGGTGCCGGTGACCTCGAGCCAGGTGTCGGGCCGCAGGACCGGGGGAGTCCGCCCGGACAGGCCGACCTTGACGGGCAGTGCGTCGGCGGCGCAGCAGTTGAGGGCCATGCGCACGAGATAGGGCGCGCCACGGCGGTCGAGGGCGACAAAGCCGGTGATCTTGACGTTCCGGCCGCGGAGGGAGCGGCCGTGGTCGTAGACCGCGCGGCCCGCGTAGTCGGCCACGTTGAGGGCGATCGGGTCGCGGGCGGGGAGGGTGGGGAAGCCCCAGGGCGGCCGTTGCAGGGCCGTGCCCGCGTGCATGGCGCTGTAGGAGCCCAGCGCGGGCGGGGCGACCAGGATGAGGGCGAACAGGGGCAGCACCAGCAGCCAGGACACGCACGGTTCGCGATGGCCGTGGCCATCTCCGTGCTCCGCGCCGGGCCGTTCGCGCCGCTGCCGCCGTTCGTACCAGGCGGTGGCGAGGGCGGTGCCGATCAGGACGACACCGGCCGCGAGCAGCAACGGGCGCAACCCGGCCTTCACGTAACGCAGATAGAGGTCGGTGAGCCCGGCGTGCAGCACCGCCACGCCGAGGAGGAACAGCACGGCCGCCTGGGCCTGCCGGTTCACAGCAGCACCGCCCCGGTCAGCGCGGACACCAGGACGGCCACGGCGAAGGTGGCGGGGGCGAACCGCAGCGCGAACCCGCGGCCGAACGTCCCCGCCTGCATGGCGAACAGCTTCAGGTCGATCATCGGCCCCACCACGAGGAACGCAAGCCGGGCGGTGAGCGAGAACTGCGACAGCGACGCGGCCACGAACGCGTCGGCCTCGGAGCAGATCGACAACACCACCGCGAGGAGCCCCAGGGCGAGGATCGCCACCACGGGGTTGCCGGCCGCCGTGTGCAGCCAACTCGCGGGCACCACGGCCTTGAGGGTGGCCGCGGTCATCGCGCCCACGACCAGGAACCCGCCGGCGTGCATCACGTCGTGCCGGATGGATCCCCAGAACGCGGCACGCTTGCCGAGGCCGTCGACCGACGGGTGGGCCGGTGGCCGCATCCAGTCGGTGCGGCCCAGCCGCTGCCACAGCCAGCCCATCACACACGCCACGAGCAGGCTCGCCACGAACCGGGCGAGGACCATCCGCGGTTGGCCGGGAAACGCGACGGCCGTGGCGGTCAGCACGATCGGGTTGATGGCGGGGGCGGACAGCAGGAACGCCAGCGCGGCCGCCGGGGTGACACCCCGTCGTACGAGTGCCCCGGCCACCGGTACGGAGGCGCATTCGCAGCCGGGCAGCACCGCCCCGGCCACCCCGGCAACCGGCACCGCGAGGGCGGGCTTCCCGGGCAGCGCGCGGGCGAAGAACGACGGCGGCACGAACACCGCGATGACGGCCGACAGCAGCACACCGAGGACGAGGAACGGCAGGGCCTGGACGACCACCGCCACGAACACCGTCATCCAGCTCTGCATCACCGGCGCGGACAGCGCCCCGCGGACCGGCCCCTGCGCCGCCACCACCAGGACCAGCAGCAGGGTCAGGACGAGGGAGGAGTTGAACCGCGGGGCCCGGGGATCGTCCGCGTCGTCCCGGCGGCCGTCCCGGGCCGGGGGAGCTTTGGTGAGGGTCACGGGTGGGGTACCTCCGGCGTGGAAGAGCGTCGAGGGTGGGTCCCCCTCGCCCTTCAATACGCCGGATCAGCCGCGGCTTCTCACTGTGATCTTCGAGGCCGGAGCGGGCGCGCACACGGTCATCCGCCGGGGCCGGGCGGCGTCTGCTCGGCCCAGATGACCTTTCCGTGCGCGGTGTAGCGCGTGCCCCAGCGCCAGGCGAGCTGCGAGACCAGGAACAGGCCCCGGCCGCCCTCGTCGGTCAGACCGGCCCGCCGCAGATGGGGCGAGGTGTTGCTGCCGTCGGACACCTCGCAGATCAGGCTGCGGCCGCGCAGCAGCCGTATCCGTACGGGAGGGGCGCCGTACCGCAGGGCGTTGGTGACCAGCTCGCTGATGACCAGTTCGGCGGTGTCGACGGTGTCGCCCAGCTCCCAGTCCCGTATCCGCTGGGCGCAGGCGGCGCGGAGCGGGGCGACCGCCGCCGGGTCGGAGGGCACCTCCCACTCGGCCACGTTCTCCGGGCCGAGCACGTGGGTGCGGGCCACCAGCAGGGCGGCGTCATCGGTCGGACGGGCCGGGAGCACGGTCGTGAACAGTTCCTGGCTGGTTTCGCCGGGGCCGAGATCCGGGGCGGCGGCGAGGGTGCGGCACAGGAGGTCCAGGCCGGTGTCCTGGTCCCGGTCGTGGCTTGCGAGGAGTCCGTTGGTGTAGAGGACCAGCCGGGTGCCCTCGGGCACCGGCAGGTCGGCCGCCTCGAAGGGTTCCCCGCCCAGGCCCAGCGGCGGGGAGGCCGGTACGTCGGGGGCGAGGACGGTGCCGTCCGGGCAGGCCAGTACGGGCCCCGGGTGACCGGCCCGGGCCACGCTGCACCGGGCGGAGACCGGGTCGTAGATCGCGTACAGGCAGGTGGCGCCGGTGATGCGCACGCTGTCGGGGTCTGTCTCGCGCTCCAGGTCGAGCCGGGCGACCAGCTCGTCCAGGAGGGCGAGGACCTCGTCGGGAGGCAGGTCCAGGGCCGAGAAGTTCTGCACCGCGGTGCGCAGCCGGCCCATGGTGGCCGCCGCGTGCAGGCCCTGTCCGGCCACGTCCCCGACGACGAGGGCGACCCGGGCTCCGGGGAGCGGGAGCACGTCGAACCAGTCCCCGCCCACCCCGGCCCGCGCGGGCAGATAGTGGGAGGCCACCTCCACGGCGTCCTGGTCGGGCAGTGCGCCGGGCAGCAGATTGCGCTGCAGGGTGGTGACCATGGTGTGCTCGCGGGTGTAGCGGCGCGCGTTGTCGACGCACACCGCGGTGCGCGCGGCCAGCTCCCCGGCGATCACCAGGTCCTCGTCGTCGAACGGTCCGCTCGGCCGTGTCCGGCAGAAGGTGGCCACGCCCAGGGGGACGTCGCGGAAGCGCAGCGGGACCGTGATCAGCGAGTGGATGCCCTGGTCGAGCAGGCGCCCGGCCTCGGCCTCGTATCCGGCGGGCCACTCGGCGGTGTCGCTCAGATCGGCGCCCAGGACGGCCTGTCCGCTCTCCAGCGCCCGGCGCTGCGGCGAGGACGGCGGATGGACGGCCTTCTCGCCCGAGCGGAAGAGGGGGTGCTCGGGACGTACGCCGCCGACCGCCGTGCGGTGCAGTACGCCGTGCGACGCCGCCGGTTCCTCGCCCCGCAGGACCGGTTCCAGCAGTTCGACGGTGGCGATGTCGGCGAACCGGGGGACGGCCACCTCCACCAGCTCCTCCGCGGTGGCGGTCAGCTCCAGGGTGGAGCCGATCCGTACACCGGCCTCGTACAGCAGCCGCAGCCGCTCGCTCGCCGCCTCGGCCCGGCCGGACAGCGTGCGCAGCTCGGTGGTGTCCCGCAGCGTCGCCACGCTCCCGGCGGGTCCGCCCGCCCGGTCGGTGGGGCGGAGGTTGACGGCCAGCAGCCGGCTCCCGGCGGCGTGCACCTCGTCGGTGACGGGCTGCCCCGCGGCCAGCAGCCGGGCCAGCCGCGGTTCGAGGCCGAGGTCGGTGGCCTGCCGCCCGTCGGTGTCGGAGGTCAGCTGGAGCAGCCGCCGGGCCTCGTCGTTGACCAGCATCAGCCGCCCGTCGGCGTCCATGATCAGCACGCCTTCGCGGACCGAGTGCAGCACCGCGTCGTGGTGGGCGTACATGCGCGTCATCTCGGCCGGCCCGAGGCCGTGGGTCTGCCGCCGCAGCCGCCTGCTGGCCAGTGCCGTCCCGGCCGTCGCCAGGGTGAGGGCTCCGCCGCCGGCGCCGAGCAGCAGCGGCAGCTGGCGGTCCACCGCGTTGTTCACGCTCTCGATCCGGACCCCGACCGATACCCCGCCGGCCAGGGTGCCGTCGGCCGTGGTGACGGGGACCGCCGAGATCACGGAGGGGCCCTGGCTGGCCCGGAAGGTCTGGGCGATCGTCTTTCCGGCCAGCTCCTGCCGCACCACCGACTCGGGGCCGATGATCCGCTTGCCGATCAACGCCGTCTCGGGGTGGGTGAGCCGCATTCCGTGCCGGTCGAAGACCACGACGCTGTCGACGCCGGTGCGCTTGCGCACCTCCTCGGCGCGGGGCTGGAGCAGCGACGTCGGATGATCACCGGCCATGGCCCGGGCGATCCCGGGCGACCCCGCGAACGTGGTGGCGACGGCCAGGGACCGCTGACGGGCCTCACCCGTGGCGTGGCTGCGGGCCTCCAGGGCAAGCGCCACCACCGCCATGGAGACCAGGACGAGCGTCAGAAGGACCTGGAGGACGAAGACCTGTCCGGCGACGCTCGATACCCGTAGCAGTGTCCGTATTCGACCTCGGAGCATACGAGCAAAACTGCTCATGTCGGTATTTATAACATCTCTCTTCGGTCAGCCGACAGCGGCGAGATCTTGCGGCGTCATGCGCCCGCGCTCCACGCGGGGAGGATCATGTTCCGGCCATCCGTGGTCGAGCGCAATCCCCCTGGTCGTTCGGATGTCAGTTCCGGGGATTTCGGCCGCCACCTGGAGAGGTGCGCGGCGCGGGTGGGTCGTGTCTGGCTTGTTGACGACATGTTTCCGAGTGGTATCGCAGCGTAGCCATGCGAAGCGCTTAGGATCACCGCATGGTCACGGCCCGGTCGCGTTTCGGCATCCGGTGGGCTCGCGTGGTGGCGAGCCCGCTGCGTTTGCTGTGCCTGGCCGCGCTCCTGCTCGGCTTCGTCTCCCTGCACGCGGTGAGCGCCGAAGCGGTATCCGGCCATCTGACCGGCTGCGCATCCGTCTTGGTGGCGTCCGCCGCGCACGACGGGGCCCCGGAGGAGAGCGCGGGAGCCGAGGGTACGGAGTCCGCGCCCGCCGGGCAGCATCACGACGACGTGGCGGCCCATTCCGCGCACGAATGCGTTCTCGCGCAGCCGGAGCAGGGGCCCGAGCTTGCCGCCCCCTGTCCGGCTCTCCCGGCCGAGGGCATGCCCGGTGGTGCGGGGCTCACGGCGTCCTCGCATCCGGCCGCGACCCGGGCGGCGGGGTCCATGCCGCCCGACTTCCAGCGGACCGTGGTTCTGCGCATCTAGTACGGGTCGGTATCGGACCTGGTCGACGCCTCCGCGACGTTTCCGGTGACCGCTGTCACCGTGGTGCGGTGTGCGGCGCGACGTGTCCCGCGCCCCCCCCACCGGCGCCCGTCTTCCGTTTCCTTGCCGACTCCAGTTCGCCACCTCCCGTCCCGCGCGGCGGGAGGGCGGCCGCCGTGCGGAGATACCGTGCCGATCCCTGTCTCACGCCCCCATCCCCGGGCCGCCCGTGGCCCGTTGTGGCCTCGCCGTCTCCTGACGTTCGTCCTGTGCGCACTGCTGCTGACCGGCACCACCTGCCTCGGCCACAGGGGCGGTGCGGCACACACCGCGGGTCCGCAGGTGGCGGCGCCATCCGCGGACGCTCCGACGGGTCCCGAGCACTGCGCGCCGGTGCCCCATGAAACGTCCGTCCGGGCCGCGCAGCCGTCGGCATGGGCCCTCCCCGCCTCCTCCGCCGCCGAGGTCTGCCGGACCGTGTTCCTGGTGGCGGATCCGGACCACACGCGCGCGCTCGCGCCGCGCGCGCCGACGGTCAGATCCACTCTCTGCTCGACCAGTCGGTGGCGCATATAGAGGTTGCCGTCGTGGCCCGCGCCCCGGCCGCCGCCCCTCGGCGACCGGACGCGGATCGGTGCATGCCCACGCCGCTGCACCGTGCCCGAGATGAGCATCCGAAGAGCCATCAACCACCGAAAGCGGACAGATGCGATCTCTGACCCTCAACGACGCCACCCCCACCGTCCCCGGCCTGTCCGAACTGGTCGGCAACACGCCCGTCCTGCGGGTGTCCGAGCCCCTGGCCCCGGCGGGCCGCGGCTTCTGGGCCAAGCTGGAGGGCTTCAACCCCGGCGGCATCAAGGACCGGCCCGGTCTGCACATGGTCGAGCGGGCGCGCGCCCGCGGAGACCTGCGTCCCGGCGGCGCGATCGTCGAGTCGACCAGCGGCACGCTGGGCCTCGGCCTCGCCCTGGCCGGGCTGGTGTACGGCCATCCCGTCACCCTCGTCACCGACCCCGGTCTGGAACCGTCGATGACCCGGCTGCTGACCGCCTACGGAGCCTGGGTCGACATGGTCACCGAACCGCATCCGGAGGGCGGGTGGCAGCAGGCCCGCCGCGACCGGGTGACCGAACTCCTGGCCCGGAACGCCGGTTCCTGGTGCCCCGACCAGTACAACAACCCCGACAACACCGCCGCCTACACCCCGCTCGCCCTCGAACTGGCCTCCCGGTTAGGCCACATCGACATCCTGGTGTGCAGCGTGGGCACCGGTGGACACTCCGCGGGCGTCTCCCGTGTGCTGCGCCAGCTCTACCCCGAGATCACGGTGGTCGGGGTGGACACGGTCGGTTCGACCATCTTCGGGCAGCCCGCCCGCACCCGGCTGATGCGCGGCCTGGGGTCGAGCATCTACCCCCGCAACGTCGCCTACGAGAACTTCAGCGAGGTGCACTGGGTCGCCCCGCACGAGGCCGTGTGGACGTGCCGCCAACTGGCGTCGTCGCACTACGCCACCGGCGGCTGGAGCGTGGGCGCGGTCGCGCTGGTCGCCGGGTGGCTGGCCCGTACCCACCCCTCGGACGCCCGGATCGTGGCGGTGTTCCCGGACGGTCCGCAGCGGTATCTGGACACGGTCTACAACGACGACTACTGCGCCGCCAACGGCCTGCTGGACCAGCCGCCCGCTCCCGAACCGGACACGATGGGACACCCCGGCGAGCGGGAAGTGGCCCGCTGGACCCGCTGCACCACCGTGGTCGACCCGCTCGACCCGAGCGCCCCGGCCGCTTCGACCGCTCCCGCCGCACCGGAGGCCGCCCGATGAGGGCGACATTCACCCAGGTTCGGTCGTACGAGCGCAGCGTCCAGCTGTTGATGGTGAACCAGTTCACCATCAACCTCGGCTTCTACATGCTCATGCCCTATCTCGCCGCGCATCTGTCCGGGACCCTCGGGCTCGCCGGATGGCTGGTCGGACTCGTCCTGGGCGTACGGAACTTCAGCCAGCAGGGCATGTTCCTGATCGGCGGCGCCCTGGCCGACCGGTTCGGCTACAAGCCGCTGATCGTGGCGGGATGCGTGCTGCGCACCGCCGGTTTCGCGACGCTCGGACTCGTGGAGTCGCTGCCCGCGCTGCTGGCCGCCTCGGCGGCCACCGGACTCGCCGGGGCCCTGTTCAACCCGGCGGTCAGGGCCTATCTGGCCGCGGACGCGGGGGAGCGCCGGGTGGAGGCGTTCGCCCTGTTCAACATCTTCTACCAGGCCGGCATCCTGCTCGGCCCGCTGGTGGGCATGGTGCTGACGGGCGTCGACTTCCAGGTCACCTGCCTGGTCTCGGCCGCGATCTTCGCCCTGTTGAGCGTCGTCCAGATCCGGTCGTTGCCCGCCCGCCGCGCCGATGACGGCCAGGCCCCCGGGCGGGAGGGCCGTGAGCGGGTGCTCGCGCAGTGGCGCGGGATCATGGCGAACCGGCCGTTCCTGCTGTTCTCCCTCGCCATGATCGGCTCGTACGTGCTGTCCTTCCAGGTCTATCTGGCCCTGCCGCTGGAGGTACGACGGCTCGGCGGCGAGGGGGAGTTCGGCACCGCGGCGGTGGCGCTGCTCTTCGCCGTCTCGGGCTTGAGCACCATCGTGGGCCAGACCCGGGTGACCGGGTGGTGCAAGGCCCGCATGGCGCCCGGCCGCGCCCTGGGCTGGGGGCTGGCTCTCATGGGAGTGGCGTTCCTGCCACTGCTGGTGGCGACCGCGCTGCCGGTACCGGACGGCGGCCCCGGCCGATGGGTCCTCGCGGCCGTGCCGCCCGCGCTCGCCGCGTTCCTGCTGGCGCTGGGCACGATGATCGCCTACCCGTTCGAGATGGACACCATCGTCCGGCTCTCGGGGGAGCGGCTGGTCGCCACCCATTACGGGCTCTACAACACCATCTGCGGGGTCGGCATCACCCTCGGGAACCTGCTCACCGGCGCGTCGCTGGACGCGGCACGCGAAGCGGGCATGCCCGCCGTCCCGTGGATCGTGCTGCTCGCGCTCGGCCTGGCCTGCGCGGCGGCGCTCTTCGGACTGCACCGCACGGGCCGGCTGGCACCGGCGGTGCCCGAACCCCGCCCCGCGGCGGTCTGACCAGGCGGACCCGTCGACGCCAACGGCGGGACACCCGATGACGGCGCCCCCGCCGGTGGCCCTGACCGGCCACCGGCGGGGGTGGCGCGCCATGGGCGTTCAGTCGCTGTCGAGGATGGTGCCGTGCTCGTCCATGGTCGGGTGCATCTTCATGGGGCCATAGTTGTCGAGGTCCGAGGGGCGTGGCGGCTCCGGCCCGTCGGGGCCGCTGCGCACCATCCGCTCGATGCGGCAGATCCGGAACAGGCGGCCCTCCACCTGGGCCTCGTCGGCCCGGCGGGCGCGTCTGAACTCCTCGGCCGCCCGCGCGTACACCGCCCGCTTGCTCTCGCCGTACTCGTAGAGCAGCGGCCACATCTCGGCCATCCCCTGGTAGAGCAGCCGCCGCGCGTCGTGCGGCGTGGGCATCAGGGCGCCCTGCGGCCGCCACCGCTGCCCGGCACGCTCGGCCACGCCGAAGCCGACGGGCAGCAGGACGATGTCGGGGTGGGTGGTGACGGCCCGCTCGGAGTGCTTGCGGACGACGGCGGGGAAGCGCGCTCCGGTGTAGGCGAAGGTGCTCAGCGCCAGCTTCATGGCGGCCGCCATCAGCCCGGCCTCGTCCTGCTCGGGGTCCAGCACGAACCCGGTGTCGGGCGACCGGACCTCGTGCCGTCCGTCCCAGGAGATGAGCGACGGTTCGGGGTCGGTGGGCCGTGGCGGCTCCAGGTTGTGCTCGCCGGTGCGGGCGAACTCGTCCCCGCGCACGATCCGGTAGCGCACGCCGAGCACGGTCACCTCGTTGAGCGGCTCCTTCTCGAGCCGGGCGACCGCCGCCAGCAACTCCCGGCGGACGGCGGGGTCGTCGGTGTCGTCCTTGGCCCTGAACCACAGGAGCGAGTTCAGCTCGTCCCGCGCCTCCTGGGGCATGCCGCTGGTCACCGGCCTCACCAGCCGCCAGTGCTCCCCGGCGGCGGGATCCTGTATGGCCAGGCCGAAGACGGGTCCGCGGAGTGCGAGATGCGGATAGCGGGAGGACGCGTCCACGGCGTCGGCTTCGGTCACCCAGGCGGCGGGGTCGTCGCGCCGCACCAGATCCGCGTGGAGCCGGTCCAGTTTTCGCTTCCAGTGTTCGGCCATGCGCACATTGTCGAGGTTCCCGGGCGGCACACGGGCGGGAACGCCCGAAGTGATCAAAAGCCTTAAATCCGATGTCATTACTGTCTGTCTGCCGATCGCCGGGCGGTCGGTCTGGATTTATCCGGCAGCAGTTCTCGATGCGCGTGAATAGCGAGCTGGTGCGCCGCTCGCTCCCGTTCTGACGCGACTTCGAGGAAATGACCGGGGCGCCGATGCATTTCCGGCGGCACGGTTACCTTTTCCTGATCCCGGACCCCGCCACCCTCCGCGTCTTCGAGAAGAACGCGGAACTACAGCGGTCTCCCGGCGTCGATATGACGATGCTCGATCCCCGGCAGGCGGCCGACCTCTTTCCCGGAATCCGGACCGACGACCTGCTGGGCGCGACCTACTCCGCCGACGACGGATCGGGCTCACCGCCCGCCGGCCGGCCCGCGCCTCGACGCCGACTGGCCGGCCGGGGTGCTGGAGCGTCCCGTACACGACCCTGCCGAGCACGACGCCCGGGGCAGCGGCGGGACTCCCTGACTAGGGGGACGCGATGCCGTTCAGGAAACGCAGGAGGAGGTGGCGGCCGACCGTGCCGGCGATGCTGTAGTACGCGTCGTCGAAGGCGTGGTCGCTGTAGGGGATGGCGTTGAACCGGACGTCGTCATGGGCCTGCCGCAGCCGGTCGGCGAGCCCGCGGACCCGGGGCTCCCGGATGAGGTGGTCGGAGGCGCCGGTGACCAGGAGGGAGGGCATCAGCCCGGGGCGGACGCGGTTGATGGCGGAGGCGTAAGCGTAGCGCTCGGGGTACTGGGCGGGGGTGCCGCCGGTGTACTCCTCGGTGATCTCGCGTCCGTAGCCGAGGAGGCCGTTGTCCTGCCAGGTGCCCTTGAGGTCCGCGGCGGGGTAGAACCCGGCGACGGCGACCGGCGGTGCGGGCAGCCGTGCGGTGCAGCTGCTGGCGATACGGCCGGTTTTCAGCCCGTACGCGACGTTCAGCGCGAGGCTCCCGCCCGCGGAGCCGCCCACCAGCACCGTGCGGGAGGTGTCGACGCCGTACGGGCGGGCCAGCCTGGCGAGCCGGGACATGGCGCAGACGACGTCGTCGGAGGCGTCCCTCCAGCGCGGTGGCGGCGTGAGCCGGTAGTCGATGGACAGGACGGGGTAGCCGAGGTTCGCGAGCCAGCGGTAGTCGCCCGCCCGCTGGTACCGGCTGCCGGTGGTGAACCCGCCGCCGTGGATCCACACCACCACGGGCTTGTCGCCCTGCTGATCTTCCGCGCGCGGCGTCCACAGCCCGGCCCTGAGCGTGCGGCCCTCGACGCGGTCGAAGCTGATCACGTGGTCCGGCGGCGCCGTGGGCTGGCCGACGGCCAGGATGTCGGCGGCGGCCACCGGCACGTTCTGGGAGTGGGCGTAGAGCAACTGCGTGATCAGCACGGTGGCCGCGCCGATGGCGGTGACCGCCGAGGTGGCCGTGGTCCACACCGCTGTCCTGCGCTTCCCGCGCCGCCATGCCACCACCGCGCCCACGGCGATGACCAAGCCGAAGACCACGTACCACAGCGGCCGGGGCCCGACCCAGGTGGTCGCGTAATAGCCGAGGACGGGAAAGGCCGGAACGATCGCACCGAGCGTGATGAGCGCCACCAGACCCGAGACCACCAGCCCCAGGCCGAGGGCCGCGCGGCGTCCCCATCGGAGCAGGGCGCTGCGTGAGGAAATGAGGTCACGGGGGTGCATGTCGGGCCTTCTCCTGTTCGCTGTCGTCGTCGTGGCTCAGGCGCCGTCAGCAGTGAGGAGGGCCCAGCTCGGGAACTCAGGGTAGCCACGAGGTGAACCGGCCCGGCCACGAGGGTCGCCGGGCCGGGTCGCGATGCATGTGGTGACCTCGCGTACGGCAGGGTGCCGAAGCCGGTCTGGTCGAAGCCGCCGCCGGCCGAGCCGTAGTCACCGCCGCCGCCCTCCGGCCGGACGCTCTCGGCGATGGCCTTGATGTACGGCACGTCCAGGCCGCGGCGGCGGTCGTAGTGGTAATACAGCAGGTCCCAGATCGGCCGGACCTGGCCGCGGCTCGCGGCGGAGATGGCGGTGTGCACCCGCTGCGACCCCGAGTGCGGATTCCTCACTCCCGCTCGTACTGCGGCGCAGGCGCTGCGGTCAGTGCCAGGTAGGACAGCCGCAGGTGGGCCTCCATGACGGCGCGCGCGGCGGCGGCATCGCGCAGGGCGATGGCGTTGGTCAGTTCGCGGTGGTCCTGGAGGCTGCGCCCGAGTTGGTGACTGTTGTAGAGCTGGAAGGAGCCCAGCATCATCGGCGCGCGGGCGAGGTTGGCGGCGATGCCGTACAGGCGAGGTGAGGCGGCACATTGCAGCACGAGGAGATGAAAGTCGTGGTTGCTGTGTGCTAGTTCATCGCGGAAGTCAGGGGCTTGCTCTGTGGCGCAGGCTTCCATCCGGTCGCACAGGGTGTAGAGCTCGGTGAGCTGTGAGTCGGTGCGGCGTTCGGCGGCGAGTTGGGCGGCGTACGGCTCGAGCATGGAGCGGATCGCCATGACTTCGGTGGCGTCGCTGTCGGTCCAGGAGGCCACGAAGGCGCCGCGGTTGGTCTCGATGGTGACGAGGCCGTCCTCGCTGAGTCGGCGCAGGGCGTTGCGGACCGGGGTGCGGCTGACGCCGTACTCGGCGCGGAGGTTTTCTTCGACGAGGTGCTCGCCGGGGGCGAGCCGGCCGGTCTGGATGGAGGATTTGAGAGCGAGGTAAATCGCGTCTGCCGGCCGCCCCAATCCTGTTCGCCTCCTCGTACCGGTTGCTCCCGGCAAGACTAGCCGACTACCTGCTTGCCTCCGTAGTGCCCGGGTGAGGGAGTCCGAGCAGGTCAAGGGTGGATTCACCGGCGCGGATGCGGTCGCGGAAGTCAGCTTCCTTGGCGGCACGCGCTTCGGAGGCGGACAGGGCGTGCTCGGTCCGGTCGGCGGCGATGCGGACGAGGCCGTCGGCGTCTCCGAGGATCACGTCGCCGGGTTGGATGAGGACGCCTCCGACGGTGACGGGAATGTTGACCTGGCCGGGGACGGCCTTGCTGGTGCCCTTGATGGACAGACCGCGGGCGAAGACCGGGAAGCCGGTCTCGATGATGTCGCGGCTGTCGCGGACGGCACCGTCGATGACGAGTCCGGCCAGCCCTCGCTCCTGGGCCGCGCAGGTCAGGACGTCGCCCCAGGGCCCTGCTTCGGTGTAGCCCTGGGCGTTGACGACGAGGACATCGCCGGGGCCGGCCTGGAGGAGTGCGACGTGGATGTACCAGTTGTCGGCGGGTGCCAGGTCGACGGTGACGGCGGTGCCGACCAGCGTGCGGCTGGCGTCGAGCGGCTTGAGACCGGAGTCCAGGGCGCCGGTCTGGCCGTTGGCCTCATAGACGGTTGCGGCGCCGAGTTCGCCGAGACGGGTGAGGACTTGCTGAGGGGGACGGGGAGCCTGGATGAGGGTCACGTCGGTCCTTCGGGATCGGCTGGCGGGAGGTGTCGGCGGCAGGGGTAGGCGTGGGGGTGCGGTCGTGGTCGGTGTCGGTGGGCGCGCGCAGTGTGGCTTCGGCGTCGCGAACCAGTGGACGTGGTCGAGGATGAGGCCGGACAGCGGTCCGGCGATCAGGGTGGCCACCGGGAGAGCCACCATGAACTGGGCAACCACGCGGGCGCCCCAGCTGAAGAGGATGCGGGCGATCCAGCGCCTGGCGCCGACCTTGCGCATGAGCATGTTGCTGGGCACTTCGAAGAGGAAGTAGCCGATCGAGAACAGGCCCGCCGTCGTCAACACGTTGGGGACCGTGGACATGACTCTCCGCTGAAGAGGTGGATGAGGAAGGTGGGGGCCGGGCTGAGGGAGGCACGGATCAGAGCGTGTTCGAGCGGGTCGCGGTGATCCAGTCGATCGCTGCGTCGACGGTGTCGTCCTCGGGGACGGAGGAGTCGGCAGCCGCCCGGGTCAGCGCAAAGCGCTGCTCGGTGGCGCGGGTCATCGCGCTCGGGTAGCCGATCTGCTCAAGCTGCTCAGCAGCCTGCGCGACCTCGTACTCGCGGCGGGCGGCGTGCCTCGGGTGGGTGCGGGTCATGGCCTGTAGCAGGTTGGTGAAGCCCGTGCGGTCCACGTCCTGCAGAGCGGCCCAGAGCTGGTCGAGCACGCCGTAGGCACGGGCAGCCGGCAGGCACTCCACGGCCAGCGCCTCCAGCCCCTTCATCAGCACCGAGCGCAGGAGTTTCACTCGCATCGCGTCCCCGGGGCGGCTGTCGTCCAGCACCGTGACCGGGGCGCCGAGTTCCCGGAACAGGCCGAGGAGTTCTGGGATCGTCTCGCCCGCGTAGAGCAGAGGGGTGGCGGCCCTGCTGACCGCCACCGACCCGGTGATGGCGATGTCGACGTAGCGTGCGGAGGTTTGTGCGCAGCGAGAGGCGGCGTCCCGCTTGGCGTCCGCGGAGGCGGTGCTCAGGTCGGCGATCACGGCACCGGCAGGGAGATGAGGCAGCAGCGAGTCGAGCACTGGCTGGAGCGCACCGCCCGGGGTGGCCAGCAGCACCAGCTCCGCCCCGCTCAGCCATTGCCCGGTCTCGCGGTGCAGTGACAGGCCCCGCCCGTCGGCAAAAGCCACCGCCGCAGATGCCGGAGCGGGATCGAGCAACTCCAGGTGCGGAGCAGAACTGAGCTGCAGGGCCTTCTCGGCGTAGGCCAGACCGACCTCGCCGCAGCCCACGATCACGATCTTCATGCTTGGGGACCTTGCCTTCCGCGCACAGCGACCCACTCAACCGTGGGTCGTGCAATCAAAGAACAATCATCCGCGTCAACGTCGGGAAGCCATGGGTTGATCGTTTGGTTGTACTTTGATAGCACGGTTGGGGTGGCCTGCCTACCCCTTCCGGATCGAGCACCGCCGGGGGACCGAGGTCGCAATGTCGCAGCACGCAGCCCCGCGGTCCTGCCCGGGAGCGTCCACGCGCAGCAACCTGGGCAAGGGTCGACACCGCAGAGATTGCCTCGACGGCGTCCGGCCTGCCGATTGACCCGCCTCCCCGTCAGATCTACGTTAGAAGACGCTTTCTGAAACCGTTTCCCCGGCGCCTCAGGAGAGTCATGCCCACTGCTCAGCCGCCGCGAGCCGTGTTCGCCATGAACCCCGTGCACCTGCCCCTGCTCTTCCCGCCGCCGCTCATGGAGCGGCTGCGGCAGGTGGCCGAGATCGACACCGCGCTCGTCGTACGGGACCTCGGCGACCCCGCCGCCGCCCTCGCGCTGGCACGGGCCGAGGTGCTCATCACCGGCTGGGGCTGCCCCCGCCTCGACGCCGACGCCCTCGCAGCGGCGCCCAAACTGCGCACCGTCCTGCATGCCGCGGGCTCGGTCCGCTCGCTGATCGGCGACGCCCTGTGGGACTGCGGAATCACCGTCTCCAGCGCGGTCACCGGCAACGCGCTGCCGGTCGCGGAATACACCCTCGCCACGATCCTGCTCGCGGGCAAGGACGCCTTCGCGCACCGTGAACGCTTCCGGGACACCCACGCCCGCCCGACCCCCGCCGACACCGCGGCCACCGGCAACCTCGGCCGCCGGGTGGGCGTCATCGGCGCCTCACGGGTGGGCCGCCGACTGCTGGAACTGCTGCGGCCGTTCGACTTCGACGTCTCGCTGTACGACCCCTACGTGGACGCCACCGAGGCCGCCGCGCTCGGCGCCGAACCGCTGCCGCTGGAGGACCTGCTGCGCCGCAGCGACATCGTGAGCCTGCACGCCCCCGACATCCCCGAGACCCACCGCATGCTGGACCGCGAACGGCTCGCCCTCATCAGGGACGGCGGCGTGCTGATCAACACCTCCCGGGGCGCGCTGGTCGACACCCGTGCCCTCACCGACGAGCTGGTCGCGGGCCGCCTGAGCGCGGTGCTGGACGTCACCGACCCCGAACCGCTGCCTCCCGGGTCCCCGCTGTACACGCTGCCCAACGTGTTCCTCACCCCGCACATCGCCGGGTCGCTCGGCAACGAGCTGGCCCGCCTCGGCCGCGTCGTCGCCGACGAGCTGGAACGCATGGTGGCGGGGCTGCCGTTGGCCCACGAGGTGCGGCATGCGGACCTGACCCGCGTCGCCTGACACCCGCACCGGCGGCCCGGCCCCGCGGAGTGACGATGGGATACGGTTTCCGCGCCGGTGCGGGGCGGGACCCGGCCCGGCCCGTGGGGAAGTCGCTACGGTGAAGGAGCCGGTACGGTGAGCGAGCGCAAGGCGTCGGGTGGCGCCGGACGGGCCACCATTCGCGACGTGGCGGAGCGCGCGGGCGTGTCCGTCGCCAGCGTCTCGCGCGTCCTGTCCGGCAACTATCCGGTGTCGGACGAGCTGCGCCGCCGGGTGATGAAGGTCGTACGGGACCTGGACTACGTCACCAACGCCCACGCCCGCTCGCTGGCCGGCGGCGGCACGCCCACCGTGGCCATCCTCATCAACAACATCACCGGCGCCGCCTTCGCTCACGTGGCCAAGGGGGTCGAGGGCGCGGCCACGCTGCGCGGCTGGCTCTCGCTGGTCGGCACCACCGGAGACGACCCGGAGCGGGAACTCGCGCTGGTGAACCTGATGCGCCAGCAGGGCGTCGCCGCCGTGGTCCTGCTCGGCGGCGCGTACGACTACGACGAGTACCAGCTGAGGATGGCCCGCTTCGCCCGCTCCCTCGACGCGGCCGGATCGCGCCTCGTCCTGGTCGGCAGGCCGCCGCTGGAGGGCGACGTGGCGGCCACCACGGTCGACTACGACAACGAGGGCGGGGCCTACGCCATGGCGAGCCACCTGCTGTCCGCCGGGCACCAGCGTGTCCTCGTGCTGCCGGGACCCGCCGAACTCACCACCGCCCAGGGCAGGTTGCGGGGCGCACGGCGGGCCTTCGAGGCGTACGGCGTCCCGTTCGACCCGGGTATGGTGCTCCACGGCCCGTACGACTACGGCCACGGGTACGAGGCGGTCCAGGAAAGCCTGCGGCGCGAGGCGGACTTCACCGCGGTGCTGGCGGGGACCGACGTGGTCGCCGCGGGCGCCATGCAGGCCCTGCGTGCCTCGGGGCTCAGGGTGCCCGAGGACATCTCCATCGTCGGCTACGACGACATCCCGCTGGCCTCCCAGCTCACCCCGCAGCTGACGACCGTTCATGTGCCGTACGAGGAGATGGGGCGGGCCGCGCTGCGCGCGGTGGCCGACCGGCGCGAGGGCGGCGCGGGGCGCCGTGCGGGCGGCGACGGCGACCATCTGGTGCTGGGCACCCATGTCGTCGTACGCAACTCCGTCCAGCCGTCGGCCCCCCGTTCCTGACCAACCACCCCGACGCATCACTGTCGTAACCGTTTTCCGCAACGCATCGTTCCCTCCGCTTGCCCGCGCCGCCGTTGCGACTTCATCGCGGCTTGCGAGGCGCTGAAGAAGCGCGGCATCCACATCACCAACTACGCGGGCGAGGACCCGAGCACGCTCGAAGTCCTCGCGATGCAGGCCGGGGCACACTGGTACGCCTTCACCGGCGAGCCCGCCAGGACCCCGGCCGGGCACCACCCACCGGGTCTTCGGCTCGGACTGGACCGCGATGTTCACCGAACTCCAGAGCGGCTGGGCCAAGGTCCTGAAACAAGCAGCAGAAGGTCATCGACCTGCCGGCCCACATGCAGAAGTGGACGGTGGCAGACCTGAAGTCCGCGGCATCAGCGTCAAGAGCCGAGGGCCCGCATGATCCGCTCCCAGCCCTGGAAGGGGGCCGCCTTCACGGTGCCTTTCCAGCTCGGCTTCGTCTTCCTCTACCTCGTCCCGATCGGCTACGCGGTCCACCTTTGCCTGGGCCCGGCAGCCCTGCGGGGGCTGTCGGTACCGTCCGCCAGCCGCAGCGCCTAGGATCGCCCGGTGACCGCCGCGAACCAGCAGACCGCGAAGAGTGAGGCGTCACCGGGCGAGACGCGTGCGGGCGCGGCCCGGAGCGCCACCGTCAAGGACGTGGCGGCGCTCGCCGGGGTCTCCCCGAAGACCGTGTCCAACGTCATCAACGGCTTCGCGCATGTGTCGCCCGCGACCCGGGAACGGGTCCAGCGGGCCGTCCGGCAGCTCGGCTACCGGCCCAACCGGGCCGCCCGCAATCTGCGTCGGGGCAGCACCGGCATGATCGCGCTGGTCCTGCCGGAGCTGGACGTCCCGTACTTCGCCGAACTCGGGCGGCACTTCCTCACCACGGCCGAGGAACACGGCCGCACCCTGATCATCGAGCAGACCCTCGGCGACCGGGACCGGGAGGCGTCCGTCATCGACGGCCTCGGCGACAGGATCGTGGACGGACTGGTGGTCAGCCCGCTCGCCCTGCACGGCAGCGCGCTCGCGGGCCATTTCGGCGCCGTGCCGCTCGTGCTCATCGGCGAGCGGCCCAGCGGCGGCCTCACCGACCATGTGGTCATCGACAACGTGGCCGCCGCCCGGGAGGCGGTGACCCATCTGATCCGCGGCGGCCGCCGCCGGATCGCCGCCATCGGCCCGCAGCCCGAGCCGTACATCGGCACACCGCTGCTGCGCAGGACCGGCTACCGCCAGGCGCTGGAGGCGGCCGGGCTGC
Organism: Streptomyces sp. NPDC021212; assembly: GCF_044332925.1. Lineage (NCBI taxonomy): Bacteria > Bacillati > Actinomycetota > Actinomycetes > Kitasatosporales > Streptomycetaceae > Streptomyces > Streptomyces sp. NPDC021212. Next base: position 669,682 of record NZ_JBIRPZ010000001.1, read on the forward strand.
CGCTGGACCCCCGGCTGGAGCACGAAACACCCCGCTACCACCTGCGCGAGGGCGCACGGGCGATGGACGCGCTGCTGGACGAGGCCGAACCACCGGACGCCGTGTTCTGCTTCAACGACGCGCTCGCGCTCGGCGCGCTGCGTACCCTGTACGAGCGCGGGCTGCGGGTCCCGGAGGACGTGGCCGTGATGGGCTTCGACGACATCGAGGCCACCCACTACAGCACGCCCAGCCTGAGCACGGTCGCACCGGACAAGGGCGCGATCGCCCGGCACGCCGTCAGTCTGCTGCTGGAGCGGATCGACGCGCCGGGCAGGCCGCCCCGGGAGGTCGTCGTCGGGCACACGCTGTGCATCCGCGAGTCCACCGAGGGCGGCGGCGCGATGTACGGTCACTGACCTCCCAGACCGGTGGTGGCCACCGACTTCACGATGCGGCGCTGGAACAGCATGAAGACGACCAGCAGCGGCAGTGACCCGAGGACCGAGGCCGCCGACTCCTGGGCGTTCCGCAGCCCGGTGGAGTCCTTCACGGTCGACAGCCCCACCGGCAGCGTCATCAGCTGCGGATCGCTGGTGCTGATGAACGGCCACAGGAAGTTGTTCCAGGTGTTGATGAACACGAAGATGGCCACTGCTGCCAGGATCGGCCGGGACAGCGGCAGCACCACGTTCCAGAACACCCTGAAGGTGCCCGCCCCGTCGATCCGGGCTGCCTCCTCCAGCTCACGCGGAATGCCGTCGAAGAACTTCTTGAGGATGAACACCATCGCGGGCGCCACCACCTGCGGCAGGATCACCGCCGCGTAGGTGTCGACGAGGTTCATCGCGAGCATCTGCCGGAACAGCGGCACGATCAGGATCTGCGGCGGCACCATGATCGAGGCGACGGTGACGGCGAACAGCACCCGGCGGCCGCGGAAGAGGGTGCACGAGAAGGCGTACGCCGCCATCGCCGAGACGCCCACGGTGAGCGCCGTGACGCCCACGGCGATCACCACGCTGTTCACCGCCCACACCGGGAGGTTGCCCTGGCCGAAGATGGTCCGGTAGGCGTCGAGGGTGAAGCCCGCGTCGGGGAGCCAGTCGACGCCCGACGCGCTCGCGTCGACCTCCGACTTGAACGAGGTGTCCACGCCCCAGCCGAACGGCACCAGCCAGGCCACCGCCATCAGCACCAGCGCCAGCAGCGTCAGCACACGGGGGAGGGGGCCCGCCCCGAGCGTGGGGTGCCAGGCCCGGCCGCCGCCGGCGCGCCGCCGCCGGGCCACCTCCCGGGGCATGGTCGAGCGCGGCTTGCTCGGGCTACGGGGTGAAAGTGTCTCGGGGGCCATGGCGCGATCAGTCCTCCCTGCGCGAGAAGATCTTCAACTGGGCGAGCGAGAGGATGACGATGACTCCGAAGAACACGTACGAGATCGCCGAGGCGTAGCCCAGCCGGTAGTTGGTGAAGCCGGTGTCGTAGATGTACTCCAGGATCGGCCGGGTGGAGCCGTCCGGGCCGCCCCTGGTCAGCAGGTAGATCTGGTCGAACACCTTCAGCGACGCCATCACCTGCAACACCGCGATCAGCCCGGTGGTCCGGCGCAGCTGCGGCAGCGTGACCGACCACAGCCGGCGCCACGCCCCGGCGCCGTCGAGCGCGGCCGCCTCGTAGAGGTGGTCGGGGATGGCCTGCAGCGCGGCCAGATAGAGCAGGAAGTTGAAGCCGACCGTCCACCACAGGGTGACCAGCGCCATGGACCACATCGCGTACTTCTCGTCCGTCAGCCAGCCGATCCCGTCGAGGCCGACCGCGCCCAGCAGACCATTGAGCATCCCCCGGTCCGGCTGGTACAGCATGTTCCAGATCTGGTAGACCACCGCGACCGGCAGCAGATGCGAGGCGAAGAAGGACAGCCGCCACAGCCACTGCCCCGGCACCCCCGTGTACACCAGCAGGGCCATCACGAGGGCCAGCGCCACGAGGGGGACGGTGGACAGGACGGTGAACCGGACCGTGTTGCCGAGGGTCTGCCACACCTGGCCGTCGCCAAGCGCCTCGGTGAAGTTGTCCAGGCCGACGAAGGTGCTGCCACCGGCCCCGGTCAGGCCGGCGTCGGTGAAACTCATCCACAGGCCGATGCCGAGCGGCACGACGAGGAAGAGGCCGAAGAACACCAGGAACGGGGTGGCGAAGAGCCAGCCGGTGGCGCCCCTGGCGCCCGGGGACCGTGGCGTCATGACGATGCTCCCTTTCCGTTGCGTTTCTCTCGCCATCAGGCCGGATTCGGCTGGGCCAGCAGGGTGTTGATCTGGGAGACCATCGTGCGCACCGCCTTCGCCGGGGACGAACCGCCGATAGCGGGATCGAGCGCCTGGGACATCCGGGTCTGGAAGTCCGAGCCGGAGCCCGCGAACCACACCGGCGGGTCGAGCGCGAGCTGCTTCGCGGCGCCCGCGTACTCGGACTGCGGGCGCAAGCGTGCGTACGCCGCGGACGACACGGCCGGTGTGTACGCCGGGATATGACCTGCCGCCGCCCATTTCAGCCCCGACCTGACCAGCTCGGCGACGAACTGGTGGGTGCGCCGCCGGCGCTCCGGATCCGGGTTCTCCTGGTGCGGCAGCACCAGCGCGTGGCTGTCGGCCGCGCCCGCCGGACGGTCGTAGAAGGTGGGGATGGGGGCGCCGCCCAGCCTGTCCTTCAGGGTCGACCGGTAGGTGGCCATGTCCCACTCGCCCGAGAAGATCATCGGTGACCGGCCGTTGGCGAAGGCGGCGATGGCCGTGGGGACGTCCATGGTGCGGCTGTCGCGCGCCAGCTCGGCCATGAACCGCACCACCTCGACGGCGGTGTCCTCGTCGATCTCGGCCCGCTCGCCCGTGAGGTCGAAGGTGGCGCCGGTCTGGCTGAACAGCGTCCAGAACATCCGCCAGCTCATGGCCGGGTCGTTGGCGTGGCCGAAGACCGGCCCGAGCTTGCCGCCGGACCGGCGGAGCTTGTCCATCAGCTCCAGGGCGTGCCGCGGCGATTCGAAGGGCACGAGCTGCCCTTCGCCGGTGAGCAGGCCCGCCTTGTCCATGACGTCCCGGTCGAAGAAGACGACGAAGGGGTGGGTGTCCAGCGGGATCGCGTACGGGGTGCCCTGGTACAGGCTCCGCTTGACGAGCGTGGCGTTGAGGTCGTCCCGCTTCAGGCCGAACTCGGCCAGCAGGTCCATGTCCCACGGGTTGAGCAGACCGCCCGGGGCGTAGCCCGCCAGCCGGGTGAGGTGCATGATGGCCACATCCGGCGAGCGGCCGCCGGCCGAGGCCATCGCCAGCTTGGTGTAGTACGGCGGACCCCACTCCAGCACCGTCGTCCTGACCTTGAGACCCGGTACGCGCTTCTCGATGTCCCGCGTCAGGGACTTCATCAGCTCGCCGTCCGGGCCCGTGAACAGGTTCCAGTAACGGATCTCGTCCGGGCTCGTCACGCTCCCGGCGATCGAACCACAGCCGCTGAGTGCGGAGGCGGCGGCGGCCGCTCCCGCGCCGTACACCGCCCCTCTCAGCAGGCCACGCCTGGTCGGACCGGTCATCGTTCCTCCTCGCCGGACGGGCGCTCGAAGGCGGCGGGGCGCAGTTGGGCGGCGCGCACCCGCGCCACGTCCAGCTTGTGGCCGCGGTCGAAGCGGTAGACGCCGTTCTGTTCCTGGAACACATCGGTGAGCTGGGTGTAGCAGTAGCCGAACATCCGGGGGTCGTCCAGCAGCGCCGCGGTCAGCCCGGCGAAGCGCTCGTGGAACTCCTCCTCGTTCCTCGGCCGCCGCCCATACCCCCAGGACACCTCGCGGTCGTCGCCGGCGGCGGCCGCGGCCTCCTCCGGATTCCACCAGATGCCGCCGAACTCGCTGCAGAAGTACGGTTGACCGCGGTACGGCAGTGACCACACCGCGCCGGTGTCGGGGTTGACGTACGGATCGTCCTTGTCCAGCCCCGCCATCCGGCGGCGGAACGCCTGCGGGTCCTGCTCGTAGCTGTGTGAGTCGTAGACGTCGGTCTCGGCCACGCGATGGGAGTAGCCGGAGGCGTCCAGCACCGGACGGGAGGTGTCGGCGGCCTTGGTGGCCAGGAACATGGCCCGGGTGACGTCGTCCAGGACGGTCTGCCGGTCGTGGAGTTCCTGGTGCGTCTCGTTGAGCGGGCACCAGCCGACGATCGACGGATGCGAGTAGTCCCGCTCCACGGCCTCCAGCCACTGGGCGACGAAACCGGCGGTCGGCTGCTGGTTGTCCCGGCCGGTACGCCCCGTACCGGCCCCCCAGTCGCCGAACTCGCCCCACACCAGATAGCCCAGCCGGTCCGCGTGGTGCAGGAACCGCTCCTCGAACACCTTCTGGTGCAGCCGGGCCCCGTTGAAGCCTGCGGCCAGCGACAGTTCGATGTCGCGGACCAGGGCGGCGTCGTCCGGCGCGGTCATCAGCCCGTCCGGGTACCAGCCCTGGTCGAGGACGAGCCGCTGAAAGACGGGGCGGCCGTTGAGCAGCAGCCTCTTGCCGTCGATGGCCACCGACCGCAGTCCGGCGGTGCACTCGGCGCGGTCGACTGCCGACCCGTCGGCGTCCCGCAGCTCGATCCGGAACCGGTACAGATGCGGGTCCTCAGGTGCCCACGGCCGGACGCCCTCCTCGGGTAGCGTGAGCACCAGACGGGGTGCCAGGTCGAAGTCGGCCCGCACCGACGCCTCGGCCACCGTGGCGCCGTCCGCGTCGCTCACCCGGGCCGTGATCCGGTGGCCGGGGCGGTTGGCGCTGAGCGGCAGTTCGAGGTGGAACGCCCCGGAGCCGAGGTCGGGGGTGATCCGGGGCCTTCGCAGGTGCACCTCGGGCACCGGCTCCATCCACACCGTCTGCCAGATCCCGGTGGTGCGGGTGTAGTGGCAGTCACTGTTGGCGTACTCGGTGGCCTGCTTGCCGCGCGCCTGCGGACCGTGCCGGGCGTCCCTGGCCCGTACGACGACCACCACCCCGGCCTCGCCCCCGGCCGTGCCCGCCACATCGCCGAGATCGGCGGTGAAGGAGGTGAACCCGCCGCTGTGCCGGGCCACTTCGCGCCCGTCGGCCCACACCGTGGCGTCGTGGTCGACCGCCCCGAAGTGCAGCAGCACCCGCCGCCCGGCCCAGGACGCCGGGACCCGGACGTGGCGCCGGTACCAGACGGCGGGGTGGAAGTCGGTGTCCCCGATCCCCGACAGCTCGGACTCCGGACAGAACGGGACGCGGATCCGCCCGCTCAACTCCTGGTGAATCAGTTCGCGTTCGAGGCCGCTGTCGCCGGGATCGAAGGCGAACTGCCAGGTGCCGTTGAGGTTCAGCCAATCCTCGCGGACGAACCCGGGACGCGGGTATTCGGCTCGTGGAACATCGTTCGGGATATCGGGCGGCGGTATGCCGGGGCGAGGCATGGGCAACTCCGGGGCGCGGAAGAGCGGTTCAGCAGGCAGGGGTATGCCATCACCCGCTTACATCGTTGTAAAGACCTGGTGCACTTCCGGTTTCAGCGGTCGGCCGCGTAGGTGTGCACATAGGCGAAGCGTGCCGTGGCGCCCGCGGTGTTCATTCCGGCCAGGCCGGTCCGGAGGGGTCGGCGGTGTGGTGGTCGGACGCTCGCCCTCCTTCACGAACTCGGTGACGTGCGTCAGCGCCCCGTCGGGCTCAGCGGGAGGACGGCGTGCACCAGCTTGACGTAGCGGTCGCGCCTCACGGGGTTCATGGGTCCTCCTCTCCGGCCCGGCTGCGGGCCGGCGATCGGCTGAGCAGGGGGGACTCGCGCAGGACGAGGGCGATACCGCCCAGGGCGCCGCCGGCCTGGCCGAGCGCCGCCGGACGCAGGTCCACGTGGTCCCGGGCGAGTGGCATCAGGTGCGCGGTGAGCGCCCGTCCGACCGGCTCGAAGAGCGGCGCGCAGGCCGCGGCCAGCGCGCCGCCGAGCACGATCACTCCGGGGCCGACCGCGTTGCACACCGCGGCCAGTACGGTGCCGACATGGGTGCCGACCGTCTCCAGCCCGCCGCACGAACATGGCCGGCCGCCCGGTGCGGCCGTGATGTGGCCGAATTCGCCGGACAGCCCGTACGCGGTGCGGTGCAGCGAGCCGGGTGTTGTTGTCCACCAGGGCCGGAGTCTCGAACTGTTTGCGCAGCAGCGCGGGCAGGTCGGTGGCGGGCAGGTCGGCGGTGGCGTGCGCGGCGCCGGACCCGGATTCCGGATCGCCGACCGGACCGACCACGCCCACCCCGATGGCGTTCAGCGCGCCCAGCCGCAGGGTGCCCTCGGCCAACGTCCCGACCAGGCGCTCGGCCAGGGCGATCGGCTTCTCCCAGGGCAGCCCCGGCTCATGTGACTTCCCGGCCGATCCGATGACCTCGTGTGCGACGTTGACCGCGGATACCCGCACCGCGCGGCGGGCGAAGTCGATGCCGATGACGTGCCCCGCACGCGGGTTGAGCGTCAGCGTCTCCACCGGCCGTCCCCGCCTGCGCGGGGCCGATTCGGGTGCGGTGGCGACGATCGCGCCGCTGTCGATCAGCTCGGCGACGATGTCGTACAGCGTCGTCCGGGGACAGCCCGGTGTGTTGGCCGAGTTCGGCCCGGCTGAGTGGGCCGTCCTGAGGGTGCATACAGAACTGCATGCACGCGTCAAGCACTTACGTCAACGGCCCGGAAAAAACGGCTCGTCGGTCTGTTTGACGGGGTTCATGGACAGGTGGCACGTGCGGACGCAGACTGGCCCGAGTTCCAGGACCACCCCGCACACCCCGGGGCTCGCCCCGGCCGACCCGTTGGAGGCGTCGTGGCCGTGCAGATCTGTTCGTTGATCGTCGCCGAGCCGCAGGTGATCCCGCCCGGCGGGTATCGCGTGGTGCGCTTCCCCTTCGGCACCGCCGAGTCCTATGACGCGCTGGGCATGCATCAGGTGGTCCAGCCCGACGGGTACAGGATCAAGAACTGGCGTACCGACGACCGCGCGGGGCTGATCTGGCCATCGGCCGGCGGATGGGGCGCGCTGACGGCGATGATCCAGTGGGAGGCCGGGGGCTATAGCGAATTACGGGACCGCTTCGTACGGGATCCGCTCGGGCTGTCGACCGGCGCGGACTCGACCGCCACCGACCATCGGCCCCCGAGCCCCGGCGTGCAGTGCTTCACCAAGCACCACGAGATCTTCGTGCATCCGGGGACGCCGCTGGCGCTGATGGTCTCGCACAACAGCCGCTCCTCGGTGAGGCTGGTGCTCGCCGAGTTCAAGCTGGCCATCCATCAGGTATGAGGGGTCACACCTCACCCTTCTTCACCTTGTACAGCTCGATGTCCTCGTTCGCGAAGAGATGGAGATAGCCGCAGTCCCAGCAGATCAGCCCGATCGCGGACTCATTGGCCCAGGCGAGGTTCATGAGCTCCATCCCGGTGCTGTTCAGCTTCACCCGGCGGTTCCGGAAAAGATCGCTCTGGCAGAAAATGCATGTGATCCGTCGGCCTCCGATGGCCGCGCGCACGGGCTTGGACATGCCCTCCCCTTTCCCGCCACCGAAGTGGCCTGCTCTCTCCTGCTGTCGGCGCGTGATCAGCATAGTCGGGTTCGGCCGCACCGCCATCGGCATTCATCTGCTGGGCATTCACATGCCGTTGGCGCTCACCTACGTCGTCGTGTTCCTGACGACCGCCCAGACGGAGAAGTGGGGCTCGGGGCGTTCGCAGGTGCTGGCCGTCGAAGTGGTTCGGGTTCGCCAGGGACAGCGTGCCGCCGGTGCCGTAGTCCTCCACGTAGGGCAGGTCCGTGTCCCAGATGTCGAACCGGGCCCAGTAGGTTGACGAGAAGGGCGAAGTATACGGTCCCATGTCCATCACCGGGCCGCCGCCCTCCTGGAACAGGAAGCGCGGATCGGGGTGCCACGTCTCGGCCCTGCTGTGCCGGATGAACGCCGAGGCGCCGACCGGCGTTCCGGTGGACGGCGCGCTCGCCGGTTGGGCACGCGCCATGCCCGCCGACGCCGCGGCCGAACTGCTCCAGGAACGGGGCGTACCGGCCGGAGTGGTGCAGGACGGCCGGGAACTCGTGGAGCACGACCCGAAGTTGCGGGCGCGCGGCTTCTATGTGCGCGCCGAACACCCGGTCGCGGGCGCCTTCCTCCACGAAGGCCTGCCGATCCACCTCACCCGCACCCCGGGCTCCCTCCGCAGGCCCGCACCCGTACTCGGTGCCGACACCGACACCGTGCTGCGCGAGGTGGCCGGACTGACGCCGGAACGCATCGAGCGGCTGCGCGACGCGGGAGTCCTGCGGTGACCGCACCGGTGAGCACGGCGATGACGCTTCCCGCTCTCCTCGACGCCGCCGCCGGGGCGTTCGGCGACCGGGTGTTCCTGCGGGTGGACGGGGTGACCCTCACCTACCGGCAGTCCCGCGAGGCGGCGGCAACCATGGCGGGAGCGCTCGCCGCGCGCGGCTGCCGCCCGGGCGACCGGATCGCGGTCATGTCCGGCAACCGCGTCGAGTTCGTCGATCTGATCCTCGGCTGTGCCTGGCTCGGCGCGGTGCTGGTGCCGCTCAACACCGGTCTGCGCGGCGAGGGCCTGCGGCACGTCCTGCGCGAGGCCGAGCCGTCCTTCCTGCTCGCCGAGGAGGAGTACACGGGGCGCGTCACGACGGCGGGTTACCGGGGCCCGGTGTGGACCATCGGCGGCGACGGCGTCCCGGCCCCCGGCCGGACGGGGGCGCTCCCGCCCGCGCAGGTGGGACCCGCGGACACCGCCGCCATCCTGTTCACCTCGGGCACCACGGGCGCCTCGCGCGGTGTGCGCTGCCCCCACGCCCAGTTCGTGTGGTGGGGCCGCAACGTCGCGGACTCCCTGCGCCTCACCTCCGACGACGTGCTCCACACCTGTCTGCCGCTGTTCCACACCAACGCCCTCAACGCCCTGGCCCACGCCATGACCGTGGGCGCCGCGTACACGCTCGGGCGCCGGTTCTCCGCGCGCGCGTACTGGGGCCAGGCGGCCGAGGCAGGTGCCACCGCCGTGTATCTGCTCGGCGCCATGGTGCCCATGCTGCTGGCCCGGCCGCCCGGCCCCCACGACCGTGCGCACCGGGCCTGGCGCGGCCTGTCCCCGGCCACCCCGGGCCCGGCGTACCAGCCGTTCCTGTCCCGTTTCGGCGTCACCCTGGTGGACGGATTCGGCTCCACGGAGACCAATCTCGTCATCGGGTCGACCCCCGCCCGCCACCGCCCCGGCTACATCGGCACCGTGCGCGACGGCTTCTCCGCGCGCGTGGTGGACGACCTGCTCGCCCCCGTCGCGGACGGCACGGCGGGCGAATTGGTCGTCCGCAGCCACCAGCCGTTCGCCTTCTGCACCGGCTACCTGGGAGACGCCGAGCCCCCGGCGCCCGACACCGGCGACCGGGTGATCCGGGAACCCGACGGGTGGTTCCGCTTCGTCGACCGCATCAAGGACGTCATCCGCCGGCGCGGTGAGAACATCTCGTCGGCGGAGGTGGAATCGGCGGTCCGCACCCACCCCGCGGTGGCCGGGGCAGCGGCCTTCCCGGTGGCGTCGGAGCTGGCCGAGGACGAGGTCATGGTGGCGGTGACGGTCCGGCCGGGCCGGGTGCTGGACCCGCGGGACCTGGTACGCCACTGCGAGGACGGGCTTCCGCCGTTCGCCGTGCCCCGGTACGTCGACATCGTCCCCGAACTGCCGCTCACCGCGACCGGCAAGATCCGCAAAGCGGTGCTCCGCGAGCGCGGGGTCACGGCGGACACCTGGGACCGGGACTCATCACGCGGGGCGCCCCGGGTCAGCCGCCCGTCACCCACTCCGTGATGACCTTGGCGTACGCCTCGGGCAGCTGCTCCGGTGCGGGGACGTGCCCGCCGGGATGACCCGCGTGTCGCAGCCGAGCGCCGCGGCGAATTTCTCCAGGCCGGGCAGCGAGTAGTGGTCCTCGGTGGCGCACACCGCGAGCGTCCGCGCGGTGATGTGCGGCAGACGCGGCTCCATCGGATAGCGGCGGACCGCCAGGTGCCCCTCCTCCACCCGGTCCAGCACCGTCACCGCGTCGATCACATAGCGGTGCAGCGCGGCCTCCTGCCCTTCCCGGTAGAAGCCGCGCCGCCGGTTCCACAGCTCCAGCAGATGGGAACCGTCGGGCCGGGGATCCACATGGTCGACCGGCTTGCGCCGGTCGGCGGTGCGCCGCTTCTCGTCGTCCACGAAGGGCGTGGCGGAGAGCAGCAGGCTGGAGACCCGGTCCTGGTAGCGCGCGGCCAGCTCCACCGCGACGAGGCCGCCGGTGTGGTGCCCCACCAGATGGAATCGCTCCAGGCCCAGCGCCTCGATGAGCGCCCCTGCGGCGTCGGCGAAGCGCTCGATCGTATGGGGCTCCTCGGGCTTCGCCGAGGCGCCGTAGCCGAGTGTGTCCATGGCGATTCCCCGGTGCACGGCCCCGACCAGCGGCAGCACATCCAGGTACTCGGTCCATGAACGCGGCGTCTGATGAAGCATCAGCACCGGCTCGCCCGTGCCCGATTCGACGTAGTGCAGCTGCCCGAAGGGGCTGGGCACATAGCCGCGCAGCAAGGAGTCCGTCATGTGTGACCTGCCTGTTCCATCGGACGGAAGCGGACGCGAGGAAGCGAAGGCGCGCGCCGATGGCGAACACTGTGACGGCCGTCGGGGCGCGGCACCAGGCAGCCGGTCCGCTCTGTGAACCGCCTCTGTGAACCGCCGGCGGGAGCGTTCGGCGTGGCCGGGGCGTTCGGCATAGCCGACCGGACACTAATAATTCGGTATGGATCGCTTCATGTCCCTCGATCGCGCCACGAGCACGCTTTAGGGTATATGCCGATATGTCGACGGATCCGGTGGGTCCCGTGCGTACCTGGTGCGACGAGCGGCTTTCCTTGCTCTCGACGGTCGGTGTCCAGCTCACGGACCGCGAGGTGATGGAGCACGCGCTGACGCAGGCGGTGTCCGAGCTGGGCGGTATCGCCGGGGCGGTGCACTGGTCGTGCGGGCCCGCGGGCAGCCACGAACTCCGTCTGGTGCTCGCCGGAGGACTGCCCCGGTCCGCCCTCCAGGGGTGGGAGGAGATCCGGGAGGACGATCCCGCGCTCGCCCCCGCCCGGGCCGTACAGGACGGCGCGTTCGTCTGGATGCCCGCCGCCGACGGACGCGTTCCGGACGCACACCGCCCGGACGCCCAGCGTGTCCGTACGCACACGTATGGGAGCCTCCCCGGGGCGACCATGGTGGCCGCCGTCCCTCTTCTCGCCGGGGACGACGCCGTGGGCGCGCTGTCCGTGTTCACCGGGCCCGGCGCGCCCACCGCGGAGCAGCGCGGCTTCCTGCTGGAGATGGCCCGCTGGGCCTCCGGGCGGCTGTCGCGACCCGCTCCCGGGCCAGGCCGTGGCCATCCCTGGTGGCAGGAGCAGCCGGTCGGCTCCGGGGTCCGCCAGGCCCTGGTGGCGGACAGGGTCGGTTCCTGGGAGTGGGACATCCGCACCGGCGAGATGGTCTGGGACGCGGCAGGGCTGCGCCTCCTGGGCATACCGCAGGACTATGAGCGCCGCATCGAGAGCTGGGTCGGCCTGATCCACCCCGAGGACGTGCCGCGGGTCATGGCCGCCACGCAGGAGGCGCTGAACGGGCACGGCGTATACGAGGCCGAGTACCGGGTGTGCCGCCCGGACGGCACCACCGGCTGGGTCCAGAGCCGCGCCCATCTGGCGCTCGACGGGCACGGCGAACCCGTGCGCATGATCGGCCGGGTGTGGGACACCACCGAGAGCCGCATCGCGCGGGAGTCCGTGGGGCAGGCGCTGCGCTTCATGAGCGACGCGTTCTGGGCGGTGAACCGGGAGTGGCGGATCACCTTCCTCAACGTCGCCGCCGAGCGCCTCGCCGGCCCATCCGTGGACGTGCTCGGCGGGCCGCTCTGGGACGGCCCCGCGGGCCTGGTCCCCGACCTGGAGGCCCGCTGTCGGCACGCCGCCCTCGACGGCACACCGACGGGATTCGACATCCAGTGGCCCACCGACGGCCGCTGGTACCACATACGGCTGGTCCCCGTGCCCGACGGGCTGACCGCCTACCTCACCGATGTCACCGACACCCGCAACCGGGTGGCGCGGCGGGAGGCGGCCGAACGGTCCGCCGCCGAGCAGGCCGCGCGGATCCGCGGACTGACCGGCGCGCTCGCCGAGGCGGTGACCACCCAGGACGTCGTCGACGTGGCCGCCACCCACATGCTGGCCCCGTTCGGCGCCTCGGGCCTGCTGATCCAGGTGCTGGAGGGCGAGCGGCTGCACGTGGTCGGGGCCGTCGGATATCCGCAGGCGTTCCTGCACAAGATCGACGGTATCCCGGCGGCAAACGGCCACCCGCTCCTCAACGACGCGGTCGCCTCGCGCCATGCCCGCTTCATCGCCTCGGCCGCGAAGTACGTCGAACTGGCCCCGAGCCTCGCCGACTACCCGGCCCTGGCGGAGAAGAACGCCTGGGCCATCCTGCCCCTGATCGCCTCCGGCGAGCCCAACGGCGTGTGCGTCGTCGCCTTCGCCGAACCCCACCGCTTCAGCGGCGACGAGCGCACCCTGCTGACCGCCCTCAGCGGCATGGTCGCCCACTCCCTGGCCCGGGCCCGCCTCTACGACGCCGAGCACGCCCGCGCCCAGGCGCTCCAGCGCGGTCTGCTGCCCCAGGACCTGCCCGCGCCGTCCGCCGTCACCGCGGCCGTACGATATCTGCCGGCAACCAGCGGTACGGAGGTCGGCGGCGACTGGTATGACATCATCCCGCTGTCCGCGGAGCGGGTGGCGCTCGTCATCGGCGATGTGATGGGCCACGGGCTGGCCGAGGCCGCCACCATGGGACGGCTGCGCACCGCCGTGCACACGCTGGCCAACCTGGAGCTGCCCCCGGAGGAGGTCCTCGCCCGCCTCAACGACATCGTCAGCGAGCTCGACGACGACTCGTTCGCCACCTGCCTGTACGCCGTCTACGACCCGGTGTCCGGGGTCTGCTCCATGGCGCGCGCCGGACATCCCCCGCCGCTCCTGGTAGGACCCGACGGAACCGTGGAGTGCCTGGACATCGAGCCCGACCCGCCCCTGGGCGCCGCCGAACCCCCGTTCAGCACGGCCGAACTGCGGCTGCCCGGCCACAGCCTGCTGATGCTGTACACCGACGGCCTGGTCGAGTCGGCCACCCGCGACATCGACGCCGGTATAGCCGAGTGCTCCCGGGTCTTCACCACCGACCTCGGACGGCGCCTCGCGGTTCCCGGCCATCCCCGCCCCCCGGCCTGCGGTCCGGGCGAGGACCACGGCGCGGATCGCAGGCGGCTCGACCACCTCTGCGACACCCTCCTCGGCGCCCTGCTGCCCGCCCAACAGGTGACCGCGGACGACACCGCCGTGCTCCTCGCCCGGCTGCACCGCACCGCCCCCGAGAACATCGCCGTCTGGCGGCTCCCCGACGAGCCGGTGGCGGCCTCTCTCGCGCGCGACCATGTCCGCGGCCGACTGGAGGAGTGGCATCTCGACGGGCTGGTCATGAGCACCGAACTCCTCGCCAGTGAACTGGTGGGCAACGTCGTCCGGCATGCGAAGGGGCCCGTCCGGCTGCGCCTGATCCGCGGCCGGTCACTCGTCTGCGAGGTGTCGGACGGCAGCGCCACGACACCCCGGATCCGCCGGGCCGCCGAAATGGACGAGGGAGGACGCGGTCTGCAACTGGTCGCCGCGCTCTCCCAGCGCTGGGGGACGCGCTACACCGCCGACGGCAAGTGCATCTGGACGGAACAGCCCATCCCGCCCCGGCGGCCCTGAACGGCCCCTCATCCAAAGCAAGTTGACGTAGTCTCCTGGTCGACATCTTCGCCTGTGCGGCACGAGGTCAACCAGGAGGACGCAGTGCCCAGAAGCTCGCGCATCCGCAAGGTCTCGTTCGTTCTCGGCAGCGCCATCGCCCTGGTTGTCGCCTTACCCGGAAGCGCTCTCGCCGACCCGCCGAAGGCCCTGCCCGGCAACGCGGACGCGCTGGAGCGGACGTTCCAGCCGGCCTACGACTACGACACGGACGGCTGCTATCCCACTCCCGCCATCGGCCCCGACGGCACGCTGAACGGCGGGCTCAACCCGTCCGGGGCGCCCAACGGGCAGTGCCACGACGCCCCGGACCTCGACAACACCAACGGGTACGCGCGCTCGAAGTGCAACAACGGCTGGTGCGCGGTCATGTACGGCCTCTACTTCGAGAAGGACCAGGCGTCGATCGGCGGACACCGCCACGACTGGGAACATGTCGTGGTGTGGGTGCGGAACAACCAGGCCCAGTACGTCTCCACCTCCGCCCACGGCGGGTTCACCACCTACAGCGGTGACAAGGTCCGGTGGGACGGAAACCACCCGAAGATCGTCTATCACAAGGACGGGCTGAGCACCCACGCGTTCCGTCTCGCGAACACCAATGACGAACCGCCGGAGAACGACCACCACACCTGGCAGTTCCCCACCCTGGTCGGCTGGAACGGCTACCCCGCGGGCCTGCGCGACAAGCTGAGCCAGGCCGATTTCGGCAGCGCCAACTTCGGCCTCAAGGACGGCAACTTCGCCGCCCACCTCCAGAAGGCCAAGCCGTCCGGCATCCCCTTCGACCCCAACGCCTGAGCCACCTGGGCCGACCCCCGGGTCAGCCCAGGGCACGGTCGAGGTTGAACGCGGCGCTGATGAGCGCGAGATGGGTGAACGCCTGTGGGAAGTTGCCGATCTGCTCACCGGTGCGGCCGATCTCCTCCGCGTACAGCCCGCAGTGGTTGGCGTACGTCAGCATCTTCTCGAACGCGAGCCGCGCCTCGTCCAGCCGCCCCGCCCGGGACAGCGCCTCGACGTACCAGAACGAGCAGATCGAGAAGGTGCCCTCCTCACCGCGCAGCCCGTCCGGGCTGGCCTGGGGGTCGTAGCGGTAGACCAGCGAGTCGGACACCAGCTCCTCGCCCAGCGCGTCCAGGGTGGACAGCCACTTGGGGTCGGTGGGGGAGATGAACTTGGCCAGCGGCATCATCAGCACGGAGGCGTCGAGCACATCGGTGCCCTCGTGCTGCACGAACGCCTGCCGCCGGGCGGACCAGCCGTGCCGCATGATCCGGCGGTAGATCTGGTCGCGGGCCCGCGACCAGCGGGGCATGTTCGCGGGCAGACCGCGGTGAGTGGCGATGCGCATGGCCCGCTCGATCGCGACCCAGCACATCAGCCGCGAGTACAGGAAGCACTGGGGTCCGGCGCGGGTCTCCCAGACGCTCATGTCCGGCTGGTCCCAGTGATCGCAGACCCAGTCGACCAGTTCGCAGACTCCGTCCCAGTGGTCGCTGGCCAGCGGCTTTCCCCATTTGTCATAGAGATAGAGGGAGTCCACCAGCGCACCGTAGATGTCCAGTTGGAGCTGGCCGACGGCCGCGTTGCCGGACCGGACCGGGGCCGAGCCCAGATGGCCTTCCAGATGGGAGAGTTCGTGCTCGGTGAGGTCGCTGCGGCCGTCGATGCGGTACATGATCTGCAACGGCCCGCCGGGGCCGTCCCGCAGCCGGATGTCCTCGGAAAGGAAGCGCACGAAAGCCTCGGCCTCGTCGGTGAAACCCAGCCGCAGCAGCGCATAGATGCAGAACGCGGCATCGCGGATCCACACGTAACGATAGTCCCAGTTGCGTTCCCC
Source organism: Streptomyces sp. NPDC021212 (assembly GCF_044332925.1). Taxonomy (NCBI): domain Bacteria; kingdom Bacillati; phylum Actinomycetota; class Actinomycetes; order Kitasatosporales; family Streptomycetaceae; genus Streptomyces; species Streptomyces sp. NPDC021212. The sequence goes on from NZ_JBIRPZ010000001.1 coordinate 685,418, forward strand.
GCCGATCTGCTCGGGCAGGCTCGCCGTCGGCGCCGCCACGATGGCGCCGGTCGGCGCGTAGGTGAGCAGCTTGAGGGTGAGCGCCGAGCGGTGCACCATCTCCCGCCACCGTCCGCGGTAGCGGGACTGCGAGAGCCAGCGGCGCCAGTACCGCACCGTGGCGTTGAACAGGTCCTCCGCCTCGGTCAGCGGACAGGACCGCGGCCGCACCGCGCCGCCGATCCGGTCGAGTGCGAAGACCGCGGCCTCGCCCTCGACCAGCTTGAACGAGGACACCGCGTCGGGACCGTCGGACTCCACCGTGACGCTGGACGTCAGCGCGAGGGACAGATCCGGGGAGTCGAACACCGTGAGGTGGCCCTGCCGGACGCTCACGGTGTGCGTCTGCCGCCCGTAGTCGAAGCGGGGCGCCACCCGTGCGGTGAACGGCAGCGAACCGCGGACGCACAGCACCCGGCGGATCAGCCGGTGCCGGTCGGCCTCGCGGGAGTCGTCCTCGACGGGCATGAAGTCCTGGACCTCGGCGACACCGTCGTCCGCGAAGAAGCGGGTGATGAGGATGTTGGTGTCGGGGAAGTAGAACTGCTTCGTCCGGGCGGGCATGTCCGGGGCCAGCTCGAACGCACCGCCGCGGTCGGCGTCCAGGATCGACGCGAAGACGCTGGGCGCGTCGAAGCGGGTGGGGCAGTACCAGTCGATCGTGCCGTTCGTCCCGACGAGCGCGGCCGTCCGCAGATCGCCGATCAGGCCGTGCTCCGCGATGGGCAGATACCGGGGCGTGTCCGCCTTGCAGGGACGTAGGCTCTCGGCGACGGTCCTCTCGTCGGCGGTCATCGCAACCTCCCGCGCTCACCGGTCGCGGTACCTCAGATTTCAGGATACGTCCGCACACTCCATGAAGCGTCCGTGGCGATGGCCTTCAACATCGGCACCCGCGCGGCCTGGCGCCCCGGCCACAGGGAGGCGAGCATACCGATCACGGCGGCCGCGACGAAGAAGAGGGCCGTCCTGTCCCACGGGATGACCAGGGGGGACACCCTCCTGGCCGAGGACGGCCACCGCACCGATGACGCTGCCGACGGCGATACCGAGCGCGGAGCCGAGGAGGGAGATGGTCACCGATTCGATGCGCAGGACGGAGGCCACGCCCCGGCGGTCCAGGCCGATGGCGCGGAGCATGCCGATCTCCCGGTCACGTTCGAAGACGGCCATGCCCATGGTGTTCACCACTCCGTGGGCGCCGATCAGCACGGTGACGCCGAGCATGGCGTACATGATGTTCAGGAACGGGGCCGACCTGGCGGTGACCGCCTCCCGTGCGTCGGCGCGGTCCTCGACCACGAGCGCGGGGTTGTCCAGGGTGCGCCGGATCTCCTCCCGGAGCGCGTCCGTACGGCCGGGGGCGGCCTTGACCAGCACTGCATCGACGGAGGGCCGGTGCGTGGCGCCGCCCGTGCGCGGCAGGGACCTGTCGGCGACGAGGGCGGGTGTCAGATTCTCCGGGCCGTCGTAGAGCGCGACGACGGGCAGGCCGGTCCGCTCGCCGGTGCCGGTGAAGGCGCCGGTGACGCGGGAGCCGAGCCGCCAGCCACGGGCGGCGGCCGTCGCCTCGGTGACGGCGATGCCGTGGCCGAGGCGGGCCAGCGAACCCTTCCGGACAGTGATCGGCGTCAGCTGTTCCACCGTGGCGGGATTGACGGCGGTGACCGGCAGGGAGTCGTGGCCGGACAGGTCGAAGTAGGTGTCGGCGATCGGGGTGACGGCCTCCGCGTCGGCGAGCCGTGCGACCCGCGCGGCGGTGTCGTCGCCGACCTCCGCGAAGTCGACGGCCGTGATGCGCAGGTCCGAGGTCATGGTGCTGTCGACCTCCTGTTCGTCCATGCGGTTCAGCGAGGCGACGGCCACCGTGACCGCGGTGACCATGGCCAGACCGACCATGAGGGTGGCCGCGGTGGCCGCCGTGCGCCGTGGGTTGCGGCGGGCGTTCTCCACGGCGAGCTTGCCGTGGATTCCCGCCAGCCTGATCAGAGGGGAGCGCAGCAGCCCGGTGACGCCCAGGCCGAGCAGCGGAGTCAGTACGATCAGGCCGATGAGCAGGACGGGTACGGCGATGAAGAGGATGTTCGTTTCGCCGGTCGCGGCACCGAGCAGCAGCGCACCGCACACCGTGACGGCCACGCCGATGGTGTTGCGGCGGCGCAGCGAGGAGGCCGTCGAGGGCTCGACCGTGCGCAGCACCGCCACCGCCCTCCTTCCGCTGCGGATCGCCGAACGGGGGGAACACCTCAACGGCATGGTCGCCGTGATCGTGGCCTGTGTGCCGTTCATGATGGTGCTGGGGCTGTGCCTGCGCCTGTACGACGCGCTGCGATTCCGGCGGCGCGAGGCCATCCTCCAGGAACAACGCCTCGAACACGCACGGGAGTTGCACGACTTCGTGGCGCACCACGTCACCGCGATCGTCGCCCGGACCAAGGCCGCGCGCTTCACCGCCGCCGTCGGCCACACCCAGTCCCCGGAGGACCTGGACCAGATGCTCGCCCACATCGAGCGGGCCGGATCGCAGGCGCTCGGGTCGATGCGCGCCATGGTCTCCAGCCTGCGGGCCCCCTCCACGCCCGCCGCCACCAGCCCCACCGGCGGCCTGGCCGGACTGCGCGCCCTCACCCGGGACTTCTCCGCGGCGGGCCCCGCCGCCGAACTGACCCTCGACCCGCGGATCACCGGCCGCCCGCTGCCGCCCGAGATCACCACCGCGGTCCACCGCCTGGTGCAGGAGTCCCTGACCAACATCCGCAAACACGCCGCCGGAGCCGCCCGGGTGGAGGTGCGGGTCACGCTGCGCCCCGGCGCCCCGGAGGAGCTGGAGGTGTCGGTGGCCGACGACGGCAGCGGCGGCGCACCGGCCGGCCACGCGGAGACGGGCGGCGGGGGCGCGGCCACCCGGTGGCGGGCCTCCTCGCTGCCGTCGGTACGGATCAGAATGCTCTGGTCGAGGCCCGCCGTGGTGTGTCCGGCGGCCAGGTCCCTGGAGAGCACTACGGGGCCGAAACCGAGGCCGCGCGCGTACCTGGCCACCACCCGGGCGGTGACCCGGGCGCCGTCGCCGAGCAGCAGATCCACCCGGCCGCCCACGGGCGCGCCGCGGGACCCGGCCACATCGGTGGAGACGGCGACGGTGTCGCCCGTGAGCTTCGCCAGACGGCCGTCACGCACGTCCAGGTCGAGGACACCCGGCGCCTGCGCGTCCAGCACCAGCGCGGAACCGCTGTCCACCTCGGGTTCCCCCAGCAGCCGGTACGGCCATACGACGGTGGTCGAGGTGACCGGGGCCGCCGCCCGTACGCCCGGAGTGTCCCGCAGCGCGGGAAGCACATCGCCCGGCACGCCCCCGAGTCCGGGCGCGCTCAACCCGAGCTGCGCCCGGGTGGCGTCGCGGAGGTCACCGGAGGTGGCCGCCCGCACCGTGGTCTGGGTCAGGGTGTAGGTGAGGGTGAACACCACGGCCATCGCGAGGGTGCTGATGGCCGCCGCGGAACGCAGCGCGTACCCAGGGCTGTTGGCCACGGCCAGCCAGGTCGGTGCCGTGGCCTTCTCGGTAAGCCTTCTCTCCAGCAGCCGGCCGACGCCGCCGACCAGGGCGGGACCGGCCAGGGCGAGTCCGATCGCCGCGATGAGACCGGCCAGCGCGGTGGCCGCCGCCCCGGCCTGCGACCGGGCCAGCAGGGGAGTGACCGAGGCCCCGGTGCCCGTGGCGATCAGCGCCAGACCGGCCTGGGTGCGCACCTTCGAGGGCGCCCGGGGTTCGCTGCGCGACTCGGCGACCGCCTCGGTGGCCGGCCGGCGCGATGTACGCCACGCGGCGCACCGGGCCGCCACCCACACGACGCCGACCAGCAGCAGCACGGCCGCGATCGCGGGCAGCGGGCTGCGGGTGAGCGGTAGCGCGTCCGGGAGCATCCCGTGGGAGACCAGCAACTGCCGGAACCGCTCGGCCAGCGGATAGCCGAGGGCGGCACCGGGCACGGCCACGGTGACCGCGATGATGGCGGCCTGGGCCCCGGCGAGGCGGCGGATCTGCCGTGGCGTCGCGCCGACGGCCCGCATCAGGGCGAGTTCGCGCCGCTGGGCAGCGATCGACACCGACAGCGCGCCGCCCACGATGAATCCGACCACCAGCAGCGTGACCCCGGCCAGCGACTCCGCCAGGGTGGGCAGCAGGGAGCGGGCTGCGGTCGTGCCGGGCGCCTCGGCGTCACCCCGGTCCGCCCCGGTGGACACCGTCAGCCCGTCGTCCCCGGCCAGGCGGCGGACCTCGGTGGCGACCGAGCCACCGGCGTCCGGCTTCGCCCGTACCGCGATCAGGTCGACGGAGCCGGACCCGGAACCCGATCCGCCGGACAGCTTCGCCGCCGTGGCGTCGGCGAACCACAGGCCGCTTCCGGCGGCGCCGACCACGGCCGACACCCGGTAGCGCGCCGAGCGCCCCGCGGCGGTCACCGTGACGCGGTCGCCGGGACCTGCCCCCGCGGCCGCGGCCGTGCGGCGGTCCAGGGCCACGTCGTGCGGACCGGCCGGGGGCGTGCCGGTGATACGGGGCCGCGCCGGCAGCGCGGTCGAGGACCACCCGTGTCCGGTCACGCGCGGATCGTCGTCCGCCGGTACGGTCTTCCCCTCCCGGGTGATGACGGCGGCGGGGAAGCTCCGGTCGCCGACCGCCTCGGCCACGCCGGGCAGCTTCGCCACCCGGCCGACGAGACCGGCCGGCACCCTGGCCCGCTCCGGCAGTGCGATCGGCAGGGGATCGCCGCGGCCGTGGAGGCCCGGCGCCGCCGCCCCGACCTGGCTGTCCTCGTACTGTCCGCCTACGTCGAGCAGGCCTTCGCCACCGACCTGCTCGCCGACGGCAGCGCCCGGCTCGGCTACCTGCTCAAGGAGCGGGTCGGCCGGGTCGAGGAGTTCCTGACCGCGCTGCACCGGGTGGCGGACGGCGGCACCGCCATCGACCCCGAGGTCGTCGCGCAGCTCTTCGCCCGCACCCGGCCCGACACCCGGCTGGACCGGCTCAGCCCCCGCGAACGCGACGTCCTGGCCCTGATGGCCGAAGGGCTCGGCAACACCGCCGTCGCCGAGCGGCTCGTCGTCACCGAGGGCGCCGTCCACACGCACATCCGTAGCATCTTCGCCAAGCTCGGACTGGCCCCCACCGACCGCACCGACCGGCGCGTGGCCGCCGTGCTGCACTACCTGGAGGACGCCCACCGCCGGGCCTGAAGGGGGCCTGAAACCCCTCTGCGGTGGGCAGCGTTCCTCCGCACGAATCGTCGAGAGATCGGAAGGTTCGTATGAGTGGCACGCACCGGTCGCGGCAGTGGTACGAGGGTGAGACCCGCGACGCGTTCATCCACCGTGCCTGGATGCGGCGCGGACTCCCCGACCACGCCTTCGACGGACGCCCGCAGATCGTCATCTGCAACACCTGGTCCGAACTCACGCCCTGCAACAGCCACTTCCGCGAAATCGCCGACCATGTGAAACGGGGGGTGTGGGAGTCCGGCGGGGTGCCGCTGGAGCTTCCGGTGCCGTCGCTGGGGGAGACCCTGCTCCGCCCGACCGCGATGTTCTTCCGCGACCTCGCCGCGATGGTGACCGAGGAACTCATCCGGGCCAACCCCGTCGACGGTGTGATCCTGCTCGGCGGCTGCGACAAGACCGTACCGTCCCTGCTCCTGGGGGCCGCGTCGGTCGACCTGCCCACCCTGATGGTCACCGGCGGTCCCATGCTGAACGGCTCGTGGAAGGGGCGCCCGCTGGGCTGCGGCACGGGGGTGTGGGAGCTGAGCGAGGAGGTAAGGGCCGGGCGGATGGAGCGCTCGGAGCTGCGCCGGGCCGAGTCGGCGATGATCCGCAGCCGGGGGCACTGCAACACCATGGGCACGGCGTCCACCATGGCGTGCGCCGCCGAGGCGCTGGGCATGACCCTGCCCGGCAACGCGGGGCTCCCCGCGCCCGACAGCCGACTGCTGGAGCTGTCCCACGCGGCGGGCAACCGCATCGTCGACATGGTGCGCGAGGACCTGCGGCCCAGCGCCGTCCTGACCGCGGAGGCGCTGCGGAACGCGGTGCGCGCGGTGGCAGCCATCGGCGGCTCCACCAACGCGGTCGTCCATCTGCTGGCCCTCGCCCGCCGGGTCGGGGCGGACTTCGGCCTGGACGACATCGACCGCGCGGGCCGTGGCATACCCCTGCTCGCCGACGTGCAGCCCGCCGGATCCCACCTCATGGAGGACTTCCACCGCGCCGGCGGCCTGGACGCCGTCCTCGGGGAGATCAGGGACCACCTGGAACCCGCCGTCACCGTCTCCGGCCGCTCCCTCACCGAGCAGCTGTCCGGCCGGTCCAGCGCCGACCTCACCGTCGTCCGCACCGCGGAGGACCCGATCGCCCACGGCGCCGGGCTCGCCGTGCTCCGTGGCAACCTCTGTCCCGACGGAGCCGTCATCAAGCCGGCCGCCGCGACACCGGGACTGCTGCGCCACCGGGGCCGCGCCGTGGTGTTCGACGGGATCGAGGACTTCAAGGCCCGGATCGACGACCCGGACCTGGAGGTCGACGCCTCCGATGTGCTGGTCCTGCGCGGCTGCGGACCGCGCGGCTACCCCGGCATGCCCGAGGTGGGGAACATGCCGCTGCCGCCCGCGGTGCTGCGGGCCGGAGTGCGGGACATGGTGCGGATCAGCGACGCCCGGATGAGCGGAACCGCCTTCGGCACCGTTGTCCTGCACATCGCGCCCGAGTCAGCGGCGGGCGGCCCGCTGGGGCTGGTGCGCACCGGCGACCGGATAGAACTGGACGTCGAGCGGCGGCACTTGCGGCTGGACGTACCGGACGAGGAACTCGCCGCACGGCAACCGGTGACCGCCGCCGCGCCACCGGCCACCGGTGGATGGGAGCAGATCTACCGCGACCACGTCGAACAGGCCGACCGCGGCGCGGGCCTGGACTTCCTCGTCGGCACCCGCGGATCCTTCGTCGCCAGGGAATCGCATTGAGCACACAGCGGGATCACAGGAACGACCCAGGTCCGGGAAAGGTTCGCCGCTTACTCTCCGGGCATGCCCACGACGCGCTCCACGGACGAGGCACTGGCGCAGACCGCCGTACGAGCCCTGATCTCCCAGGCGGAGCTGACCCCCAAACCGGGCCTCGCGGACACCCGTGACCTCCAGGCCCGCGCCACCGGCACCGATCTGCTCGCGCTGCGCTGGTCGGCCAAGTCGCTGGCGCCCGGGTTCGCCGCCATGGCGGCCGCCGCCCGCCGCCCCGGCGAGCCGACGCGGGCGCTCCGCGAGGAGCTGGGCGCCATCGGCCGCTGCGCCGAGTGGACCATGGCGCGGGCCGGTGGCGGCCCGGTCACCGGACGCCTGCACCACGGGGCGCTGTGGGTGCTGGGGCTGCTGGTGGCGGCCGCCGCCCTGGAACCCGGCGCCGCGCCCCGGGAGCTGACCGCCACCGCCCGGCAGCTCGCCGCCCACACCGACCGCGGCGCCCCGCGCAAGCCCTCGGCGGGCTCGCAGGTGTCCGCCACCTATGGCGCGGCGGGTGCGCGCGGCGAGGCGCGGGCCGCCTTCCCGCACGTACGCCGCGCCCTGGACGCCCTGGCGACGGCGCGGGCCGCGGGCGCCACCGAGACACAGGCGCGGCTCGACGCGCTGCTCACCGTGATGAGCACCCTCCAGGACACCGGGCCGCTGTACCGGGCGGGCCCGCCCGCCCTCCGGCGGGTGCAGGACGGGGCGCGCGGTGTGCTGGAGGCGGGCGGCACCGCGACGGCCCGGGGCGCCGCCGCCCTCGCCACCCTGGACGCCGAGCTGCGCGAGACGGGCATCGCGCCCCGCGGAAGCGCCGCGCTGCTGGCCGGGGCGCTGTTCCTGGACGCGCTGCCGGCCCGGACCCGTCCCCAGGACCGGGTCCACGCGGCGAGGGGTTAGCCTGGGGGCGCTCCAACCGACACGGGGTGCCCCACGCGGGGCTGAGATCACACCCGTCGAACCTGAACCAGTTAGCACTGGCGGAGGGATGTCATCGATGCGTTTGCCGCATGCTGCCACCGACCCGGCACCCACCGGCGCGGAATCCGTCTTCGACGGGCGGATGCCCACCGCGCCCGGCGATCTGCGCGTCGAGGCGCGCGGTATCGCGCCGGTTCCGGAGAGCCACCGCTACGGCGGGCCGGGGCGCCTGTTCACCGTGTGGTTCGCCCCGAACCTGACCATGACCGGTGTGTTCACCGGCACCGTCGGGATCTCCCTCGGCCTGGACTTCGCCACCGCGCTGGCCGCCGTCGTCCTGGGCACCCTCATCGGCGCCGTGCCCACCGCGTATCTGGGCACCTGGGGCAGTCTGACCGGGGCCGGGCAGCTGCCGCTGGCGCGGCTGGCCTTCGGCCGGGGGGTCGCCGTGCCGGGTGTTCTGCAGTGGCTGTCCTCGGTCGCCTGGGACGCGCTCATCGGCCTGTTCGGCGGTGACGCCCTGGCCCGGCTGTGCGGCCTGCCGTTCTGGCTGGGTGTGCTGATCATGATGGCCGCCCAGGGAGCGCTCGGGGTGCTCGGCTACGAGGCCATCCACCGGATGCAGAAGCTGATGACCTTCGTCCTCGCTGCCGCGTTCGCCGCCCTGGCCGTCAAGTTGCAGGGCGGCGTCCACCCCGCCGCCACCGGATCGGCCCACGGCGCCGACCGCCTCGGCGCCTTCGTCCTGACCAGCACGATCGCCCTGAGCCTGGCGCTGTCGTGGGCGCCGTACGCCAGCGACTTCAGCCGCTATCTGCCCCGCGCCACCTCCCGGGTCGGCATGTTCTGGTGCACTCTGCTCGGCGTCACCGTGTCCTTCGTGGCCGTCCAGGCGCTCGGGCTGTGGGGAGCCTCCGTCTTCACCGACCAGACCGCCCGTGGCGTCGATACGGCCCTGGGCGGCGGGGCGCTCGGCGCGTTCGGACTGCTGGCCGTGGCGCTGGCCGCCCTGTGCAGCAACGCCATGAACGACTACAGCGGCTCACTGGCCCTGCAGACCGCCGGTGTTCGCATCCCCCGCCCCCTGGCCGCGGCCCTCGCCGCCGCGCTCGGCTTCCCGCTGGTGCTGTGGATGCACGCCGCCGACACCACCGCCCGCTTCCAGAACGTGCTGCTGTTCGTCGGCTACTGGATTCCCGGCTTCGTCGCGATCGTGGCCGTCGACTGGTTCGTCCGCGCCCGGACCCGGGGCGGCGCGCCGGTCGACCTGGCCGCCGAGAGCGCCCGCCCGCAGCCGTGGTGGCCCGCCCTGCTGGCGTTCGGCGCCGCCTTCGCCGCGGCGGTGCCGTTCATGGACACCAGCCTCTACACGGGCCCGGTGGCCGCCGCGCTGCACGGCGCCGACCTCGCGTACTACGCCGCCTTCCTCGCGGCGCTCCTCGTCTACGTCCCGCTCAGGGCACGGCGCCGCACCACCCACTGAGGCACGGCGGCGGCCGTGGCACCCTGGGGGCTTCGCCAGGTTACGCACTACCCGAGGAGACGTGCCACGTGCCGCAGAACCAGCCGGTGGAGTCCATCGCCGCCCCGGCGGTCCTCGCCGAGGAGCGCAGACTCCACAAGGACCTCGGCTTCTGGGGCCTGACCGCGATCGGGTTCTCCAACATCCTCGGGTCCGGCTGGCTGTTCGCGGCCCTGTACGCCGCCCAGACCGCCGGACCCGCCGCGTTGCTGTCCTGGATCGCCGCGGGGGCGCTGTGCGCCCTGATCGCCCTGGTCATGGTGGAGCTGGGCGCCACCCGCCCGGAGGGCGGAGGCACCGTGCGGTGGCCGCTGTACGCGAGCGGGCGGCTGGTCGGCACGATGGTCGGCTGGTCCGTCGTGCTGTCCGTGGGCGGCACGGCCGCGGAAATCAGCGCGATCATGCAGTACGCCGCGCACTATCTGCCGGGGCTCTACGACGGCGGCCGCCTCACCCTCCCGGGCCTCGGCGTGGCCGTCGGACTGAGCGTGCTGCTCACCGCGCTCAACTGGTTCGCCGTGCGGATATTCGCCCGGCTCAACAACCTGGTGTCGGTGTTCAAGGTCATCGTCCCCGTCGTCACCGTCGTCGCGCTGTTCCTGTCGGGCACCCACTCCGGGCGCCTCACCGAACACGGCGGCTTCGCACCGTACGGCTACGCGGCGTGCCTCACCGCCCTCGCCGGCGGTGGCATCGTGTACTCCGTCAACGGCTTCCAGGCCCCGCTGGACTTCTCCGGCGAGGCCCGCAATCCGCGCCGTTCCGTACCGGCCGCGGTGCTCACCGGGATCGGCCTGGCCGTGCTGGTCTACCTCGGGCTCCAGCTGGCGTTCCTCTACACGGTGCCGGACTCCGCGCTGGGCGACGGCTGGCAGGGAGTCAACTTCGAGTCGCCGTTCGGCCAGCTCGCCCTCATCCTCAATCTGCACTGGCTGGCCACGCTGCTGTACGCCGACGCCGTGATCTCCCCGGGCGGTTCCGCCTACGTCGGGGTGGCGATCAACGCCCGGCACACCTACGCCCTGGCCAAGAACGGCCTGCTGCCGCGCTTCTTCATGCGCATCGACCCCCGCTCCGGCATGGCACACCGCGCGCTGCTGCTCAACCTCGCGGTCATCGTGATCTTCATGCTGCCGTTCGGTGGCTGGCAGGACATCGTGAGCGTGATGGGGGACATGTATCTGCTCATCTACGCGGCCTCGGCGGTGGCCGTCGCGGTGTTCCGGGCACACGACCGGGAGCGGGGAGTGCCCCGGGCGGAAGGGCAGGTGGCGGGGGTGCGCTGGATCGCTCCCCTCAGCTTCGTCGTGGCCAGCGAGTTCGTGTTCTGGTCCGGCTGGGACGACCTGCGGCTCGCCCTGCCGCTCGTCCTGGCCGGGGTCCCGCTGTTCCTGCTCCAGCGGCGTGGCGGCACCGGGGGACTCGGCGAGCTGCGGCACGGCGCGTGGCTGGTGTTCCACCTCGCCGCGCTGACCCTGCTGTCGTGGCTCGGCAGCTTCGGCGGTTCGGGCCGTCTGTCGGCGCCGTACGACACGGTCGCGGTGGGCGCCCTCGCGCTCGGTGTGTTCGCGTGGGCGGTGCGCTCGGGCGTCGCGCACCTCGGGACGGGGGCGGCGGAGGCACTGCCCACGGCGCCGCCGGTCTGAGCAGCCAGGTCTCCAGGGGGCCGGAAGGCACTCTGGCGCGGTGCGGCTTCTTCGTCCATGATCGCAGCACTACCGGCCGTGCACGACCCACCGCATTTGGAGGATGAGGCGCGATGAGTGCTCGGAGTGCTCACCCCCTGCCCGAGAGCACACCTGCCGCGCAGGGCGTGGACGCGCGAGGTGTCGGCGCGTTCCTCGACGCGCTGGAGGCGGCGCCCGGCATCGAGCCGCACAGCCTGATGATCGTGCGTCATGGCCATGTGGTCGCCTCGGGCTGGTGGGCGCCGTACACCGCGGACCGGCCGCATCTGCTCTACTCCATCAGCAAGAGCTTCACCTCGACGGCGGCCGGATTCGCGGTGGCCGAGGGGCTGATGAGCCTCGACGACCCGGTGATCTCCTACTTCCCCGAGTTCGAGGGCGACATCACCGACCCGCGTAGCCGGGCCATGCTCGTACGGCACGTCGCGGCCATGGCCAGCGGGCATCTGGCCGAGACCCGGGAGCAGGCGTTCGCCCGCGACCCGGCCGAGCCGGTGCGCGGGTTCCTGCTGACCCCGCCCGACCGCGACCCGGGCACCGTCTTCGCCTACAACCAGCCCGCCACGTACAGCCTCGCCGCGATCGTCCAGCGCGTGACCGGGCAGTCGCTCACCGACTATCTGCGGCCGCGGCTGTTCGACCCGCTGGGGATCGGCGAGACGGCCTGGATCCAACGTCCGCCCGGCCGCGACCTCGGCTTCAGCGGCATGTATGCCACCACGGACGCCCTCGCCCGGCTGGGCCTGCTGTACCTCGGCAACGGGGTCTGGGAGGGCCGCCAACTGCTGCCCGCGTCCTGGGTGGCAGAGGCGACCCGGGCGCAGATCGACAACGCGGACGGCACCGCGGAGGGCGCGGTGTCCGACTGGCAGCAGGGGTACGGATTCCAGTTCTGGCGATCCCGTCACGGCTACCGTGGCGACGGGGCCTACGGGCAGTTCTGCCTGGTGCTGCCCGAACACGACGCGGTGGTCGCCATGACCGCGGACACCGAGGACATGCAGGCGGTGCTGGAGGCCGCGTGGCGGCATCTGCTCCCGGCGTTCGGCCCCGCGCCCCTCGACCACCGCCAGGACGACGACGCGGCCCTGCGACGGCGACTCGACGGCCTCCAACTGCCGGCCCCCTTTGAGAAGTTCACCTCTCCGGCGGGAGCCGGGGGTGGGCCCATGACTTTCACCCCGGCGGGCGGGAGCTGCGCGGACCAGCCCACGCTGACGGAGGTGACGGTCACCGCCGACGGCGACGATGCGTGGGCCGCCTCCCTGGCGGAGGGCGCGTCCCGGCTCGAAGTGCGGCTCGGGGCCCAGGGATGGACGGTCGAGGAGGGCGCGGACGGGCGGGTCCCGACGGCGGCGTGCGGCGGCTGGACGGATCCGGACACGTTCGTGGCCGACATCGCGTTCCTGGAGACCCCGCACCACCTCGACGTGACGTGTTCGGCCGCCGACGGGACGTTCACGGCGCGCTGGCGCACGATGCCGCTGCACGCGGCGCCGCTGCCCAAGATGGGAGCGCCCCGCCGCGCCGCGCGGTGAACACGTCACGATGACCCGGCAACCAGTGCCCGCTCGGCGGCGACAGTCGCGTGGACGGTTGGCGGCGCATACGAGGAAGTGGCGGTCGCGGATCGGGCGTGGTGGTGTGGGCGGTGCCGCTGGCGGTGGCCCTGACGGTCGGTCTCGCCCCCCAGGGCCCCGGCTCGCCGGCGAATACCAGCCCGGTGGCCGCGGCGGCGACCGCCGTGGCCTGGGCCGATGCTGGACCGGCTCGCGGACCCGTGCGCCACCGGGGGCTGACCAGCGCACTGGCGGAGGAGGCGCAGACGGCGCCGGCGGCGGACACCGAGCGGGCGGCGCGCCGCGTGCGGGAACGGCGCCGACCGCGCCATCACCGAATCGTTCGGCGAGAGAGGCCATCGCGTCGAGGTGGGCGAGCGTCTCCCCCTCCGGCTTCGTCGGCAGGTACAGCAGCACCCGCTCCACGCCGAGCCGCTGATACCCCTCCAGCGCCTCGAGGGTGCCGGGAGTGCCGCCGGGCACCCCGTACACCGTCACCGGCACGTCCCGGCCCGCCACCTTCCGCAGCCGCTCGATCTGCGGGCCCAGGGTGCCGGGTGGCGTGCCGCCCGCCAGCCAGGCGTCCCCCAGGGCGGCGATCCGGGGGAACGCGGACTCGCCGCCGCCCACGTAGATCGGCGGATACGGGCGCTGTACGGGCTTGGGCCACTGGTAGACGGGGTCGAAGTCCACGAACTCGCCGTGGTACTCCGCCTTCTCCTTCGTCCACAACTCGCGGATCGCCTCCAGCCGCTCGTTCACCAGACGGCCGCGCGTGGACGGGTCGGTCCCGTGGTTCTCCATCTCCTCGCGGTTCCAGCCGACGCCCACCCCGAAGACGGCCCGTCCGCCGGAGACCAGGTCGAGGGAGGCCACTTCCTGCGCCGTGATGATCGGGTCCCGCTGTGACACCAGGGCGACCCCGGTGCCCAAGCGCAGCCGTGTGGTGACCCCGGCGATGGTGCTCAGTGTGACGAACGGGTCGAGGGTGCGGTAGTAGATCTCCGGCAGCTCGCCACCGCCGGGATAGGGCGAGCGGCGTTCCACCGGGATGTGGGTGTGCTCGGCGATGAAGAGCGAGTCGAACCCCCGCTCCTCGAGAGCCCGCCCCAGGGCCGCGGGCCCGATGCCCTGGTCGGTGACGAAGGTCGATACGCCAATTTTCACGGCGACTCCTCTGTCGGCGACTCCTCGGTTCGGCATGTGCGTAGGCATAGGAGTTGTAAACGGGTACCCCCGGAGCGGCCCGCCACACGTGGCGGATCGGAGATCCTCCGTCGGGCGCGAAATGCGACCGGACGTCGACAGGTCTTCAAGTGATCGGCACATCCATTCCACAGAAGCCGTGTGTAGCGCACGCCTCGGCACCACGCGGGCCCGGTGTGCGCCGGCTCCGCCCGGGAATGTGCGATTTCCGCGCGGAGACGGAGGGCGGTACGGCGCGAGTGGTGACCATCGTGTGGGGAGGCGGTGCCGGTCACGTGGACACGGGTGCACGCCATGTGATCGGAAAGTTGTCGGAATGCGTAGTTCCGGATCTAGCTCGATTCGAACGTGGCCAGCCGGCGTGGTTACATCCTTTCGCGCCGAGACGTTCCCCGGAGCCCGGTTACCGGGAAGTGCGGGAACGTAGCCGCGGTGGCCGGTGGAGGAGCCGAACACCCTTCGGCAACCACCGGCCGTTACAGGCTCATTTAGAGATATGTATCCAAGGGAGACGCAGTAATGAACAACGCACCCAAGGTCGCGACCCAGGAGATCTCCGACGCTGAGCTGGACAACGTGGCCGGCGGTCTCGGCGCTGTGGGCGACGCCCTGGGCACCGTGCAGTCCGTCACCGGCCCGGTCACCGGCCCGGTCACCGGCGCCGTGGGCACCGTCACCGGCACCGTCGACGGCGCCACCGGCCTGAACACCTCCGGCATCGTCGGCACGGTCGCCGGTCTCTGAGCCGATCGCTCCCCATGCCCCGGGCCTGCCTGGTCCGGGGCATGCGCGGTTCCCCGGCCCCGTCGCACCAGGCCGCCGGGCCGCGCATCCCACCCGTTCCCTCGTGCCCCCCGGCCGGTTGAGGAAAGACTCCCGTGCAGTTCCGCCAGCAGGCCCTTTCCAAGATGCAGTCGGCAGACGACATCGACCTGCCGGTCCGCTACGCCCGTCCCCAGGGCTGGCTCGCGCTGACGGTCACCCTCGTCGTGATGGCCGCGGCCGCCGTCTGGGCCGTGACCGGCACCGTGGCGGACACCCTGGGCGCCTCCGGCATCCTCACCCACGGCCAGGGCAGCTATGTGCTGCAGAGCCCGGTGAGGGGACAGGTCACCGCCGTGCTCGCCGAGGAGGGCAGCATGGTGCGCGCGGGCGCCCCGCTGGTGAAGGTCCGTGCCCCCGACGGCGGCAGCACGGCCGTGCGCGCCCTCGCCGCAGGCCGGCTCACCACCCTGTCCGTCTCGATCGGCTCCGTCCTGAACACCGGCGCGGATGTCGCCTCCGTGGAGCGCGTCCGCAACTCCCGCGACCCGCTGACCGCGACCCTGTACGTACCGGCGGACCGGGCCGCTTCGGTCCCCGCGGGCGCCGCGGTCGACCTCGGCGTGCAGTCGGCGCCCTCCCGGACATACGGCGTGCTGCGCGGCCACGTACAGGCCATCGGCCGGACCGCCCAGTCGCGCCAGCAGATCGGCTCCTTCCTCGGCAGCGCACAGCTCGGCGAGGAGTTCTCGAAGAAGGGTCCGCCGGTCGCGGTGGCGGTACGCCTCGACCGGTCGTCGGACACCCGCTCCGGCTACCGCTGGTCCTCGCCGAAGGGACCGCCGTTCGCCCTCGGCTCCATGAC
Source organism: Streptomyces sp. NPDC021212 (assembly GCF_044332925.1). Taxonomy (NCBI): domain Bacteria; kingdom Bacillati; phylum Actinomycetota; class Actinomycetes; order Kitasatosporales; family Streptomycetaceae; genus Streptomyces; species Streptomyces sp. NPDC021212. The sequence goes on from NZ_JBIRPZ010000001.1 coordinate 701,032, forward strand.
CCTGACCACCGGCACCATCCATCTGGCCGCCAAGCACCCCGTCGATTGGCTGCTCCCGTGACCGCGACGAACCCGACGAACTCGACCGACTCGTCGGACGGGAGCGGCGGACCGCCCCGTCCCGCACCCGCCGGGACCAGCGGGCGCCGCCGCCCCGAACCGGCCCGCGGACGGCGGCGCGCCCCGCGGCGCGGGAGCGGCCCGAAGAAGCCGCGGCGGCGGACCGTACGCACCCCCACCGTGCTCCAGATGGAGGCGCTGGAGTGCGGCGCCGCGTCGCTGGCCATGGTGCTCGCCCACTACGGACGCCACGTACCGCTGGAGGAGCTGCGGATCGCCTGCGGCGTCTCCCGCGACGGGTCGCGCGCCAGCAATCTGCTGAAGGCCGCCCGCAGTTACGGGCTGCGCGCCAAGGGCATGCAGATGGAGCCGGATGCGCTGGCGGAGGTTCAGGCCCCGGCGATCCTGTTCTGGGAGTTCAACCACTACGTCGTCTACGACGGCATGGGGCGGCGGTTCGGCAAGCGCGGCGTCCACATCAACGACCCCGACAAGGGGCGCCGCTTCGTCACCACCGAGGAGTTCGGGGCGAGCTTCACCGGGATCTGCCTGGTCTTCGAACCCGATGACTCCTTCCGCCGCGGCGGCCGCCGCCCCGGCGTCCTGGACGCCCTGCCCGCGCGGCTGCGCGGCACGGCCGGCACCCTGCTGGCCTCGCTGCTGGCCAGCCTGCTGCTGGTGGCGGTGGGCGCCGCGGTGCCCGCGCTCAGCCGCACCTTCATCGACACCTTCATCGTCGGCGGCCAGACCTCGATGCTGCCACCGCTGTTCGCCTCCATGGCCGTGGCGGTGGTGCTGACCGCGGTGCTGACCGGCGTCCAGCAGGCGAATCTGCTGCGCGGACGCATCATCTCCTCCACCCTCGGCAGCGCACGCTTCCTGCGCCATCTGCTGCGGCTGCCCGTCACGTTCTTCGCCCAGCGCAGCCCCGCCGACCTGGTGCAGCGGCTGCGCTCCAACGACACCGTCGCCGAAACCCTCGCCCGCGACCTCGCCGCGGCGGCCGTCGACGGGATCGTGGTGGTCCTGTACGCGGTGCTGCTGTGGACGTACGACCCCCAGCTCACCCTGGTGGGCGTCGGTCTGGCGCTGCTCAACGTGGTCGCGATGCGCATCGTGATACGGCTGCGCGCCACCAGGACCCAGAAGCTGCGCGCCGACACCGCGCGGCTGACCACCACCGCGTACACCGGGCTCCAGCTCATCGAGACGATGAAGGCCACCGGTGGCGAGAACGGCTACTTCCGCCGCTGGGCCGGTCAGCACGCCATCACCCTGGAGGAACAGCAGCGCCTCGGCGTGCCGAGCGCGGCGCTGGGCGTGGTGGCGCCCACCCTCGCCACCCTCAACAGCGCGCTCATCCTGTGGATCGGCGGGCTGCGGGCCGTCGAGGGCCATCTCTCGATCGGGCTGCTGGTCGCCTTCCAGGCGCTGGTCACCCGCTTCACCGCGCCCATCACCCGGCTGAACGGCGTGGCCGGACGCATCCAGGACTTCTCCGCCGACGTGGCCCGGCTCAAGGACGTGGAGCGCTTCCCCGCGGACAGCCTCCACACCCGCGACGAGGGACAGCCGGACGCCGACGACGCCCGCCGCCTCACCGGCCATGTGACCCTGGAGGACATCACCTTCGGCTACAACCCGCTGGACGAACCGCTGCTGCGCGGCTTCTCGCTGTCCGTGGGCCCCGGCCGTCAGGTGGCGCTGGTCGGCGGCTCCGGCAGCGGCAAGTCCACCGTGTCCCGGCTGGTGTCCGGCCTCTACAGCCCGTGGGAGGGGGCCATCCGCATCGACGGGCAGCGGCTGGAGGACATCCCCCGCGGCCGCCTCGCCTCCTCCGTGTCCTTCGTCGACCAGGACGTCTTCCTGTTCGAGGGGACCGTGCGGGACAACGTGGCGCTGTGGGACCCGTCGATCCCGGACGACGCGGTGGTGGCCGCCCTGCGGGACGCGGCCCTCTACGACGACGTCATCGCCCGCCGCCCCGGCGGGATCCACTGCCGGGTCGAGCAGGACGGCCGCAACTTCTCGGGCGGACAGCGGCAGCGGCTGGAGATCGCCCGGGCCCTGGTCCGCCGCCCCAGCGTGCTGGTCCTGGACGAGGTGACCAGCGCCCTGGACGCGCAGACCGAGCAGACCGTCATGGACAGCCTGCGCCGCCGCGGCTGCGCGTGCGTGGTGATCGCCCACCGGCTGAGCACCGTCCGGGACAGCGACGAAATCCTGGTCCTGGACCGCGGCACGATCGTGGAACGCGGACGACACGAGGACCTCGCGGTCGCCGGAGGCCCGTACGCCGAGCTGATGAAGGAGCACTGACATGGCGTCCGTACACCCGCCTGCGGCCGAGGCCATGGACGCGGGCGGCGGAGACGCGGTGGTGCGGGCGCTCGGCGCCCTCGGCACCCCGGTCGACGGCGCCGGACTGCGCAGCCTCCCGCTGGAGGGCCCGCAGGTGCTCTGGCTCGTCGTCCAAGGCGCCCTGGACCTCTTCGCGGTCGACGCCGCCGAGGAGGGGCAGTGGCACTTCCTCGGCCGCCTGGAGACGGGCGCCGCGCTCCCCGGGCCCGTCGAGGGCCCGCGCCACACCCTGCTGGGGCGGCCCTCGCAGGACTGCGCGGTCCGCCGCATCCCGCTGCGCGAGCTGTACCGGCCGGAAGCGTACGACGCGTACGGCAACCCCGAAGCCGCGTACGACACCGCGTACGACAACGTGGCGCCGACGCCGCTGGAGCACGCCGTGGCGCTCGGCGTCAGCCGCAGCCTCGGCGTGCTGTTCCAGGCCCCGCTGGACGGGGGAGCGCAGTACGGCGAGGAGGCGGCCGACGAGGACCTGCTGTGGCTCCCGGTGCCGCCCGGCAGCGTGCGCTACGGCGCCGAGTACAGCGCCCAGGCCGCCGGGGACCTGCTGATCGACGGCGCGCTGTGGCAGCGGATGGTCAACCAGCAGTACCGGCTCGGCACCGCCGTGGACCGCTGGATCGACACCCTGGAGCGGGCCCACGCGGACCGGACGGCCGCCGGGATCCGGGCCGGTGAGAACGTCCGCTCGCGCGCCGACGAGGCGCTCGTCGCGTCCATCGGAGGCCGGCGGCAGGCGCCCGGCGCCTCGGACGACAGCACCGACGACGCCGTGTACGCGGTCTGCCGGGCCGTGGCGGACGCCGCCGGGATCACCCTCGCCGAACCGCCCAAGGGCCCCGTGGCCGACGACCGCACTGATCCCGTGGAGCGCATCGCGGCCCACGCCCGCATCCGCACCCGCGCCGTCCGGCTGGAGGGCCGCTGGTGGCGCGAGGACGCCGGGCCCCTGGTGGGCTACCGCGCCCTGTCCGGGGCGCCGGTGGCGCTGCTGTGGCGGCGCGGCCGGTACGAGGCCGTCAACCCGGCCTCGGGCCTGCGCATACGCATCGGCCGTGGCACCGCGGAGGAGTTCGAGCCGCGCGCCGTGATGTTCTACCGTCCCCTTCCCGAGCGGCCGATGACGATGTGGCGGCTGCTGCGCTTCACCGCCCGCGGTGCCGCGCCGGACCTGCGCAGCCTGTGCGCCGCCGGGCTGGTGACGGTGGCGCTCGGCGCGCTGGTGCCGGTCGCCACCGGCCAGGTGCTCGGTACGTTCGTGCCCCGCGCCGAGAAGGACCCCATCGTCCAGATCGCCCTGGCGCTGATCATCTCCAGTGTCGTCGCCGCGTCCTTCCTGCTGGTCCAGAACCTGTCCCTGCTGCGGCTGGAGGGGCGGCTGGAGAGCACCCTCCAGCCCGCCGTCTGGGACCGGCTGCTGCGGCTGCCCACCACGTTCTTCGCCGAGCGCTCCACCGGCGAGTTGGCCAGCGCGGCGATGGGCATCAGCACCATGCGGCGGGTGCTGTCCGGCACCGCCCCGGTGGTGCTCCAGGCGGGCACGGTCGGTGCGATGAACCTCGCGCTGCTGATGTTCTTCAGCGTGCCGCTCGCGCTCGCCGTGCTGGCCATGCTGCTGGTCATCTGCGGCATCTTCCTCGCCATGGGCCTGTGGCAGGTGCGCTGGCAGCGACGGCTTGTCGAGACCGAGAACAAGCTCAACAACCAGGCGTTCCAGACCCTGCGCGGACTGCCCAAGCTGCGGGTCGCCGCGGCCGAGAACTACGCCTACGCGGACTGGGCCCGCGGCTTCGCCAAGTCCCGTGACCTGCACCAGCGCACCGGGCGCATCAAGAACCTCACCCAGGTCCTCGACGCGGTCTACCTTCCGCTGTGCTCGCTCACCGTGTTCCTGCTGCTGGCCGGTCCGGCCCGGGGCAGCATGTCGGCGGGCGGCTTCCTGACGTTCAACACCTCCGTCACCATGCTGCTGACCTCCGTCACCCAGCTCACCAACTCCCTGGTGTCGGTGGTCGCCGTCCTGCCCATGTTCGAGGAGGTCAAGCCGATCCTGGACGAGCCGCCCGAGGTGCGCGGCGGCAGCGCCCAGCCCGGCCCCCTCTCCGGCGCCCTCCAGGCCAGGAACGTCACCTTCCGGTACGGCGCGGACGGGCCGCTGGTCCTCGACGACGTGTCCCTGGAGGTCCGGCCGGGCGAGTTCGTGGCCGTCGTCGGCCCCAGCGGCTGCGGCAAGTCCACCCTGCTGCGGCTCCTCATCGGCTTCGAGCGGCCGGTGTCCGGCAGTGTGCTCTACGACGGCCAGGACCTCGCCGCCCTCGACCAGGCCGCCGTGCGCCGCCAGTGCGGGGTGGTGCTCCAGAACGCGCAGCCGCTGGGCGGCACCGTGCTCGACTGCATCCGCGGCGCCGAGCCGTTCACCCCCGAGGAGGCCATGGCGGCCGCCGAACTCGCGGGCCTGGCCGAGGACATCCGCCAGATGCCCATGGGGCTCCACACGATGATCTCCGGCAGCGGCGCCATCTCCGGCGGCCAGCGCCAGCGCCTGATGATCGCCCAAGCGCTCATCCGCCGGCCGCGCATCCTCTTCTTCGACGAGGCCACCAGCGCCCTCGACAACGAGACCCAGCGCATCGTCATCGAGAGCACTCGCCGCCTCAACGCCAGCCGGCTGGTGATCGCCCACCGGCTGTCGACCGTCATGGACGCCGACCGCGTGCTCGTCATGGAGGAGGGCCGGGTCGTCGAACAGGGTGCCCCGGCCGAGCTGATGGCCCAACCGGGCGGAAAACTGCACGAGTTGGTGCGCCGTCAGCTGTAGTCGGCCACGGGGCCGTCCCACGATGAGCCCGAGGACGACCATCACCGCTCCCGCCGGGGATCCGGTGCTGTCGCCCGCCGTCACCCGCCGCCTCATCGAGTAGGCGACGGGTGACGGCGGGCAGGCGGACCCCGTCCGGGTCGCGCTGCTCGTCCGCGACGCCGAGAATTGAGGGACGCCGAGGACGGGCCTGGCTACGGCTTGCGGGCGACCGCCCCGTACATGGCGATGTCCTCGTCCTTGATGCCCTCGGTGCTCCTGGCGTCCGGACGCCACCTGTGGACCTGGGCGACACCGGGCTCGACCAGGTCGAGCCCGTCGAAGAACTGCGCGGCCTCGGCCTCGGTGCGCAGCCGCATGGGCATGCCGCGCGCCGCGTACTCGTGGGCCACGCGGCCCACCTCCTCCGGCGCGAAGTCGGCGGTGCCGACGGACATCGCCAGATAGCTGCCCGAGGGCAGCGGTTCCAGGAGCCGGTTCACGATCCCGTAGGCGTCGTCCTCGTCGAGGACGAAGTGGACGATCGCGATCACCGTCAGGGCGACCGGCTTGCCGAGGTCGAGGGTGTCCCGCAGCTCCGGTGCGTTCAGGATGGCGGCGGGGTCGCGCATGTCCGCCTCGACGTACGTGGTCTTCCCCTCGGGCGTGCTGGAGAGCAGGCCCTGGGACAGGGTGAGGACGATCGGGTCGTTGTCCACGTACACGACCCGGGAGTCCGGGGCGACCGCCTGGGCGATCTCATGCAGGTTGGGGGAGGTGGGGATGCCGGTTCCGATGTCGAGGAACTGCCGGATGCCCGCCTCCTCCGCCAGATAGCGCACGGCCCGGTTCATGAAGTCGCGGTTGGCCCGCATGTGGATCGGCAGGGCCGGCCACTCCCGGGCCATGGCGTCGCCCGCCTCCTTGTCGGCGGGGTAATAGTCCTTGCCACCAATGATGTAGTCGTAGATCCGCGCCGAATGTGCGTTATCGGTGTCAATCCGTTCGGCCGGCCATCCGTTGTCGCGCAACGCCCGCCCCTCCCATTGAAACGTCGGTCACATGTCCAGGCCCCGTCACAGCTCCTTGCGGATCTCGCCGAGCAGGGCCTCGGTCTTCTGGGCGGGCGCCGACTGGGCGCTCACCCGGTCCAGTGCCTCGCGGTACACCACCGCGTCGTCAGGCTTGTCCAGGTAGACCGCTCCGACCAGCCCGCCGAGATAGACGATGTCAGGCAACTCGGCGGCCCGGAACCGGAAGACGTGGAACGCGCCGGCCGGCATCGCCGGATGCGGGCCGTTGTTGAACGGCATGATCTGCAGGGTCACATGCGGAAGCCTGTTCACCGCGATCAGATGGTCGATCTGGGCGCGCATCACGGCCGCGCCCCCGACCGGCCACCGCAGCACGGTCTCGTCCATCACCACCCACAGCCGGGGAGGGGACTCGCGGGACAGCAGCTCCTGGCGCCGCATGCGCAGCGCGATCCTGCGTTCGGTGGCCTCGGCGGGGACATGCGGATTGCCCGAACTGATCAGGGCGCGGGCGTAGTCCTCGGTCTGCAGCAGGCCATGGACGAACTGCGGCTCGTACGCGCGGATCTGGAGCGCCGCCTGTTCCAGGCTCAGATAGGCGGCGAACCAGTCCGGCATCACATCGCGGTAGACGTGCCACCAGCCGCGCTTGTTGGCCTCGCGGACCGACTTCAGAAAGGTGTCGATCTCGTGCTGGTCCGTCACGCCGTACGTCTGGAGCAGTTTCTCGACGTCCGCGAGCCGGAGCCGGGCCACTTTCGCGGCTTCCATCCTGCGGATGGTCGAGTGGCTGACTCCGATCGCAGCGCCCGCCGCGTCGTAGCTGAGCCCGGTCCGGGTCCGCAGTTCCTCCAGCTGCTTGCCGAGGATCATGCGGAGGACGGAGGGAGCGCCGCCCCATGCGGATTCCGCCGCCACTCCCTGCCTCCTCACGCCGAGTTCCAGGGTCGCAGTCTGTCACGATCATCCATCGCCGCCGCACCTGCATCCTACGACTTGCAAATTTCAAGTTACCTCTTGCAACTCGTTCATGGCAGATGTCACAGTGGACATGCCGTCACCGATGTGTGACTCCGCGGCCGTTGGGCCCGCGGTGCCGGGGGAAACGTCGGACGGGTCGGACCGATTCACGGCCCCCTGTCGGCGGAACGTTCGCGTGTGTACGTCGGTAGGCACCGGGCAGTGCAGGACCGGCGCTGCCCATAGTGCGCAGGCAGACGAAAGGCGACCGATCGTGGTTCCCCCCACCCTCCCCCTGCCTTCGGCTCACATGCCGCGGAAGAAGTCCGCGCATGCCGCGAGCGGCCCGCCGGGGCTTCCGCGCGGCACGCGCCGCGTTCGGCTGGTGCTCCCCGCGGGCCTGTCGGCCGGGCTGGGCTACGACGCGGTCGGGATGTGCGCGGAGGACGGGAAGCGGGTCATGGACCGGCTGCCCGGCATCGGCTGTGTGTTCGCGTGCGATGAGCGCTGGTGGTGGATCGTGCCCGCCGGATCGCACATCGGGCTGGTGTGGCCGGCCGTCACCAGCTACTCGGTCGGGGCGTACGTGGGCCCGCCGAGCAGTCCGCGCACGGTCAGGGCGTCCCGTAATCCCCGCCTCGTCCACCTCCCCGAGGGCGACTCCCCGTACACGCCCCCGATCCCCCTCTACTTCATGGCCTGCCACATCGCCGGTGTGATGCCGTGCTGGTCGGTCACCGAGTAGCGGTGTGCGCTGAAGGCGGTCAGCTGGTGCGGTAGCCCGCCACCGCGTCCTGGGCGAGCTTCTGGGAGATCTGGAGGGCCTCGCGCACCGACTTCTTCCCGGCGATGGCCGCGCTGATCTGCGCGGAGACCTTGTTGCCGAGGTCGGCGAACTGGGGGATGCCGACGAACGAGATGCCCTGGTAGGGGCGCGGGCCGACACCCGGGTTCCTGGGGTCGGCGGAGTCCTTCACCGCCGCGTACTCCTGCCGGTACCAAGCAGCCGCCGCACGCTGGTAGTTGGGATTGGAGTAGAGCGACTGCCGGCTGCCGGACGGGGCCTCGCTCCAGCCGAGGGTGTCGCCGATCTGCGCCTGGTACTGCTTGGAGGAGGCCCAGGAGATGAACTTCCAGGCGGCGTCCTTCTTCTTGGACGCGTTCTCGATGCCCCAGGCCCAGGTCCACAGCCAGCCGGCCCGGCGGGTTTCCTCGTGCGGGGCGGGAACGTAACCGACCTTCCCCTTGACCGAGGAGCCGTCGGCCTCGATCGAGGTCGCCAGTGAGCTGGCGTCGTACATCATGGCGCATTTGCCCTGGGAGAAGTCGGCGAGGATCTCGAGGACGCCGCTGCGCGCGGCGCCGGGCTCGCCGTACTTGCGCACCAGGTCGACATAGAACCGAATCGCCTTCGTGAACTCCGGCGAGGTGAGCCGGGCGTTCCACTGCATGTCGTACCAGGAGCCGCCGAAGGTGTTGATCACGGTGTTGATGGGGGCGAGGTTCTGGCCCCAGCCGGGCAGGCCGCGCAGGCAGATGCCGCTCGCACCGTCGGTGCCGTCGATCTTCGCCGCGAGCGAGGCGACCTGCTTCCAGGTCGGATGGCGCGGCATGGTCAGCCCGGTCTTGCGGAAGAGGTCCTTGCGGTACATCAGGAAGGAGCCCTCGCCGTAGAAGGGCTCCGCGTAGATCTTGCCGTCGGCGCCGGTCACGGCCCTGATCAGGCTGGGGAAGATGTCCTTCTGGTCGAAGGTCTTGTCCGCCTTCTCGTAGGAATCCAGCGGGGCGAGCCAGTGGTTCCTGGAGTACGTCGGCACCTCGTACGCGCTCACGCTCGCCACGTCGTACTTCGCGTCCTGCCGGGCGAACTCCTTGTTCATCCGGTTCCGCGCCTCGTTCTCCGGAAGCAAGGTGTAGTCGACGGTGATGCCGGTCCGCGAGGTGAAGTACTTCTTCGTGTACTGCTTCAGGGTCACCATCTGGGGATTTTTGACGGCGAGCACGCGGATGCTCTCCTTCCCCTCTCGGGAGGACCGCACGCCGGCGTGCTGGCAGCCGGAGACCACCAGAGCCGCGGCGAGCGCGGCCGCGGTGGCCGCGCGGGTGAGGAGAAGACGTTTCATCGCACTCCGATGGTCACGGTGAGCGCATCGGATCCTTCCAGAACACTTGGCAAAATGCCTGGCTTGCCCGAAAATGGGAAGCTCATGTGCAGCATAGCGTCACGCCCGGACCGTGACGACCATCAGGTGGGGCCGCGCGCCCGCGCCGCCCGCCGGGTGAGTGAGTCCGCGGCCACGGCGGCCAGCAGCACCCCGCCGGTGACCATGAACTGGACGGCGTCCTGGATGCCCAGCAGCGCCATGCCCGAGGCGATCGACTGGATGACCAGCGCACCGAGCAGCGCCGACCAGGCCGAGCCGCGCCCGCCGAACATGCTGGTGCCGCCGATGACCGCCGCGGCCACCGCATTGATCAGCAGCATGCCGGAGCCCGCCGCGCGGGCCGTCGTGGGGCTCGCCGAGGTCAGCCCCGAGGCCACGAACAGGCCGCCGACCGCCGCCAGCGTCCCCGACACCATGAACATCGCGATCCGCACCCGCGCCACGTCCACCCCGGCTCGGCGCGCCGCCTCGACACCGCCTCCCACCGCGAACACCTTCCGGCCGGTGCGGGTGCGGCGCAGCACCAGATCCGACCCGACGACGACGGCCAGGAAGATCAGCAGGGCGAGTGGCACGCCCTGGAACCGGCCGAGCATATGGGCGGTGGCGAACGTGAGCACCGCCAGGACGCCCGTGCGCACCCCGATCTCGGTCAGCGGCCGGTACGGCATCCCGGCGTCCCTGCGCCGCCGCCGGGTCCGCCGCGCGGCCAGGAAGTACCCGGCCGTGCCGAGCGCGGCCAGCCCGTACGCGATGATGCCGCCACTGAAGTAGAGGCTGGTCAGCGCGGCGACCAGACCGCTCTCGTCGATGTTGATCGTGCCGCTCGCGCCCAGCAGGTAGAGGGTCAGCCCGTTCCAGGCCAGCAGCCCCGCGAGGGTCACCACGAACGCGGGCACCCCGACCCGGGCGAAGAAGAACCCGTGCACGGCGCCCACGGCGGTCCCCGCGGCCACCGCCACGATGATGGCGAGCCACTCCGGCATGCCGAGGTACACGTTCAGCACGGCGAACGCGGCGCCCGCCAGCCCGCTCACCGAGCCCACCGACAGGTCGATCTCCCCGATCAGCAGCACGAACACGATGCCCACCGCGACCAGGCCGGTGGCGGCGATGTCCACGCTGAGGTCGGACAGATTGCGCGGCGAGAGGAAATTGGCGTTCAGGCTCTGGAAGACGAGCCAGATCACCATGAGGCCGAGGACGACCAGGAGCGGGCCGCGCTCGCCGACCCGCAGCCCGCGCCGGGCCACCTCGCCGCCGCGCAGCCGGTGCCGGACCGCGTCGGCGTACCCCCGGATGTTCTGTCCTACGGCCATGCCCCCTCCTCATCCGTCGTGCGGTGGGCCACGGCGTTGTCGGCGGCGCCGGTGATGGAGGAGATGATGCGTTCCTGGGTGGTGGTGGGCACCTCGAAGAGCCCGTTGTTACGGCCCAGGCGCAGCACCGCGACCCGGTCCGCGACGGCCTTGATGTCACCCATGTTGTGGCTGATGAGGAGCACGCCGAGGCCGCGGTCGCGCAGCTCCTCGATGAGGTCCAGGAGCTGGCTGGTCTGCTCGACGCCGAGAGCCGCGGTGGGCTCGTCGAGCAGCAGGACCTTCGGCGCGCCCAGCAGCGAGCGGGAGATCGCGACGGCCTGCCGCTGGCCGCCGGACAGGATGGCGACGGGCGCCCGCACATCGGGGATGCGGATGGACAGCGTGTGCATCAGTTCGCGGGCCCGCCGCTCCATCTCCACCTCGTCGAGGATGCCGGCGTGGTGCACCTCGCGGCCGAGGAAGAGATTGCCGACGACGTCGAGGCTCTCGCACATCGCGAGGTCCTGGTAGACGGCGGCGATGCCCAGCGCCTGCGCGTCATGCGGCCGTTTGATCTGGACGGTGTGGCCCTCCCACTCGATGACGCCCTGGTCGGCGGGGCCGACCCCGGCGATCACCTTGACCAGGGTGGACTTGCCGGCGCCGTTGTCGCCGACCAGGGCGACGACCTCACCGGCGCGGATCTGCAGGTCGACATCGACCAGCGCCTGGACGCCGCCGAAGCGCTTGGAGACGCCGCGCAGCGCCAGCAGGGGCGGAGCCGGCACGGGAAATCACCTCCGTCAGCGGGTGAGGCCGGCCTTGTCGCAGGCGGGCCGTAGCTTGGGTGTGCAGATCTGCCCGATCGTGTACACACCGTCCTTGACCAGGGTCTTCTTGATGTTGGCGGTCGTCACGGCGATCGGGGTGAGCAGGGAGGCCGGGATGTTCTCGGTGGTGGAGTTGTCGACCGTGGTCCGGGCGATGGAGCGCAGGCTCTGGCCCCGCGCCAGGGCGACGGCCATGGCGGCGGCGGCGTGCGCCTCGCCCTTGAAGGGCTTGTAGACGGTCATGTACTGGTCGCCGCTGACGATGCGCTGCACGGCGTCGAGGTCGGCGTCCTGGCCGGTGACCGGCGGCACCGGCCTGACCCGCGCGGACTTGAGGGCCGAGATGGCACCGGCGGCGACGCTGTCGTTGACCGCCAGGACACCGCCGATCCGGTGCGGGCTCAGCGCGGTGATGGCGGCCGCCATGTGGGCGTACGCGTTGTCCGGCCGGTACTCGATGACGTCGTACGACTTTCCGATCCTCACCTTGTCCTTGAGGACGGACAGCGCGCCCTTCTTGAACCAGACCGCGTTGGGGCTGCTCGGATCGCCGTTCAGCATGACGATCTGGTGGCCGCCCCCCTCGGCCCGCATGGCGTTCAGGAGCGCCGTGGCCTGGAGCCTGCCGACCTGTCCGCCGTTGAACGAGGCGAAGCCCGAGATCGGGCCCTCGGCGAGCCGGTCGTAGGCGATGACCGGGATGCCGGCCTTGTGCGCCGCCTGCACGGAGGAGCGCAGCGCCTTGGCGTCGACCGCGTCGAGGATCAGCGCCCCCACCCCCTTGGTGATCATGGAGTTCATCTGCCGCTGCTGGTTCGCCACGTCGTCGCCCGCGTTGGCGTGGTCCACGGTGCAGCCGGGGCACAGCTCCTTCACCCGCTTCTCGATCAGCGGCCGGTCGGCGCTCTCGTACCGGGTGATCTGCTGGCTCGGCAGCAGCAGGCCGACGGTGAAGCTGTTCCCGTGCTGCGCCCCGCCGTCCTCTCCGCAAGCGGCCAGGGACGCGGCCAGCAGTCCCGCGGCCACGGCGGCGACGGCGCTGCGCGTACGGGACATCCTCATGTCACGCACCCCCTTGCCGGACGCGGGGCCCGGGCTCGGTGTCACCGGGCCCGGCATCGCCGGGTTCGCCGACACGGGGATCGGTCTCACCGGTATCACGGCGGGGCACGACGATCTCGCTCCACACCTGCTTGCCGCCGCCGACCGGTACGGAGCCCCAGGCCGCCGACAGCGCCTCGACCAGCAGCAGACCCCGGCCACCAGTCGCCTCCCAGTCCGTGATCACCGGCTTGGCGGGCGCCCGGGGAGAGGAGTCGGTCACCGCGACGCGCAGCCGGTCCACGGCGTACGTGAGGTCGAGGCGGACCGTGCCGTGGGTGTGCATCAGCGCGTTGGTGACCAGTTCGGAGACGACCAGCAGCGTCACATCGCCCTGGTCCGCCAGGCCCCACGAGCGCAGCGTGCGCGCGGTGAAACGGCGGGCGTGCATCACCGCGTCGGGCAGCCGCCACACCAGCCAGCCGGCCCGGATGGGCCGGACCCGCATGCCGTCGTACCGCAGGAGCAGCAGCGCCACGTCGTCGTCCCGCCGGTCCGCCACCGCGAGCAGCGCGTCGGCCATCCGGCCGAGATCGGCGGGAGCGGTGGCCAGCGCGCCGCGCATCCGGCGCATGCCCTCGTCCAGATGCAGACTCGAGGACTCGACCAGACCGTCCGTGAGCAGTGCGAGCACCGTGCCCGGGGCCAGCGGCTCCGCCGTCATGGGGAACTCCGCGTCCGCGACGATCCCCAGCGGCAGCCCGCCCTCGACCACCACTTCCTCGGTGGTGCCGTCCGGGCGGCGCACCAGCGGCGCCAGATGCCCGGCCCGGACGAACCAGGCGTTGCCCTCCTCCATGTCCAGCTCGACATAGGCGCAGGTGGCGAACAGGTCCGCCTCCATGCCCACGAGCAGCCGGTTGGCGTGGGACACCACCACATCCGGCGGATGCCCCTCCACGGCGTACGCGCGGACCGCCGTCCGCATCTGGCCCATGATCGTCGCCGCGGCCGCGCTGTGCCCCTGCACATCGCCGATGACCAGCGCCACCCGGCTCTCGGAGAGCGCGATGACGTCGTACCAGTCGCCACCCACCTGGAGTCCCCGCATCGCGGGCAGATAGCGGGCCACGGCCACCCCGCCGGGCAGCGGCGGCAGGCTGCGCGGCAGCAGGGAGCGCTGGAGCATCGTGGCCAGCTCCTGCTCGGCGTCGTAGGCGTGCGCCCGCATCAGGGTCTGGCCGACCAGCCCCGCGGTCGCGGTGAGCAGCGACCGCTCCTCCGGGCCGAACGGATGCGGAGCGTCCCAGCCGATCAGGCACACCCCCGCCACCTGCCCATGGGCCGGAAGCGGCAGCACGGCCAGCCCCCCGGGGCCGATGCCCGCGAGCGCCGGCTCCAGCGCCGCACCCGCGGGCCACAGCCTTGGTCGGCCCTCCCGCAGTGCGGCCCGCAGGCTCGGCAGGGCGTGCAGCGACGCGTCGGGCCACTCGGAATGCCACTCCGAACGCCACAGCTCCGGCCACGCGTCGGCCTGCGGCGGATCGAGCCCCACCACCACCAGCCGGTCCGCCTGCAGCTCGGCGAGCGCCACCCGGTCCGCTCCCAGCGGCTCGCCCAGCGCCGCGACCACCACCCGGCTCACGTCCCGTACCGTCATCGCGTTGTCGAGCGCGGTCGTCAGCCACTGCACCCTGGACACGTCGTCGGCGCGCGGGCGCAGCGCGGCGGCGCTGGTGACCACGCCCACGACGCGCTCCGGCCGGCCCGCAGCGTCGGTCCCCACCCGGCAGCTCAGCCGGAGCCAGCGCACCTCGCCGGTCGAACGGCGGACCCGGAACTCCAACTCGCGGTCCCCGGCCACCTGCGCGGTCGGCTCGACGACCGACAGCAGCGCGGGCAGGTCCTCCGGCACGGTGCGCGCGAGCAGCGTGTCCACCGTGCCGTCGAAGTCGTCCGGGGCGATGCCGACCAGGTCGAGCAGGGTCGCGTCCGCCTCGATCAGACCGGCGCCGGGCAGCAGGACGAACGATCCCACGCGCAGACTCCGCAGCGCGGGACCCAGCAGCGTGGTCGCCCCGGTGCGGAGCGCGGGGCGGGACGCACCGGCCGCGCGGAGCCGGGTGGCGATGGCGTCGGCGTAGCGCAGCAGAAAGCCACGCTGCTCCGTCTCGAAGCCGTCCGCGGCGCTGCCCACGATGAGCAGGCAGCCCAGCCGGCTGCCCTCGCCGCCGAGCGGCAGCGCGCCCAGCGAGGCGCCGGGCCACCGCTTCGCCGCCCCGTCCTGCTGATAGGCGGCGAGCGCCGCCGAGTCCAGCCACAGGGGCCGGCCGGTGCACAGGGCATCGGCGGCGGGGGAGCGGTCGGACAGCGTGTAGTGCTCCGGCAGCGCATGCGGAGCCGCGGTGGCCCCGGCCGCCTTCGCGGTCTCGACCAGCCGCAGGCCGTCGCTTCCCTCGCCCAGTACGTAGACGGCCGCCAGCGAGACCCCGGCGAACGCCAGAACCCGCTCCCTTCCGGTGGGTTCCGGCGCCGGGGACATCGGACCGGCATCATGGGGCATGTTCCCGTCTGCCTCCCCTCCGTGCCGCAGGTACGGGCAGGTGGAAGTCCCCGGAACACGGGCGGCGGGGGCAGGGGTGCCGTATCCGGCGATGCCGGACCGCGCCGCCCAGGAGTGGCAGGGCACCCACCCACCAGAATGTCACAGCTCAGGGAAGCCGCAGGGCGGCCGGAAGGCTGAGGGGATGCCTAGAGCATGCCGACGATGCTGGGCGGGGCGAAGAGATGGCGGGCGCGGTGCTCCAGGGCGAGCACGGCGGGAAGGCTGCCGGACGCGTCCGACACGCACCTCTCGCACTCCGCGTCGGCCTCGGGCAGCTCCGCGACATGGCGGGTGGCGATGTGCCGCGCGAGCCGGATCTGGGTCGACACGATGGAGTCGTGGGGATCGCAGTCCACCCCCGGGCCCAGCTCCTCCAGCGCGGCGTCCACCAGTTTGGGGGCCTGTTTCATCGCCCGGTACAGCTCGGTGCACTTGCCGCACCCCCACATCCAGGGCGGAGGCAGCGGCCACTCGTCGGCGGGGTCCACGTTCCTGGCGCTCATGTCGTCACAGTAGCGAACCGGGAAGGCACGCACAGTGACTTGACGTAAATCCCCTCAAGCGAGGGGCGACGGGACAGGAACGGGGAACCGGCCGCCGGCCATGCCCTACGGCTTACGGGCGACACCCGCCCAGAAGGACACCTCCTCGTCGGTCACATCGCCGGTCTCCACCCCCGGGTCCCCGGTGGCCAGGTCGGTGCGCCAGCGATGCGGCACCACCAGGCCGGGCTCGACCAGCTCCAGATCGGTGAAGAACCGCTCCACCTCGTCCCGGGTGCGGATTTTCCCCTCGATGCCGCCGCTGTGGTAGATCTGCACGGTGCGCTGGGTGGCCTCGGGATCGAAGTCCGGGGTGATGTGGCTGAGGATGAGGTATGAACCGGGCGCGAGCGCGTCGACCAGCTTCCGCACGATTCCCTGCGGCTCCCACTCGTCCGGCACGAAGTGCAGCAGCGCGCACAGACTCAGTGCCACCGGCTGGGACAGGTCCAGCACCTCGGTGACGCCGGGGGAGGAGAGGATCGTGTCGGGGTCGGCGACATTCGCGTCGACATACGCCGTGCGCCCCTCGGGATGGCTGGTGAGCAGCGTCTGCGCGTGAGCCAGCACGATCGGGTCGTTGTCGGCGTACACGACCCGGCACTCCGGTGCCACCGACTGGGCCACCTCGTGCAGATTGGGCCGGGTGGGGATGCCGGTGCCGATGTCGAGGAACTGACGGATGCCGCGCTCGGCGGCGAGGAACCGGACCGCGCGCTGCATGAACGCCCGGTTGGTGCGCGCCGCGACCATGACCCCCGGCCACAGCGTGAGCACCTTGGCTGCGGCCTGGCGGTCGGCGACGTAGTTGTCCTTGCCGCCCAGGAAGTAGTCGTACATCCGGGCGCTGTGCGGTCGTCCCTGGTTGAGCGGGGTGTTGGGGGGCTCCGGCCCGCTCCCGGTCTGGGGTGCTACCCCTTGCGCGCTCACGTGGCGTTCTCCTCCGTCTCCGGGCGCGATCCGTGGCGATCGCGGCGCCTCTCCGCAAGGATCGTAGGCCGCCCGCCACGGCCGGTTACTCGCGGGTCCGCGTAACTGTGGGCAACGCAACGGCCGTTGGCGGGGCGGCCGGACACCGGCTCACCCACCCGGCCGGTCCTTCCGGCAGACCGTGTCCCGCGCGGGCAGCTCCCCGGTCCGCAGATAGTCGTTGACCTGGCCGTACACACAGCGGTTCGGATACAGGCCGTACACGCCGTGCACCCCGGCCTCCAGGGTGATCAGGCGGGAGTTCGGCATCCGCCGGTGCAGCCCCTGCCCATTGCTGTAGCTGGTCCGCGGATCGCCGGTGGCCTGCACGATCAGTCCGGGTGCGGCGTTGCCGCTCCGCACCGGCGGCTCCACCGGCGCGTTCGGCCAGAAGGCGCATGGGTTCACGCCGTTGAACAGCGGGCCGTACAGCGGCGCCTCGGCCCGGCTGCGCTCGACGTTGCGCCGGTACCAGGACAGG
Source organism: Streptomyces sp. NPDC021212 (assembly GCF_044332925.1). Lineage (NCBI taxonomy): Bacteria > Bacillati > Actinomycetota > Actinomycetes > Kitasatosporales > Streptomycetaceae > Streptomyces > Streptomyces sp. NPDC021212. The sequence goes on from NZ_JBIRPZ010000001.1 coordinate 718,178, forward strand.
TCGTGCGGCGCCGTCGCGTCTCCGCACAACAGGGCCAGTTGGAGCGAGTTCTGCACCTCCGCCTCGTCGTCCGGCGGACCGAGCTCCGAGGCCAGCCACTCGGTGGGCTCGACCGGGCGCCCGGCAGCCGCGTCGTACAGCACCCGGATGTTCTCCGAGGCGTCGGCGAACCGCCGGTCGTCGAACAGCAGCGCGGCCAGTATCTGGGGCACTTGCCGGCCGTCGGCCGTGTAGCGGCCGACCCGCAGGGGCGTGCGGGCGGCCTGCCAGGCGATGCGCTCCACCGTGGCCCGGGCCTTGGCGGCGGTGTCGCCCAGACCGTAGGTGTCGCTCCGGCGGGCCGCCCACGCCGCCCAGGTGTCCAGCAACTCCTCATTGGCCGCGGTCGCGTCGTGGAACGCCTGCACGTGGTAGCGCGCCGGGTCCATCGCACTGTCCAGCAGCAGCCGGTCGGTGCGGCCCGGGAACATCTTCGCGTACACCGCTCCCAGATAGGTGCCGTACGAGATGCCGAAGTACGACGTCCTCGGCTCACCCAGCACGGCGCGCAGCACATCCATGTCGCGGGCGGTGTTCCGGGTCGTGAAGTGTCGCAGATACGACAGGCCCTTGCCGTACGTCCGCTGACAGCTCCGGACCAGGTCGGCCTCGTAACGGGCCTGGGCCCGGAACCCCGCGGCGTCGTACCCGGCGGAGCGCAGCCAGTGCCCGGAGGTACCGCAGCGCAGCGGGCTGCTGCGGCCGACTCCGCGCGGATCCATGCCGATCAGGTCGTACCGGGCGGCCAGCTCCTTGCCCATGGCGGGCGCGTCGAGCAGTGGCATGTCCAGCGTGGTGCCGCCGGGGCCACCGGAGTTGTGCATCATCAGACCGATGCGGTGCTCCGTGTCGGTGGCCTTGATACGGGAGAAGCCGACGGTCAGGGTGCGCCCGCCGGGCTTCCGGTAGTCCAGTGGCACCCGGATCGTGGCGCAGCGGGCCCCGGCCCGGTCCAGCTCCGGATGATGGCATGCCGTCCAGTGCGGGCGCTGGGTGGTGAACGGACGCAGGGGGTCGGTGTCGGCGGAGGCGGTCTGTGGGGAGGCGAGGTGTCCCGTGACGGCGACCGCGGTGGCGAGTGCACCGACGACGGCGGTGCGGACCATTCGTAAACGCATGGTGAGCAGGCTCCCGCTCACCGCACCCCGCTCACCATGGAGCGCGCACCCCGCGAATACGGGGGAGAGCCGGATGGTGTCAGCGGACGCGCACGCGACCGCCCGAGAAATGGCCGAGCGCCCGATCGATCTCGGTCTCGCTGACCGGGTGGCGGAGGAGCGGGAAGACGGCGAGGTGCAGCCGCGATACGCCCTTCCGGTTCCGCTGCGTGCGGCTCCGGACCTCGGGCTGGTCCAGCCCGGTGACTCCGGGAGCGGTGGCGGCATCGGGGACGAGCGCCACCATCAGCACGCTGAGGCGTTCACGCTTCTTCACCTGGAGATGCGTGACCGCGGCCCAGGGGAGGAATACGGGCTCGGGCGCCGCGTCGAGGACACACCACAGGCCCTCCCCGGTCACCCGCATCGCGACCGGGGAGATCTCCTTCACCGCCCAGGTCTGCCTGAGCCGCCGGATCGCGGCGAACCGGCGCTTGCCCTCGCGCAGTTGGAGCAGTGCCCCGGACAGGACGAGCACCAGGACCAGCTCGGTGCCGAAGGTGGAATCGGCACCGGAGGCGAAGACGAGAGAGAAGGCGCCGCCCAAGAGCAGGAGCACGCACACGGTGCCGATCAAGCCGGCCCACGCGGTCCGCGGCAGGGCGCGCAGCAACGAGGCCCGCGCCCGGGCCACCGCCCCCGGGTCGGTCTTGACGACGTACTCCTGGACCGACCCCAGTTCCATGTGCATGATCACAGTCTCGATCACCAGGTGGCGTAAGCCAAGTCCCGACCTGGAAGGATGCATCCGTACGACACGGGGAGGACACTGGTCGTAACGGTCACCGTGACAGGGAGCCCTTTCATGACCACACCGCGGGACCTGTTGATCGTCACCATGGACGCGGAGCCCAGCCGCATGGTGGAGCGGGGCGATCTGTCGCTCGCGCTCGCCGCGGCAGAGCTGATCGACCTCCTGGGCGCCCAGGAGATCGGGCTGGACGGCGAGCGCATCGTGCCGGGGCCCGCGGGCGCGCCCGCCGACCCGCTGCTGCACCAGGCCGCCTCGTCGCTCGTCCGGGAGGCGCCGTACGAGTCCATCGGCGACTGGCTGTGGCGCAGGGGCCGCGGGCTGTCCGCGGACTATCTGTCCGCGCTGGAGGCGGACGGGCAGCTCGTCCGGCAGCGCAACCGCCGCTGGAAGGTGTTCTGGACCCGCGAACTGGTCCTGGTCGACACCGAAGCCCGCCGCCGGGCGGCGAACCGCGAGCGGTCGGACGAGCCGGTCCTCGCCGCCCTGACGGAAGCCATCGGCATCCGCGATCCGGGCGGCGAGGGGACCGGGGAGGCCCCGAAGGTGTCCGACGACGCGGTGGCGCGTGTGCTCGCCGCCCTCGACGACGCGCTCGCCGAGCTGGCGGCCGAACGGCTGCGGCGGGACCGGCGGCGCGACGAGGCGGCCGTGGACAACGTCCGCCGCGGCTACTGAGCCACCGCGGCTCTCTCACCGAACCTATGCGTCCCCGACCAGCCGGGATCCCCGGTCGTGGCGAAGCGCACCCACGCGCCGTGCATCTCCGCGGCGAGCGACGGCGGCACATCCGGCCCGAGCAGCCCGTCCGGCGTACGGAGGGCGGGCAGGCCGGTGTTGTCGAACACGAACGGGAGTTCCGCGGTGTGGCAGGCGCCGAACGGGCCGTCCCGCCAGTCGAATTCGTACGTGTACGCCTTGCCGTGCAGGGACACCAGCCGCTGACTGGCGTCCCGGAACATCGCGTCGATGCCCGCACTCAGCCGTGGCAGCTGATACAGCAGCGATTCCTGGGTGTTCGTGCCCACCATCAGGTCCACCGGGGACGCCTCGGGTACCTCGTCCAGCACCGGCCGGAACGGAGTCAGCCGTGCCCCGGTATCGGGCAGTTGTTCCACCGCGGACACCAGCCGTTCGTCGGTGACCTCGGCGAATCCCGCCACCGTCGCCGGAACGCCCAGCAGGCCGGCCAGCGCCCGGGTCTTCTCCGCCGCCTGTTCGCCCGTCACTGTGTCCAGCCCGCCGCTCTGGCTGATGGCGCGCCGGAACAGCCCGGCCGCCTCGGGCGTCACCAGCAGCGTGCTGACCAGCATCGCGCCCGCCGACTGCCCGAATACCGTGACCCGGTCCGGATCCCCGCCGTACTCCGCGATGTGCTTGCGGACCCACCGCAGCGCGGCGATCACGTCCAGCAGGCCCCGGTTGCGCGGCGCGTCCGGCAGATCGAGCCAGCCGGGCGCGCCGAGCCGGTAGTTGAGGGTGACCAGGACGACGCCGTCACGGGCGAAGGACGTCCCGTCGTACAGCGGCGCCTGGCCGGTGCCGGACACGAAGCCGCCGCCGTGGACGAAGACCATGACCGGTGCGTTGCCACCGGCCCCTTCCTCCGGCGCCCAGATGTTGAGGGTCAGATAGTCATCGCCGCGCACCCAGCCCGAACCCAGCACCGGGCTCAGGTCCAGCGAGAACCGCCGGGCCGGTGCCGGGGCGGTCGGACCCGGTCCGTCGTGCCCGGGTACGCCGTCCACCGGCGTCGGCGCCGCGAACCGCGCGGCACCGGTCGGGGCGGCGGCGTACGGGATGTTACGGAAGACCTTCACCGCCATGTCGCCCACTCCTTCACCGCGAACCGCTCGCCGTCGCGCCGCACTTCGGCCGCGCCCGCGCCGGGGAAGTGCGCGGGGAACAGCAGGGCGCCCTCGTCGGCGGCCGACTCCAGCACCCGGCGCCTGGTGATCCGGGCGCGCTCCTCGTCCTCGTCGAAGCAGGGGCAGTCGTCGGGCTCGACGAACTGCAACGGGCTGTGCAGCAGGTCGCCCGCGAACAGCGCCCGGTCCGTGCCCGACCGCAGCCGTACGACGGCGGAGCCGGGCGTGTGGCCGGGGGCGGCTTCGAGGCGCAGCTGGGCGTCGATGTCGTAGTGCTCGCCCTCCCACAGCACGGTCTGCCCCGCCTGGTGGACCGGGGCCACGCTGTCCTCGAACACGTTGGCCATGCGCGAGCCCGAGCGGGTCCTGTGACCGTTCTCCGGGTTCCAGTAGTCGAAGTCGGCGCGTGCGATCACGTACTCCGCGTTCGGGAAGGTCGGCCGCCACTCGCCGTCGACCAGCGTGGTGTTCCAGCCGACGTGGTCCCCGTGCACATGCGTGCAGATCACCGTGTCGACGTCCTCCGGCCGCACCCCGGCCGCGGCCAGCTCGCCGAGGAAGTCGGTGTTCAGGCGGTGGAAGAACGGCATGTGCGGCCGCTCGCGGCCGTTGCCGATACCGGTGTCGATGAGGATGGTCCGGCCCTCGCTGCGCAGCACCCAGGTCTGGATCATCGTGCGCACCTCGTCGGCGGCCAGGTCCAGGAACGCGGGCGCCAGCCAGCTCTCGTTCGCGTGCCAGTGCTCCATGGGGATGTCGGGAAAGATGATGTCGCGGGCGAGGCCCTTCGGGGGCAGCTCGACCACGCGGGTGATGTCGACGTCGCCAAGCGTCATGGTGTCCATGCGTCCAGCCTGCTCCCCGGCCCGGGGCCGGCGGAATCCGTCACATGACTGCACCGGCCGATACAGTCGGGTGATGACCATGGTCGGAAGGGAGAGCGAGAGCGCGGCCGTGCTCGGTGTGACCCGCGGCGTGCTGATCGTGACGGGAGAACCGGGCGCGGGCAAGAGCACCCTGCTCGGTCTGGCCGCGGACCGGCACCGGGGCCGGGTGCTGCGGATGGCGGGCAGCGAGAGCGAGGCGAACCTGCCGTTCGCCGGACTGCACCAGCTGCTGCGGCCGGTGCTCGACGACACCGCCCGCCTGCCCGCCCGCCAGCGGTCGGCGCTGCTGGGCGCGATCGGGGTCGAGGACCCGGGCGCCGGTGCCGCGAGCGGCGGTGCCACCGGTGCCGCGGGCGCCGGCGTCGATGCGACCGGAGGCGGGGGTAACGGCCCTGAAGCCACCGGTCGCGGGGAGACGGGTGCCGGGGCCACCGGCGATCGGGGCGTCGGTCCCGGAGCCGCCGTCCCCGCGGCCGACCGCAACCGCGCCACCCCTCCCGACCGGCTGCTCCTCGGCGTCGCGCTGCTCGCCCTGCTCTCCGAGCTTGCCCAGCGGTCGCCCCTGCTCGTGGTGGTCGACGATCTGCAGTGGATCGACACCGGCTCGCTGGAGACGCTGGCCTTCGCCGCACGGCGCATCGACGACGAACCCCTCGCCGTGGTCGCGGGGACCCGGGACACGACGGGCGCGGCGGCCCCGGCGGCGTTCTCCGGATTCCCCACGCTCCCGCTGGGCCCACTGGACGCCTCCGCCGCGGTCCAACTGCTGGACCGGCAGCCGTCACCGCCCACCGGCAGCCGCCGGATGCGCATCCTCGACCAGGCCGCCGGAAATCCGCTGGCCCTGGTCGAACTGGCCCGGGCGTACGGGGCGCCCGGTACGGACGCCACGCATTCCTCGGACCCCACCGGCGAAGACCTCCTGCCGCCCACCGACCGCCTGATGCGGCTCTACGCCGCCGACCTCGACGCCCTCCCCCCTGACACCCGCCACGCCCTGCTCCTGGTCGCCGCCGACGAACGGGCCGTGGCGGGCCGCGTGGAGGCGCTGGCCCCGGCCGAGGCCGCCGGGCTGCTCCGGATCACCGGCGGCGGCGACACCCGGCGGGCCCGCTTCCGGCATCCGCTGATCCGGTCCGCGATCTACCACTCCGTACCGCTGGCCGCCCGGCGCCGGGCGCACCGCGACCTCGCCGCGTCACTCACCGGGGAACCCGACCGCCGCGCCTGGCATCTGGCCGCCGCCGCGGAGGGCCCGGACGAGGAGATCGCCGCCGCGCTGGAGGAGTCCGCGGGCCGGGCCCGGACCCGCGGCGGGTACACCGCCGCCGTCACCGCGCTGGAACGCGCCGCCGAGCTGAGCCCCGCACCGCACGCCCGCGCCCGCCGCCTGGTGGCGGCCGCCCGCGAGGCCGTCGCCACCGGTCAGCCCCACTGGGTGCGCGAACTCGCCGCGCGGGCGCGGGCGCTCACCGACGACCCGGCGCTGGTGGCCGAGGCGTCGCTGCGGGTCGGGCAGGTGCTCACCCTGAGCGCCGAGCACGACACCGCGCTGACATTGCTGACACGGGCGGCGGAGGACCCCCGGCTGCGCCGGACGGCCGTCGTCCTGGCGTCCGTGGCCGGTTTCTACTCGGGCGACGAGGACCACCGCCTCGCCGTACGGGCACGGGCGCAGGGCGACCCCTGGACGCTCACCGTGACCGACCCCACGGAGGCCCGCTCCGAACGGGTGGCGGCGCTCCCGGCCCTGGTGGAGGCGGCGGACGGCGACCCGGCGCTGCTCAACTCGCTCGGCGCGATGGCGTGGCTGCTCGACGAGACGGCTCTCGCGGTACGGATCTTCGACGACGCCCTCGACCGCTGGCGGCTGCGCGGCACCCTGCCCACCGGTCTCGGCTGCACCGCGGGGTGGGCATACCTGGACCACGGGCTCTGGGCGCAGGCCCGGCTCGCCGCCGCGAACAGCGCCTCCTCCGTCGCCGGGCTGCCCCACCTCGAGGCCGCCGTACGGTCCCTCGAAGCCGCCCCGCTGGCCCTGACCGGGCGGACCGCCGAGGCCCGCACCGCCGCGTCGGCCGCCCTGTCCCTGGTCGACCCGCACCGCAGCCGCGCGGTCGCCGTCCGCGCCCGCTGGGCGCTGGGCATGGCCGCCGTCGCCGAGGGCGACCAGAGCACCGCGTACGAACAGTTCCGCCTGCTGTTCACCGCCGACGGCGACCCCGTCCACTACGCGTGCTCCCACGCCGGCCTCGCCGAACTCGCCGCCGCGGCCGTACGCACCGGCCACCACGCGGAGGCCGCCGTCATCGTGGAACGCACCGAGAAGCGGCTCGCCGACGACCCCTCACCCCGGATGCGCGCACTGATCCACCGCGCCCACGCCCTGCTCGACCCCTCCCGGGCGGAACCACATTTCCACTCGGCCCTGGCCGACTCGGCGGGCCGTCAATGGCCCTTCGAACGCGCCCAGATCCTCCTGGACCACGCGGAATGGCTGCGCCGCGCCCACCGCATCACCGACGCCCGCCCGCACCTGCACACCGCCCTGGAAACCTTCCGCCGCCTCGGCGCCCACCCCTGGACCGACCGCGCCCAGGCCGAGCTCCGCGCCGCCGGCGTCGACCCGGCCCCCGCCGCCCCGGACGCCCTGACCTCCCTCACACCCCAGCAGCAGCACATCATCCGCCTCGCCGCCAAGGGCCTGAGCAACCGCGAGATCGGCGAGCGCCTCTTCCTCTCTCCCCGGACCGTGGGCTCCCACCTCTACCGCAGCTTCCCCAAACTGGGCGTCACGGCCCGCTCCCAACTCCGCGAGGTCCTCGAGGCTGCCGGCCAGGCGTAGACCCCCGGGCGATCGGGGTGGGCAGACGACTGGACCGGCAGCCCTTTCGGCGAGGGGGCTGCCGGCTTCGTGGCGTCAGGGGGGACGAACGCTTGCCCGTCCACAATTCCCCTACCACCAATGGCCTTTGCTTCGATGGCGCCATTGCTGATGAGGGAATAGCCCTTCCTGCGCCACGCGGTTGACGATCGTCGGGGCAAAAAGAAAACCCCCGGTCACCTTGACGACCAGGGGATTCCGCTGCGTATATTGGTAATTTGTGTGCCTGTGCACATCAAAGATACACAAAAGCTTGATGAAGTCATCATATCCAGTGGGAGTTGAATTGTCAAACGCGGAATTGCGTCAGGAACAGGAATTCATCGCCCTGCTCCATGCGCGTCTCGCCGAGCTGCGGGCCGGGGCCGAGGAGGCGGTGAGTGACGCCCTGTCGATGGAGGGGCGGAATTTCCAGGCGCGGCTGGAGCGCGATGTGCTGGTGGCCGAGCGGTCCGGGCTGCTCGCCGCGTTCGACGCGGGGGAGCGGGGGCTGTGCTTCGGGCGGCTGGCGTTCCGTGACGGCCGCGACCATCACATCGGGCGCATCGGCATCCGGCGCGACGACGCGGAACGCACCCCGCTGGTCATCGACTGGCGGGCCGATGTGGCGCGCCCGTTCTACCTGGCGACCGGGCACACCCCGATGGGGCTGCGCCGCCGGCGGCACATCACCACCGAGCGCGGGCAGGTCACGGCCCTGCACGACGAGATCCTGGACCTGTCCGACACCGTGCGGACCGGGCACGAGAACAGCGACGCGGACGCCGTGCTGCTCGCCGCGCTCGACTCGGCCCGTACCGGCCGGATGCACGACATCGTGCAGACCATCCAGGCCGAGCAGGACCGGATCATCCGCGCCCCGCACCACGGCGTGCTCGTCGTCGAGGGCGGCCCCGGCACCGGGAAGACCGTGGTCGCGCTGCACCGCGCCGCCTATCTGCTGTACGCGCAGCGCGAGCTGCTGGCCCGCCGCGCCGTGCTGGTCCTGGGGCCCAACCCCGCTTTCCTCGGCTACATCGGCGAGGTGCTGCCCGCGCTCGGCGAGACCGGTGTGCTGCTCGCCACGCTCGGCGAGCTGTACCCCGGGGTGACGGCCACCGGCACCGACACCCCGGCGGCCGCCGAGGCCAAGGGCCGCGCCACCATGGCGGACGCCCTGGCCCGCTTCGTACGGGACCGGCAGGTGCTGCCCGACCCGGCGATCGTGATCGACCACGACGACGGTGACCTGGTCCTGGACGCGGACATCGCGAGCGACGCGCGGTGGCGCGCACGCGAGACCCGGCTGCCGCACAACCTGGCCCGCCCGCATTTCGCGTTCAGTGTCATCGACGGGCTGACCGCCCAGCTCACCGACCGGATCGGCGCGGACCCGTACGGCGGCCCGAACCTCCTCGGCCCGGACGACATCGCCCAGCTCGGCAAGGCGATCGCGGCCAGCTCCGAGGTGCACGCCGCCATCGACGAGCTGTGGCCGGAACTCACCCCGGAGGGGCTCGTCGCGGACTTCCTCACCGACCCCGTCCACGTGTCCGACGCCGACGCCGCCGCGATCCGTCGTACCGGCGGCGCGTGGACCCCGGCGGACGTGCCGCTGCTGGACGAGGCCGCCGAGCTGCTCGGCGAGGACGACTCGGCGGCCCGCGCCGCCGCCGAGGGGGAGCGGCTGGAGCGCATCGAGTACGCGCAGGGCGTGCTCGACCTCTCCTACGGCTCCCGCACCCAGGAGTTCGAGGACCGCGACGACGACGAGTCGGAGGTGCTGGCCGCCCACAACCTCATCGACGCGGAACGCCTGGCCGACCGGAACGAGGAGGCCGACCACCGCAGCGCCGCCGAACGCGCCGCCGCCGACCGCACCTGGGCCTTCGGCCACATCATCGTGGACGAGGCGCAGGAGCTGTCCCCGATGGCGTGGCGGCTGCTGATGCGTCGCTCCCCGACCCGTTCCATGACGCTGGTCGGCGACCCCGCGCAGACGGCGGAGCCGGGTGGCTGCGGCTCCTGGGCCTCGATTCTCGCCCCGTACGTCGAGGACCGCTGGGAACACACCCGGCTCGGTGTCAACTACCGCACCCCGGCCGAGATCATGGCGGTCGCGGCGGAGGTGGCCCGGACCGCGGACCCCGACTTCGAACCGCCGCGCTCGATCCGCGCCACCGGCGTACGTCCGTGGGCGCGGCACACCGCCGACCTGCCGGGCGCGGTGGCCGACGCCGTGGCGCGGGAGTCGGGGACGGAGGGCCGTCTCGCGGTGATCGCCCAGGCCGGCCACCACGATGCCCTCGCGGCCGTGCTCCCGGACGTGTCCGCCGGGCGGTCCCCGGACCTCACCAGCCCGGTGGTGCTGCTGGACCCGCGGCAGGCCAAGGGGCTCGAGTTCGACACGGTGATCGTGGCCGAGCCGGCGGAGTTCGGGACGAGCGACCTGTACGTGGCGCTGACCCGGGCGACCCAGCGGCTGGGCGTGGTGCACACCGGGCCCCTGCCGGAGGGGCTGGGGGCCGGGCTGTCCGAGCCGCAGGACGACGCTGCCGTTTCGCCGGAGCGGTGAGCCGGGGGCGGAGCGCTGAGCCGGGCCCGCGGTGCGGAGGCGTGGAGGCGCGGCGGCGCGCCGCGCCATGGGCAGTCGACCCCGCCCCGGGCAGGGGACGCGCGGCGTCGGTGTCCTGAACGGCGGGGGACACGTCCCCGGCGATCGGACGAACCCCTGGTGGGGGCGGCTGCCGATTTGCCCCGGGCCGGGGACCGTATGCGACAGTGGACCGCCCCGCTCGGCCGGGCGCGCCCGCGCGCGCAGCCGCCGACGGGCTCCCCCTACCTCAGCAGGACAGTCTCCGGGCGCGCCCGCGCGTGTCCGGGCTGTCGCCGTCCCCTACTACGTCCTTCCTGAGAGCGATGCTGGCAACGACTCTTCCTCCCCGGACCACGGACCTGTTCAGCCAGGGCCTGGAGTTGCGACCCGGCTCCGCGCTGCTGCGTTTCGGCGCGGCGCGGCAGCGACCGGCCGGCCGTTTCAGCTGGTCGGGCAATGGTGCCGCGGCGTGGCTCGACGATGTCCGTGGGCATGTGTGGACCGTGGGCGGCCCGGAGCCGGCCGCCGGGCTCGTCCTGCGCGCCGCGCAGCGCCGCCCAGAGAAGGTGCGGGAGTTCACCGGGCCGCGCGGCACCGAGGCCCTGGTCGCCCGCCATTTGCCGGTGAACGACGTCGTCGAGTGGGTGTTCCGCTGGACGCTGGAGGAGCCGCCCGTGCAGCGGGGAGAGGAGCGCGTGGTCGTCCTCGACAAGAGCCACCACGACGAGCTGCTCGCCTTCCTCGGCGAACACAGCCCCGCCCACTCGACCGGCCCCGGCTCCACGGACGTGACCCTGTGGTGCGGAATCCGCGACGAGCAGGGGCGACTGGTGGCCTGTGGCGCCCTGAGCAGCCTGCGGGACAGCGGGGCTCCGCTGATGGCGTCCGTCGCGACGGACCTCGCCCAGCGCGGTCAGGGGCTGGGCGCGGCGCTGACGTCGTGGCTGACCCGGTACGCGGTACGCCGCCACGGGTTCTGCACCCTGTGGCAGCTCGCCGACAACGCCCCCGCCGAACGGCTCTACACCCGCCTCGGCTTCCGCAACGAGGACCCCTGTGTGGCCGCCCGGATCACATCCGACTGAGCGCGTCACACCTCATGACAACAGTCACACCGGCCCCCAGAACGAACGGGGCGCAATAGTAGATACCCGCTCGGGGAAATCGGAGACTTTTCGGCTCTTGCCGACATGTCGTATCCGTGTTCGCCGCGGGGCCGGTGTTATGTTCAGCCTTAAGGTCACAGGGGTTTCTGACGATGGGTCACCGTCACATTCCCTTCACGTGACCTGCACAGCACACCTCGGCGCCCCTTCGCAAGCTCCGTCCCCACTACGACACCCGGTAGTAGCGAACATTTGTTGCATTGCCTTGCCGCGGCGCCAAGACTGACGGCCCACACCGCGCCTCGGCAGTTCTGGCATCGCCGCGCACAGAGTCGGCCGTACACGGGGAGGGCGTGCCGCGACTACCGAGTGAGGGTCACGCATGAGCAAGCACCGGACCACGAAGACGCACCACCGGAAGATGGTCGTCGCCGCCGTCGCCGTGGCCGCAGTGGGTGTGCCGTCGGTCGCGATGGCGTGTCTGAACGGGCCGGGCGACAAGGGCGACGAGGCCCGTGGTGTCGAGACCTCCGCCTCCGCGGGGCAGGAGCACGGGCAGCGGTGGCACGAGAAGAAGAGCCACCACTGGGACGCAGAGAAAGCGGAGAAGACGGCGTCGGCGAACCGGGCGAAGAAGGCGAAGGGGGCGGCGCGGGCGTCGCGGTCGTCCTCCGCCACGCCGAGAGCCCACACGACCGGCGCCCCCGCCACGACCCTGTCCGCCACCGCCCCGGCGGCGGCGAAGTCCAAGGCCCCGGCCACCACCGCCCCCGCCACCAAGGCCGCCGCCTCCCCGTCGTCCGCGGCGGCCGGTGCCGAGGAGCAGGTCGTGGAGCTGGTCAACAGCGAGCGCGCCAAGGTGGGGTGCTCGCCGGTGAAGGTGAACGCGAAGCTCACCGCGGCCGCCGAGGCCCACAGCAAGGACATGGCCGAGCACAGCGACATGTCGCACACCGGCTCCGACGGGTCGTCCCCCGGCGACCGGATCGAGAAGGCGGGCTACTCGTGGAGCACCTACGGTGAGAACGTCGCCTACGGCTACAGCTCGGCCAAGAGCGTGATGGAGGGCTGGATGAACAGCTCCGGTCACAAGGCCAACATCCTGAACTGCGACTTCAAGGAGATCGGCGTCGGTCTCGCCCAGCACGGCGACTACTGGACGCAGGACTTCGGCACGGCCCGCTAGTCCCACCGAGGCCCACCGCCCCGCGCGCTTTTTGCGGAACGCGCTGAGTTCACGTTCCTGGGCCCGTTCGCGGATGCGCACCCTTATGGTCGGGTGCCATGCACGTGGCAGGTGTCCTCGACAGGGTGACCAGGGCGGCCGTGAGTCCGGTGGCGCGGGCCGTGGAGCCGCGGGTCCGGGAGCCGCGGCGGCGCCGCCTGGCCGTGGCCGTCGCCGTCGTGGTGGCCGTGCTGCTCGCGCAGATGGCCGCCGCGATGGTGACCGCGGCCGTGGAGCAGACGCCGACCATCGACGAGCCGGTGTACGTGGGGACGGCGAAGACCTATCTGCAGGAACACAGCCTGCGGTTCAACCCCGAACACCCGCCGCTGGGCAAGCTCGTCATCGCCGCCGGGCTGCTGTTCGCCCACCCCCGCCTGGCTCCCGGTTTCGCCGGGGACCAGGGGGCGCTGGGGCGGCGTCTGCTGTACGAATCGGGCAACGACCCATGGCAGGTGATGCTGTGGGCGCGGCTGCCGGTGATCGTGCTCACGCTGTTGTTCGGGCTGGTCGTCTTCGCGTTCGCAAGGGAGCTGACCGGCCCCGTGGGCGGGGTGGCGGCGCTCGCGCTGTACGCGTTCTCGCCCGATGTCATCGCGCACGGTTCGCTCGCCACGCTCGACGTACCGATGGCCGGTTTCCTGCTGACCTCGGTGTGGCTGCTGTGGCGGGCGCGCCGCCGCCCGTTACGCCACCTGCCGCTCGCCGGGGCGGCGCTCGGCGCGGCCGTGGCCACCAAGATGAGCGCGCTGCCGGCGGTTCCGGTGCTGATGCCGCTGGCGGTGCTGAGTTACGCGTACGCCCGCCGGACACCCGGCACGGGGTGGCGTGGCACAGGACGGCGCGGCACAGCCCGGATCCTGGCGCGGGGCGTGGCGGGCGCGGTGGGCATGGCGCTGGTCGCGCTCGCCGTGGTGTGGGCCGCGTATCTCGCCGTGGACCCGCGGTTGCGCTGGACCACGCCCGGCCATGTGCCCGCCGTCCATGGCTTGCGCGGGCTCGCGGTCGACCTGCTGCCGGTCCCCGAGCCGTTCCGCGACGGGATGCGCATCCAGTTCGGATTCGAGAACGAGCTGTGGCGCGGCTTCCTGTTCGGCCACCAGTACCACGGCTCGCTCTGGTACTACCTGCCCGCCGCACTGCTGGTGAAGACGCCGCTGGGCATGCTCGCGCTGTGGGCCGCCGGTGCCGTCGCGATGGTGGCGGCGCCCCGGCTGCGGCCCGCGGCGCCGTACGTCCTGGTGCCCGCGGCCGTGCTGCTGGCCGTGGCCATGAACGGCGCCCGCGACCTCGGCGTGCGGTACGCGCTCTTCCTGCCCATGTTCCTGGCGGTCGCCGCGGCCGGGCTGGTCACCCTCCGGTGGCGAGGGGCCCTCGGCGTGACGGCGGTCCTGGTGGCCTGCGTGGCGGTCAGCTCGCTGCGGGCCTTTCCGTACTACCTGCCCTACGCCAACGAGGCGTTCGGCGGTCCCGCCAGGACCCATCGGTACCTGCACGACTCGAACGTCGACTGGGGCCAGGACCTGGGGCGACTGGCCGACCGCCTCCGGGGGCGCTACCGGGACGAGCGGGTGTGGCTGGTCTACAAGGGCAGCGGTGTGCCGTCCGCGTACGGCATCCACGCCCACGATCCGCGCAGGGTGTCCCCGGGCCGGGTGCACGGGCTGCTCGTCGTCTCGGACTCCTCGGTCGCCGGGGCGCGGGGGCGGCTGGCGGCGCTGATCGAGCACAGCCGCCCGGTCGACGAGGTCGGCCACTCCCTCACCGTCTTCCGCCGGGCATAACGCCCGGGTGGTGTCGTTCCGGTCGTCCGCCCGGGGGCCGGTTGCTTCATTTCCAGCCACGCTCTGTAGTGTTCACCTCTGCACGTGCGGGGGCGTGTGCCGTTGGAGATCTCTCCTCTGCCGATCTGCGCCCGCTCGCCGGACGCCGACACCGAGGAGGGGAGCCCATGTCGTATCCGCCGCCGCCCGAAGGCCCTGGCAACGCCGGGCCCTACGGACACCAGCCCCGGCAGGGCCAAGCGCCCATGCCACCCCCACCGCCCATGCCACCGTCCCCGCCGCCCGGCCCCCAGCAGGGCTGGCAGGGGGCCCAGGGCGCGCCGTACGGCGCGCAGGGGACGCCGTACGGCGCGCAAGGGCCCCACGGCGCACCGTACGGCGCCATGTCCGCCCCGCAATCGCCGCCGCCCGCGCCACCGAAGAAGAACACCGGGCGCACCTGCCTCAGTGCCTTCCTCGGCATCGTCGGCGGGCTCGCGATGCTGGGCGGTGGCGCGCTGACCGCGCACGCCTACTCGAACGCCGGCCAGAACATCCCCAACCGCACCGCGTACGGCGCGTCGATGTGGCGCAACGAGCCCGCGGACAAGCTCTTCCCGGACTTCGTCGCGCCCAGGCAGGGCACCGGCGAGGCCCGGACGCCCGACCGCGAGCGCGCCCAGTGGCACCGCATCGGGATATCCGAGAAGACCGGTTGTGACGACGGGCTGAGCGGAGCCACCGCGACCCAGGCGGAGAAGCTCGGCTGCAAGGCCGTCCTGCGCGCCACCTATGTGGACCCGACGGGCAACACGGTCGCGACCGTGGCGCTGATCGTCCTGCCGGAGAGCGAGTCCATGAGCACGGAGATGAGCACGTTCTTCGACGCCGAGAAGGAGAAGGACAACCCGGGGCCGGGTGTGAGGGCGTACGCCGTCCCCGGCACGATCGCGGCCAAGTGGAGCGACGCGCGGGCCAACGGCTCGGCGGGGCAGCCGGTCAGCGGCCTGCCGTACGCGCTGGTGGCCTCCGCCGGTGCGGTCGACGGTCGTAAGGCGGGCGAGCTGCCGGGTGAGTGGGGCAAGTACAGCATCGACGCCAAGCAGGACCGGGCCCCGTGGCGGGGCGCAGCCGACGGCCTCGTCGACGCCCTGAAGGTCCACTACTTCGACCTGCTGACGGAGGGGATCTCATGAGCGTCCGGCGACACACCACCGCGCGCCTCACCACGGCCACGACCGCGCTCGTCCTCGGCTCGCTGCTGGGTGTGGCGGCCGCACCGCCCGCGGCCGCCGCCAATCCCACCCCCACCAGCTGGGAGGCGAAGGCGCTCGGCCTCGCCTCGGCGCAGGGCACCGCGCAGGGCGAGGGCATCAAGGTCGCGGTCCTGGACAGCGGCGTCATGACCAACCATGTGGCGCTCCACGGCAAGGTGACCACCGGCCCCGACTTCCTCAAGGACGGTCTGCAGCCCGGCGATCCGCGCTGGGGCGGCCATGGCACCGCGATGGCCTCGGACGTCCTCAAGGTGGCCCCGAAGGCGAGCATCCTGTCGGTCCGGGTGATCGACGACAAGAAGGACCACGGCGGGGACATCCGGCAGGGAGTGAGCCCGACCAGCCAGGGCATCGACTACGCGGTGGACCATGGCGCCGATGTGATCTCCATGTCGCTGGGTGGCGAGATGTTCGGCGACAGCGTCGACGAGGACGAGGTCGACGCCCTGGCCCGGGCGGCCCAGAAGGGCATTCCGGTCATCGCCTCGGCGGGGAACGAGGGCGACATGTTCAACGACGCCTCGTACCCGGCGGGTTATCCGGGCGTGATCGCCGTGGCCGCCACCCAGCAGAACGGCAGCCGCGCCGACTTCTCCACGGTACGGACGTACAACGCGGTGGCCGCGCCGGGCGTGGCCATCATGAGCGCGAAGAACACGGGCGGCTACGAGCCGGTCGACGGCACCTCGCCCGCGGCGGCGCTCACCTCGGGCGTGGTGGCCCTGATGCTGTCGCACAACGACAAGCTGACCCCGGCCCAGGTCCGCACCCTGCTGACCAAGACGGCGCACCACCCGGCCGGCGGGCGCAACGCGCTGGTCGGGTACGGGCCGATCGACGCGGCTGCCGCCGTCCAGGGCTCCTCGAAGCCGCCCGCCGACGGGACGGGCCCCGTGAAGTACACGGGCAAGGAGCATCTGGCCACCCCGGACGGTACGCCGAAGACCCAGCATCCGCCCCTGGAGACGGATCTGGTGACGATCGGCCTCGGCGCGGCGGGCGTGGGGCTGCTGATGGTCATCGGCGCGGTGCTCATCACCCGCGCGGGCCGCCGCGCGGCGGCCCGGGGCTGACACCACAGGTGGCGGGTGGCGAGCGCGCTCGCCACCCGCCGCACCCGCACCCCCTGCTCAGCGCCGGGGGGTGAGAAGCGCGGTGAGCATGTCGCGCAGCCAGGTCCGCAGGGCGTCGAGGTCCGGATCGAGCAGCAGCCGGCCCGCCGCGGCGTCGTGGATGGTGAGGACCGCCGCCGTCAGGGACTCGGGGTCGCGCAGCCCGGGCGGCATGGTGTCGGGGTCGACGTAGGCGGTCACGATCGGCTGGAGCGTTTCGCGCAACGCCTCACGATGCCGGATCAGGGCCGCCGCGGTGTCCGGGTTGCGCGCCGCGTACAGCATGAAGTCGGTGCGTACCAGCACCCAGGTGCGGTCGATGAGCAGCGCGCCCACCACCCGGTCCAGCAGCGCCGGGAGCCCTTCGTCGGGGGTGGCGCCGTCCAGCGCGTGGTGCACCTGGGCCGTGACGAGCGCGGCCTGCCGCTCGTAGAGGGCGAAGAACAGCTCGTCGAGGCTGTCGAAATTGGAGTAGAAGGCGCCGCGCGTGTACCCGGCGGCCTCGCAGACCTCCTCGATTCCCACGCGGCCGAAGCCGCGCTCCGCGAAGACCGTGAGCGCCGCGGCCAGCAGACGTTCCCGGGTCTCGGCCCGCCGCCGGGTGACGCGCGTGGGTGTGCCGTCCGCGCGGCGTCCGCTGCGCAGCGCCCGGCGGTCGAGTGCGCTGTTACTGGCTTCCGTCATGGGCCCCATCCTAGTTCGATACACTCGTGTATCCGATACAGTGATGTATCGAACCCATCGGTGATTGAGGAAGTGCGGATCAGTGAGTCAGGTGGATACGGACCACGCGGAGACCCGGGCGACGCGGAGCGCGGAGCCGGACGCGGTGCGGCCGAAGGAGGAGGGCGCGACGCCCCGAGGATGGTGGGCCCGGCTGCGTGGCGCGGTCCCGCCGCGCATCGCGGCGATGCTCGTCGGCGCGCTGCTGCTGCAACTGGGATTCGTCCTGAGTTACGTGGGAGCGTTCCACCATCCCCAGCCGCATCGCATCCCGATCGCGGTCGCCGCGCCGCAGCGGATGGCCCCGGACGTGGTGGAGAAGCTCAACGGGATACCCGGCCACCCGCTGAAGGCCACCGCCACCGACGAGGCAACGGCCCGCGAGCGGCTGCGTACGGGGGAGATCAGCGGCGCGCTGATCGTGAAGCCCGCATCCCACACCGACACCCTCCTGGTGGCCGGTGCCGGTGGCGCCTCCACGGCGAGCGCGCTGGAAACGGTGATCGAGAAGGCCGAGAAGACCCAGGCCCGCACCGCGAACGTCGTCGACGCGTTCCCCGCGCAGGCGGGTGACGCCCGGGGCTTGAGCAGCTTCTACCTGGTGGTGGGCTGGACGGTGGGCGGCTATCTGTTCGCCGCGCTGCTGGGCGTGTCCCTCGGCGCCCGCCCGGCCACCGCGCGCGGCGCCGGGCGGCGACTGCTGGCGGCCGTGCCGTACGCGGTGCTGTCCGGCCTGGGCGGCGCGGCGATCGTGGGGCCGTTGCTCGGCGCCCTGAACGGACACTTCCTCGCCCTGTCGGCGATCGGAGCCCTGGTCGTCTTCGGTGCCGCCGCCATGACGATCGCCTTCCAGGTGCTCTTCGGCGTCCTGGGAATCGGCGTCACGGTGCTGCTGTTCGTGGTCCTCGGCAACCCCAGCGCCGGTGGCGCCTACGGCCCTGAGCTGCTGCCCCCGTTCTGGCGGGCGCTCAGCCCGGCGCTCCCCAACGGCGCCGCCACCCACGCCGTACGCCACGTCATGTACTTCTCCGGCCACGGCATCGCCGCCAACCTGGCGGTGCTGACCGCCTACGCCCTCGGTGGCGCGCTGGCCGGCGTCCTCGGCGTCACCCTGATCCGGCGGCGGCGCGCGGCCGGAGCCGTGTCCGGCTGAGCCTCAGGGCGCGTCGTCCGCGCGCAGCCGCCGTCGCATGACCAGCCATCCGCAGCCGAACGCCGGAAGCGCCACGGCCCAGGTCAGCAGGGCCGGTGCGGCCCGGCCGGTCGCCGCGTGCACGGCCACTGTGCTGGCCAGCCATCCGGCCGTGGCGCCGACCAGCCCGGTGAGCAGCGAGCCGAGCCGGGCCGGCGCCCGGCTCTCCGGCGGGGTGGCCAGCCACAGCACCAGCGTGGCCAGCAGCAGGGCGAGCGCACCGAGCAGGGCGATCAGAGCGGGCACCGCGGGCGGCGGCAGGAACGGGACTTTGTAGGCGAAGGTCTGGATCGCGGCGAGCACCATCAGGACCGCGCCGAGGAACGCGCTCTGCAGCAGATTGACCTTGCTCTGCCGCTGCTGCGCCGCGGCCTCCTGGGCTTGCGTCAGCTCCCGGCGGCGCTGGAGGGCGTGTTCCGCCTCGACCGTCAGGGCCGTCAGCGCGTCCCGTGCGCGTTCCCGATCCGCCTCCAGATAGACCAGCCCGTCGGACAGCCGCTGGACGAACCACCCGGCCAGCGCGAGGTCTTCGGCGAACGGGCCGTGGCCGCCCTCGGGGACGCCCGCTGCGTCCCGCTGGGCGCGCATGTTGGACTCGGCGATCCGCACGGTGGTACGCATCTCCCTGACCCTGGTGACCCACTGGGTGAGGCCCGCGGAACCCGCGGTGAGCGCCAGCAGTCTGGTGCGCCACCGGGCGAGTTCCTCGCCACGGTCGTGCGCCTGCCCGTCGTCTGGCCCGTTGTCGTCTGCGGTGCCGCGGTCCAGGGCCGCGAGGGCACCGTCCACGACCGCCCCCGCCGGAGAGGCGAGATCGCTGCCGTGCGCGGCGTGCACCCGCATCTCGTACCGCAGCTTGGCCGCGTCCGCCAGATAGCGGGCGAACGGTGGCGGTGCGTCACCGCCCTGGCTCCACAGCCAGTGCTCGGTGTCCCGGGGCGCGTCGCCACTGTCGTCCGCCACCGCGACGAAGCGCCGCGACGGCCGGGTGGCGGAGTCACTGGTGGCCTCCCACAGGGTGACCTCGGGGCGGGCCACCGCGACGCCCGGCCCGAGCGGCAGGGGCAGTTCGGCGCGTATCGCCTCCGTCAGCTCCCGCACGCCCACCGGCGCGGCGCCGCCCGCCACCTCGCGGTAGGCCACGTACAGCCGCGCCTCGCCGACCACCCACTCCCGCTCCTGGTCCCGGTCCTGCCCGGCGACCCGCGTCCACTGCCGGTCCCAGGCGTCCCACGAGCCGTGTTCACCGGCGGCGGGCGACAGCGCCACCGACAGACACAGCAGATCGTGGTGGCGCCGCAGGACCGCCTGGGCCAGCCCCGCACGGTCCCGCCGCGCCGCCACCGCCCCGGTCGCCGGCAGCTCGCCCAGCTCCTCGGGGAGCGTGTCCGGCAGCCCCGTCGCGGCGACGGAGTGCGTCATGCCCAGATGCGACCCGCACGCCGCCCACACCTCCCGCAGCCGCCGGTACGACGCGCTCCGGCGCGGTCCGGTCGTGGCCACGAACAGGTGGACGACGAGCGACTGGTCAGTGAGCGTCACCACCGGCCGGTGCGCCCTCCGCGCGATCGTCGTCCTCGGCCTCGCTCCGCAGGGCGTGCACCAAGCGGTTGAGCCGGTCCAGGACATCGGGTGGCGCGGGCTCGCGCCCGTCGCCCTCCTCGCCCGCGCGCAGCCGCACCCGCGACGGCCCCACCAGCTCCAACTGTCCCGTCACCGCGCCCAGCGCCCGTGCGTCCCCGGCCCGCACGGCCGCCTCCAACGCCCCCAGCGCGCGCTCCACATGCACCCAGTCCGCACGCGACAGTACGAGCCCGGCGACCGCCGCGAGAGCCGCCACGGCGTCCTCGCGCAACTCCGCCGGGACCCGGCCCCTCTCCGACACTCCCATGCCCCCAACCTACTGGCATTGGGGCGAAATGGGATGACGGTGAGTATTTTCCCTGCGCCCGGCGGCCGGGAGGCCGGTCGTGCAGTTGATCGATCCGCGATCGTAGGTTGCCGCCGCCCACCGTCGGGGCCACGGTGGGCGCATGCCTGGTCGGCCATCATCGGACCGTGAGATCAGAGCTGCTGACGGCGCTGCGCGCCCGGCTGGACCGGTACGCCGCCACCGCGGACCCGCAGGAAGTCCTGGGCGCCGACGCCAAACGTGAGATGGCCGAGCTGTTCGCCGCGAGCGACGACCCCGGGAGCGACCTCGAAGTACGGTGCGCCGTGGGCTGGTTGTTCTGGCACCGGTACGGACTGCTGGACGACGAGTCGGAGCTGCGCCTGGCCGAGGAGCTGCTGCGCCCGGTGTACGAGGCGGACCCGCAGGGCGTGCCGGAAGCGCTGTGTTCCGTCTTCGAGCCGGAGTCGCCCGACGAGTGGGATGAGTTCAGCGATACGGAACTCCGTCATCTCCTGGCGGATCTGGAACCGGGGCGGATCGCCCAGGCGCTGAGCGATCTGCGCGACGCGGTGTCCCGGATGTCTCCCGACCACCCGGGCTATGCGAACAAGGTGATCTTGCTGGTCACGCTGCTGTTGAGCGCGTTCGACCACGTCGAGGACCCGAGCCCGCTGTGGGAATCGGTGGAGGCGACCCGGCACGCGGTGGACGCGCTGCCGCTCGGCCACGCCGGGTGGGCGGCCGTACAGTCCCAGCTCGGCAGTGTGTTCCGCGACTGGTATCTGCGGACCGGGGAGCTGAGCGCCCTCCACGAGGCGATCGACAGAGGGCGCCGGTCGATCGCCGCCGACCCCCGATCCCCCATGACGCTGAGCAACCTCTGCAATGCCTTGCTGGACGCCTTCCGGCGCATCGGAGACACCACCTTCCTCGAAGAGGCCATCGCCACCGGACGTCGCTCGGTGGATGTGACGGCCCTGGACGATCCCCAGCTGGTGATGTATCTGTCCAACCTCGGTGCCGCGCTGCACGAATGGGCCGACCGGACCGGGGATGACGCAGCGGAAGCCGAGGCATTGCGGACGGCGCGCCGGGCGGTCGCACTCACCGGGGAGGACCACCTCGCCCATCCGCTGTATCTGTCGAACCTGGCGTCCTCGCTCAAGACGTCCTACGAACGCACCGAGGACAAGGACCTGCTCGCGGAGGCGATCGAGGTGGGCCGGCGCGCGGTGGGCGCCACCCCGGCCGAGGACCCCCGGAGGCCCCACCGCCTCGGGGTCCTCGGCGGCGCGCTCCAGAGCTGGTTCGAGGCCACGGACGAACTGCCCGCGCTCGACGAGGCCGTGCAGGTCTTCCGGGAGGCCGTCGACCGGACACCCGAGGGACATACGCGGATGGTGCAACATCTGGCCATGCTCAGCTACGCGCTCCTGCTGAGCTACGACCAGTACGGCACCCGGGAGGTTCTGCACCAGGCCATCGCCGTGGGACACCGGGCGGTGACCGAGACCCCGGCCGACCACCCGGACCGGGGACGACGGATCGTCAATCAGGTCGACGGGTTGCGCGACTGGTATGAGCACACGGGCGATCTGGAAACCCTGGACGAGGCCATTGCCCTGTGCCGTCGCAACCTGGCGCCCGGCAGCGGGCGGGGCCCCGACCTGCTGTCCGGACTCGCCCTGGCGCTCCGCCTGAAGTACGAGAGGTCACGGGACCGAAGCCTCATCGAGGAGGCCATCGCCCTCGGCAGGGAGAACGTGGCCGCCAACCCGGACGAGGAGAGACATTTCACCAATCTCTGTGCCGCGCTGGTCACATTCGTCGAGCACGAGAAGGACGATCCGGCGGTCCTGGACGAGGCCATCGACATCGCGCGCCGAGCCGCGGGCCTCGACTCCCGCTTGCTGATGAACCTCGCCGTCCCGCTCCTGGTGCGCTGCGAGCGCACCGGCGACCGCCCGTCGGCCGAGGAGGCCGTGGAGGTGTTGCGCCGTACGCTGGCGCTCGCCTCAACGGAACCCCAGCGGGCCCGGCAACTGTTCACGCTGGGCCGGGCCCTGGCAGCCCTGCACAAGGTATCCGCCAACCCCGGGACGCTCACTGAAGCCATCGAGGCCTACCTGGCCACGGCCACGGCGCCGAGCGCGGCCACGGCGATACGCGTCGAGGCGGGTCTGCACGCCGGGCGGCTGGCGATGTCGGCGGGACGTGCCGAGCAGGCGCTGACGGGATACGCGACGGCGGTCGGGCTGCTGCCCCTGCTCGTCACCCAGTTCCTGGGGCGCAGCGATGCCGAGCACTGGCTCACCCGCTTCAGCGGTCTGGCCGCGAACGCCGCCGCCTGCGCCTTGGAGGCGGGAGACCCGGAGCGCGCGGTGACCCTGTTGGAACAGGGGAGGGGCGTGCTGCTCGACCGTGCCCTGTCGGCCCGCACCGCGCTGAGCGCCCTCCGGGAACGGGACCCGGGGCTCGCCGACCGCTTCCAGTGGCTCAGCGCCGAACTCGAAACTGAGGACAAGTGGCCAAGCGAGCGACGGCATGAGCACGCCCGCGAGCTGGAGGCGCTGATCGAGGAGATTCGGGCACTGCCCGGCTTCGGGTCGTTCCTGCTGCCCCCGACGCTTTCGCAGCTCAGGGACGCCGGACGGGCCGGCCCTGTCGTCCTCGTCAACGTCAGCCAGCAGCGGTGCGATGCGCTCGCCCTGACCCCGGCGGGGGTGCGGCACATCCCGCTGCCGGACCTCACACTCGAGGATGTCGTCGAGTGGGTGAACGTCTTCGTGGGCACGCTGGACGTGAGCCAGCGCGTCGCCAATCACGCCCTCGAAACGATCCTGGGCCGGCTGTGGGACACGATCGCCGAACCCGTATTGACGGCACTGGAATTCACCCGGTCACCCGGCCCGCAGGACACCTGGCCACGACTGTGGTGGTCGCCGGTCGGTCCGCTCAGCTACCTGCCGCTGCACGCCGCGGGCCACCACCACACCGCGGGCCGGACTGTCCTCGACCGGGTCATCTCCTCGTACACCCCCACCCTCCGAGCCCTCACCCACGTCCGCGGCCGCCGCGGCACAGGCGAGCGCGCCGCACGGCACCGTCAGCTCGTCGTGTCGATGCCCCGCACCCCGGGCGCCGACGACCTGCCCGGCACCCACGACGAGGCCGGTCTGCTCACCGGCCTGCTCCCCGACGCCACCGTCCTGACCGGCCCCGAAGCCACCCACGACCGGGTCGCCACCGCACTCCGGGAAGCCACCTGGGCCCATTTCGCCTGCCACGCCCAGAGCCGCTTCGACGACCCCTCCAGCAGCCTTCTGCTCCTCCATGACCACCAGGACAAGCCGTTCGACGTCCGCCGCCTCTCCGCCCTCCGCCTGCCCCACGCCGAGCTCGCCTTCCTCTCCGCCTGTGGCACCACACAGCCGGGGCGCCAGATGATGGACGAGGCCGTGCACATCTCGGCGGCCTTCCAGCTCGCCGGATTTCCGCATGTCATCGGCACACTCTGGACGATCAATGACCGGGCGGCCCCGAAGGTGGCCCGGACGATCTACACCGAACTGCTGCGCCGCCCGCCCGAGGACCGTGACATCGCCGGGGTGGTCCACCGGGCCGCCCACCGCATGCGGCAGGCGTACCCCCGGCTTCCTCTGCTGTGGGCTGCCCACATCCACGTCGGCGTGTGACGGTCGGCGGGCTCAGCCGCCGTGGGTGACGCGGATCTTGGACTGGCCGTGCGGGAGTTCCTCCCAGTCCTCCATGAAGCGGGCCGCCAGACCGTGTTTCCGGGCGAGGTCGATGAGGGTTTCGGTGCGGTAGTAGAAGTCCTCCCTCAGCACTTGGTGCTCCTTGCCCTCGGTGCGGTCGAAGGTGAAGTCGAACCAGCCGCCCGGCGCCAGGACCCGGCCGACGTTGGCCAGGCACTCGTCGATGACCGGCAGCGGGGAGTGGGAGAACACGCTGTGGGCGTGGACGACGTCGAAGTGCGCCTCGGGCAGGAAGCGCAGGGTGAGGTCGCGGACGGGGGTGAGGGTGGGAAGCCGGTCCTGGAGGTCGGTGTGGACCAGGGTGTCCTGCGCGGCGATCAGGATGTCGGGGGAGATGTCGACGCCGTAGTAGTGGCCGGGTTCGAGGTGCCGGATGAAGCGCCATCCCGCGCGCAGATTGCCACAGCCGATCTCCAGTATGCGGTGCTCGGGGCGCAGCCCGTGCTTCAGCAGGTAGTCGAACTGCATCGCGCCCAGCGCCAGCCACCGCTCCCGGGTACGGCCGCCGACCGCCGCGTCCGCGTTGGCGCGGGTGTCGGAGCGCATCACGGCGCGGTAGTACGAGACGTGGTCCGGATAGCGGTGGCGCAGCCACGCGTCCCGGGTGGCCCGCACCAGATGGCGCGGTACGCGCTCGGGGTGGCGGAGCGCGTAGGAGACGCGGTGGCCGAGGCTGGCGCGGTTGACGGTGACGTTCTTGGCCGGCATGAAAGATCCTTTCCCGGGGACGCGGGATGTGTGTCGCGGCCCCTGGGATGAAGCATCCGTGCGGGTGACGGCCGTCGGCGTCGGCGGACCGGCCACCGGCCGGAGGCGGTTCGGGCGATGACGGGGTCAGCCGATCGGATGATGCGGAGCGCGGTGACCCGTAATAGGACTGACCGCGGGGACGTGTGCGACGGAAGTGAGAGGTGCGGCGGCGATGTGGAAGGCTCCCACGGGGGAGGGCGAGTGGGCCGATCCGGACGCCCGGTGGCTCCGGTCGGTCATGGACGGGGCGTTCCTCCTGCTGCTCGGCTCCTCACTGATCCGCTTCCTGACCCGCGATCACGACCGGACGCACACCGGATATGCCGTCGCCCTGTTCGCCGCCTTCGGGTTGCTGTATGTGGCCGGGCGGCTCCTGGCCCCCGCGCCACGCCCCGGCGCCCGGCCGAGCACACGGCATCTGGCCTGGCTGGGGGCGGTGTCGGTGGTCTGGGCCGGGCTGCTCGCCCTCGCCCCGAGCGCCACCTGGTGCGCCATGCCGCTGCTGTTCACCGGACTGCAGACGCTGCCCGTGCGCACCGCGGTGCCGCTGGCGGCCGTGCTCACCGCGCTGGTCGTCGCCACCGAGCTGCGGCTGTCCCACGAAGGGCTCAACCCGAATGTGGTGATCGCCCCGCTGGCCATCAGCGCGGTCGCCACCGCCGTGCTGGTCCATCTGCAGCGGCAGGCGGCCCGGCAGCGCGTGCTGATCGACGACCTGGTCCGCACCCGCCGCGACCTGGCCGCCACCGAGCGGCGCGCGGGCATCCTCGCGGAACGGCAGCGGCTGGCGAGCGAGATCCACGACACCCTCGCGCAGGGCCTGTCCAGCCAGCGGATGCTGCTCCAGGCCGCCGACCGCACCTGGGAGACGGACCCCGGTGCCGCCCGCCGCCATATGCGGGACGCGGCCGGGATCGCGTCCCACAGCCTCACCGAGGCCCGCCGCTTCGTCCACGACCTGACCCCCGCCGACCTCGCCGACCGCACCCTCGCCGAGGCCCTGCGCACGCTCGCCGACCGGGAGTGCGGCAACGGGCTTACCGTCGGCTTCCACCTCGACGGGGTGCCGGGCCCGGTGCCGGAGCGGATCGAGGCCGCGCTGCTGCGCATCGCCCAGGGCGCCCTGGCCAACGTGCGGGAACACGCCTGGGCGACCCGCGCCGCGCTGACCCTGACCTGGCTGGACGACCAGATCTCCCTGGACATCGCCGACAACGGCCGCGGCTTCGACCCCCAGCGCCCCCAGGGCCCCGAGAGCCCCGCGGCCCCGGACAGCGGCCGGGAGCGGGGCCACGGGCTGCCCGCCATGCGGGTGCGCGCACGCCAGCTGGGGGGCACGCTCACCGTCGAATCCACCCGGGGGGAGGGCACCGTCGTATCGGCGGCCGTTCCCCTCGCCACCCCCGCCCCCTGACGTCCCGCACACCCGCCCACGGAGGACCGCCGCACCATGACCCCGACCGACGCCACCCCGCCCATCCGGCTGCTGCTGTGCGACGACCACGCCGTGGTGCGCGCCGGGTTGCTCGCGCTGCTGTCCAGCACCGCGGGCATCGAGGTGGTCGGCGAGGCGGGAAGCGGCGAGGAGGCGCTTGCCATGGCCGCGCGCGTACGGCCCGATGTGGTGCTCATGGATCTGCAGCTCGGGGACGGCATGGACGGTGTGGAGGCCATCCGCCGACTGGCCTCCGGCGCCGGATCGGCGCCGGAGCAACCGGCCCCGCGGGTGCTGGTGCTCACCATGTTCGACACCGACGCGGACATCGCCCGGGCCATCGAGGCGGGAGCCACCGGCTATCTGCTCAAGGCGGAGCGGCCGGAGGAGCTGTTCGCGGCGATACGGAACGCGGCGGCCGGGCGCACCGCGCTGTCCGCCCCGGTCGCCGACCGGCTGATGGCGCAGATGCGCACGCCCCGCCCCGCCCTCTCCGAGCGTGAGCGGGACATCCTCCAGCAGCTCGCCCGCGGGCTGGGAAACCGGGAGATCGCCCGCGCCCTGTTCATCAGCGAGGCCACGGTGAAGACCCACCTGGGGCGGATCTACGGCAAGCTGGGCGTGGACACCCGGGCGGGCGCGGTCGCCGTCGCCACCGAGCGGCGGCTGCTGGGCTGATACGTCCCGGACGGCGACACATCGGATGTTCCGACACTCCTGAGGAGACATCCAAACTCTGACTCCCCGCTGAGGGGGTGAATGTCGAGGAAATAGGGCTGTACGACGCCTTGACACCCCAATACATCGGATGTTCTGATGCCGATGCGTCCTGGTAAGAGGGACCGGCCGAAGGAGTCACAGTGGGTCGGATCACAACAGTGACGGTCAGGGACTTCTGTTTCTGCACGCCGCGAGCGCAGTATGAGACGGCCGCCGGATGCCCTGCGCCTGTCTTATTCCACATCTGAATTCCCTAGCACGTCACTCCTCCACTCCTGCCGCG
Source organism: Streptomyces sp. NPDC021212 (assembly GCF_044332925.1). Taxonomy (NCBI): domain Bacteria; kingdom Bacillati; phylum Actinomycetota; class Actinomycetes; order Kitasatosporales; family Streptomycetaceae; genus Streptomyces; species Streptomyces sp. NPDC021212. The sequence continues at coordinate 745,595 of NZ_JBIRPZ010000001.1, forward strand.
ATCCGCGGCTTTCTCTCCAGCATCCGCACGCGCATTTCGTGCTGCCGGAGTACGTCCATGTGAGCACGAAAACTGAAGTGGACACTGCTATGAAAAGACGACTCCTCGTAAGTGCCACCGCGGCTGCCGCCGCATTGGGTCTCACTTTGTCGGGATGCTCCTCCGGCGGCGGCACATCGGGCCAGTCGAAGGACAAGCTCACCTGGTCGATGTGGATCGCCGGATCGGCGGACAAGGCGGCCTGGCAGAAGGTCGCCGACGCGGTCAAGAAGGACGGCGGCGCGAAAATCACCATTCAGGGTGCGCCTTTCGAGGATTACTTCACCAAGCTCCGCACGCAGCTCAGTGCGGGAAGCGCGCCGTGCATCGTCAGCATGCAGAGCCTCCGCGCGGCGAACTACACCGACGTCCTCCTGCCGCTCGACTCCCTCGCGAAGAAGGCGGGTGTCGACCTGTCGCAGTTCGACACCACCGCGCTCGACGCCCTGAAGGTCGACGGGAAGATCTACGCCCTGCCCTACGACACCGGCCCGATGCTGCTGTTCTACAACAAGGACCTCTTCAAACAGGTGGGCGCGAAGGCACCCGAGCCGGGCTGGACGGTGAAGCAGTTCGAGGCCGCCGCGGCGAAGTTCAAGGCCGCGGGGAAGACGATGCTCGGCTCGACGATCGCGGACATGAACCTCGAGTCGATGATCCTCGGCTACAACGGGGGCCGCGTCATCAAGGAAGACGGCACGCTCGACACGTCGGACCCCAAGTTCGCCAAGGGGTTCGACTGGCTGGGATCGCTGGTGAAGAAGGGCTGGGCCACCCAGGCGAGTTCGGACACCTCGGACGCGGGCAACGACTTCGTGGCCAAGAAGGTCGCCATGTACCCCGACGGCCCCTGGTCGCTGCTCGACCGTAAGGGGAAGGCCAATTTCGACATCGGGGTCACGACGATACCCGTCGGCAAGGCCGGCACCACTCCGTCCACCTACTCGGCGGGCTCCGGATTCGGTGTCTCCAAGCAGTGCAAGTATCCCGACCAGGCCTTCCAGGCGGTCAAGACGATGACGAGCCAGAAGGTGCTGACGGGTCTCGCGGAGCAGGGGCGTGCCTTCCCCGGCCGTACGGCGGCGCAGCAGGCGTGGTACGACAACGCGAACATCAAGGGTGTCGAGACCGTCCTCAAGGCGGCGCAGAAGACGTCGACTCCGCTGCCCGGGAACAAGCAGAGCGATCAACTCCAGCAGCTCTTCTTCCAGTACGGGATCCAGGCCGTGAACGGCCAGCAGTCGGGCGAGCAGACGATGAAGTCCATCGCAGGACAGCTCCAGAAGTGAGTCGGCCTGCCGGGAGGCGCCCCTCCGGCGCGGGGACCCCGCCCCGCCGGATCCGCCGGCGCCTCCCGGCCCCAGGGGCGAGAGAGGGCAGCACATGACGGAATCGGTGTCCCGGCCGGTGCTCGCGTCGACGTCCGCCGTACCTCCCGTGGCGGCGACGACGGCGGCTTCGGTGACGGCGGCCGGTACGGGCGCGGCCACTGTGGTGGGCGTGGCGCGGGAGGGACCGAAGCACAAGAAGGCGGGAGGGCAACCCGGGGAGCGGACGGGGCAGCGGCAGATCGGGCGCCGCTCGTGGTGGGGTGCGGTGTTCGCCACTCCCCACTCGTTCGGGCTGGCGCTCTTCACGGTCGTCCCGATCGTCGCCTCCCTCGTCGTGAGCTTCATGAACTGGCCGATGCTCGGGGAGCACTCGTGGGTCGGCCTCGGCAACTTCCGCCAGCTGTTCGACGACCCGGTCTTCTGGACCGTGACGCGGAACACCGTCGAATACGTGGTCCTCTACGTGCCGCTGAACCTCGTGGTCTCGCTGGGGCTCGCGGCCTGGCTGACGCCGCGGATCCGGCACCGGCACGTTTTCCGGGTGCTGTTCTTCATTCCGACGATCACGCCGCTCGTGGCGAACGTCGTCGTGTGGCGGATGCTCTACCAGCCCGGCGGATTCATCGACGCGACGTTGCGGTCGACGGTCGGGGTGAACGCGCCCAATTTCCTCGCGGACACCACCTGGGCCATGTTCGCGGTGGTCGCGATGAGCGTCTGGGCGGGTTTCGGCTACAACATGCTGATCTTCTCCGCCGCCCTCGACGCGGTACCGGAAAACCTGCTCGAGGCGGCGCAGATCGACGGCGCGAGCGTCTGGCAGGTTTTCTGGCGCATCAAATTCCCCGCCATTTCCCCGTCGATATTCTTCGCGACGATGATGACGCTCATCACCTCGTTCCAGGTGTTCACCCAGCCGTTCCTGCTGACAAAGGGAGGACCGGGGACGGCGACCGAGACACTCGTGCAGTACATCTACAACACCGGTTTCCAGACCCAGCAGCTCGGGCTCGCCTCGGCGGGTGCCTGGGTGCTTTTCGTGATCATTCTCGGAATTACGGCGGTCCAGTTCCTCGGCCAGAAGCGTTGGGTGCACTATGAGTAGCGACACGCAGGCGATGAAGGCCGGTTCGCGGACACGGCAGGCCATCGGCTACACGATTCTGTGCCTGATCGCGCTGGCGTTCATGGCGCCGCTCATCTACATGGTGGCCACCAGCCTCAAGCCCGAGGCCGAAACCTTCACCACGCCGCCGACGCTCTGGGGCTCGGAGCTCCGCTGGCAGAACTACGCGGATGTCTTCAGCTATCTGCCGTTCCAGCGGTTCATCCTGAACGGTGTGTTCGTCGCCGCCGTCGGCACCGCCATCAACGTCGCGGTCGCGGCGTTCAGCGGTTACGCCTTCTCGCGCCTCCGCTGGCGCGGCAGGAACGTCGTCTTCGTCCTGTTCCTGGCGACGCTGATGATCCCGCAGGACGTTCTCATCATCCCGATGTACGTGATGATGCAGAACTTCGGGTGGGTGGACACCTTCCAGGCGCTCATCATCCCGTGGGCGTTCACCGCCCTCGGCGCGTTCCTCCTCCGGCAGTTCTTCCTGACCGTGCCGCAGGAGCTCGACGACGCCGCCCGCGCCGACGGCGCGGGCACGGTGCGGACCTTCATCGCCGTGATGCTGCCACTGGCCCGCCCGACCCTCGCCGTGCTCGCCGTCTTCACCTTCATCAGCTACTGGAACTCCTTTCTGTGGCCCCTGGTCGTCGTCAACGACGTGAACGCCCGCGCGACCATCCCGCTCGGCCTTCAGGCGTTCTTCGGCCAGCAGGGGACCCAGTGGAGCCTCGTCATGGCGGCGTCGGTGATCTCGATGCTGCCGACCGTGATCCTTCTCGTCCTGCTCCAGAAGCACCTCGTCCGGGGCATCGTCACCAGCGGCCTCGGCGGCCGCTGACCTTGAGCCCCATCCGAAAGGAATCCGCAACAATGTCCATCCCCGCCTGGTTCACCGAGGACCGCTTCGGCATGTTCGTCCACTGGGGCCTCTACGCGCTGCCGGCCCGCCACGAGTGGGTGAAGAATCGCGAGCGGATCACGGACGAGGACTACGACCGCTACTTCCGCCACTTCGAACCGGACCTGTACGACCCCCGCGCCTGGGCCCGGGCCGCCAAGCGGGCCGGGATGAAGTACGTGGTCCTCACCACCAAGCACCACGACGGCTTCTGCCTGTGGGACTCGAAGCTGACGGACTACACCTCGATGAACACCCCGATCGGCAAGGACCTCGTCGCCGAGTTCGTGGAGGCCGTGCGCGCCGAGGGGCTGCGTGTCGGCTTCTACCACTCGCTCATCGACTGGCACCACCCCGACTTCGTCATCGACGGCCTCCACCCGCGCCGCGACGACCCGCCGGAGGAGATCGCGCGGCTCAACGAGGGCCGCGACATGGCCAAGTACCGCGCCTACCTGCACGGTCAGGTGGAGGAGCTGCTGACGTCCTACGGCCGCATCGACTACCTGTTCTACGACTTCTCGTACAAGCGGGGCCGGCACAGCGAGGTGTTCAACGCCAAGGGTGCCGAGGAGTGGGGGTCGGAGGAACTTCTCGCGCTCACCCGGCGCCTCCAGCCCGAGATCATCGTGAACGACCGGCTCGAACTGCCCGGTGACCTCGTCACGCCGGAGCAGTACCAGCCCGACAAGCCCATGGAGGTCGACGGCGAGCCGGTGGTGTGGGAGGCGTGCCAGACCCTCAACGGCAGCTGGGGCTACGACCGCGACAACCACAACGTCAAGAGCGTCGAACTCCTGCTCAGGATGCTCATCGACGGCGTCTCCAAGAACGGCAACATGCTGCTGAACGTCGGGCCCACCGGGCGCGGCGATCTGGACCCGACCGCCGTCGCCACGCTGGAGGGCATCGGGGAGTGGATGTCCCACCACGAGCGCTCGATCCGCGGCGCGGGCCCGTCTGCGTACGAGGCACCCGTCGACACCCGCTACACCCGGCGCGGGAACCGCCTCTACCTCCACCTCTTCGCCTGGCCCTTCACCCATGTGCACCTCCCCGGCCTGGGCGGCAAGGTCGAGTACGCGCAGTTCCTGCACGACGCGTCCGAGATCCACTACGAGGAGATCGACCCGTCGGCCACGGCCCAGAACACCACGCTCGGCGGCCAGCCCCCGGGAACCCTGACCCTCTCGCTGCCGGTGGTCCGGCCCGATGTCGCGGTGCCGGTCGTGGAACTCTTCCTGCGGGAGGACGCCTGACGAAGCATGACTGTGGCCGGTCAGAGGCTGACCGGCCACAGCCCTCGTCACACCTCCAGCACGGCCTGCACCGGGAGATGGTCGCTGGGGAACTGCCCGCCGCTGGAGTAGGTGTTGATGGCGGCGTAGCGCACGCGCACCCCGGGGGAGACCAGGATCCAGTCGATGCGGTCGCCGTCGGGGACCAGCGGCTTGTAGCCGTGGAAGGTCGCGTACAGCTTGCTGCGCCCCTCGGCGGCGTCCCACGCGTCGGCCAGCGAGCCGCCGTCCAGCATGGTGTCGTAGACCGGGTTGCGGTGGGCTGCCACGTTGAAGTCCCCCGTGACGATGCGGGGGAGGGACGCGTCCAGCCCGCGCAGCCGCTCGGTGATCAGCCCGGCGGCGCGCTCCCGGGCGTACTGGCTCAGATGGTCGAGATGGGTGTTGAGGGCGTAGAACTGCCGGTCGGTGGCCCGGTCGTGGAAGCGCACCCAGGTGACCATGCGCACCACGGCGCCGCTCCAGGTGTTGGAACCGATCACATACGGGGTGTCGGACAGCCAGAAGTGGTCGTACTCCAGCGGCTCCAGCCGTCTGGTGTCGTAGAAGACGGCCATGAACTCGTCGCGGCTGCCACCCGCCCGCCCCGTGCCGAGCCAGTCGTAGCGCGGGCCGAGATCGGCGGCGATGTCGCGCAGCTGCCCGTACAGCCCCTCCTGGGTGCCCAGCAGATGGGGCTCGGCGCGGCGCAGCAGCTCCCGCATGACGGGGCGCCGCTGCGCCCAGGAGTTGGGCGCGGTGTCGCTGGCGTAGCGCAGGTTGAAGGTCATGGTGTGCAGCCGCGAGCCGCTCACGGGCACGGTCGGGGCGGCGGTCTCGGCTGTCCCGGCCGCCCGGGCCTCCGACTGGAGGCTAAGCGGTAGCGCGAGGGCCGCGGCGGCCGCGGCGCGCATTCCGTGGCGACGGCTGAACCAAGGTGCGGGCATGGCTCCTCCTGGTGTCCGGCGATGACACCAGTATCAGGCCGTCCGGGAGGAATGAAGTGGCCTGCGGGAGCCGTGAGTTGGAACGTACGGGGTCCGGATGCGAAACGGGCAAGTCACACCGGACCGGGGCCGCCGGGCAGTTCCGGCAGCCGGGAGGTGTAGAGCCACGCGGTGAACAGCTCGTCCAGGGGCTGTGCCGCATGGCGCCCGGCCAGCGCGGTGAACTCCTCCGTGGTGACGGTGGCGTGGCGGTGGGTGGCCGTCCACTCCCGCAGCACCGCGAAGAAGGCGTCGTCCCCGAGGACCGTACGCAGCGCGTGCAGCGTCAGGGCGCCTCGCTGGTAGACCCGGTCGTCGAACATCCGCGGCATGCCCGGGTCCGCGACCAGCAGGTCCTGCGGCTGTTCGGCCAGCGTGGCCCTGAAGCGGGCGGCGTGGACGGCGGCCGGGACGCCGCCGGAGACCTCCGACCACAGCCATTCGGCGTACTTCGCGAAGCCCTCGTTCAGCCAGATGTGGCGCCAGTCGGCGAGGCTCAGACTGTTCCCGAACCACTGGTGGGCCAGCTCATGGGCCACCAGCCGCTCACAGCCGCGCTGCCCGTCGACATGGTTGGCGCCGAAGACGGAGAGCGTCTGCGCCTCGACCGGCACCTCCAGCTCGTCGTCCGTCACCACCACCGCGTACTCGTCGAACGGATAGGGGCCGAAGAGGTCCTGGAAGGCCGCCATCATCCGGGGCTGGCGGGCGAAGTCGTGGTCGAAGAGGTCACGCAGTCGCGGCGGTACGGCCGCCCGCTGGGGCACCGGGCTCACCGCCGCGTCGGTCAGCTCGACCTGGTCGTACAGGCCGATCTGGACGGTGGCCAGATAGGTGGACATCGGCGCCGGATGTTCGTACACCCAGGTCGTGGTGGAGGCACTGACCGTGCACGAGTCCAGCGTGCCGGCGGCGAGCACCGCGTACGGCGACGGCGCGGTCACCGCGATCCGGTACGACGCCTTGTCCGAGGGGTGGTCGTTGCACGGGAACCAGGACGGCGCGCCGATCGGCTGGCCCGCCACCAGCGCACCGTCCTCCAGCTGCTCCCAGCCCAGGTCGCCCCAGTGCCGGGTCTTCACCGGCCGGGGCACCCCGACGTACCGCACCTCGACCGTGAACGGCGCCCCGGCGGGCAGCGGGCGCGCCGGGCGGACGCGCAGCTTGTCCGCGCGGTGGGTGTAGCGGGCCGCTCGGGCGCCGTCGACCAGTACCCCGTCGACCCGGAACGCGCCGAGGTCGAGGCTGAATCCGGACAGCGGCTCGCCCGCCGCGCCCGGCTCGGCGACCGCCGAGATCCGGGCCCGGCCGGAGATCCGGCCCGTGCTCGGACGGCAGGTCAGCTCCAGGTCGTAATGGGTCACCCGGTAGCCGCCATTGCCGTGCCCGGGCAGATACGAGTCCCCTGACCGGTCCGCCCCGACCACGCCGCCGGGCACGGCCTGCGCCCGGCCGCCCTTGCCCCTGCCCCTGCTCACTTCGCCGTGTCCTCCGTCTTCCGCATGTCCCGCGTCTTCTCCGGCTGCCACGCCGCGATCGGATTGCCGAGCCACCGGGTGCCCGCGGGCAGCGCCTCGCCGCGCATCACCAGCGACGCCGGACCCACCGTGGCACACGAGCCGACCGTGGCGCCCGGCAGCACGATGCCGTGCGGCCCCAGGGTGGCGCCCTCCTCCAGCACCACCTCGTCCATGCGCATGATCCGGTCGTGGAAGAGATGGGTCTGCACCACACACCCCCGGTTCACGCTCGCCCCGGCGCCGATCCGTACCAGATCGGCCTCCGGCAGCCAGTACGTCTCGCACCAGGCCCCGCGCCCGATGCGCGCGCCGAGCCCGCGCAGCCACCAGTTCATCAGCGGCGTCCCCGACACGGCCCCGGCCAGCCACGGTACGGCCAGCACCTCCACGAAGGTGTCAGCCAGCTCGGTGCGCCACACGAACGAGCTCCACAGCGGGCGTTCGGTGGCCCTGAACCGGCCCACCAGCAGCCACTTGGCAAGCACCGCCACGACGCACGCGACCAGGCCGCCCGCGAACAGCAGCACCCCGCCGCCCGCCAGGGCGGCCGGGAACCCCCACCGTCCGGCGACCGCCGCGAAGGCGGCCAGCACCAGCACCGCGAGCGCCGCGCCGCCCATGACGGGCACGATCCGGCAGAGTTCGACGGCGCCGCGCGCCCACTTCAGCCGCCGCGCCGGACGGTACGTACGGCTCTGGTCGCCCTCTTCGGCCGCCCGCGGCAGCCTCATCGGCGGCATCCCGAGCCACGAGCTGCCCGCCTTGGCGCCCTTCGGCGCGGCGGACAGCACGCCCACCAGGCCGCGCTTGGGAACCGAGCTGCCGCCCGCGGCCATGCCGGAGTTGCCGAGGAACGCCATCTTGCCGACCCGCGACTCGGCGATCCGCAGCCGGCCGCCGCCCAGTTCGTACGACGCGACCATGGTGTCGTCGGCGAGGAACGCGCCGTCGCCGACGGTCGTCATCGACGGCAGCGCCAGCACGGTGGACGCCTCGACCCCGCGGCCGACCTTCATCCCGAGCGCCCGCAGCCACACCGGGGTGAACAGGCTGGCGTACAGCGGGAACAGATGCACCCGCGCCATGTCCATCAGCCGCTCGGTGGCCCACGCCTGCCAGGCGATCCGCCCGTGGACGGGGTGATGGCCCGCGCGCAGGCCGATGCCGAGCGTCCGCACCCCGGCCAGGATGAGCAGCGCGTAGCAGACCATCCCGGTCACGGTCGCGAGCGGCACGGCGGCCAGCGCGTGGAGCAGCGCAGGGCCCGCGCCACGGGTGCCCCGGACGAACAGCGCGAGGACGGCGAGCGCGGGCAGCAGCGCCAGCGCGGGCAGCAGGGAAAGACCCAGCGAGGTGAACCCGTACACCAGGGCCCAGCGGCGGGTGCGCGCCGGCCGGTCCTCGGGCCGGTGCTGCGCCGCCTTGCCGGACTTGGCGGCCGGTACGCCCGCCCAGCGGCGCCCCGCGGGCACCGCACCGGTCACCCCGGACCCCGGGGCGATCTCGGCGCGCTTGCCGATCCGGGCGCCGGGGAAGAGGGTGCTGCGCGCGCCGACCGTGGCGCCCGCGCCGATCCGGAGGCGGCCGATCCGCAAGTAGTCGCCGTCCAGCCAGTGGCCGGACAGATCGACCTCGGGCTCGACCGCGCTGCCCCTGCCGAGTTTGAGCATCCCGGTCACCGGCGGCAGCGCGTGCAGATCGACTTCCGGGCCCACCCGCACGCCCAGCGCCCTGGCGTAGTGGGTGAGCCAGCTGCCCGACAGGCCGGTGGCACCGCTCAGTTCGGCCAGCCGCTCGGCCGTCCACAGCCGCAGATGGACGCCGCCGCCGCGCGGGTACGTCCCCGGCTTCAGCCCCCGCAGCAGCAGCCGCGCACCGCCCGCGGCGATCGCGATCCGGCCCGGCGGCGATACGAAGAACACCCAGCCGGCCAGGACCCACCACCAGGACACGGTGGGCGCCCAGGGGGCGGAACCGAGCAGGTGCAGCACATTGAGGACGGCGGCCGCGGCCACGCCCCAGCGCAGCCCCGAGACCGTCAGCAGCGGCAGCGTCAGCAGCGTCTGCGCGACACCGGTGCGCCGGGGGACGGGCCGTACGGTGCGCGGGGCCGTCGCCTCGCCGCGCATCGCGTCCAGCGTCCGGGCGAGCGCGCCCAGCCGCGGGTTCTGGTAGATGTCGCTGACCGACCCGCTGGGGTAGCGGTCCCGGATCCGCGACACGAGCTGCGCTGCGGCGAGGCTGCCGCCACCCGCCGCGAAGAAGTCGGCGTCCGGCCCGCCCGCCGGGGTGCCCAGCACCTCGCCCCACAGCTCGGCCAGCCAGCTCTCGGTCTCGGTCAGCGCGTCCGGCGGTCCGGCCGTGCCGACCCCCGGCAGCGGCCAGGGCAGCGCGGCCCGGTCCACCTTGCCGGAGGTACGGGTGGGCAGCGTGCCGACCACCGCGAGCAGCGGCACCAGCGCGGCCGGCAATACCTCCCGCAGCCGGTCGAGCGCGTCCGCCTGGTCGAAACCGTCGCTTTCCTCGGGCACGACGTACCCCACCAGCAGCTGGTGGCCCGCCTTCGTCGTCCGTACCGCGGCCGCCGCGCCCGCCACACCCGGCAGCGCCTGCAGCGCGGCGTCCACCTCGCCCAGCTCGATGCGGCGGCCGCCCAGCTTGACCTGTTCGTCGGCCCGGCCGACGAACAGCAGCCCCTCCTCCTCGGCACGCACCAGGTCGCCGCTGCGGTACGCCCGCGACCAGCCCAGCGCCGGCAGCGGGGCGTACTTCTCGGCGTCCTTCGCCGGATCGAGGTAGCGGGCGAGACCGACCCCGCCGATCACCAGCTCGCCGACCTCGCCCAGGGCCACGACCTCGCCCCGGGAGTCCACGACCGCCAGCTCCCAGCCGTCCAGCGGCAGCCCGATCCGCACCGGGCCCTCGCCGGTCAGCTGCGCGGCGCACGCCACGACGGTGGCCTCGGTCGGACCGTAGGTGTTCCACACCTCACGGCCCTCGACCGCCATCCGCTCGGCCAACTCCGGCGGGCACGCCTCGCCGCCGAAGATCAGCAGCCGCACGTCGTCCAGCGCCTCCACCGGCCACAACGCCGCCAGCGTGGGGACGGTGGAGACCACGGTGATCTCCTGCTCGACCAGCCACGGCCCGAGGTCGACGCCGGTGCGCACCAGCGACCGGGGCGCGGGCACCAGACAGGCGCCGCTGCGCCACGCGAGCCACATCTCCTCGCAGGACGCGTCGAAGGCCACCGAGAGACCGGCCAGCACCCTGTCCCCCGGGCCCATGGGCTCGTCGGCCAGGAACAGCCCGGCCTCGGCGTCCACGAACGCGGCCGCGCTGCGATGGGTGACGGCGACGCCCTTGGGCTTGCCGGTCGATCCGGAGGTGAAGATGATCCACGCGTCGTCGCCGGGCCCCGGGCGGCCGGGGGCGCCGTGCGGCTCGGCCCGCACCGTCGTCTCCAGCCCGGCGCCGAGCACCACGCTCACCCCGGCCTCGGAGAAGACCAGCTCGGCCCGCTCGTCCGGGTCCTCCGCGTCCACCGGAACGTAGGCCGCCCCGGCGGCCAGCACGGCGAGGATCCCGACGTACAGGTCGGCGGTCCCGGACGGGACGCGGATGCCGACCCGGTCGCCGACGCCGACGCCCACCCCGGTCAGCCGCCGCCGCACCCGGTCCACCTCGGCGAGCAGCGCCCGGTAGCTCAGCGCGGACCCGCCGTCGTCGACGGCGGGGGCGTTCGGGTGGCGGCGGGCCGTCGCGCCGAGGACGTCGATGAGGGTGCGCTCGGCGTGGGTGCCGCGCCCCGGGAACAGGGCGCGCGGTGTCACGGGCTCCGCAGCCGGCGCGGGCAGCGGGGCGATCAGGGTCTGGGACTCGTCTACGACAGTCATCCGGTCTCTTCAGGAGTCGGTGGACCGAGAGTTCGGCGACACCGTCCGGACCACCGGACCATCGGCCTCTGCCATACCGGCTCCACACTGAGCCGGGTCCCGAACACCCGCTCGCGGCCGATGGCTGCCGCGAGGGCGCATACTCGGCACGGCCCTTTCAACGGCCGACCCGAATCCGCGGCCACCCACGGCCGGACGGGCATGTTCCGCCCCCCAACCGAACCGGCGCCGCGCCACGCCGAGCAGGCAGTTTACCCAGCGTTAACAGCGGCCCCGGCCCTGACGCGCGCCGACAGCCCCGGGCGGCGGCCGCGCGGCCCGGCGGCCCGCCGCCCGCGCCCGTCTCCGTACCCGGCGCATCATGCCTGGTGGGAGGGGGTTTCCCGGGTGCCGTCCGCAGCTCGCCGCACCCCTCCGGAGCGGCCGGTGATCCTGTGTCCGGACTCACAGCGGCCCCGGACCGTGCGGACCACCTCCGGTCACGGCGTACCGCCGAGCGGGGCTTGGCCGATCGTTCAAAGCCGCCCGGGGCATCTTGGCCGATGCGCGCACCCCCGCGCCCACCCCGCTGCCGCATCATCAGGGGCCATGCGGCAGCGGAAGGAGCGGGTCGGTGCAGGGTGAGAACAAGCTGACAAGGCGTCGGAGTGTGGCGGGCCTGGTCGCCGACGCGAGCGGTGGGCCGCTGCGGCGCACCATGGGGCTGAGCCAGCTCACGCTGCTCAGCGTGGGCGCCACCCTCGGCACCGGGATCTTCGTGGTGCTGGGCGAGGCGGTGCCCGAGGCCGGTCCGGCTGTGGTGGTGTCCTTCGTCGTCGCCGGGGTCACCGCGCTGTTCTCGGCGCTCTCGTACGCCGAGCTGGCGGGCATGATCCCGGGCGCCGGGTCCTCGTACAGCTACGCCTACGCCACCCTCGGCGAGCTGGTGGCCTGGGTCTGCGGCTGGTGCCTGATCCTGGAGTACGGCGTGTCGGTGGCCGCGGTCGCGGTCGGCTGGGGCCAGTACGTCAACGAACTCCTCCAGCTCACCGTCGGCCGGACGCTGCCCGACGCAGTCGCCGCCCCACCGGGCGCGGGCGGGGTGCTGAACGTGCCCGCCGCCGTGATCGTCGTCCTCGCCATGGTGGTGCTGCTGCGTGGCGCGCGGGAGAGCGCGGTCGCCAACGCCGTGATGGTGACGGTGAAGGTCGTCGTGCTGCTGATGTTCTGCGCGGTCGCCTTCACCGCCTTCCACGCCGGGAACTTCCGCCCGCTCTTCCCGCTCGGCACCGCCGGGATGACCGCGGGCGCCGCCTCGCTGTTCTTCTCCTACATCGGCTTCGACGCCGCGTCCACGGCCGGGGAGGAGGCGAAGAACCCGCAGCGCGATCTGCCGCGCGCCATCATCCTCTCGCTCGCCCTGGTCACCGCCCTGTACTGCGCGGTCGCGCTGGCGGCGGTCGGCGCGATGCCCTGGCAGCGGTTCGCGGGCACCGAGGCCACGCTGAGCCAGGTGCTGGTGCGTTCCGTCGGTGGCGGCAATCTGTGGCCCGTCCTGCTGTCCATCGGCGCGGTCATCGCCACCACGAGCGTCGTGCTGACCGTGAGTTACGGCCAGATCCGCATCCTCTTCGCGATGTCCCGCGACGGGCTCGTGCCCCCGCTGTTCTCCACCGTCCATCCGCGGACCGGGGTGCCGCGCGCGGGCACCGTCATCGTCACCGCCTTCGTCACGGTCCTCGCCGCGCTCATTCCGCTCGGCGCCCTCGCCGACGCCACCAGCATCGGCACCCTCTTCGCGTTCGCCCTGGTCAACCTGGCGGTGCTGATCCTGCGGCGGCGCAGCCCGGACGCACCCCGCGGCTTCCGGGCGCCGTTCGCGCCACTGACACCGCTGCTCGGCGTGGCCGCCTGCTGTTACGTGATGTACGGGCTCGGCGCCGACACCTGGATCGCGTTCGGCGCGTGGATGGTGGCGGGGCTCGCGGTGTACGGGCTCTACGGCATCCGCCATTCCGCGCTGGGCCGCACCGCCACCCCCGAGAAGACCGTCCAGGAGACCGCGTCATGAGCACACCCACGATCGCCCTCGATCCGGCCGCCGATGTCATCGCGCTCACCCGCGCCCTGGTCGACATCCCCTCCGAGAGCGGCGAGGAGGCCGCGCTCGCCGACGCCGTCGAGACCGCGCTGCGCGCCCTGCCGCATCTGACGGTCGAGCGGATCGGCGACTCGGTGGTGGCCCGCACCGGGCTGGGCCGCGACCGGCGCGTGATCGTCGCGGGCCATCTGGACACCGTCCCGGCCGCCGGAAACCTGCCCGCCCGCCTCGACCCGGAGCGGCTCCACGGGCTCGGCGCCTGCGACATGAAGGGCGGCGTCGCGGTGGCCCTGCGGCTCGCGGCCACGCTCACCGCCCCGGTCCACGACGTGAGCTACGTCTTCTACGCCTGCGAAGAGGTCTCCGGCGACCGCAACGGCCTCGCCCGGATCGCCGCGGCCCGGCCCGAACTGCTCCACGCCGACCTCGCGATCCTCATGGAACCCTCCGATGCCGGGGTCGAGGCGGGCTGCCAGGGCATGCTGATGGCCGACATCACCGTCCGCGGCGCCCGCGCGCACACCGCCCGCGCCTGGCGAGGGGTCAACGCGGCCCATCGCGCCGCCGCCGTCCTGAAGCGCCTGGACGACCACACCGCCGAACGCGTCGTCATCGACGGCCTGGAGTACCGCGAGGGGCTGAGCGCCGTCGCCGTGCGCGCGGGGGTGGCCGAGAACGTGGTCCCGGACAGCTGCGTGATCACGGTCAATCTGCGCTTCGCGCCCAGCCGCACCCCGGAGCGCGCCGAGGCTTACGTACGGGACCTCTTCCCCGAGTACGAGGTGGAGATCACCGAGGCCACCCCCGGCGCCCTCCCCGGCCTCGACCGGCCCGCCGCCGCCTCGTTCGTCGCCGCGGTGGGCGCGGTGCCCCGCCCCAAACTGGGCTGGACCGATGTCGCCCGGTTCACCGCGCTCGGCACCCCGGCCCTCAACTACGGCCCGGGCGACCCGTCCCTGGCCCACACCCCGGGCGAGTACGTGCCCCTCGCCCAGCTGCGCGTGTGCGAGACGCGGCTCGCGGCCTGGCTCGGCGGCTGACGGCGCTACGGCGCGCCGGCCCCGCGCGGGCCCGCGAGCGTACGCAGCTGAAGCCACAGCACCAGTCGCTCGTCCGGGTCGTCCAGGTCGATGCCGAGCTGGGACCGCACCTGACGGAGCCGGTAGCGGCAGGTGTTGGGGTGCACGGCCAGCAACTTCGCCGCCCGGGCCATGTCGCAGCCCGCGTCCAGCCAGCACACCAGGGTGCGGGCGTAGTCCGTACCGTGGCCGTCGTCGTACGCGAGTACGTCCCGCCACGCCCCCGCCGCCAGCTCCCGTCGCTCGCCGAGGAGCCCGGTGAGCCGGAACAGGACGGCCCGGGCCCGCACCTCGTGCACGGCCGCGACCGTCTCCTCCGGCCGCAGCACCCGCAGCACCAGGTCGGCGTCCGCCCGCGAGCCGGGTATCTCCGCCGGGTCCGGCACCACCTCGCCGAGCCCGGCCCGCACCGGGACCCGCAGCGCCTGCCCGGCGCGCCGCACGATGTCCTCCGCGAGCCGCCGCTGCCGCTCCCCGGCGGGCCCGCCGCGCTCGCCGGTCACCGGCAGCAGCGCGTACACCACCCCGTCGACCAGGACGCACGCCTGCCGTCCGTAGCGGGCCTCACAACTCAGCCGTACGAGGTCCAGCAGCCGCAGCGCGGCCTGTTCGCCGTCCGGCGCGGAGGCCGCGGGATCCAGGGCGAAGGCTGCCACCCGCAGCGGGGCGCCGGGGGTGAGGCCCAGGCGCTGGGCGGCGGTGGCGGGGTCGGTGGTGCCGTCGAGCAGCCGGCGCAGCAGATCGCCGGTCAGGTGCCGCGACAGTTCGGCCGCCGCCCGCGCCCGCAGCAGCAGGAGGGCGGCCGTGGAGGCGCCCTGGGCGAGCTGTGCGGGGGCGTCGGGGGCGAGTGTCCCGTCGTCCACGACCCACAGGGAGCCGAGGGTTTCGCCGCCCGCCCGGACGGCGACCGCCAGCCGCGGCAGCTCGCCCTCGCCGAGGGCGGCGAGCCGGACCGGGCCCCGGGCGGCGAACAGCGTCCGGTACTGCTCTGTGTTCTCGGGGCTGTCCGGCACCTGACGGCCGAGGATGCCCTGCCGCCGCGCCTCGTCGACCGGCTGCCCGGGCACGGTGGAGTACGCGAGGACGCTCTGCCGCGGATCCTCGATGACGGTGGCACCGCCCACCGCCGCCGCCACCGCGCCCGCCAGCGAGAACAGATCCCCGAGCGCGGCCCCGTCGCCCGCCGGGGACGGCCGCGCCCCGAGGCCTTGCGCGAGCAGCAGATGGACGTGGTGCCAGGCGGCGTCCTCGTCCACGGCGAGCAGGGCCGTACCGCACTCCTCCGCCTCGGCGACAGGCCCTCCCGCGCCGCGCACCACGACCCCGGCCATACCGGCGGCGGCCGCCTCCCGCACCAGCGGCCCGGCGTCCTCCGCTCGCACCCCGACGGCCAGCAGCAGGGCGCCGGGTGCCCGGGCGGGCAGCGGCGCGTGGGCGTCGTACAGCAGCACCTCGGTGACGGGCGCGGTGAGGCCGGGCGGGGGAGTGAGCGGGCGCAGGGTGGACTCGCCGAGAACGGCGAGGAGGTCCCCGAGGGTGCGGGCGTCCATGCGTACGGTGTCCTGGTCATCGTGATTGGCCGATTGCCACAGGACCCTAGGTTGCATTTGTGCGTGCCAGGGCGCGGCCCGGGAGACTCGATGCCATGACACCAGCAGTGACGAGGGACGCCGGTGCGCTCGCGTCCGTTGCCGCCCACACCGCCGGGGTCGGCGTCCGCACCGTGGACGATGTGGCCGGTATCCGGGCGGTGGCCGACTTCCTCGCCGACGTATGGCAGCTGCCGCACACCAATCCGCCCTATCCCAGCGAGGTGCTGCACAGCCTCGTGCACGCGGGCGGCGCGGTGCACGCCGCGTATGCCACCGGACCGCGGGGCGAGCGGCTCGCGGGGGCGGCCGTGGCGGTCTTCGGGCCGCCCGCCGACCGCGACGCGTACTCGTTCGTGGCGGCGGCCACCGCCTCCGACCGCGGAGTCGGCTTCGCGCTCAAACAGGCCCAGCGGGCCTGGGCGCTGGAGCGTGGCGCCCGCACCATGCGCTGGACCTTCGACCCGCTGGTGCGCCGCAACGCCCGGTTCAACCTGGTCAAGCTGGGCGCCGTCGGTGCCGAGTACCTGGTGGATCTGTACGGGCCGATGAACGACGGGGTGAACGACGGCGACGAGAGCGACCGCCTCACCGCCGTCTGGGACCTGAACGCCACCGGTACGACCGACGGGACCGCCGACGAGGCGGCCCGGGCGCATGCCACGGAGGTCCGTCGGGCCCCGGACGGCGGCCCGCTCGCCGTACGGGAGGACCGGCGGCTGTGGTGCCGGATCCCCGAGGACAGTGTCGAACTGCGCGCCACCGACCCCGCCCTGGGCCTGCGCTGGCGGCACGCCGTACGGGAGGTGTTCACCGACGCGTACGCCGAGGGGCTGCGCGCGACGTCGATGTCCCGCGACGGCTGGTACCTGCTCACCCCGGACCCCCGTGAGGAACCGCGCTCATGAGGCTCGAACGCGTCGAACTGCTCCATGTCGCCCTTCCGCTCGTCACCCCCTTCCGCACCTCCTTCGGGACGATGACCAGCAAGGACACCTTCCTGCTGCGTGTCGTCACGGACGAGGCCGAGGGCTGGTCGGAGTTCGCCGCCGACCCGGAGCCGCTGTACTGCTCCGAATTCGTCGCCGGTGCCGAGACCGTCATCCGCGACTTCCTGCTGCCCCGCGTCGCCGCCCTCCCCGAGCCGTCGACGGCGGCCCTCGCCCCCGCGATGGCCGCCATCAAGGGCCACGAACTCGCCAAGGCCGCCGTGGAGACGGCCCTGCTGGACGCCGAACTGCGCGCCTACGGAATGCCGATCGCCACCTTCCTCGGCTCGGTCCGCGACCGGGTGCCCGCGGGTGTTTCCGTCGGCATCAAGAACTCCCTCCCCGAGCTGATCGACGACGTCGAGCGGTACCTGGACGAGGGGTACGTCCGCATCAAGCTCAAGATCGAGCCGGGCTGGGACGTGGAGCCGGTGCGCGCCGTACGGGAGCGGTTCGGCGACGCGCTGCCCCTCCAGGTCGACGCCAACACCGCGTACACCCTCGCCGACGCCGCCCACCTGCGGAAACTGGACGCCTTCGACCTGCTGCTCATCGAGGAGCCGCTGGCGGAGAACAACCTCCACGCCCACGCCCAGTTGCAGCGGCGGCTCACCACCCCGGTCTGCCTGGACGAGTCCCTTCACACCGCGAGCGACGCCGCCTCCGCGATCGCCATGGACGCCTGCCGGGTCATCAACGTCAAACCGGCCCGGGTCGGCGGCTATACGGAGGCCCGCCGCATCCATGACATCGCCACCGCCCACGGCGTCCCGGTGTGGTGCGGCGGCATGCTGGAGACCGGTATCGGCCGGGCCCCCAACCTGGCCCTCGCCGCCCTGCCCGGATTCACCCTGCCCGGCGACACCTCGGCCTCCAAGCGGTACTTCGCCGAGGACATCACCGAGCCGTTCGTCCTCGAGGACGGCCATCTGCCAGTGCCCACCATGCCCGGCATCGGCATCTCCCCGCTGCCGGACACCCTCGCCCGCTTCACCACGGCCACCCGGGTGCTGTACCGCCGGTGAACCGGGGCTGCCAGGATCGACAGCATGGGCAGCATGGACAGCACGCAGGGCGGGGCGGGCAGGGCCGACGAGGACCAGGGCTATCTGCTGGACAACCGGCAGACCGAGGCGGGCATCCGGTTCGGTGCCCTGGCCGAGCTGTTCGACCCGAGCACCTTCCGCCACGTCGACCGGCTCGGCATCGGCCCGGGCATGCGCTGCTGGGAGGTGGGCGCCGGCGGCCCCTCCGTACCCGAGGGCCTGGCGGAACGGGTCGGGCCCACCGGACAGGTGATCGCCACCGACATCGACGTGTCCTGGACCCGCACCACGGCCACCGGGCCGGGCCGGGTGATCGAGGTCCTGCGCCATGACGTGGCCGTCGACCCGCCGCCGTCCGGCCCCTTCGACCTGGTACACGCCCGCCTCGTGCTGGTCCACGTCCCCGACCGGGCGGAGGCCCTGCGCCGGATGATCCAGGCGCTGCGGCCCGGCGGATGGCTGCTCCTGGAGGACGCCGATCCGGGGCTCCAGCCGCTGCTCTGTCCGGACGAGTCAGGGCCCGAACAGCGCCTCGCCAACCGGCTGCGGTCCGGTTTCCGCGAGCTGATGGCGTCGCGCGGCGCGGACCTGGGTTACGGGCGCACCCTGCCCCGGCTGCTGCGCGACGCGGGCCTCGAGGACGTAGGTGCCGACGCGTATTTCCCGATCGCCTCCCCGGCCTGCACGGTCCTGGAGGCCGCCACCGTGCGGCAGATCCGCGCCCGGCTGGTGGCGGCGGGCCTGGCCACCGACGAGGAGATCGACCGGCACCTGTCCAACGTGGCCACAGGGCGCCTCGACCTGGCCACCGCCCCCATGATCTCCGCCTGGGCACGCCGCCCCTGAGCCGTCCGGAATCGGCTACCTCAGCCAGCCGAACGACAGCTCCACCGCCCGCTGCCAGTTCTCGTACTCCGCCTGCCGCCGCCGCGGATCCATCGTGGGCATCCACTGCCCGGCCCGGTGCCAGTTGCGGCGCAGTCCCTCCAGGTCCGGCCAGTAGCCGACGGCGAGCCCCGCGGCGTACGCGGCACCCAGCGACACCGTTTCCGAGACCATGGGCCGCACCACCGGCACGTCGAGCACATCGGCCAGGAACTGCATCAGCAGGTTGTTGGCGGTCATGCCGCCGTCGACCTTCAGCTCCCTCAGCGGCTCGGGCGAGTCGGCGTTCATGGCGTCGACCACCTCACGGGTCTGCCAGCCGGTGGCCTCCAGCACCGCGCGGGCGAGATGGCCCTTGGTGATGTACGAGGTGAGGCCGACGATGACGCCGCGCGCGTCGCTGCGCCAGTGCGGGGCGAACAGGCCCGAGAAGGCGGGCACGATGTAGCAGCCGCCGTTGTCCTCGACGCTGCGGGCCAGCGTCTCGATCTCCGGCGCGCTGTGGATCAGGCCCAGCCGGTCGCGGAACCACTGCACCAGCGAGCCGGTGACGGCGATCGGCCCCTCCAGGGCGTAGACGGGCGGCTCGTCGCCGACCTTGTAGCCCACGGTGGTGAGCAGCCCGTGCCGGGAGCGGACGAGGCTGGTGCCGGTGTTGAGCAGCAGGAAGCTGCCCGTGCCGTAGGTGCACTTGGCCTCGCCGGGCGCGAAGCACGTCTGCCCGAACAGCGCGGCCTGCTGGTCGCCGAGGGCGGCGCCGATCCGCACGCCCGGCAGCACCTCCCGCGCCACTCCGTAGCCCTCGGCGGAGGGGCGGATCTCGGGCAGCATCGCCCGGGGCACGCCGAAGTACGACAGCAGCTCGTCGTCCCAGGTGAGGGTGCGGATGTTCATGAGCATGGTGCGGCTGGCGTTGGTGACGTCGGTGATGTGCAGCCCCCCGGAAGGACCGCCGGTCAGGTTCCAGATCAGCCAGCTCTCCATCGTGCCGAACAGCACCTCGCCGCGCTCCGCGCGCTCCCGCAGCCCCGCGACGTGGTCGAACAGCCAGCGGATGCGGGGCGCGGAGAAGTAGGTTGCGGGGGAGAGGCCGCAGCGGTCGAGGAAGAAGTCGTCACCGGTGCTGCGCCGCAGCTCCTGGACGAGCGCGTCGGTGCGGGTGTCCTGCCAGATGATCGCTTTGCCCACGGGATGGCCCGTACGGCGGTCCCACACCACCGTGGTCTCGCGCTGATTGGCGATGCCGATGGCCGCGATCTGCTCGGGGCCCACCTCCGCGTCGTGCAGCGCCCGGGGCACCACGCGCCGCAGATTGGACCAGATCTCGGCGGGGTCGTGCTCCACCCAGCCGGGCTTGGCGTAGTGCTGCCGGTGTTCCCGCTGGGCGACCGATGTCAGCCGCCCCTGGTGGTCGAAGAGGATGCACCGGGTGGACATGGTGCCCTGGTCGATGGACATCACATAGCGTTCAACCATGGCCTTGCCTGCCTTCGGGCGGGTACGAGCAGGGCATGGGGGGTCACCAGCGGGCCGCGCCGAGGTCGCGGGAGATGGCCCGTGCGGCGTCCCGGGTCAGGCCGACCAGTGACGGCTGGGGCCGGCCCTTGCTGTCGCAGACGCGTTCCACGGGGCCGGAGACCCCGACGGCGCCCACGACCAGGCCGCCCTGGCCGCGTATCGGCGCCGCGATGTCCGCCTCACCCATGATGGTTTCCTGGACCGCGGACGCCCATCCGGCCTCCCGGATTCCGCCCAGCGCCTCGTTCAGCGCCTGCGGGGAGACCAGCGTGTTCCGCGTGTAGGTCTCCGGCTCCGTCTCCAGCAGCGGTTCCACCGGCGTCGCCCCGAACGCCAGCAGGACCTTGCCCAGGGCGCTGGCGTGCAGCGGCAGCAGCGAGCCGACGTCCAGGGTCTGGAAGGTGTCGTCGGGCCGGAAGACATGGTGGACGATGAGCACCTTGCCCTCCAGCGGCACTCCGATGCGGACCGCCTCCCCGCTGCGGGCGGCGAGGGCGTCGGCCCAGTTGAGGGAGCGGGACCGCAGCTCGTTGATGTCGAGGTAGCTGGTCCCCAGGTGCAGCAGCGCCGCGCCGAGCTGGTACTTGCCGGTGGCCCGGTCCTGTTCGACGAAGTCGACGCTCTGCAGGGTGCGCAGAATGCCGTGCGCGGTGCCCTTCGCCAGGCCCAGGGAGGCGGCCACCTCGCCCAGTCCGAGTCGACCGGAGCCCTGGGCGAGCAGCCGCAGGATCGCCGCCGCACGCTCGATGGACTGCACCGGGCCGGCCATGACGTGATCGTAGCTCTTCGGGCATGTGTTCACCCCCGCACGGGAACGTTCGGTAATGCCGACCAGGATTCGTTGACCCCGCCGGTCGTCGTCCATAACGTCCGTATCAGGACATGAGGAACACGAACGGCGGACCATCCGGGAGGAGGAGATATGGCGGACCAGCTGACCATCCCATGGACCGGCGGCACATACGTCGATCATCACTTTCCGGTGCCGCATCTCCATGAGGCCGTCGCCACCGTGCGGCGGCGGGCGCATGCGCTGCTGGCCGACTGGGGGCTGGCCGCCGACACCCTGGAGGACGCGCTGCTGGTGGTCTCGGAACTGATCACCAACGCGGTTCTGCACGCCCTGCCCCCGGCCGTACTGCGGCTGCGCTGGAGCGAGACCGAGGAATGCGGCACCCTGCACATCGCGGTCACCGACGGCGGACCGGCGCCGCGGGGCCCGGGCTCGGCGGAGGAGATCGAGCCCGATGAACACGGGCGCGGCCTCGGCATCGTCACCGCCCTGTCGGCCCGCCACGGCACCCACCCGGGCCACGGGGGAGTCGTCACCCGGTGGGCGGAGATGCCCGTCGGCTGACCGGTGCGAGGGCCGGACGCGGTTCACTGGCGCTCGTGCGGGGAGAGGGCGAGGACGGCGACGTCGTCGTGGAGCGCGCGGGCGTGGGCCGGCAGATCCGTGTTGAGGAACTCGACGACGTCGAGGGGCTCCGGGGCCGGCGCCCCGGCGAACCGGTCGCGCAGCCGGTCGAGGAGGGGATAGAAGGCCCCCGTCACATCGCGGGCCTCGATCAGCCCGTCGGTGCACAGCAGCAGCACATCGCCGCGCAGGAAGCGGTGGTGCACGGGCACCGGGCTCTCGTCGGCCAGCGAGCCCAGTCCCAGCGGCAGGGACGGCGGCCCGCTCAGCGTCGTCACCTCGCCCCGGGAGATCAGGACGGGCTCGATGTGCCCGTGGTTGATCACCGCCAGCCGGTGCGCGAGCGGGTCGTACTCGATCAGCGCGGCGGTGACGAACAGCTCGTCGTCCGGGATCTCCGCGGCCTCCCGCGCCATCCGGCTCTCCAGCCGGGCACTGACCCGCCGCAGATCCCCGGGTTCGTAGACGGCCTGGCGGAAGCCGCCGAGCACATCGGCGACGGTGCGGACCGCCTGGAGCCCCTTCCCCCGGACGTCGCCGATGATGGCCCGCTCACCGGTCCGGGTGGCGCGGATGTCGAAGAGATCACCGCCGATCATGGTCCCGGCCTCGGCGGGGCGGTAGAGCCCGGCCGTCAGCACATGGCCGACCTCGTGCGGCAGCGGCCGCAGCAGGGTGCGCATCAGGGCCTCGGTCACCGAGGTCGCGCGCACCAGCTGCTTCTCCTGGCGCTTGCGGTGGGCGGCCAGCGCCGTGCCGAGGGCGCCGACCAGGGCGGTGGAGAGGTACGAGGCGACGTAGTGGCGGTCGAAGAGATAGCCGACGCTGCGGCCCGCGCAGCACGGGGTCCCGGCCAGCACCCCCTCGAAGGCCACGGTGAACAGCGTGACCCCGGCGACCGCGAGCGGACCGAGCGTGAACGCGGCCACCACCGGCAGGGCGATCAGCAGGAAGCTCACCGGCCACTGCACGGGTGTCACGGGCTCGATCGCCAGGATCGCCGCCACATAGAGGACCGGCAGCCAGCGCAGCCAGACCGGAGGAGCGGGCACACCCGGCAGCGTGTCCCGGGCCTGTTCCACCACGCTCCTGGGCGCCTCGGCGCGCACGGCGGCTAGCCCTCGTCCGGCCCGTCGTCCACGACGCGGATGACGCTGTTCGGGCAGAGCCGCGCGGCCAGCCGGGCCTTCCCGCGCAGTGCCGGCGCGGGGCGGCCGTCCAGGACGACGACCATGCCGTCGTCCTCGGACTGGTCGAACAGCTCCGGTGCGTGCAGGGCGCACTGGCCGGCGCCCCGGCACCGGTCGCGGTCCACCTCGACGCGCATCACGCTCACCCTTCCCAGGTGACGGGGAGCCGGTGGACGCCGTAGACGAGCATGTCGTCGCGCAACGGCACCTCCTCCGGCGGCACCGCCAGCCGCAGGGTGGGAAATCGCCGGAGCAGCGCCGGGTAGCCGGTCCGCATCTCCATCCGGGCCAGATGCTGGCCCAGGCACTGGTGGACGCCGTGGCCGAAGGCGATGTGCTCGGTGGCGTCGCGGGTGACGTCCAAGGCGTCGGGGTCCGGGAACCGGGCGGGGTCCCGGTTGGCCGCGGCGATCGAGGCGACCACGGTCTCCCCGGCCCGCACCCGCACCCCGGCGATCTCCACGTCCTCCCGGGCGACCCGGACCGTGCCGAACTGGACGATGGTCAGATAGCGCAGCAGCTCCTCGACCGCGGCATCGGCGGCCTCGGGCCGCTCGCGCACCAGTCGCGCCTGCTCGGGGTGGCGCAGCAGGGCGAAGGTGCCCAGGGCCAGCATGTTCGCCGTCGTCTCATGGCCGGCGATGAGCAGCAGCAGCCCCACCCCGGTCAGCTCCGCGTCGGAGAACTCCGCCGCCCGGTCCGCGTCGTGGACCAGCCGCGACAGCAGCGCCCCGTCCGGCCGCCGCCGCTTGGCCGCCACCAGATCCCGCATGTAGTCCCACACCGCGTCCCGGGCCGCGAGGATCTTCTCCTCGTCCTCGTCGATCCGGAACAGGGTGGCCGACCAGCCCTGGAAGGCGGCCCGGTCGGCGTACGGCACCCCCAGCAGCTCGCAGATCACCAGGGACGGGATGGGCTGGGCGAACGCCCGCACCAGGTCGGCGGGCGGGCCGGTGCGCTCCATCGCGTCCAGATGATCGGTGACGATCCCCTCGACACGGGGCAGCAGCTCCCGCATCCGCCGTACCGTGAACCACCGGGAAAGCAGTCGCCGGTAGCGGGTGTGCTCGGGCGGGTCCATGCCGATGAACGAGCCCACCCGGCGCGGATCGTCCTCCCGCACCGGAAACGCCCGGACCGGCGACGAGGCCCGGACGCGGTCCGAGCTGAACCGGTCGTCCGCGAGCAGCTCGCGGACGTCCTCGTAGCCGGTGAGCAGCCAGCCCGCCTTTCCGTCCGGAAAGGCCAGCCGGGCGGCCTTCCGCCGCTCGCGGAGCGCCCCGTACGCGCCGGGCGGGTCGAACGGGCAGTCGCGATGTCTGGGCAAGGAGACCGGGGACGGCCCGGATGAGGTGACGGACATGGAAGCGCTCCCTTCCACCAGCCGTTCTCATTCGAGCGTAATCGGTACAAAGCGGGCTCTCTCGGCGTGGCCCGCGGGCCCGTCACGGGCCGAGGGCGTCCAGGCTCGCACCAGCAGATCATCGCCACCGCCTGGGCCGCCGCAGTGCTGTCGTTGAGGTCGGCCGCAAGGCTTCTTCCCACGGACGGATGGACTTTCAGCCGATCTGTCGCGCAAGCGGCTTGTATGTGCTCATGCTGGCCCCATGACGGAAGAGGGCGAGAACGTCCCCGCTTATCGGACGGTCCGGGTGGCCGCGCCGGAGGCGCCGGTGGCGGCGGTGGCGGATGTGGAGGCATGGCGGTCGCGGGAGGTGTATCCGGAGATCCTTTCGGCTGGCGGGCCGGTGTTCGGGGTGGTGCGGGAGCGTGAACAGGGCGGCTGGGAGCTGGTGTCGCCGTTCTCGGGGCTGGCGCCGCAGGACGCCCGGGAGGGGATGGGCTGCCAGTTCCGCAAGATGGCGCGGGAGGCGCAGGCCGCGGGTGACCGGGCGGCCTCCGAGGAGTGCGGGGCGGCCGCGGAACGGATGGACTGGGAGGTCATCGACGAGATGACGGTCCTGGGCAGCCGGTTCCGGGTGGTCCGGGCCGAGCGCTTCCTCCGCTCCGGCCCGCAGGGGCCCGAGCCACCGCGGATCACCGACCTGGATCCGGCGCCGCCGGGGGAGGCGCACAAGGCGCCCGACCCCACCTCGGGATTCGTGATCGACCCGGTGACCGCCACCGGAGTGTCCGACGGCATCCTGAAGCTCGAACTGCTGTCGATGCTGCCCAAGCGGGGCAGCGTCCCCCAGGAGGTGCGCGACGACTGCCTGCGGGTGGCGGACACCCACCCGGGCGGCGTGCTGCTGCCGCCGACGTTCATGACGGTCGAGAAGGCCGGCGGGGAGTGGCGGTCCGACTGTACGGGGACGTCCACCACGCCCCAGGGCGCCCGCGACACCCTGGCGCTGGAGATGCGTGTCCTCATCCCGTGGAAGCTCGGCCTCGAACCCGCCGAGCGCGCCCCGTACATGGCCGCGGCGGACCGGCTGGACGCCGAGCGGGGCGATGAACTGCGGGTGCTGGGGCGACTGTTCAGGATCGTGCGCGTCGAGCGCCTGGTCCGGATCGGGCCGGACGGCCCCGAGGGGCCCCGGCCGTCGGACTGGGATCCGCAGCCGCCGGTGAAGCTGCACGACCAGCAGCTCCGCGAACGCGGCCTGCTCACCGATGACGAGGACGACGACCTCGAACTCGACGCCCACACCCGGAAGCTGGCCGAGCTGTTCAACGAGGAGGAGGCCCGCCGCAAGGCCCGCCAGGAGGGGCGCTGAGCACCGCAGTTGTCGGTCCCCGGCGGCGAACCATGAAACGCGGCTGGACCGTGCAGAACGGCCACCGGTCCAGGACCAGCGGATCGGCGAGGACGAGGAAGGCCGTGCCACCGAGGACGAAGGCCGTGCTCCCGGATCGCGGGCGGATAGTCCTCGAGCAGCGCGTCCCGCGCCACCAGTAATCCGCCCACGATCACCGCGGTGAACAGCGCCGTCAGGACGAGCGCGTACCCGAGGCTGACCGCCATCAATTCCGGTCCGCTCGGGGCGGCCGGCCCAGAAGAGATGGTGAGGTTTGCCGGCCTAAGTTCAGACCTCCAAGTCGGCCTCTATCCGGCGCAGTTGGTGGCGCGCCATCGCCAGGTTGGCCCGGTTCTTGTCCAGCGCCAGGTAGAGGAAGAGACCCTGGCTGTTCCGGCCCTTCAGCAGCCGGATCAGGTGGTACTGGCTGCCGAGGGTGATCAGGATGTCCTCGATGGAGTCCTTGAGGCCGAGCTGTTCCATGGTGCGCACCTTGGCGCGGACCACGTCGGTGTTGCCCGCGGCGGCCACCGTCAGGTCGAGTTCCTTGCCGCCGCCCAGGGTGCCCAGGGCCATGCCGCTGGAGTAGTCGACCAGCGCGACGCCGAGGGTGCCCTCGATGGACGTCATCGCCTCTTTGAGCGCGGTCTGGGTGTTCGCCATGATCTGGCAGTTCCTCTCGATGGATGGTGTGTTCGGATGGTGGGGGTGGCTCAGGATTGCTCGGCCTTGCCGAGCGCGTCGCCCACCAGCTCGGCGACGCGGGCGCCCGACCGGCGGGCCTCCATGTGGAGGCGGCCCACGTTGGTGCGGTCGCCGGCCAGCACGGTCAGGACGGCAGCGGGGCCCGCGGCGTACGTGGCGACGTAGCCCTCCTCGCCGCGGACCAGCAGTTCGCGGAAGGCGCCCCGGCCGGTGGCGTCGGCCAGCGACTGCGTGACGCCGAGTGCCGCGGCGGTCAGCGCGGCGACGCCCTCGGGCTCGATGGCGGCCGTGTCGTGCGCCAGGACCAGACCGTCGCTGGTGGCGACCAGGGCGCCGGTCACATGGCCGACGCGGGCCCGCAATCGGCGCAACTCGTCCAGTACTTCGGCTTCGGCTGCCAACAGCTCTCTCCTTTCCGCACGCTGTCGCGGGTCGGTCCGCCGGCGCGGATCCGTGCGCTGCCGCGGGTCCGGGCGCTGCCGCAGGGCGCGTCTCACCACGGGATACCCGAGGCGGCGGGGGCGGTCGGGGGAATCACAGGCGTGCCTCCAAGGCGTCACGGAGCCGACGCAGCAGGGGGGCGTCGGGTTCGGCGAAGTCGACCGCGGCCAGGCCGGGTTCCGGGATCGGTGGCATGGGGGCGCGGGGTGCTCGGGGCGTCTCGACGTAACCGGCGGCCGCCAGCCGCCGTACGTCGAGCAGCGTGTGGAAGGCGGGGCGGCCCAGCGCCCGGGCGATCCCGGCGGGGGTGCGCACCCCGTCGGCGAGTGCCAGCACCGCGCGCTGGCGGCGGGTGACCGGCGGCAGATGACCGTCCGGGCGCCGCAGCACCACCGGCTCGGTGTCCACCCGCGGATACGGCCACACGCTGTCGAGCAGCTTGCCGCGCCGCAGGACCTCCCGCTCGACGGCGACCGCGCCCACCGGGCGCACCGGGCCGAGCCAGTGTGCCGCTCCCCGCTGGAAGCCGCGCGGTCCGCTGCCCGGCCCGAGCGCGAACCAGGCGGCGTCGAACAGCGCGCCGAGGTGGCAGATCTCCAGCTCCGCGTCGGTCAGCCGCCCGCTGTCCACGAGGAACCGGCCGACCCGCCCGGCGGGGCCCGTGCGGTCGACCGCCTCCCGCCAGGTGTCGGCGGTCAGCCGCCCGCCGGTGGTGAGCAGCACGTCCAGGCCCGGGGCCTTCGGGCTCTCCGCGTGCACGACCTGACCGTCCGCGAGGTAGACGGTGCCCGCGTCGCAGAGCAGGGCGCCGCTGGCCCCCTCGGCGGCCAGCTCGGTGAGGCGGGGCGCCTGGCCGGGTCTCATCAGAGCGCCAGCCGCTGCGACAGATCGCGCAGCCGCATCCGGGCCATCGCCAGGTTCCCCTCGCGGCGGTCGAGCCACAGGTAGAAGAAGACGCCGCTGTCGAAGGCGGTGTCGACGAAGCGCAGCAGGTGGTAGCAGGTGCGGGTGGTGACGATGAGGTCCTCCACGGGAGCCTCCCCGGGCGCCCCGCCGTCGTGGTCCCCGGCCTCACCGGCGCCGCGCGGCTCGAGTGCCGCGAACGCGGACTGCTCGGCGGCCATGCGCGCCAATTCGGCCGTTTCCGCCGCGGTGGCCTCGGGGTCGCCGTCGCGCGTCTCGCCGACCATGCCGAGCGCGAGCCCGCTGGTCCACTCGATCACGGCGGCGCCGCGCGCGCCGTTCACCGTCATGGCGTCGAGCAGGCATTCGTCGATTCCGGGCATGCGGTCTCCCCTCCTGCGTTGCCCGTGGCGCACCCGGGGGCTACGCCAGTGACGGAGAGGTTACGCACGGTTCAGCGGATGGGGGTGAAATCTGTTGATGGGCCGAAACCGCGCACGCCGTGTAGTAGGGTCCGCGGCCCTTTCGGGCCTCCCCGGCCCGGCGCCCCTCGGCGGCACCGCGGCGGGGGAGCGGCCGGTGCGCCGGTCATCGCCGGGCGCACCGGCCCGGACCAGGCTGTTCGCGCCGCGCCGTGGTCACCCGTACGCAAGGGCCCGCGGTCCATGCGGTCGCCGTAGCACCCGTGCCGCGACCGCGCCGGGTTCTCGCCGTCGCCGGGCCGGGCGTAGCGGGAACACGCTCTTCTGGGTTACCGCGGGGGAGACGCCTCGTACGATTGTCCTACGCAGGCATATGACAGATGGATAGGCGCCGGGCGCTTCCCGGCCGCTGAGCTGACCGAATCCCGACGCTCCGTTCTCGCTCGGGTATCGCTCAGTTCCCCTCGCGCGCCACGCGGTGCGCGTCCTGCGGCTGGCGCAGCGGGACGACGCCCACGCAGCGTCCGTCCCGGTCCAGCAGCCGCCCCATGTGCTTCACCGTGCGCAGCACCACCGAGCGGTCGTCGATGCTCAGATGGGGCACCTGCCGCGCCACATGCGCCTCGAAGCCGTGCACATCGCTCATCGCGCGCAGCCAGACATCGATCACCACGTTGTGCGGACCGGCCGTGATCGAGCACGACCGCACCTCCCGCATCCCGGCCAGCAGCCGGGTGGTCTCCCGCAGGTACTGCGCAGGTACGGTTGCGAAGTACACCGCGGACAGCGGCCAGCCGGACAACGGCCGGGCCAGATCGCAGCGCAGGCTCACCCAGGAGGCCAGCAGGGCCCCCAGCCGGCGCCGCACCGTGCTGGGACCCGCGTCGGCTCCCGCCGCCAAGTCCCGTATGGACATCCGGCCGTCGGTGCTCAGCAGCTCCAGCAGCCGCGCGTCCAGCGCGTCCCGGTCCGGGGCGCCCCGGACCGGTTCGGACGCGTGGCAGGCCGCCGCCTCCAGCCGGGCGCACTGCACCGCGTCCAGGCTGCGCAGCCGCCACCGGCTGCCCTCGGTCGGTACGGCCGTCGCCACATGGGTACGGGTCGCCCGCACCCCCGGCAGCCCCCGGAACAGCACCGTGCCGAGATGCGCCAGCTCACCGAGGTCCGCGGTCTGCACGGAAGCCACCAGGTCCCGGCTGCCCGCCGTGAGCTTGACGTTCGCCACCGCCGGATCGGCGGCCAGCGCCTCGGCCACCTCCTCGCCGACCCCGGGCTCGGTGTCGATCTCCACCACGGCGGTCACCACGATGCGCGTGTCGGACAGCCGCGGATAGGCGGTCACCCAGGCCAGGCCCGTGTCCTCCAGCCGGTGCCAGCGCCGCGCGGCCGTCACCGGGTTCACGCCGAGGACATCGCCGACCAGTGTCCAGGGGGCCCTGGGATGGATCTGGAGGGCGTGCACCACACCCCGGTCCAACTCGTCCAGCTCGTCGCCCGGCGGGTGCCCGGCGGAAAACTGCGTGTCCATGGGCGGCTGATTTCTGCGCGTCGTGGCCGATTCTCGATGGAATGCTGCACCGTAGCACGCGAAAAACGGGCCGACCCAACACTGCTCCTACCTGTTTGACGCATGCGAGGAGTGAATCCGATCCCATGAAGGATCAGCTGGCCCCCGAGACCGTCCGGACCGCGCTGCGCATCGAGAACGCCACTCTCATCGACGGCACCGGGACGACCCCCGTGACCGACGCCGTGGTGATCAGCGACGCCGAAGGTGTCCTCACCTACGCCGGACGTGCGGCGGACGCGCCCCCCGCGCCCGGCGGCGACACCGACCGGCCCCGTGTGATCGACGCCGGAGGCCGCACCGTCCTCCCCGGCTTCTTCGACTGCCACACCCACCTCGCCTACGCCCACGCCTCCCCGCCCGGCCGCCGGGGCGAACTCGACCCGGTGCTGGTCACCTTCGACACCGCCACGCGGATGCGGCAGACCCTGGAGGCGGGCATCACCAGCGCCCGCGACCTGGGCGGACTCTCCGCGGGCTATCGCACCGCGGTGGAGAGCGGACGGATCACCGGCCCCCGGCTGCACACCGCCGTACGGATCATCAGCCACACCGGCGGCCACGCCGACGTACGCCTGCCCGACGGCACCGACCTCAGCGGCGGCTCGATGTCCGAGCTGGCCGACACCGTGGACGAATCCCGCCTCGCCGTCCGCAAGGTGCTGCGCGCGGGCGCCGACCTGGTCAAGATCTGCGCCACCGGCGGCATGGGCAGCCCCTACGACCAGCCCGAGGACGAAGGGCTGCTGGAGGAGGAGATCCGGGCCGTCGTGGACGAGTGCCGGCGCCACGGCGGCAAGCCCGTCGCCGCCCACGCCCAGGGCACCGCGGGCATCCTCAACGCCCTGCGCGGCGGCGTCACCAGCATCGAGCACGGCTACGGCCTGAACGACCAGGCCCTGGAGATGGCCGGGGAGCGCGGCACCTTCGTCGTACCGACCCTCTCCACCGTGTACGCGGGCATCAACAAGGACACCATGGCGCCGTTCCACTACGAGAAGAAGGCCCGCTGGTCCGGCATCACCAAGGAGAACATCGCCCGCGCCATCGAGCAGGGCGCCCGCATCGCGCTCGGCACCGACGCCGCCGTCTGCCCGCACGGCCAGAACCTGATGGAGCTGAGCTACCTGGTGGACCTGGGCATGGACCCCATGACCGCCATCGTCGCCGGCACCCGCACCGCCGCCGAACTCCTCGGCGTGGACGACCGGCTCGGCACCCTGACCGCCGGCCGCACCGCCGACCTGATCCTCTGCGACGGCGATCCGCTTAACCACATCGACGTCCTCGGCGACCCCGCCAACATCCTGTGCGTCGTCCAGGACGGCATTGTCCGCAAGGACCAGCTGCTCCCGGCGGCACCAACCGGAAGGTAGCCCCCACATGCGCTCACTCACCGGTCTCCCCGGATCGGACAGCGCCACCCCCGGCCCCCCGCCCACGAGCCCCCTCGACCGCGTGCTCTCGCTCATCGAGCGCGCCGGCAACGCCCTCCCCAACCCCATCGTCCTCTTCAGCGGACTCTTCGGAATCCTGGCCGTCGTCTCCACCGGCCTCGCCCTCGGCGGCGTCTCCGTCACCGTCCCCGGCACCGACTCCATCAAGCCGATCGGCGGGCTGTTCACCGGCGAGGGCCTGCGCTGGCTGCTGGAGAACCTGATCCCCAACTTCGCGACCTTCCCGCCGATCGGCGCCGTGCTGGTGCTGATCATGGTGGTCGGGCTCGCGGAGAAGACCGGCCTGCTGGAGACCGTCATGCGGGCCACCCTGGCCCGGGTCCCGCGCGCCGTGCTCCCGTACGCGGTGGCTCTCGTCGCCAGCCAGGCCCACATGATGAGCGATGTCGGCGCCATCGTGCTCCCGCCGCTGGCGGCCGTGGTGTTCCGAAGCGCCGGACGCCATCCCGTCGCGGGCCTCATCGGCGGCTTCGCCTGCGTCACCGCGGGCTACGCCGCCGGATTCACCATCGGCTCGCTCGACGCCCTCTACGTCGGCATCACCCAGCAGGCGGCCTCGGTGCTGCCCGGCGCCGACGGGCTCCACATCCACCTGCTCATCAACTACTTCTTCACCGCCGCCAGCAGCATCGTGCTCGCGCTGCTCGGTGGATTCCTCATCAGCCGCGTCCTCGAACCGCGCCTGACCCCGTACCAGCCCCAAGACGGCGCCGTGCCCCAGGCGGACGACGACCTCACCCTCACCGCGGTGCAGCGCAAGGGGCTGCTGGCCACCGCGCTCGTGGTGGGCGCCTATCTGGCGGTCGTCCTCGCGCTGTGGCTGCCGTCCGGTGCCCCGCTGCGCGGAGAGGGCGGGGCGTTCGTCCCCTCGCCGGTCCTCACCGGTATCGTCCCGGTGCTGTTCGGCGCGTTGAAGACGCTCACCGGCGCCGAGGGCGTGGTCACCGCGATGACCGACTCGGTGAAGAACATGTCCGGCTACATCGTCATGATGTTCGTGGCTGCCCAGGTCATCGCGCTCTTCAACTGGTCCAACGTCGGAATACTGCTGGCGGTGAAGGCCGCCGCGCTGCTCAACGCCACGGGTGTGACGGGCTTCTGGGCCATCATCGCGTTCGTCCTGATGGCCTCCTGCCTCAACCTCGTCGTGGTCTCCGGCTCCGCGCTGTGGTCCCTGGTGGGCCCCGTCTTCATCCCGGCGTTCATGCTGATGGGCATGAGCCCGGCGCTCAGCCAGGCCGCCTTCCGCATCGGCGACTCGGCCACCGGAGCCATCACCCCGATGAACCCCTACCTCCTCCTCATCCTGGCGATGGTCCGCCAGTACGAACCGGAGGCCCGGCTCGGCACCCTCATCTCCCGGCTCGCGATCTTCGTCATGCCGTTCCTGGTGGTGTGGCTGGCGATCCTCGGGATCTTCTACGTACTCGACCTGCCGCTGGGCCCCGGCGCGTCCATCGGCCTGAAGTAACTCCTCCTTGCGAACGGCCCCGGGCGACCGCCCGGGGCCTCGCGCATGCCCGGGTGCCCGGCCCCGCTCAGGGGTTGAGGACGTGCGTGCCCAGCAGGCCGAACAGCAGCACGCCCACGGCGATGCGGTAGACCACGAAGGCGTTGAAGGAGTGCTTGGCGACGAACTTGAGCAGCCAGGCGATCGAGGCGTACGCCACCACGAACGACACGACCGTGCCCACGACCAGCGGTGCCGCGGCGACCCCGCCGCCGAGCGCGTCCTTCAGCTCGTACAGCCCCGCACCCGTGAGGGCGGGGAGGCCGAGGAAGAACGACAGCCGGGTGGCGGCCAGCCGGTCGAGATCCAGGATCAGGCCGGTGGACATCGTCGCGCCGGAGCGGGAGAAGCCGGGGAAGAGCAGCGCGAGGATCTGCGAGCCGCCGACCAGCATGGCGTCCTTCAGCGATGTGTCGTCCTCACCGCGCTTGTGGCGGCCCATCCGGTCGGCCGCCCACATCAGCCCGCTGCCCACGATCAGCGACCCGGCCACCACCCACAGGGACGCCAGCACCCCCTCGATCAGCGGTTTGGCGGCGAGGCCGACGGCCACCACGG
Organism: Streptomyces sp. NPDC021212; assembly: GCF_044332925.1. Classification (NCBI taxonomy): domain Bacteria; kingdom Bacillati; phylum Actinomycetota; class Actinomycetes; order Kitasatosporales; family Streptomycetaceae; genus Streptomyces; species Streptomyces sp. NPDC021212. The sequence goes on from NZ_JBIRPZ010000001.1 coordinate 778,750, forward strand.
GGAGGGTGGCGTAGATGACCCACCAGGCGAACTTGTAGTCGTGCCGGTCGCGCAGCTCCCGGTTGGCGATGCCCCGGCCCCAGGCGCGGGCGAAGCGGACGATGTCCTTGAAGAAGTAGAGCAGCACCGCCGCGATGGCGCCGACCTGGATGACCGCGGTGAAGGCGACGACGGCCTTGTCGTCCACCGGGATGTCCATCAGCCCCTCGGTGATCTTGAGGTGGCCGGTGGAGGAGACGGGCAGGAACTCGGTCACCCCCTCGACGACGCCGAGGACCGTGGCCTGGCCGATGCTGATCGCGCTCAATGGAGCCATCCCTGCGCTGGAGACATGTCCCTCTTTCTAGCACGGCGGCCGAAATGCCCAGGGCGCGCCGGTACGCGACCCCAGTGCGTACCGGCGCGCCCTGGACCGGGGCCCGGCCCCCGCTAGCCGGTGAGGTTGATCATCAGCGGCAGCGAGGCGAACGCCAGCACGATGCTGATGATCACCGAGGAGGCGATGCGGTGTTCCTCGCTCTTGACGTGCTGTGACGCGAGCATCATCGGCACCGGGGAGACGGGGAAGGCCAGGATCAGGGCCGCCTGCGCGGCGACCTCGTGACCGGTCAGCCCCAGGCCGATGGCGTACGTGCTGAGCGGCAGCACGACCACGCTGGTCAGGGCGATCCCGATGGCCCCCGGGCTCAGCTGGGGCCTGCCGACACGGGCGAGGGTGACGCCCACCGACAGCAGTGCCACGCCCGAGGCGGCCTGGCCCACCAGCGACAGCGAGTTCTCGATCATCTCGGGCGGACGCACCCCGACCAGCGCCACGACCAGCCCGAGCAGCGGGGCCCAGGCGAACGGCTTGCGCAGCGGCTGGAGGACCTTCAGCCAGGTGGGTACGGGCCCCGCCACCGGTGGCGGGGCCCCGCCACCGTCCCGCTCCTCCTCGGCCGCGGCCGGCCCGCCGCCCGTGGACACGAGGACGCGGGCAGGCGCGGACGACGGCGCGGTGGCTTCCGCGGCGTGTGGGCGGCCGAGGTTGAGCAGGATCAGCACGAGGGGGTCGAGGATGACGTTGACGAGGATGCCCGCGATGGCGATCGGGATCGCGGCCTTGGCCTCGCCGAACAGATTGCCCAGGATCGAGACGCCCATGAAGGCGTACTGCGGCTGGACGGAGGCGAGCGCCAGGATCGACGCCCGCTCCAGTGGAAGCCGCCCGATGAGGCGCAGGCCCAGCAGGATCAGCCCGAACAGGCCGAGCAGCCCGAGGGCCAGCATCCCGACCAGGGGGCCCTGGCTCAGCAGGATGTGGCGCGGGGTGTTCGCGATGCCCAGGAAGAGGGACGCCGGAAGGGCGAACTCCATCGTGAGCACCCGGAGCGCGTCCGCGCGCTGACCGCCGAACGACGTGCCGCGCCCGGCCCCGTAGCCCAGGGCGATGACGAGGAAGACGGGCACGACGATGGTGAAGATGTGCGAAAAACTCATGGTCTTGCTCCCTGATGCAGCCGGTGTGTTACGAGTCGTCAGACCGGCTGGATCGGGCGGTAGACCGGGCTCCACATGGCCTCGTGGACCGTGCGGTCGAGCGAATCGTCGGCGAGGGGCGTACGGGCCACGCCGTCGTGCGTGGCGGCGCGGGCGACGGCCGCGGCGACCGCGGCGGAGGTCTCGCGCAGCTGGTCGACCAGCGGGAGGATCGGGGCGCCGGGGGTGCCGGAGTCGATCATCCCGGCGATCCGCTCGGCGGCGGCGAGCAGCATGCCGTCGGTGATCCGGGTGGCGCGCGCCACGATCGCGCCGAGGCCGAGACCGGGGAAGACCAGGGCGTTGTTGGCCTGCCCGATGACGTGGGTGACCCCGTCATGGTCCACGGGCGGGAAGGGGCTCCCGGTGGCGATCAGGGCCCGTCCGCCGGTCCACCGGACCAGGTCCTCGGGCTTGGCCTCGGCCAGCGGGGTCGGGTTGGACATCGGGAGGATGACTGGCCGCTCGGTGTGGGCGGCCATCTCCCGCACGATCTCCTCGGTGAAGGCGCCGCCCTGACCCGAGGTGCCGATGAGGATGGTCGGCCGGGCGCGGCGGACCACCTCGGCGAGCGCGATGCCGCCGACCTGCTCGTCCCGGTGCCAGTCGGCGACGTCGGCCGCCCGCCGGGCGTACCGCCGCCGGTGGTGGTCCAGGCCCTCGGCGTCATCGGTGATCAGGCCGTACCGGTCGATGCACCAGAACCGGTCGGAGGCCTCCCGCGGGTCGAGCCCGTCGGCGATCAGCGCGTCGCGCAGCTGGTCGGCGATGCCGAGGCCCGCCGAGCCGGCGCCGAAGATGACGATGCGGTGGTCGCGCAGCGGCGCACCGGTGACCCGGGCGCCGGACAGGACGGCGGCCAGGTTGACGGCGCCGGTGCCCTGGATGTCGTCGTTGAAGGTGAGCGCCTTGTCGCCGTAAGTGTCGATGATGCGCCGGGCGTTGCCGGACCCGAAGTCCTCCCAGTGCAGCAGCGCGTCGGGGAAGACGCGGCCGACGGCGGCGATGTACTCGGCGATGAAGGCGTCGTACTTCTCGCGGTCCACCCGCGGATGACGGTTGCCCAGGTAGAGCGGGTCGTCCAGGAGTTCCTGGCGGTTGGTGCCCGCGTCCAGGACGACCGGGAGCGCACGCGCGGGGTCGATTCCGGCGGCGGCCGTGTAGACGGCGAGCTTGCCGACGCAGATGTCCATGCCGCCCACGCCCCAGTCGCCGATGCCGAGGATGGCCTCGCCGTCGGTGGCGACGAGCAGGTCCACGTCCTCGGGGCCCAGGCCGCTGGCGCGCAGCGAGCGCTCGATGTCCTGCGGGGCGTCCACCGAGAGGTACACGCCGCGGGAGCGGCGGTACTCATGGCTGTAGCGCTGGATCGCGGTGCCGACGGTGGGGGTGTAGACGATCGGCAGCATCTCGCTGAGGTGCTTGCCGAGCAGGTGGTAGAACAAGACCTCGTTGCGGTCCTGGAGGGACCGCAGATACACGTTCTTGTCGAGGTCGGTGGCCTTGGCCCGGTACTGGGCGTAGGCGCGGGTGGCCTGCTGCTCCAGGGTCATGACCTGGGCCGGGATCAGGCCGGTCAGCCCGAGGGCGTCGCGCTCGGACTCGGTGAACGCGGTGCCCCTGTTGAGTCGGGGGTCGCTGAGGATGGCGCGTCCCCGCGCGGTGGTTTCCCAGGTCCGGCCGGTCGGGTTCCACCGGGTGGCCGCGCCTGCGGAAGAGGCGGGGTCGGATGCCTCCGCTTCGGTGAGATCGCTCTTCATGGGTACTGCTTCCTCACTGGTCGTGCTTCGCGGTGGGTGACACCGCTAAAAATCACGTTACCAAGAGGTTGAAACACGGACCTTTAGGGGTCCGTGGTGTATGCACCGATCAGGGGCGCCGCCCCGGCGGAACGGCGGGCCCATCGGGCCGCGATGACCGCGCACACCATCAGCTGGAGCTGGTGGTAGAGCATCAGCGGCAGGATCACCGGGCCCGCCGACTCCCCGAACAGCACCGCGGCCATGGGCAGCCCGGTCGCCAGGCTCTTGTTGGAGCCGCAGAAGACGATGGCGACCCGGTCCTCCCGGCCGAACCCGAGGCGCCGCGCGGCGTACGACGTCGTGGCGAGCGCCACCGCCAGCAGCGTCGCGGCCAGGCTCAGCAGGGCGAGCAGCCGCACCGGGGTGATCTGCTGCCAGACACCCTCCGTCATCCCCCGGCTGAACGCCGTGTAGACGACGAGCAGAATCGCACCGCGGTCCAGCAGGCCGAGCGCCCGCCGGTGACGGACGGTGGACTCCCCGATCCAGCGGCGCAGGCACTGCCCGGCGGCGAAGGGCAGCAGCAGCTGGGTGGCGATGCTCAGCAGGCCGTCGGCCGAGAAGCCGACCGTGGATCCGATCAGCCAGGCCGCCAGCAGCGGTGTGACGGCCATCCCGGCCAGACTGGAGTACGTACCGGCGCAGATCGCGGCCGGCACGTTCCCCCGGGCCGTGGAGGTGAGGGCGATGGAGGACTGGACGGTCGAGGGGACGACGCAGAGGAAGAGCACGCCGGTGTAGAGCCGGTCGGTGAGCAGGAACGGGGCCAGGCCGCCCACGGCCAGCCCCAGCAGCGGGAACAGGAGGAACGTGCTCGCCCCCACCAGGAGGTGAAGCTTCCACTGCCGCAGACCGTGGACCGCCTCCCGGGTGGACAGCCGGGCGCCGTACAGGAAGAAGAGCAGTCCGATGGCGATGTCCGCGGCGCCCTCGACCGCCCCGGCCGCCCGTCCGGAGGCGGGCAGCAGCGCCGCGAGCGCGACCGTGCCGAGGAGAGCGGCGACGTAAGGGTCGACCGCCTTCCTCGACCGGCCCGGCCATGACCACGACCATGGCCAGGACAGTGACTTCACGTCAACCACCGCTTTCGCTTTCGTGATCGCTGCCTGCCGTGCCCGCGCTGAGGAGCAGGGTGTCGAGGGCGCGGTCGATCTCCAGCCAGGAGTCCGCGAAGGAGTTGTCGATGACCACCAGGCCGATGTGCGGCCCGGTGACCTGCGCGGGCCCCTCCGGCTCCTCGTCGGGTGCGCCCGGACACGGAGCGGCTGCGGTGGGTGCGGCGGACGCGGCAGGTGCGGCGAGCCATGCGGCCTGGCCGCCGCAGAGCACGCTCGCGGTGGCCGCGACGACGATTCCCTTGCCGGACGCCCGGGTAAAGCCGGTCTCCTTTTCCGTCTTTCGGTGACGGCCGGTGCCGGTCCGGAAAGGCGTGGGCGCTACGGAACGGAACCCGCGGGTCATACCGCGGCCGGATGGTGATCGGCGTGATGCCTGCTGATGTTTTTCTCCAGCAGCTCTGTGGACCCCTGAACGCCGACGCAGCCGGTCTCCCGGGTGTCCGGCAGCCGGCCGTCCGCCATTTTCAGATCGACCAGCGCACCGTCGATCGCGCCGTGCGCGGCGAAAAGGCACGGGGTGCTGTAGATCGCGAGGTCGACGCCGAGGTCCGTCAGCTCGGAAAGCGAGAGCCGGGGCGATTTCCCGCCCGCGATCTGATTGAACAGCAGCGGCTTGTCGCCGACGACCTTGCGGATCCGGCGGATCCACTCCACGCTGCGCACCCCGTCGACGAGGACCACATCCGCGTCGGTCTCCGCCAGCGCGGCGGCCCGCCGCATGATGTCCGCCTCCTCGGTGGCGTCCGTGCGCGCCACCACGAGCATGTCCTTCCTGCTGCTCAGCACCAGGTTGAGCTTCTCCAGGTACTCCTCGAGCGGCAGCACCAGCTTGCCGTCCGCGTGCCCGCACCGGCGTGGCCGCTTCTGGTCCTCCAGGATCACCCCGGACGCGCCGCCCCGCTCCAGCCGCTGCACCACATGGCAGGCGACCTCGGGGTCCACATAGCCGTCGTCGATGTCCACGAGCAGATGGTGTCCGGGAAACGCCAGCCGCAGCCGCTCCACGAAGTTCACCATGTCCGGCCACGCGATGAATCCGATGTCCGGTAGCCCGTAGTACGATGCGGCGAATCCGAAGCCGGAGACGAAGAAGCCGTTGTAGTGGCGAGCCGCGATCGACGCCGAGTACATGTCGTAGATGCCGATGAGTGGTGTGGTGCGAGGCGAGCCGATATCTTCTCGCAAGGCATTGCCGTACCGCATGGTGTTCCCTTCGATCCGGTAACCTTCCACCGATTCCGGCTCAGGTCACGTGGAGGCATGGACACATTTACCAAAGGCCAAGAAACGGTAAAGTGCCACACCGTGTGGATTCCAGGGAAAAAGATGCCGGTGCGGGCTCGTAGGCTGGTCGAATGCGCCTTGAGGGGCGGGTGGTGAGGATGAGGTGACGCCCGGCGGCCGCCGTCCCACCCGTGAGCAGGTGCCTACCCGTGCACCTGGCCCGCCGGGGACAGCAAGGTCCCCAGCGGGCCGAGGTCGAGGTTGAGGTCCTCCATGCGCAGACCGTGCCGGTCGCACATCTCCTCCATCCGCTGCTGGAGGATCATCAGCGTCATCCCGATCCGCTCCTCCTGCTCCTCCGTCAGATCCCCCTTGTTGACTCGGTGCAGCGCCTGGCGCTCCATCAGCTGACGCAGCAGCTCGACCACGGTCAGCACGAGCTTGGCCAGATCGCGTTCGACCGCGTCCGGATCGGTGCTCAGGCGCTGGACGGGGCGGTCGGGAGTGGCTGACATGCGGCGGGGGACCCTTTCCGGTCGGGCGGTCAGAGAAGTGGCGGAGCCGGGTGCGCGGCGTCGACGGGGGCGATGACCGCGCGCAGGTCGATCCGTACGAGATCGACGTCCGCGATGGACAGCACGAGGTCCCCGGCCAGCACGACCCCGCCCTGGAGCAGTCGGTCGAGGATGTCGATCAGGGCGACCTCGCGGCCCGCGAGCGCCCGGGTGTCCTCCTCGTCCAGTGCGGTGCTCACGCGGTCTCCCGCTGGGCGGCCTGCGTGGGCGGGAGGGCGAAGGAGTACGGCGCCCAGGGCCCGGTCAGCTCGACCCGCACCCCCTGCTCTCCCTCGGCGGCGGCCAGGACGCGGGCACGGAAGTCCTCGGCGCGGTCGGCGGGCACTAGGTACGCGTCGTTGGCAATGTTTTCCCCGTGTCCCCCGCCCCCTTCGCCGCCCGCCTTGGCCAGCTCGCCGCGCTGCGGCCGGTGGGCGACCCGCTCCACGGCGATCTCCCCGGCCTCGTCCGCGATGCGCGCCGCCGTCCGCACCGCGGCCTGCCAGACGTCCTCGGCGCCGCGCCGCCGTCTGCGGCGCGCGGCGAGATAGGCCCGGCCCGGGCTGAGCCCGGCGTCCCCCGCGTCGTCCTCCGGCTCGCCCGCCGGCTCGCCACCCGCGTCCGTATAGACCTTGACGCCCCATTCGACGCGCCCGGTGAGCCGGTCCAGCAGCGGCAGGAACTCGTCCCGGCGCTCCTGGAGCACCTGGCGCACCCGGTCCTCGTCCCGGTACACGGTGGCCAGCCGCAGTGGCAGCACGGCGCCCAGCGGGGCCAGCGCCGCCACCACCCCGTGGTGTCCCCGGGCCAGCGATTCGAGCCGGGGCAGCTCCTCCAGGCGCGCCTTGAGCGGCTCCTCCCCGAACTCCCCGGCCGGAACGGGACCGACGGCCGCTGCGAGGTCCCCGGTCTCCACGAGCCCCACCTGCTCATCGGCCACCCCGCGCAGCGCGGCAACCGCCCGCGCGGCCTCGGAGGTGGGGCGCAGCACCGCGTAGGCGTACACCATGTGCTGTGCGATATCGGTCACCCGTCCACGCTCCTGTCGCTTCTGTCGCGCCTGTCCTCGACCTGTGTCCGCAGCGCCGCGATCTCGGCGCGCAGCCGTGCGTTCTCCTCGCCGAGGGACCGTTCCGCCCCGTCGCCCCCGTCGCTGTCCACCGCCTGGGGCCGGGCGCGCGAGGACAGCGACGGGTCGTGCTCCCACCAGTCGATGCCCATCTCCTTCGCCTTGTCGACGGAGGCGACGAGCAGCCGGAGTTTGATGGTGAGCAGTTCGATGTCGAGCAGGTTGATCCGGATGTCGCCCGCGATCACCACGCCCTTGTCCAGCACCCGTTCCAGGATGTCGGCGAGGGACGGGGCGTCCCGCTGGTCGTACGAGGCGGGCAGGCGCGGCGATCCCAGCCTGCCCGCTACCGGTTCTGTCATCGTCACGGGGCTCGTCTCTGCTCGTGCCGTTCCAGCTCGTCCAGCCGGTCCAGCAACTCGTCTTCGCGGCGGTCGTACGTGTCCTCGTCGATCCGCCCGGCCAGCAGGTCCTGTTCCAGTTCGGTGAGGGCGCGCCGGACCGGCGCCGGGTCGTAGTACTCGCGCTCGGCGGCCACGAGCACCTGCTCGGCGACCCAGACGGTCGTGCGCACCGGCGCGAGCGGAAAGGTGAGGAGCCCGGTCAGCAGTCCCACGGCGCCCCCGTCCCTCAGGCCACGAAGCTGTACGGGGGCAGCGGGCCGCGCAGCCGGAAGTCATAGCCGTCCCCGTAGCCCTGCGCCAACGCTTGCGCGGCGTGGGAGAACTCCTCGGCCCGCCCCCGCTCCACCAGGAACGAGGCATTGAGGAAATCCTCTCCAGCCGGGGACGACACCACCTTGTTGCGGGCCATTCCCGCCAGCCGGCCGACGACCTGCTCGGCGAGTCTCTGCTGCCGTGCCCCCAGCTGACGGGCGAGCAGTTCGCCGAGGGCCACCCGGTCCTCGTACGAACCCCCGCCGTCGCGGGTGCGCTCGTTCAGGCGCCGCGCGTCGTCGGACTCGGTCAGCACCTCCCGCATCAGGTCGTCCTGGGAGCGTGCCGCCTTCAGGTTGAACTCGGCGGTGGCGTGCAGCTCATCGAGGCCGCGGACGTACTCCGCGCGCTTGCTGTCCAGCGCCGACCTGACCGCGGCCTCGTCGGGGGCGAGCAGCCCGAACCGCATCGGCAGCACCGCCCCGTCCGCCATCAGCCGCTCCTGGACCGTCTGATGGGCGGCGAGGTCGCGGCGCTTGGGGCGCAGGGTCTCCGGCGCCGGGCTCACCACGCCCGCCAGCGGGCCACTGGTCACCGCGCGCGGCACGTCGGAGACCCCGCCCACCGCGCGCAGCCCGTCCAGCCGCAGCGGATGGTCGGAGCGGGTGATGGCGTAGAGGTAGAGATGCATGGTCACTTGTCCTCGTCATCGTCGCCGCCGAACACATTGCCGATGGCATCGAGGGCGCCGCTCAGCGCGCCCTCGGTCTTGCCCCGGGCGCCGCCCTCGACGATGTTGCCGACGATGTCGCTGAGCTTGTCCGGGGCCTTGCGGCCGGATTCCAGGTCGAGGCGGTTGCACGCCTCGGCGAAGCGCAGATACGTGTCCACGCTGGCGATCACGATCCGAATGTCGATCTTCAGGATCTCGATGCCCACGAGGGAGACCCGGATGAAGACATCGATGACGAGGCCGCGGTCCAGAATGAGTTCAAGGATGTCGAAAAGGCTGCCGGTCCCTGAACCGGTCGATGTTGTCGCAGGTACTCCGGCGGTCTGCGTCATGACGGTCACGTGTGGTCGTCCTCTCGCTCGCTCGGTCTGCCCGTCTGCTTGTACGGGCGGGACGGCACTCGTGTTCACTCTTGATACGGGTGGGACATGTGTGGCGTACAAGGACGCGCGACGACGAGCGCCCCGCGCCGCTGGGACCGAAGCGGCGCGGGGCGCGAGAGGACAGGAAACAGGGCGACAGGGGCGGCTAGCGGCCCCTGTCGAGCTGGCCGCGTGCGTAACGGCGCAGCCGTTCGTAGCCCAGGAGCATGCCCTGTGTGTCGAGGGTCACGCGGTACGAGGCCATGATGGTCATGGTGTCCGGCACCCGCTCCAGTTCCACGACCTCCACATCGGCCAGCCATCCGTCCTGGGTCGGCTGCAGCGCGGAGACGGACTCCGGCGCGGTGCCCAGCAACTCGCCGAGCTGCTGGGCCGCGCCACGCATGGCCTGGGCCGCGGGAACCCGGCGCGGCCGGTCGTTCGTCTCGGGGGTGTCCGGATCAATGCTCGTCATGGTCCTACCGTGCCAAGTCGGCGGAGGGTGTGGTGTGCGGATCGCCAAAGCGCGTGACCGGCAGATCCTCCAGCAAGGTGGCGAGCGCGCCGGTGACGAGCGCGCACACCTCGTCCGGATCGGCCTCGGCGAGCGACTCCTTGCCCACGACCACCCGCATCAGGCCGATGCCCAGTAGCCACGAAAGCGCCAGGTCCGCGCGGAGCCCGCGGTCCTCGGCGGCGCTCAGGGAGGCCAGCACCCGGGCGTAGTCGTCCCCTATCTCGCGCGCCGCGGTACCGATCTCGTCGCCGCTGCCGACGGAGCGCAGCAACGTGGGCAGGGCGCGGTCCTCCCGGGCCCGGTCACCCTCTCCGAGGATGCCGCGCAGCGCGGTCTCGAACAGCTCTCCCGGCGGAGTGGTCTGCAGCTGTTCCTGGCCACCGTGCGCCACCACCTCCCCGAACAGGGCCTTCTTCGAACCGAAGTAGCGGAACAGCAGCGCCTGGTTCACCCCGGCGCGCTCCGCGATGTCGCGTACGGTGGCCCGTTCGTACCCCCGCTCGGCGAACAGCGCCGACGCCGCCTCCAGCAGCATCCGCCGTGTGGCCTGCGCGTCCCGCCGATGTGTCTCCGGTGTGGTTCCACTCATCGTCCACTCCTGTCGTCGGCTGTCGGCTGCCGGCCCCCTCGCTCGTCGTCTGCCACTTCCCGTCGGAGCGTCAGATCGTCGGCTGAGAGGCGCCGTTGACCGTATCAAGGGAACCGGCCTAGCTTTGTAAGCAGGTGCTTACGTCAGGGAGATCACGGTGACCACAGCGGAGACGACACCCATCGCCTATCCCTTCAACCACCACGAGGGCCTGGAGCTGTCCGGGGCCTATGAGGAAGCGCGCCAACGACCCGGACTGCTCCGGGTGCGCCTGCGGTACGGCGAACCCGCCTGGCTCGTTACGCGGTACGCCGATGCCCGGCTGGTCCTCGGCGACCGGCGCTTCAGCCGTGCGGAGGCCCTGAAGCGGGATACGCCACGGCAGGGCGCGGGCAGCATGGACGGCGGCATCCTGAGCATGGACCCGCCCGACCACACCCGGCTGCGCACCCTCGTGGCCAAGGCGTTCACCGTCCATCAGGTGGAGAAACTCCGGCTGTACGTCAGGGAGTTGACCCACCGGTTACTGGACGAGCTGGAGGCGGCCGGGCCGCCCGCCGACCTCGTGGACCGCTACGCGCTACCCATCCCGGTCGCCGTCATCTGCCGGCTGCTGGGAGTGCCGGAGGAGGACCGGCCGAAGTTCCGGGTGTGGAGCGACGCCGCGCTGTCCACCAGCTCCCTGACGGCGGCGGAGTGGGAGCGCAACCGCGAGGAACTGCGCGCGTACATGGCCCGGTTGGTGCAGGAGCACCGGGAGGCCCCGCGCGACGACATCATGACGTCCCTGATCGAGGCGCGGGACGAGGGTGACCGGCTCTCCGAGCTGGAACTGGTCGACCTGTGCGTCGGCATCCTCGTCGCCGGGCACGAGACCACGGCCACCCAGATCCCCAACTTCGTGATGGCGCTGCTCGACCACCCCGGTGAGCTGAGCCGGCTGCGCGAGGAGCCCGAGCTGATCAAGGGGGCCGTCGAGGAGCTGATGCGGTTCATCCCGCTGGGCATGGGCGCCTCCCAGGCCCGCTACGCCACCGAGGACATCGAGGTGGGCGGCACCCTGGTCCGGGCCGGGGAACCCGTCCTGGTGGCCGTCGGCTCGGCCAACCGCGACGCCCTGCGCTTCGACGAACCGGGCAGGCTGAACGTCGCCCGTCCCGCCACCCAGCACCTGGGCTTCGGCCACGGGGTTCACCACTGTCTGGGCGCGCCGCTGGCCCGGCTGGAGCTGCAGGAGGCCCTCGGCGCGCTCCTCGGCCGCTTCCCGAACCTGCACCTGGCCGGGGACGTGGTGTGGAAGGACCAGATGCTGGTTCGTGGGCCGCGTGTCATGCCGGTGGGGTGGTGAGCGGGATGACATGGAAGGCCGAGGTCGACGGCGGCCGGTGCATGGCGTCCGGCATGTGCGCCGGGATCGCGCCCGATCTGTTCGCCCTTGACGACGAGCGGGCGCGTCCGCTGAGCGAGGAGGTGCCGGAGGAGGAACGGGTGCTGGACGTGGCGGACTCCTGTCCGGCCATGGCCATCACCATCGTCGACGGGGGTGCGACGGTGGTCGGGCCGCGTCCCTGAACCGCGTCCCTGAACCGCGTTCCTGAACGGCGGCCCTGAACCGCGGCTCTGATCCGCGGCCCTGATCCGCGTTACGGAGCGGCGGGCGGCGAGGACACGGCGGGCGGAGTGGTGACCCCGCCGGCCCCGCTCGCCGCCCCCGCCCCCAGCCCGGCACCGTTCACCACGTTCGGGTCGAGACTCTGTTCGCCCCCGTTGTCCGCCGTGCTGACGCTGTTGGGCGGCGGCATGGGCTTGGACGTGCCGACGATGAACGTGGGCTCGCCCGGGGCGGGCTTGGGCGGCGTGGTGAACTCCGGGCCCTGGGTCGGGGTGGTGGTGATCTGCGAGACGGCGGAGTCGAAGTTGACCATCCCCGTCTTCTCCATCTGGGTGATGTGGTCGAGCACGGTGTTGTTGGCCTGGACCGCGAGCCTGCGCACCAGCGAGTTCTTGGTGCTCTGCCGGATCTTGGCGATGGCGCTGAAGATCTGGCCGTGGGTGACGCGCAGGATGTTCGCGTAATACGTGTCGAAGTCCTTGCCGGTCTTCGCGTTCATCGTGTCCAGGAAGCCCTGCTGTTGTGGCGTGGGCTTGTTGGGCAGGACGATGCCGAGTTTGGGCGCGATGTCCCGGTCCATGGCGTCCAGCAGCTGATGGCCGTCGAGCAGGTGCTTGCCGGCGGTCTTGACCTGCTCGGTCGTGCCCTTCTGGATTCCGATCTTCCCGGCCGGGTACTCCCACAGCCCGGCCAGCCGCACCTTGACCACGAAGTCCTTGTCGGCCCCGCTGAGCGGCCCGAACTGGTTGTTCGACATCTTCGAGAGATTCGTGGCGGATTCCTGCGTCAACCCGGTCATCACGGGGGAGACGATCACGGCGAGGGTGACCACTACCGAGCCGATGAGCAGTGAGGTGCCTGTCACAAAGTACCGTGATCGCATGGAGCCTCCTGGCGGGGGACCGCTTGTCGTTGTACGGAGCAGTTGTCGCGTCGCGCTGATGTCAGGCGCCGACCGACACCCGTGAATACGGACCATTCACTTCCGTCGCTCAAACATCTTGCCGTTTTTTACCCGCTCTTGGGTGGACGCGCCCTGACCTGTGCGTTCGCTACGATCGGCGTCGTGGCCCACTTCCGGATCGAGCGTCCCTCGCCCCACCCCGTCGACGAGACCTGGCGGCGGCTGACCCAGTGGCAGCGGCACGGCGCGTACGTGCCGTTGAGCAGCGTCGCTGTGCGGACGGAGGGACCGACGCGGGTGGGCACGGTAGTGGTGGCCCACACCGGGGCGGGGCGCGCCGGGTTCGACGACCCCATGGAAGTGGTGCGCTGGGAACCGCCGGGCGGCGGTCGGCCGGGGCGCTGCCGGCTGGAGAAGCGCGGCTCCGTGGTGCTGGGCTGGGCCGAGATCGAGGTGTGGGCCCGTGGCGAGCGGTCGCTGGTGATCTGGCGGGAGGAGGCGCGGGTGGCGCGGCTGCCGAGGGCGCTGGACGCACCGACCGCATGGGCCGGGCGTGTGGTCTTCGGCCGGGTGCTGCGCGGGCTGCTGGAGGAACCAGGGTCCCTCTGACGGATTTCCGCGGGGTCCCGGAGATCCGTCAGAAGACCCCTGGCCGTCGGCTAGCGGGCGCCGTCGGCGAAGGCGTCCGCGCGGATGTGGGTGAGCGGGGTGGCGACCACCCGGTACCGCCCGTTGGGCACGTCGCTCGACTTGGTGACGTGGACGGTGAGCGGGCCCGCCCACTCGTACCCGCGCTCCTCCGCGTGCCGCATCAGGCTGTCCGCCAGGGTCTGGCCCGCCTGCTTGCCGTGCCGGGACAGCTCCTCGTACACCTCGTCGGACAGCTCGACGTCATAGGCGTTGGGCACGACCACGCGGCTCGGACTGCACATCACCACCTGGCTGTCGCATTCCTCTCGCAGGGCGCCGAGCAGTTCCACCGGCTCGGTGGGGAACATCTTGGCGAGCAGTGCGTCCTCGAAGCGCTCTATCGCTCGTTCGATCCGGGTCAGCGTGTCCATGCGCACGCGGGTGCCCGAAAAGCAGCGGATGTATGTGCACGACTACGGTCGGCACATACATCCGCGCCCTGGGTGAGCATGAGGGAAAGCGCTCAGCCGGCGGCGCGGCTGAGCAGGGTCTTGACCCCGGTGGCCGTCAGCGTGACCGCTTCCGGGGCACCGGCGTCGATGGTCAGCGAAAGCTCCTCGGAGGGCCAGCCCTGGGCCAGCGCGCCCAGCGGCACCTGGTGGTAACGCTCGATCTGCGGCAGGGCCTGGTGCATGCGCTCCGGAGTGGTGAAGACGGGCACCAGCTGGGCGCCGTCCTCCTGCTGGAACACCGGCAGGGTCACCGCCTGCGGGTCGGTGTTCTCGGCACTCTCGGCGGCGGGAAGCAGTACCTCACTGCCGGCGAGGGTGTTCAGCGCGGACTCGTCCGCACGGTCCGCGGCCAGCTCGCTGAGGGCGTGCTGGGTGGCGGTAACGGCGTTGTCGTCGGGAAGAGCAGTCATGATTCCGTCCAAGATCGGTATGTGCGAGTGGCCGTGCCCGGGACCGGGCGTCCTGGCCACGGCTGGCTCGAATACCCGGTTGTACGGCACTCACACATCCCGTGGCGGAGAGTTTTCGTTTTCTGCTCGGAATACCGCTTGGACACCCCTCGGGTAACCGCTCAGGTGCCCCGGTATGCCTTGTAGTTCCGGAAGAGCAGATAGGTGTCGAGGATGTCGGAGGACGCGCTCTCGACCGACCGGTAGATCCCCCACTTGGGCCGCTGGTAGTCGCCCTGGTCCGGCATCTTCACGTTCGACATGCTGCCCTGTACCGCGACCGGGGCGCCGGAACCGGTGCCGTTGCGGGCAGTGAACGCGGCCTTTCCACTGGACCCGATGGTCAGCGTCCACTCGATGGTGATCCACTTGTTGCGCAGGGGCGAGAGATCGGTCGAGGCGATGTCCGGCGAGCCGGAGTTCGCGTACGCCCGCGCCCGCAGCGTCTCCTTGCTGCCGCTGCGGCCCAGGTCCAGGGTGATGTACGGGCCGCCGTTGTCGACCGGGGTCTTGGTCTGGAAGATGTGCGTGAATTTGCTGGTGCCGTGCAGCGAGGACGGCATGTACATCTCGTACGAGAGGGTCCAGGTCTCCCCGTCCCGCATCTTCAGTTTCGTACCGCCCTGCACCATCCCCCTGGACTCGGTGCGCTGGCGGTCGCCGTCGCCGGTGGTGTCCCGGTCGTCCTTCCAGATGTTGAAGCGGTAGTGGTCACCGCCTTCGACCACGACATAGTTCCGGTCGGGGTGCTGGTTGCCGCGGTCGGCCTCGATGCCCTCGAATGCCTTGAGCCCGACGCCGGACGGGCTGGGGTTCCAGACCAGTTGCGGCGCCAGGGCGGCCGCGGAGGCCGGGGAGGCGCCCGACGTCAGCTGCCCGAGGAGGGGTACGCCGACGGCCGTGGCGGTCATGGAGCCGAGTAACGTCCGACGACTGAAACCGCGTGGAGCGGAGTCTTCTGTCATGAGGGGTCCCTGTGGAGGAGGTCGGAGGAGCTGGGGGAAGGTGCATCCCGCGCGGGATGCACCGGCGTGGCGCGTACATACGATGGACTGGACCATTGGGGTCGTCAAGGCTCGCGACACGGTTATTCATCCCATGTCTTGGTAACGACATCGGCGGCCGCTCCCGGGAGGGGAGCGGCCGCCGAAAATCGAAATCCGCTCTGCGATGGCGGAATTGAGTGGCCGTCAGATCGTGGCGGCGTCGATGACGAAGCGGTAGCGGACATCGCTGGAGAGCACCCGCTCGAACGCCGTGTTGATCTCCTCGGCCCGGATGGTCTCGATCTCGGCGCCCACCCCGTGCTCGGCGCAGAAGTCGAGCATCTCCTGCGTCTCGGCGATGCCGCCGATGAACGAACCGGCGAGGGTCCGGCGGCCCATGACCACCGAGAAGAGGTTGAGCGAGATGGGCTCCTCCGGGAGGCCCACGTTCACCAGAGCGCCGTCCGTCTTCAGCAGCTTCAGGTACGCGCCGAAGTCCAGCGGCGCGGACACCGTGGACAGGATGATGTCGAAGGTGCCGTCCAGCTCCTCGAAGGTCCGCGGGTCGCTGGTCGCGTAGTAGTGGTCGGCGCCGAGCCGCAGCCCGTCGTCCTGCTTGCGCAGCGACTGGCTCAGCACGGTGACCTCCGCGCCCATCGCGTGCGCCAGCTTGACGGCCACGTGGCCGAGGCCACCCATGCCGAGGACGGCGACCTTGCTGCCCGGCCCGGCCTTCCAGTGGCGCAGCGGGGAGTACGTGGTGATGCCCGCGCAGAGCAGCGGCGCGGCGACGTCCAGCGGAAGCGCGTCGGGGATCCGTACGACGTAGTTCTCGTCGACGACGATGGCGGTGGAGTAGCCGCCGTAGGTGGTCTCGCCGTACTTGTCGGTGGCGGCGTACGTGGCGGTGTGGCCCTCGGCGCAGTACTGCTCCAGGCCCTTGCGGCAGTTCTCGCAACGACGGCAGGAGTCCACGAAGCAGCCGACGCCCACCCGGTCGCCGACGGCGTACGCGGTGACACCGGATCCGACCTCGGTGACGACACCGGCGATCTCATGACCCGGCACCAGCGGGAACGGCACCTCGCTCCAGCCCTCCCGGACCTGGTGGATGTCCGAGTGGCAGATGCCCGAGTACTTGATGTCGATCACCACGTCGAACTCGCCGGCCGGGCGGCGCTCGATCGAGGTGCGCTCCAGCGGGGCCTTGGGGGCTGATGCGGCGTACGCGGCAACGGTACTCATGGGGCGTTTTCACTCCTTGCGGTGGATCCGTGTTCGGCCTCCTTCGCATCCATGGCCGAACACCGTGGCAAGGCTGCCAAAGTGGGGCCAGAGTGGCCAAAAGTTGAATCAATCTGAGAGGCTGGTGGCCAGCGGAGGAGAAGCGGGGAGATACGCCCCGAGCGGGCCGCCGGAGGACGCCGACGACCCGCTCGCCATGGGGAAAGTCCCGGTCACACGGGTTGGCGCGGGACGGTGGCGTCGGCCGCGGTGTTCAGATCGCGGTCCAGGGTTTCCGGGGTCAGCCGGGTCGTGAGGAGACTCACCGCCGCGACCACGGTCATGTAGACAGCGACCGGTATCCAGGAGCCGGTGAACGCGGTGAGCAGCGCGCTGCAGATGAGCGGCGCGACACCGCCTCCTATCAACGAGGAGAACTCGCGGCCCAGGGTGACCCCGGCGTAGCGGTAGCGGTTTCCGAACAGCTCCGGGAAGTAGCTCATGTGCACGCCGACCAGGCCCTGGCAGGCCAGGATGAAGCCGACCGCGATCGCCACCGCGATGGCCACCTTCGAGCCCGAGTTCAGCGCGATGAACGTCGGGGCGGGCAGCAGCACCATGCCGGTGAGAATCAGCGAACACACGGGGCGCCGTCCGATGCGGTCCGACAGGGCGCCGAACGCGATGGCCGCCACACCGCCGCAGAGGGAGCCCAGCAGCAGCACCTCGGGCACGAAGCTCTTCTCGACACCCACGCTGGACACCAGGTAGGAGGCCATGAACACCTGGTAGGTGTACGACTGCGTGCTGACCCCGAAGTTCATGAGGATCACCAGCAGCAGGGGCTTGCGACCGTGCTTGAAGACCTCCTTGACCGGTGAGGCGGGCCGCTCGTGCTGTTCCTTCAGCTCCTTGAAGACCGGGCTCTCGTTGAGCTTGCGGCGCATGACCATGGCGGCCGCGGTCACCAGGAGGCTGCTGGCGAAGACCACCCGCCAGCCCCAGGACATCAGCGCGTCCTCGGGCAGTTGCTGGGCGAGCATCCAGGCCACCGCGCCCAGCGCGGTGCCGAGTGCCGCCCCCGTCATGACCAGGGACGACAGCCTGCCGCGCCGCCCCGGCGCGGCCGTTTCCGTGAGCAAGGTGGCGCCTCCTGCCTGCTCGGCGCCCGCGCCGAGGCCCTGCGCCATGCGGCAGATCAGCAGCAGGATCGGGGCGAGGATGCCCACCGACCCGTACGTCGGGAGCAGGCCGATGGCGAGGGTGGAGCCGCCCATGAGGAACAGGGTGGCGATCAGCACCCACTTGCGGCCGAGGCGGTCCCCGAAACGGGAGAAGAAGAGCCCGCCCAGCGGCCGGGCGGCGAAGCCGACGGCATAGGTGCTGAAGCTGGCGAGGAGGCCCACGGACGCCGAGACATTGGGAAAGAAGAGATCGCTGAAGATCAGCGCCGAGGCGGTGCCGTAGATGACGAAGTCGTACTGTTCGAGCGCGGTGCCGACCAGGCCGGCCCAAGCCGCGCGGCGTACCGCCTGTGGGTCGGCGGGCGGTTCACCGGTCGGGGTGGTGGCGGGTGGTGGGGGAGTGGCGGTGTTGCTCTCCATGATCCATGCCTCCTTGAACGGATCGCTTCCGGAGCGGAATCGGGCAGGGCGAAGCAGGGGGAGTGGCGGGGCGGGGGACGAAGGGGGAGGGAAGCGGGGGACGGGGGCTTCGGCGGGGCCCTGAACGGGCCCTCAGTGGGAGCCGCGGGCATCGGCCGCCGCCGCGGCGGGACCGTGCCGGACGATGATGTCGATGAGTTCGGCGATCCGGTCGGTGAAGGCCGGATGGTCCGTCAGGCCGTCGCCGAGCAGCCCGCTCTCCAGCACGGCCTCGACGAACGCGCTACGGGGCCCGCCGGGCGCGCGACGGGCGAGGCCGGCGAGCGGCTCGCGCGCCGGATCGGCCATCGCGGCGGCCTGGGGCCCGGGTGAGAAGCCGGACGGCGGTGCCACGCAGCACAGGTACGCGGCCACGGTCAGCGCCAGATGGTGGGGCATCCGCCCGGCCCGCAGATGGAGCAGGGCCGGTTCCGGCACCCGCTGGCGGAGCTTGACCGAGCCGTCCGAGCCGACCTGCCGGGTGCGGTGGCCCAGTGCGGTATTGGCCCAGCGGTCGAACAATTGCCGTATGTAATCCTCCAGTTGGATGTCGGCGGGCACGGTGAGGCTCGGCAGATAGTCGTCGTGGAGCACCTGCCGCGCGGCCTCGGCGACGAACGGCCGGGCGATGGCGTCCGGGATGGTCTCCCGCCCGTCCAGCGCGCCGAGATAGGCGATGAGCGAATGGGTACCGTTGAGCAGCCGCAGCTTCAGCAGCTCGTACGGTTCCACGTCGTCCGTGAACAGCGCCCCGCCGTGCTCCCAGCGCGGACGGCCGGCGGCGAAACGATCCTCCATGACCCACATGGAGAACGGCTCGGCCGGTACGGGGACGGCGTCGCGCACCCCGAGGTGACCTGCGACCGCGTCACGGTACACATCGGTGGTGGCGGGGACGATCCGGTCGACCATGGAGCCGGGGAACGTCACCGAACGCGTCAGCCACGGCAGCAGCTCCTCGCGCTCCGCCGCCGGAAGCGCCTCGGCGAACTCGTGCACCAGCCGCCGGGTCTGGGATCCGTTGCCCACCAGGTTGTCGCAGCTGAGCACCGTCAGCGGCCGGGCGTGGGTGCGGACGCGCCGCTGCAGCCCGCGCACGATCCGTCCGATGGTGGTCCGGGGCGGGGCGCCACCGCGCAGATCGGCCCGTACCGCGGGGGAGTCGAGGTCGAGTCCATGGGTGCGCGGGGAGAAGGTGTAGCCGTGTTCGGTGACGGTGAGGGTCACGATGGCAGTGCCGGGCGCGGCCAGCGCGCCCTGGACCTCCTCCGGCTGCTCCGCGGCCACCAGCGCCCCGGTGTGCACCGCGGGCACGGTGACCCGGGTGCCGGAGGGGGAGATCTCCACCACCGCGTAACGCAGTTGCTGCTCGCGCAGCGCCCGGGCCACCGTGGCCGAGCGGCCGGCGACCCCGAGAATGCCCCAGGGGCCGTCGGCGTGGTCCAGCGCGGCCGCGGTGTGCACGGCCTGGTGGGCGCGGTGGAAGTTGCCGAGCCCCAGATGCACGATGCCGGTCTCGGCGGGCGGCCGCCGCGGTGTGAGCACGGACGTGGCGGTGGTGCGGTCCAGGCGCGGCAGCCGCGCCGGAGTGGCCAGGGTGGAGGGCGGCGTGGGGGTCCCTGTCATGGGGGCGGTCCTCACCAATCCGTCATCGAGCCGTCGCGCCGTCGCGCGATGGGCAGGTAGGCGGGTTCGTACGGGAAGCGGGCGGCGAGCGCTTCGTCCACCTCGACACCGAGGCCGGGCTCGTCGCCGGGGTGCAGATGTCCGTGGGCGTAGGACCACGCGTGGCCGAACACCTCGTGCACGACCGGCTCGTAGCCCATGTACTCCTGGATGGCGAAGTTCGGTGTGGCCAGCCCCACGTGCAGCGACGCGGCCAGCGCCACCGGGGACACGTCCGAGGGACCGTGCGGGCCGAGCCGTATCTGCCAGATCTCGGCGAGCGCCGCGATCCGCCGCAGATGGCTGATCCCGCCCGCGTGGCTCACACAGGTCCGTACGAAGTCGATCAGCTGCTCGGTGATCAGCGACTGGCATTCCCAGACCGTGTTGAACACCTCGCCGATCGCCAGCGGCACGGTGGTGTGCTGCCGTACGTGCCGCAGCACCTGCTGGTTCTCCGCGGGGGTGACGTCCTCGAGCCAGAACAGGTCCGCTTCCTCCAGCGCGCGGCCGAGCCGGGCGGCCTGGCCAGGGGTGAGGCGGTGGTGCACATCGTGCAGCACCTTCAGCTCGGGCCCGACATGGTCCCGTACCGCGCCCAGGACCTTCGGCGCGTGCCGGAGGTAGGCGTCGGTGTCCCACACCTCCTCCGCCGGGGCGGCGCCGCGGCCGGCCGGTTCGTACCCCGGGCCGCCGCGGCTCACCCCGTACACCGTGTCAAGACCGGGCACACCGCTCTGCGCCCGCACCGCGCGGAACCCCTCCTCGCGCCGGGCGTCGATCGAGTCCAGCAGCTGCGGGACGTCCCAGCCGGTGGCGTGGGTGTACGTGAGGATCCGGTCGCGGACGGCGCCGCCCAGCAGCTGGTAGACGGGCTGGCCGGTGGTCTTGCCCTTGATGTCCCACAGCGCCATGTCCACCGCGCCGATGGACGTCATCGTCACCGGGCCGCGCCGCCAGTAGACCCCGCGGTAGAGGTACTGCCAGGTGTCCTCGATCCGCGCCGGGTCGCGGCCGATGAGCAGCGGCGCCACATGGTCCCGCAGATACGAGGCGACGGCCAGCTCACGGCCGTTGAGCGTGGCGTCGCCCCAGCCCACGAGGCCCTCGGCGGTGGTGATTTTGAGGGTGACGAAATTGCGGCCGGGGCTGGTGACCAGCACCTCGGCGGTGGCGATGGTGTCGCTTCGGGACGTGGTGCTCACCGGACCACCGCCACCACGTTGTGCAGCGGCTCGCCCGTGGCCAGCCGGCCGATGTTGGCGGTGATGTCGGCGGCGCGGCGGATGAAGGTCTGCCGCGTGAGCCCGGAGGAGTGCGGAGTCATCAGTACGTTGTCCAGCGTCTCGAAGGGGTGCTTGCCGGGGGCGCCGGTGTGTCCGCTCGTCGGGTACCGGTACCAGACGTCGAGCGCCGCGGCCCCGATGGTGTGCGTACGCAACGCCCGGTACAGCGCGTCCTCGTCCACGACGGGACCGCGTCCCACGTTGACCAGGACCGCCGAGGAGCGCATCCGGGACAGCTCGGCCTCGCCGATGAGCCCGGTGGTCTCCGGGGTGAGCGGCGCCGACACCACGACCACATCGGAGGTGTCCAGCAGCGCGCCGAGGTCGTCGATGGTCCCGGCCCAGGCCAGCCCCTCGGCCGCCGCGTCCACCTCGCCCCGCCGGGTGACCGCCACTCCGCTCGCGCCGAACGCCCGGAAGCCCTGCCAGCAGCGGGCGCCGATGTGGCCGAAGCCGACGAAGCCGACGGTGGTTGCGGACAGCGAGTCCATCCAGGGGGAGCGCGGATCGTGCGCGGGGGAGTCCCATACAGCGCGGCGCAGCGCCTGGTGCTGGCGCAGAAAGCCACGGCGCAGCAGGATCGCGGCCGATACGACGTACTCGGCGATCGCGTCCTCGTGGTGGAAGGTGTTGGCCACCTGAGTCCCGGGCGGCAGCGCGGCCAAGTCGATTTTGTCCGTCCCCGCACCGGCGGTGTGGACCAGGCGGAGCCGGGTGGCGAGGGCGGCCGTACGGGCGGTGCACTGCCCCGCCACCAGCACGTCCGCGGGGGACACCGCGGCCTCGACGGCCTCGCTGTCCCGGGGATCGGGCCAGTGGGTGACCGTGCCCGCCGGAAGGGCGGCCTCGAACTCGGCGCGCAGTGGATGGAGGTTGGCGTCGGCGACCACCACGGTCAGTGGCCCGGCGGTCATGGGGCGTCCTTCCCGGCTGCCACCGCGGCGACGTCCGGGACGGAGTGCGCAGGGCCGGTGGACCCGCGCACGATGAGCTGGGTGGGCAGCCGCAGGGTGCGGGGCGTCTGCCGCTCGCCGCCGAGGATCTGCCCCAGCAGCTCGTCGGCGAGCGCGCCGGCCCGGGCCATCGGCACCACGATGCTGGTCAGGGACGGCTGCGCCACTTCGGCGAACGGGATGTCGTCGACGCCGATGACGCTCAGCCGCTCGGGAACGCTCAGCCCCAGCGCCCGGGCGCCGGAGATCACTCCCAGGGCCATCAGATCGTTGTGCGCGATCACGGCGGACGCTCCGGACGCCATGACGCTCGCCGCGGCGGCCGTTCCGCCCGCCGCCGTCTCGGCCTGCCAGCCCAGCAACTCCAGCTCCAGCCCGGTCCGTTCGGTCTCGGCGCGGACCAGGGCGACCCGGTGGGAGTTGGACCAGGAACGCTGCATGCCCTGGACGTAGGCGATCCGGCGGTGGCCGAGCGCGGCCAGGTAGTCCACGGCCTGGCGCAGCCCGTGGGCCGCGTCGGCGATCACGCAGTCGGCGCCCGCCGTCTCCCGGTTGACCAGCACGACGGGTGTCCGTCCGCACAGGTCCAGGACCTCGTCCGCGTCCAGCCGGGGCGAGCACACGATCAGGCCGTCCGCCTGTCCCTTCAGGTGCGCGATCACCTCGCGCTCGCGGCCCGGGTCGAGATCGGTGTCGGCGAGCACGACGGTCTGCCGGCGGCGCCACCCCTCACCCTGCGCGGCCTTCACGAACGACCCGAAGACGGGATTGGCGATGTCGGGGACGACGACGGCGACGGTGGCGGTCCGGCCGCCGGCGGAGGTCTCGGTGGCACGTGCCACCGGTGGTTCGTAACCCAGCTCTTGTGCAACGGTCAGGATCTTGCGCAAGGTCTGCGGTCCGAGCCGGTCCGGGTTGCTGAACGCCCGGGAGGCCGTGGACAGCGCCACATTGGCGCTTTTGGCGACGTCGGTGAGGGTGGGGGCCATGGCGGCCCGCTACCGGTACGAGAGGGGGGCGCGGGTGAACGACATAGGGCATGGTGTTCACCGCCTGGCAACCTTGTCAACGGTTGCCAAAATATTGGCAAGACCCCGGCCCGGTGGTCTGAATCCTCCACCGGGCCGGGGTCCGAAGCCCGCCTCAGCCGAGGTCGACCAGCAGGTCACCGCCCTCCACCTGTTGGATGGCGTTGATGGCCACCCGCGAGACCCGGCCGGCCTTCGGCGCGGCGATGGTGGCCTCCATCTTCATCGCCTCGATGGTGGCCACGGTGGCACCCGCCTCGACCTGGTCGCCCTCGGTGACGGTCAGCGTCACCACCCCGGCGAACGGCGCGGCCACATGGCCCGGGTTGCTCTTGTCCGCCTTCTCGGTGGCCGGGATGTCGGAGGCCGCGGAGGTGTCCCGGACCTGGATCGGGCGCAGTTGGCCGTTCAGGGTGGACATCACCGTACGCATGCCACGCTCGTCGGCCTCGCCGATGGCCTCCAGCTCGATGAGCAGCCGGACTCCGGGTTCGAGGTCCACCGCGTACTCCTTCCCCGGGCGGATCCCGTAGAAGAAGTCCTTGCTGTCCAGCACGCTGGTGTCGCCGAACGTCTCCCGGTGGGTCTCGAACTCCTTCGTCGGACCGGGGAAGAGCAGCCGGTTCAGGGTCCGGCGGCGGTCGTCGGCGAGGTGCTGCCGGTCCTCTGCGGACAGCTCCTCGACTGTCGGCTTGGCCTCGGCGCGGCCCTCCAGCGCCTTGGTGCGGAAGGGCTCCGGCCAGCCGCCGGGCGGGCTGCCCAGCTCGCCGCGCAGGAAGCCGATGACCGAGTCCGGGATGTCGAACTTGTTGGGCTCGGCCTTGAAGTCCTCCGGCGACACCCCGGCGCCCACCAGGTGCAGCGCGAGATCGCCGACGACCTTCGAGGACGGGGTGACCTTGACCAGGTGGCCGAGGATGCGGTCGGCGGCGGCGTACATCGCCTCGATGTCCTCGAAGCGGTCGCCGAGGCCGAGCGCGATGGCCTGGGTGCGCAGGTTGGACAGCTGGCCGCCGGGGATCTCGTGGTGGTACACCCGCCCGGTCGGGGAGGCGAGGCCCGCCTCGAAGGGCGCGTAGACCTTGCGCACGCTCTCCCAGTACGGCTCAAGACCGCCGATCGCCTCCAGGTCCAGGCCGGTGGGCCGCTCGGAGTGGTCGGTGGCGGCCACGATCGCCGACAGCGAGGGCTGTGAGGTGGTGCCCGCCATGGACGCCACCGCCCCGTCCACCGCGTCCGCACCGGCCTGGATCGCGGCCAGATAGGTGGCGAGCTGTCCGCCCGCGGTGTCATGGGTGTGGAGGTGAACCGGCAGGTCGAACTCCCGGCGCAGGGCGGACACCAGCTTCGCGGCGGCCGGGGCGCGCAGCAGCCCCGCCATGTCCTTGATGGCCAGCACATGCGCCCCCGCGTCCACGATCTGCTCGGCGAGCCGCAGATAGTAGTCCAGGGTGTAGAGCTTCTCCGACGGATCGGACAGATCGCTGGTGTAGCACAGCGCCACTTCGGCGACCGCGCTGCCGGTGTCCCGCACCGCCTCGATGGCGGGCCGCATCTGCCCGATGTCGTTGAGGGCGTCGAAGATGCGGAAGATGTCGATGCCGGTGGCGGTGGCCTCGTGGACGAAGGCGTCCGTCACCTCGGTCGGGTACGGGGTGTATCCGACGGTGTTGCGGCCGCGCAGCAGCATCTGCAGACAGATGTTGGGCACCGCCTCGCGCAGCGCGGCCAGCCGCTCCCAGGGGTCCTCGGCGAGGAACCGCAGCGCCACGTCGTAGGTGGCGCCGCCCCAGCACTCCAGCGACAGCAGCTCCGGCACGGTGTGCGCCACCGCCGGGGCCACCGCGAGGAGGTCCTTGGTGCGGACGCGGGTGGCCAGCAGCGACTGGTGTGCGTCGCGGAAGGTGGTGTCGGTGACGCCGATCCGCGGCGACTCGCGCAGCCACCGCGCGAATCCCTCCGGGCCCAGCTCGGTGAGGGTCTGCTTCGACCCGGCGGGCGGCGCCGTGTCGGGCACCCGCGGCAGCTTCCCGGCCGCTTCGATCAGCTGGGGCCGCGGGCCGTGCGGCTTGTTGACCGTGACGTCGGCGAGATAGGTGAGCAGCTTGGTGCCGCGGTCGGCGGAGTGCCGTGCGGTCAGCAGATGCGGCCGCTGCTCGATGAACGACGTGGTGATCTTCCCGGCCTGGAAGTCCGGGTCCTCCAGCACGGCCTGGAGGAACGGAACGTTGGTGGACACCCCGCGGATACGGAACTCCGCCACCGCGCGCCGGGCCCGCCCGATGGCATGGCCGAAGTCGCGGCCCCGGCAGGTCAGCTTCACCAGCATCGAGTCGAAGTGCGCGCTGATCTCGGCGCCGGCGTGAGTGGTGCCGCCGTCGAGGCGGATGCCCGAGCCGCCCGGTGAGCGGTAGGCGCTGATCATGCCGACGTCCGGGCGGAAGCCGTTGGCCGGGTCCTCGGTGGTGATCCGGCACTGCAGCGCGGCGCCGCGCAGATAGACGGTGTCCTGCGACAGGCCGAGGCCGGGCAGCGTCTCCCCGCTCGCGATCCGCATCTGCGACTGGACGAGGTCGACATCGGTGATCTCCTCGGTCACCGTGTGCTCGACCTGGATCCGCGGGTTCATCTCGATGAAGACGTGGTTGCCGTCGCGGTCCAGCAGGAATTCCACGGTGCCCGCGTTGCGGTAGCCGATCTGCCGGGCGAACTTCACCGCGTCCGCGCAGATTCGCTCGCGCAGCTCCGGGTCGAGGCCGGGGGCGGGGGCCAGCTCGATGACCTTCTGGTGGCGGCGCTGGAGCGAACAGTCCCGCTCGAACAGGTGCATGACATTGCCCTCGGCATCGGCGAGGATCTGCACCTCGATGTGGCGGGGCTCGACGACCGCCTTCTCCAGGAAGACCGTCGGATCGCCGAACGCCGACTCGGCCTCGCGGGCCGCCGCCTCGATCGACTCGCGCAGCTGCCCGGGCTCCTCGACCCGCCGCATCCCGCGCCCGCCACCGCCCGCGACCGCCTTGACGAACACCGGGAAGCCCAGCTCCTCCGCCGCCCGCACCAGCTCGTCCACGTCCGAGGAGGGCTCCGAGGAGCCGAGCACCGGTACCCCCGCCGCCCGGGCCGCGGCCACCGCCCGCGCCTTGTTGCCGGTCAGCTCCAGCGTCTCCGCGCTCGGGCCGACGAAGGTGATCCCCGCCTCCTCGCACGCCCGCGCGAGGTCGGGGTTCTCGGACAGGAAGCCATATCCGGGGTACACCGCGTCGGCGCCCGCCCGCCGCGCCGCGCCCACGATCTCCTCGACGGACAGATAGGCCCGCACCGGATGACCCGGCTCGCCGATCTCGTACGCCTCATCGGCCTTGAGCCGGTGCAGCGAGTTGCGGTCCTCGTGCGGGAACACCGCGACCGTTCTCGCCCCCAGCTCATAGCCGGCGCGGAACGCCCGAATGGCGATCTCTCCTCGGTTGGCGACCAGAACCTTCCGGAACATGTCCCATCCCTTTCTTACGCCCGTCCTACTGCCCGGTACGAACACAAGGCTGTCCGCGACACTACTGCTGCCCAGCACGCCTGACGGCACCCTTGTGATCCAGTTCGCACCTCGGGCATGGTGCCCGGGGGACCGAACGGCGTTCCCCGGGAGATTCCGCGAGCCGTTCCGAGGAGGACCATCGTGAGTGCCCCGTCGTCCGCGCCCCACCAGGCCCCGCCGCCCCACCAGGCGCCGCCGTACCCCAAGCAGCGCGCCAACTACGTCGACCCCGCGCCCGCACTGATCACCGGGCCCGCCGTCAGCCCGCTCCGGTTCGTCGGCGGCAGTACGGGATGGCTGGTCACCGGATACCAGGAGGCCCGCGAGGTGCTGCGGGACCCGCGCTTCAGCGCCGAGCGGTGGCGCGGCGACGACACGGTGCGGCCCATCTCGCAGACCGTCCGGGAGAACCGTGGCAACGGGCCGGGGTCGTTTCTCAGCATGGACGCGCCCGAACACGGTCACTATCGCGGGTTACTCACCCGCTACTTCACCGTACGGCGGATGCGCGCACTCGAACCCCGGATCGACGGCATCGTGACCGACTGTCTGGACGCCCTGGAGGCCGCGGGAAAACCGGCCGACCTGGTGGAACACTTCGCACTGCCGATGCCCTCGCTGGTGATCTGCGAAATGCTCGGCGTGCCCTACGCGGAGCGCGAGACGTTCCAGCGGGCCAGCGCGCAGATCCTGGTCCAGGATCAGAGCGGCGGCCAGTTCGACCAGGGCATGCGTACGATCACCGAATTCCTCGGCGAACTGACCGCCGCCAAACGGCGCGCTCCCCAGGACGATCTGATCTCGTACCTCACCTCGGTCGGCGAGCTGTCCGACGTCGAGATCATCAATATGTCGGCGCTGCTGCTGATCGCCGGCCACGAGACCACCACCAACATGCTCAGCCTCGGCACCTTCACCCTGCTCCAGAACCCCGAGCAGATGCGGCGGCTGCGCGAGGACGACGCGCTGGTGCCCGGCGCGGTGGAGGAGCTGCTGCGCTACCTGAGCATCGTCAACGCCTTCCCGGTCCGCATCGCGCTGGAGGACGTCGAGATCGGCGGCGTCACCGTCACTGCGGGCCAGAGCGTGGCGGTCTCGGTCCCGGCCGTGAACCGGGACCCCGCACTGGTGGACGAGCCCCAGAGGCTCGACGTCGGCCGCCCCCGCAGCAGCCACCTCGCGTTCGGATACGGCATCCACCAGTGCCTCGGCCAGAACCTGGCCCGGATCGAGCTGGCGGCGGGCTACCGAGGGCTGCTCGGCCGGTTCCCGGACCTCGCGCTCGCGGTGGCGCCGGACGAGGTGCCGATGCGCAGCGACATGGTCATCTACGGGGCCCATGAGCTGCCCGTCACCTGGTGAGTACCCGGTGGTGATCGACGACGCTTGACAAAATTTCTTGCCGCACCGGCAAATGGGGTCATGGCAGACGACGACATTCCCGGGGTGCTGAACGCCGTCGGCCCGCGGCTGCGGGCGTTGCGGCGGGAGCGCGGAGCCACCTTGGCCCAGCTGAGCGAGACCACCGGGATCTCGCTCTCCACCCTCTCGCGGCTGGAGTCCGGGCAGCGCAAGCCCACGCTGGAACTGCTGCTGCCCCTGGCCAAGGCCCATGGCGTTCAGCTGGACGAGCTGGTCGGCGCGCCGCCCACCGGCGACCCCCGCATCTATCCACGCCCCTTCACCCGGCACGGGCAGACGTTCGTGCCGCTGACCCGCTACCTCGGCGGACTGCACGCCTACAAGCAGATCCTGCCCGGCCGGTCGTCGGGCGCCGACGACCGGCCTTCGCAGGCGGTGCACGAGGGCTACGAGTGGCTGTACGTGCTCTCCGGCAAGCTGCGCCTGGCACTCGGCGAGCACGATCTGACCCTCACCGCGGGCGAGGCCGCCGAGTTCGACACCCGTACGCCCCACGGCTTCGCCAGCGCGAGCGCACAGCCCGTCGAGTTCCTCAGCCTCTTCGGCGCCCAGGGCGAGCGCATGCATGTGCGCGCCCGCCCTGCCGGCGACTGAACCTCGCCGGTCATCCGGCGTAGACGTCCTCCACGTACCGGCCCTCGGCCGTCAGGGAGTCCAGCCAGCGCTGCGCCGCCGCGTCGTCGGCGCCGGGGGTGTGGGCCGCGTACACCGACCGGAACGCATCCCGCACACCCGGGGCCATCCGGGCGCCGTCGCCGCACACGTACACCGCGGCGCCCTCCGCCAGCAGCCGCCAGATCTCCTCGCCGTCGGCGGCGATGCGGTGCTGGACGAAGCGATGGCCGTCCACCGGGGCCTGGCTGAACGCCGGGCGCATGGACACGGCACCGGCGGCCTCGGCGGCACGCAGCTCCGCGGCGTGCAGATAGTCGGCGTCCGGCGCGTCGCAGCCGAAGTAGCACAGCGCCGGGGCGAGCGGGGTGCCGCACTCCAGATGCGCCCGCCGGTCGGCGATGGTGCCGCGGAAGGGGGCGAGTCCGGTGCCGGCGGACACCATGATGACCGGCCGGTCCGGCGCGTGGCCGACGCGGAACGCGTCACGGCAGGGCTGCACCCGGGCCAGCACGGTGTCCCCGGGCCGCACCGCGTTCAGGTGGCCGGAGCCGGTGCCCTGGAAGCCGCTCGCCTCGTCGCGCAGCAGCGACACCATCAGATCGACATGGCGCGGTGAGACGGCGGGGGAGGAGGAGACCGAGTAGTGGCGCGGCCGCAGCGGCGGCAGCAGCTCCAGCAGCACCGGCCAGGTCAGCGTCTCGCGCAGTGCCGGGTTGGCCTCGATCAGGTCCAGCAGGGTGCGCTCTCCCGGGGTCTGCGCGGCGAGCGCCGCCTTCTCCGGCGGGCAGGGGTTCAGCTCGCCGAGCAGGGCCAGCTGCTCGGCGTTCGGACGGTGGTTCAGCTCCACGTGGTGCGTCAGCAGCTCCCGTACGCGGACCGGCCGGTCCACCGCCAGACCGCCGCGGCGGCCCGGGCGGGTGGGCACGATGCTGAGCACCGTCTCCGGGTCGGCGTGGAGCAGCTTGGCGGCCCGGGTCACCAGGGCGGGATCGTTGGCCGGGAGCACCGTGAGGTGGTCGGCGGTGCGGTAGGTGACCCCCTCGGGCAGGGCCAGCCGGACGAACCGCTTGACGCGCGGATACGAGGGATCGCTGAGGCTGCCGGTCTCGGTGACCTCCATCGCCACCATGCCGTGCTGCCGCGCCAGGCCGTCCAGCGGCCCGCCGGTGACCTCGGTGACGGTGTACGCCGGGCAGTCGTCCGTGGCGTCGCCCGGGGCCGCGCCCACGGTGGCAGGGTCGCCGTGGCGCTCCAGCAGGGCGGTGCGCAGCCGCATCCGGAAGTCCCGGACCGTGCCGCTGAGATCGCCCGAGGCGTCGGCCGCGGCCCGGTCGGCGAGCCGGGTGGCGCCGAGGGCGGCCAGCCGCTCGTCGATCAGGGTCGGCACGCGCTGGTACGTGGCGGCCCAGTTGCGGTCGCCGACCCCGAGTACCGCGTAGCTCACGCCGTCCGCCGCGCCAGGACCGGCCGTCTCCAGCCAGGCCAGGAAGGCGGCGGCGTCGTCGGTGGGCTGCCCGTTGTAGGAGGCGGCGGTGATGACCACCGGGCGGTCGGTGGGCAGCCCGCCCGCGTAATGGTCGAGCGGGGCGACCTCGGTGGCGCAGCCCAGCCCGTCGGCATCGGCGGCCAGGTCCTCGGCGAAGGAGCGGCAGGTCCCGAAGTTGGTGCCGTACAGCAGCAGCGCACCGGTGTCCTGGTGGACCCGGGTGGGCAGCGAGGCGTCCCGTGCGGGGGTGTTCTCTGCCGCCGCGCCGGCCGCCGCCACCGCCCGCTCCTCCGGGGTGCGGGGGACGAGCCGCAGGGTGAGACCCTCGGGCTTGAGGGTGAGCGACTCCTTGACGTGCAGCCGGTAGTCCGCGTGGTCGATCAGCCGGTAGCGGTGCATCAGCATCGCGAGCAGCATGGTGGCCTCGTGCAGCGCGAACTGCCGCCCGATGCAGGCCCGTTCACCGGTTCCGAACGGCTTGTACGCGTGCACCGGACGCGCCGCCTCGGCCTCCGGGTCGAAGCGGGAGGGGTCGAACAGCTCCGGGTTGTCGCCCCACACCGCGGCGCGGTGCAGCATCGGGGTGAGCACGATGGCCGGCTGCCCGGCCTTCATCGGAACGCGCCCGCCGAGCATCGTGTCCTCGCGCGCCTGCCGGGAGAAGGCGGCCGCGGTCGGCCACAGCCGCAGCGCCTCGTTCAGCACCTGGCGGGTGTAGCGCAACAGCCCCACCTGCTCGAACGTCGGCTCCGGGTCCGCGCCCGAGCCGAACAGCGCGTCCGCCTCCCGCTGCACCCGGCGCAGCTCGCCCGGGTTCTTGGCGAGGTAGTGCAGGGCGAAGGACAGCGCGCCCGAGGTGGTCTCATGACCCGCGATCAGGAAGGTGATCACCTGGTCCCGGATGTTGGCGTGGTCCAGCGGTGTGCCGTCGGACGGATGCGTGGACGTGAGCATCAGCCCCAGCAGATCGTCGGTGCCCGTCTCGCCCGCGGCGACCCGGGCCTGGATCACCTCGTCGACGACGGACGTGAGATACGCCGTATCGGCGCGGAACGCCTCGTCCTCCTCGCTGTAGTCCACGTCCGGGCGGCGCGCCACCTTGCGCATGCTCCACTCCAGGCAGCGCACCATGGCCTGGACGAACGGATGCGGTTCCGCGCGGTCGAACGAGCCGAAGTCGTAGCCGAACCCGGCGAGACCGATGGTGTCCAGCGTCATCCGCGTCATGTCGTCGGTCACCGCGACCGGATCCCCGCTCGCCGCGCGGGCGTCCCAGGTGTCGATCACCCGCCGCGCCACCTGGAGCATCACCGGGTGGTACGTGCGCATCGAGCCGAGCGCGAAGGCGGGCATCAGGATGTCATGCGCCTTCGCCCAGTTCGGCTCGTCGTTGTACGCCGTGAACAGCCCGTCGTGGGTGAACTCCCGGACGTTCTCCAGCGACTGGTTGACGTACTTGGCGAACCGCTCGTCGTCGCAGAGTTCCGCCACCAGATCGGGGTCGCTGACGAACAGCATGTCGGTCCCGTGCAGCCGCCGTCGCAGCACCGGGCCGTGGCGCCGCGTCAGCTCCATGGCCTGCTGGACCGGGGTGTTGTTCGTGTGCTGGGAGATGTCGACGAGCGGTATGCCGTCGGCGCCATGGCTGTCGGCGCCGCTGCCGTCGGCGGTCTCGGCCGGAAGGAGGGGGGTTTCGGTCATGACGATGCGATGCCTTCCATGCGGGGGATGTCTCCAGCCTCGCCCCGGCGGACCACACCGCGCGTACGTCGCACTACATGATTTTGTAGTGCCGGATGGTGCGACGGACTTGCGCACGCACCGTCCGAAGTATCAAAAGGCGGTACCGACAAGAGCGAGGCCCGGCATGAACGACGACGAGTTGCCGGAGGCGGCGAGGAAGATCCTCGGCGGTGAGGACTGGGTCGTCTGGCGCAACCGTTCCCTGCTGCTCTTCGACCGGGTCCCGGTGCCGTGCGCGGTATGCCGCACGGACGGCGAGATCCTGATGGCCAACCCGGCGATGGCGGCCGAATGGGGCGCGGCCCCCGGGCAGTTGTCGGGGCGCAACGTGCTGGAGCTGTTCCACCCCAGCGCGGCCGATCAGGTGTACCGCATCGTGGAGGCGGTCCGGCTCGGCCGCCGTTCCCGCTACCCGATCGAGGTGCGGTGGCAGTCGCCGGACGGGGTGCGGCGGTACGGCGAACTGACCGCCGACACCGTGAGCGACACCGACACCCCGCTGTGGCTGCTGGTGCTGCTGCGGGTGCTCGGCGAGGAACCCCGGCCCCGGGCCGACGAAGCGGCGGACACCGTGCCCGTCGAACCGGAGCGGGTCGGCCCCGTCGAGGCCCGGATTCTCGCGCTCGCGGCGGGCGGCCACACCACCGCACAGATGGCCCGGCAGACCGGTCTCACCGCGGACGGCGTCAACTACCACCTCACCCGGCTCTCCCGGCGCTGGGGCGTCGGCAACCGCGCGGAGCTGGTGGCCCGGGCCTATGTGCTCGGCGTGCTGGCCCCGGGCGCCTGGCCGCCGGAGGTGTCCTGACGGCCGGGGCCCTGACGGCGGCTCAGCCGCGTGACGGTGGCTCAGTCGCGGACGGTCACGCCGTGGTGCGTACGCAGCCGCCGCAGCTCCCACAGCGACAGCGCGGTCACCGACAGCGGGCCGCCGAACGCGGCGCACAGCTGGGCGGGCAGCGGCCCGTTGGGCAACCCGTCCGACAGCAGGTTGAAGCCCGCGATCAGCCACACCAGTATCCCGGTGAGCACGGGCGGCAGCGCGGCGTGCACATAGGCGGTGTTGAAGGCGCTGCGCGCGACGTACGCGGATGCCAGGAACAAGAACACCAGCGCCCACGGCAGCCCGGCCATCAGCGAGAAGCCGACCACGAACAACATCACGCCGTGCAGCCCGTGCAGCAGCGTCGTCTGGCCCGCCACATAGATGAAGACACCGAAGGCTCCCAGCGTCAGCACGTACCAGCCCACCGTCTTGAGCGGGCCGTGCAGCCGGGAGCGCAGCACCGGGCGCCGGTGCGCGGGCGCGTAGAGGATGAAGCCCAGCACGACCAGCGGTCCGGTGAGGAGGAGCAGGAGCGGGGTCGCGAAGAGATTGGCGGCACCGTCGGTCGCCGCACCGCTCCAGCCGCCGTCGGCCCCGTACATGTAGACGAGCGCCAGGGTCGAGAGAACGCCGAGGGCGGAGCGGGTGAGCTGGACCTTGTCGACGAGCTGGTCGCGGACCCGCCCGCCGCCCTCCTTGTCGAACAGCCGCTTCGCCACGCGGTTCGCCGAACGGACCAGCGGGATGAGCGGCGAGAGCAGCCACCACCGGCGGCGGCGCACCGGGGCCGGCCGATACGGGCCGGGCGGCTGCGGCGGCACACCGTAAGGGGCGGGCGGCGGCGGACCGTAGGGGTTCTGCGGCGGCGGCCCGTAGTACGGATTCTGCGGCGGCGGCCCGTACGGCCCGCCTCCCTGCCCAGGATTGTTCGGCGGCTGCCATCCCCCCGTAGCCACGTGCACTCCTCCCTCGCCATGTGCCGTGGCGGCGAATTCTAGCCATACAACGTTGCCATGCACTGGCCAGAGGCAGTGCAATATGACATGCTACCGACATGACCGGTACGAGTTCCCGACCCGGCATTCCCCGCCTCCCGGATGTGCTCGTCGTCGGGGCGGGCATCATCGGCGCGGCTTGCGCGTATTACTGCACGTCAGCGGGGCTGCGCGTCACCGTGGTGGACCGCGGCGCGATCGGCGGCGGAACGACCGGTGCGTGCGAGGGCAACATCCTGGTGTCCGACAAGGAGACCGGGCCCGAACTGGAGCTGGCGCTGTTGTCCTCCCGGTTGTGGCGGGCGATCCGGGACGAGCTCGGGGCCGCCGTCATCGAATACCACGCCAAGGGCGGTGTGGTGGTGGCCGGTTCCGACGCCACCGCGGCGGGGCTGCGGCAGCTCACCGCGCGTCAGCGCGCGGCCGGGGTGGAGGCGGTGGACGTCCGCCCGGACGAACTGTCCGCACTGGAGCCGAACCTGACCCGCGAGGTGGCGGGCGGCGCCCACTACCCGCAGGACGCGCAGGTCCAGCCCGTGCTGGCCGCCGCACACCTGCTGCGCCACGCGCGCGCCCGGGGCGCGACCGTCCACAGCGGGGTGAGCGTGACCGGCTTCCTCCGGGACGGGAGCGGCGCCGTCACCGGGGTGCGCACCGACTCGGCCACCCTGCCCGCCCTGCACGCCCGATGGGTCGTCAACGCGGCGGGCACCTGGGCCGGCCGGATCGCCGACCTGGCCGGGGCACCGGTGCCGGTGTTGCCCCGCAAGGGGTTCATCCTGGTCACCGAACCGCTGCCGCGCGTCGTACGGCACAAGGTCTACACCGCCGAGTACGTGGCCAACGTCGCCAGCGACGACGCCGGTCTGGAGACCTCGGTGGTGGTCGAGGGCACCCGGGCGGGCACCGTCCTGATCGGCGCCAGCCGGGAGCGCGTGGGGTTCGACCGGAGTGTGGCGCTGCCCGTGCTGCGGAGGCTGGCGGACCAGGCCATCGGTCTCTTCCCGTTCCTCTCCGACGTCGCGCTGCTCCGCAGCTATCTGGGCTTCCGCCCCTACTGCCCCGACCATCTGCCGGTGATCGGGCCCGACCCCCGCGCCCCGGGCCTTGTCCACGCCTGCGGCCACGAGGGCGCCGGGATCGGCCTGGCCCCCGCCACCGGGCATCTGCTCGCGCAAGCGCTCACCTGCCGGGCACCGGATCTGTCCCTCACACCGTTTCGCCCGCAGCGATTCGAGGAGGCCGCCGCGTGAACCGGGCCCCGTTCACCTTCCGTTTCGACGGCCGGACGATTCAGGCCGAGCCCGGCCAGAGCATCGCGGCCGCGCTCATCGCCGACGGGCAGCGCTCATGGCGGCGCACCCGCGAAGGCGGCGATCCACGCGGGATGTTCTGCGGCATCGGCGTGTGCTTCGACTGCCTGGTGACCGTCAACGGACGCCCCAACCACCGCGCGTGTCTGGTCGAGGCCGCGCCGGGGGACGTGGTGGAGACCCAGGAGGGAGCGGGCCGTGCCGACCTTGCCTGTTGAACCCGCTGAGCCCGGCAGTGTTCTTCACGACATCGCGGTGCTCGGCGCCGGGCCCGCCGGGCTGTCCGCGGCCACCGCCGCGGCGGCCCACGGCGCCCGGGTCGCGCTGCTGGACGCGGGCCCCCGCCCCGGTGGCCAGTACTGGCGCCACCGCCCCGCCGACGACGGCGCCGCGCACCACGACTGGCCCCTCTTCCAGCGGCTGCGCACGGCCGCACACACCCACCGCGCCCGCCTCGACCACCTCCCGGGCCACGCCATCTGGCACATCGAGCGCATCCCCGGCGGTTTCGTCACCCACGCCCTGAACGACGGCGCGTCCCGCGAAGTCCTCAGCCGTACCGTCATCGTGGCCACCGGCGCGTACGACCGACAGCTGCCCTTCCCCGGCTGGACCCTGCCCGGCGTCTACACCGCCGGTGGTGTGCAGGCCCTGCTCAAGGGGCACGGCGTCGTCGCGGGCCGGCGCATCGTCGTCGCCGGGACCGGGCCCTTCCTGCTGCCGGTGGCCGCCGGCCTGGCCGAGGCGGGGGCCACGGTGCTCGGAGTCTTCGAGGCCGGGCGGCCCACCGCCCTCGCCCGCCACCCGCTCACCACCCTGCGCGCAACCGCCAAACTCGCCGAAGGCGCCCACTACCTGCGGACGCTGCGGCGCCACCGGATTCCGTACCGCACCCGCACCACGGTGGTCCGGGCCCAGGGGGAGGACACCGTCACCGGGGCGGTGGTGGCACGGCTCGACGACAGGTGGCGGATCGAGCCCGGAACCCGGCGGGCGCTGGAATGCGACACCGTGGCCGTCGGCTACGGCTTCACCCCGCAGACCGAACTTCCCCTGCAGCTCGGCTGCGCGATGCACCGGGACGCCGACGGCAGCCTCACCGCCCGCGTGGACACCCGGCAGCGCTCCACCGTGCCCGGCGTCTATGTGGCGGGCGAGGCATGCGGGGTCGGCGGTGCCCAGCTCGCCTGCACCGAGGGGGAGCTGGCGGGGCTGCACGCGGCGTACGCCACCACCGGCGCCCGCCCCGACCCGCGCCGCGTCGCCCGGCTGCTGCGGCTCCGGGCCGCCCGGCGCGGCTTCGCCGCCGCGCTGCACGAGGCGTATCCGGTCGGGCCCGGCTGGCGGGAGTGGCTGACCGAGGACACCGCCGTCTGCCGCTGCGAGGAGGTGTCCGCCGATGCCATCCGCCATGCGGTGAAGGACCTCGGGGCCACCGATCCACGGGCGGTGAAGATGTGCGCGCGCCCCGGCATGGGCCTGTGCCAGGGCCGGGTGTGCGGCTACGCCACCGCCGCCCTGACCGCCGCCCACGCCGGGCGCGACGTCACCGAGGAGGACCTGCGCGGGCTGGCCGCCAGACCCATCGCCCAGCCGGTGCCGCTCGGACACGTGCGGAACTCACCGCGCGGAACCATGCCACACCACGACGAGGAGGGCGCATGAACGCACAGGCCAAGTCATGGCACGGGGTGCTCGTCGCGACGGCGTTGCCGCTGCGCGAGGACACGACCGGCAGGCTCGCGGTCGACTTCGACGGCTACGCCGAACACCTCACCTGGCTCGCGGACGCCGGCTGCCACGGTGTCGTCCCCAACGGTTCCCTGGGCGAGTACCAGACCCTGACCGCCGAGGAGCGGGCCCGCGTGGTCACCACCGCGATCGAGGCCGCCCCCGAAGGCTTCACCGTGATGCCCGGGGTGGCGGCCTACGGCGCGGACGAGGCGCGGCGCTGGGCCGAGCAGGCGGCCGAGGCCGGCGCCCCGGCGGTGATGCTGCTGCCGCCCAACGCCTACCGCGCCGACGAGCGCGCGGTGCTGGACCACTACCGGGAGGTGGCCAGGGCCGGGCTGCCCGTCGTGGCGTACAACAACCCCATCGACACCAAGGTCGACCTGGTGCCCGAGCTGCTGGCGGAGCTGTACCACGAGGGGCTGATCGTGGCGGTGAAGGAGTTCACCGGCGATGTCCGCCGCGGCTACCGGATCCACGAGCTGGCCCCCGGGCTCGATGTGCTGTGCGGCAGCGACGACGTGGCCCTGGAACTGGCCGTTTCCGGGTCGCCCGGCTGGATCGCCGGCTACCCCAACGCCTTCCCGCGCGCCTGCGCCGAGCTGTGGCGGGCCGCCACCGCGGGCGACCTCAACCTGGCGCTCCCGCTCTACCGCACCCTGCACCCGCTGCTGCGCTGGGACGCCAGGACCGAGTTCGTCCAGGCGATCAAGCTCAGCATGGACATCGCCGGACGCTACGGCGGACCCTGCCGCCACCCGCGCGTACCGCTCACCCCCGAACACGCCGCCACGGTGCGCAAGGCCACCGAGCAGGCCCTCGCGGAAGGGCTCGTCTGAACCCATGCGCAGCGACCGGGTCTTCCACGCCGTCGACTCGCACACCGAAGGAATGCCGACCCGTGTCATCACGGGCGGCGCCGGGGTGATTCCCGGCGCCACCATGTTCGACCGGCGCCGGTATTTCATGGAACACCTCGACCACGTCCGCCGGTTCCTCATGAACGAGCCGCGCGGCCACTCGGCGATGAGCGGGGCGATCCTCCAGCCGCCGACCCGCCCCGACGCCGACTGGGGCGTGCTCTTCATCGAGACCTCCGGCTGCCTGCCGATGTGCGGACACGGCACCATCGGCGTCGCCACCGTCCTGGTGGAGACGGGCATGGTGACCGTCGAGGAACCCGTCACCACCATCCGGCTGGACACCCCCGCCGGGCTGGTCGTGGTGGAGGTGGCCGTCGAACGGGGCGCGGCGCGCGGGGTGACGCTGCGCAACGTACCCTCGTTCACGCTCGCCCTGGACCGTGCCGTGAAGACCGCGCCGTTCGGCGACATCGGCTACGACATGGCCTTCGGCGGCAACTTCTACGCCATCGTCGAGCTGGACGACCTCAAGATTCCCTTCGACCGGGCCCACAAGAACCGGATCATGGAGGCCGGGCTGACCATCATGGCCGCCATCAACGAACAGGCCCGCCCGGTCCACCCCGGCAACCCCGAGATCAGCGGCTGCCACCATGTGTACATGGCCGCCCCCGGATCCGACGCACGTCGGTCCCGGCACGCCATGGTCATCCACCCGGGCATGTTCGACCGCTCACCGTGCGGCACCGGCACCAGCGCCCGCATGGCCCAGCTGCACACCCGCGGGCTGCTGCCGCTGCACACCGACTTCCGCAACGAGTCGTTCATCGGCACCCACTTCACCGGCCGGCTGGTCGAGGAGACCACGGTCGGCGGACGGCCCGCGGTGGTGCCCACCGTCACCGGGCGCGCCTGGGTCACCGGCACCGCCCAGTATCTGCGCGACCCCGACGACCCGTTCCCCGAAGGCTTCGAGCTGTGAAGAGCCGACCATGAAGACCATCGACGCGGCCACGGTCGCCGCCGCCCTGCCCCCGCACACCGCGATCCGGGCCCTCCAGCAGGCGCTACGGGACGGGCTCGACCCCGAGGCCGGCCCGCCCCGCGGCGTGGTGCCGGTGGACCACGGCGAGCTGCTGCTGATGCCCGCCGAGGGCCGCACCCCCCGGGGCCGCGCCTACGCGGGCGTCAAGATCGCCACTGTCGCACCCGACAACCCGGCGCGCGGACTTCCCCGCGTCCAGGGGCAGTACCTGCTGCTGGACGCCGAAACCCTCACCCCGCTCGCCCTGCTGGACGGGATCGCGCTCACCAACCTCCGCACCGCCGCGGTGTCCGCCGCGGCCGCCGACCTGCTCGCCCCGCCGGAGGCGTCCCGGCTGGTGCTCTTCGGCGGCGGCCCGGCGGCCCACAGCCATCTGGCCGCGCTGCGCGCGATCCGCCCCCTCACCGAGGTCACCGTCGTCGGCCGCACCCCGAAGCGGGCACGCCAACTGGTCGACGGCTTCCCGGAAACCGCCGGGGTCCGCATCGTGGCGGGGGAGCCGGACGCGGTCGCGGACGCCGATCTGATCGCCTGCTGCACCACGGCCCGCACCCCGCTGTTCGACGGGACCCTGCTGCCCCCGCACGCCACCGTGATGGCCATGGGATCCCATGAACCCGGCGCCAGGGAGGTCGACGACCACACCGTCCGCCACGCCACCGTGGTGGTCGAATCCCGCGCCGCCGCCACCCGGGAGGCGGGCGACCTCATCCAGGTCATCGACCGCGGCCTGCTCGACCCCGCCCGGCTGCTGCCCCTCGCCGATCTGGTACGCGGCACCCCGGGCGGCCCGGCCGTGGCCGAGAGGCGCCCCCGGCTGTTCAAGTGCGTGGGGATGGCGTGGGAAGATCTCGTGATCGCCGGAACGGTCCACGAGGCCATCGAGTCCGGTGAGAGCGACCGATGAAGGAGACCGACCGCATGACCGTGGACGACGGGGCCACCACGCGCCTGCCCTCGCTCCGCGGCCGCAGCAGCCTCCGCGAGGAGATCGCCGAAACCCTCCGCGGCGCGGTGATCTCCGGCGAACTGAAGCCCGGCGTCGTGTACTCCGCCCCGAGCCTCGCCGAACACTTCGGGGTGTCCGCCACACCGGTACGCGAGGCCATGCTCGACCTCAGCAAGGAGGGGCTGGTCGAGATCGCCCGCAACAAGGGCTTCCGGGTCACCCACCTCTCCGCGGCCGAACTGGACGACATCACCCACCTGCGCGCGCTCATCGAGATCCCGGTGATCCGCCAGATCACCGAGGCGGGCGTCGCCCCCGAGATCATCGCGCGGCTGCGGCCGCTGGCGGCGGGCATCGAGGACGCCGCGCACCGCCGCGACTTCATCGCCCATGTCACCATCGACATGGAATTCCACCTCACCCTGCTGGAACAGGCCGGGAACAGCAGGCTGGTGGAGACCGTGCGCTCGCTGCGGACCAGCTCCCGGCTCTACGGACTGCGCACGCTGACCGAGGGCAGCGCCCTGTTCGACTCCTCCCACGAACACGCCGAACTCCTCGACCTCATCGAGGCGGGCGACGCGGACGGCGCGGAGGACCTGATGCGCCGCCACCTCGGCCACGTCCGCGGCATCTGGGCCGAGGAGAACGCCCCCGACCCGGCCCCTGAAAGCCGCGTGACCGGGGAGCCGCCCCGGTGAGCGGATTACGCGAGGCCGAGGAGACCTACCGGCGGATGGCGTACGACACCGTCGCCCAGGACCTCAAGATGGGGTTAAACCTGGGCTTCTGCCGTACGTTCGCGGTCCCCGAGATCGCCCGGGTCGCGCTCTTCGAGTACGGGCTGGACAGCGAGCAGGGGGCCGAGACGATCGCGGCGCTGGACCGGCTGCACGCCCCGTTCGCCATCGGCGACGACGCCTTCCGCTACGTCCTCGCCTGCTTCGACCTCGCGCCGATGCGCTGGTGCGCCGCCCACGCGTGGCGCGCCCCCACCGACGCCGAACGGACCGCCTCGCACACCCTCCACCTCGGCCTCGCCGACCGCATGGGCATACCCGAAGTTCCCGCCACCTGGCGGGAGTTCGAGACCGGGATGAGGGCTTACGAGCGCGCACACTTCG
This sequence comes from Streptomyces sp. NPDC021212, assembly GCF_044332925.1. NCBI lineage: Bacteria > Bacillati > Actinomycetota > Actinomycetes > Kitasatosporales > Streptomycetaceae > Streptomyces > Streptomyces sp. NPDC021212. Next base: position 819,431 of record NZ_JBIRPZ010000001.1, read on the forward strand.
CCGTCACCCCGGAGGGCCGGGCGCTGCGGGCGCGGGCCTGGCGCGGGCGGCGGGCGCGGGCCAGGGTGGGGCGGTCCCAGGGGTGAGTCAGCCCGCGGCGAGGCCGTGGACGATGTCCGCGGTCGCCGGGTACAGCTCGCGGTAGCGGGCGTACAGCTCGTCGTAGCGTGCCGTGGTGGCCGGGTCGGGACGCACCTGGACGGCGGGCGGATTCCACCGCGCGATGTCGGCGTCCCCGACGGCCGACGCGGCGAGGAACGCCGAACCGAGGCTCGCGCCGATGGTGTGCGTGGGGATGTCCTGGGTCAGCCCGGTGATGTCGGAGACGATCTGCGTCCACAGATGCCCCTGGGCGCCACCGCCCACGCCCACCACCCGGTCGATGTGGCCACCTGCGGCCCGGATCGCCTCCACGTTGTGGCGGACACCAAAACCGGTGGCCTCCAGCGCGGCGCGGTAGAGATCGCCGCGGGTGTGCGCGAGGGTGAGGCCCGCGAGGACACCGCGGGCCGCGGGGTCGGCGACGGGGGTGCGTTCCCCGTCGAAGTACGGCAGCATCAGCAGCCCGCGCGCGCCCGGGCCCGACGTCTCCGCCTCGGCCAGCAGCTCGGGAACGGACGGATCCCCGAACAGCGAGCGCAGCCAGTCGGTGATGGCGCCCGAGGACGCCATGCCACCGGCCAGATTGCGCGTGCCCGGGAGCGCCCCGACGGTGCCCCACAGGGCGGGGAAGGTGACGCGCTCCTCGACCGTGTTGATCAGGAACATGGTCGAGCCGTACATCAGCATCAGATCACCGGCGTTGTGCGCGTCGCCACTGATCGCCTCCGCCCAGGCGTCGATGGTGCCGACCGTCACCGGGGTGCCCGCCGCCAGACCCGTCGCCTCCGCCGCCCGCGGCGACACCCGGCCCGCCGTGTCCCCGGACCAGGCGAGCCGGGGCAGTTCGATCCGCCCGGCCAGCCCGTCCGACCAGGCGCGGTACCAGTCGAGGGCGCCGGTGTCGTAGAGCGGGGTGCACTGGCTGGCCGAGTGGTGGTCCAGCACGTACTCCCCGGTGAGCCGGTGCACCAGCCACGAGCTGGGCATGAACAGCCGCCGGGCGTGGGCGAAGACACCGGGCTCGTGCCGCGCGAGCCAGGCGAGCTTGGGGCCGACGGCCTGCGTGGAGAGCACCGAACCGCAGCGGCGCAGGATCTCCTCGCGGCCCAGCTCGCCCTCCAGCTCGCGGATCTCCTCGGTGGCGCGGGTGTCGATCCCGTACAGCAGGGCCGGGCGCAGCGGCTCACCGGCGTCGTCCGTGACCGCCACACACGGCCCCATCCCGCTGACGCCGACAGCCTCCACGGTCACCTCGGCGGACGCGAGCAGATCCCTCACCAGGGTGGTGAACTCCCGCCACCACACCTCCGGATCCATCTCCACCCAGCCCGGGTGCGGCCGGTCGACGGAATGCCGTACGACGGACTGGGCGAGGACCGTGCCCTCGGGTGACACCAGCACGCCCTTGGAGCTGGAGGTCCCGATGTCCACGCCCACCACGGCGCGCCGGGCGGCGCTCCGCGACGTCATCGCCCGGCCTCGATCGTCGCGTCGCCGCACAGGTGCACGGTCACGCCCAGCCGTTCGAAGGCCGCCGCCTTGGCGGCCAGCGCGCGGTCGGCCGTGGCGGCGTCGGGCGCGTACACCACCTGGATGTGGTTGGCCTTGTGCCGGGCCATGAACTGGTCGCGGCTCACCCCGTCGAGGACCGCGTGCATGATCGGCCACTCCGGGTTGGTGGCCTGCCGGCGCCGCCGCGTCTCCTCCTCGGGCAGTTCCACCGCCCGGCCGCGGCCGATGTCCAGCTGCAGCGCGCCGTCGGCGATGTAGAGCCGGGACCAGACGATCTCGCCGGGCCGGGACACCCCGGACAGGGTGCCGCCACCGGCCGGGAAGTACACCGGGTTCTGCCGCAGCGAGACGGCCTCGGCATAGCCCCGGGCGAGGTGGGAGGCCGGAATGGAGCCGGAGATCTCGAAGACCCAGACGAACCGGCCGTCGTAGCTCTCGCCCCAGCGGACGTCGTGGAGGGTGGTGGCCGGGTCGAGGCCCATCGCCGTCCAGATGCGGTTGCTGAGCAGCGCGTCCACCGCCACGCCCTCGTCCACCTCGTTGAAGTGGGGGAGGGGCCGGTCCTCCCACAGCACCCGGGAGCCGTCGCGGCTGCGCACGGGGGGACGTTCGGCATTGTTCAGCAGCCCCTCGGCGAGGTCGGACGCGGCCACCAGGTCTTTCAGGCCCTGCTGGTACTGGATGCCGACCGCGTCCAGCCCGAAGTCGTCGCTGATCCGGAGCGCGGCGATGTACATCGCGAACTGCTGGCGCAGCTGTTCGTCGGTCAGTTCGGTGGCCTGGTCCGTACCGGTCTCGAAGCGCATGCCCCGCTCGGTGAGCCATTCGCGCACCGCGGTGGTCTCCGCCTCCGGCACCGTGGACATCTCGGCGAACAGCGCGCTCTGCGACAGGCGCTCCTTGTAGATGCCGAGGGGATTGAGGAGTTCGTCGTCGATGATGGCGTTGTACATGCCCATGCAGCCCTCGTCGAAGACGCCGATGATGGCCTTGTCCGCCATCAGCTGGTCGGCGACCGCATGCCCCAGCTCGCGTTCCGGCGTGGCGGGAAGCGGCGGCAACGGCCGTACGTGCGAGGCGTCCTGGGGCACGGCGCCGGTGTCCACCCAGCTCCGCAGGCCCTCCAGGAACCAGTCGTCGGTGAAGTCCACGCTCCACAGCGTGGAGTACTCCTTGCCCATCTTGGCCAGGCCCGCGTTCACCCCGAGCAGCCCCACCAGTCCCGGCCACGTGCCGTCGAAGTTGGCCACGGTCAGGATGGGCCCCCGGTGGGTGCGCAGCCCGGCCAGCAGATGGTGGCTGTACTGCCACACCGCCTCGGCGACCACCAGGGGCGCGTCGGAGGGGATCGAGCCGAAGACGGTCAGCCCCATGCGCTGGCTGTCGATGAAGCCATGGCCCTTGACCGGATCCACCTCGTGCGCCCGGCGCACCGTCCAGCCGAGCTTGCCGAAGGCATCGCCCAGCGCGGCTTCCATCGCCTCCTGCACCGGCCACCCCGCCGCGTTCGCGGAGGGCCGCAGATCGCCGCTGGCCACCAGCCAGGCCGTGGCGGGCTCCACGGTCGGCCTCGGCGTACTGACCGGCACGGTGTACGGCATGGTGCCACCACATTCCCTGCGTCATCGATGGGCACCGCGACGGACCGTCGCGGTGCCCGCAGGCTCTCAGAAATCGATTTCTCGGGCAAGGGTCGGGGTAAGGGTCGAGAGAGTGCCGGGCCTGGATCCGGCTCCGGTGATGATGCCGTGGCGATAGGTGGCTACCGTGTGTGAGGTGACACCAACGCCGACGATCAAAACCGTTGCCGAGGCGGCGGGGGTCTCCCCGGCCTCCGTATCCCGGGCCCTCAACGGCAATCCGTCCATCGCGCCGGAGATCGTCGAGCGGGTGATGCGGGCCGCCGACGCGGTGGGCTACCGGCCGAACGGGATCGCCCGGAGCCTGCGCACCCGCACCACCAAGGTCATCGCGCTGCTCATCCCCGACATCGGCAACCCGTTCTTCACCGCGGTCGCGCGCGGTGTCACCGACGCCGCCGAGGCGGAGGGCTATACGGTCCTGCTCTGCAACACCGACGAGGACCCCGAGAAGGAGCGCCGCCACCTCGCCGTGGCCGAGCAGGCCCGGGTGGCCGGGGTGGTGCTCTCCCCGCAGGGCCGCGACACCGACATCTCACGGCTGCGCCGGAGCCGGATCCCGGTCGTGGTGATCGACCGCCAGCTGCGCGAGAAGACGGACTCCATCGTGGTGCGCTCCTTCGCGGGCGCACGGGCCGCCACCAGCCATCTCATCGAGCAGGGCTGGTCGCGCCCGGCCTGTGTCACGGGGCCGGCGTCCGCCGACACCGCCCGGGCCCGGCTGCGCGGCTACCGCGCGGCCATCCGGGAGCACCAGGGCATGCCGGAGATCGTCGCGCACGCCGACTTCCGGCAGGACGGTGCGATGCACGCCGCCCGGGAGCTGCTGGCCCGGGCCGAACCGCCCGACGCGTTCTTCGTGGCCAACGCCCCGATGGCGCTCGGCGCGCTGGCCGCGCTCGCCGAACGGGGTCTGCGGGTCGGCTCCGACGTCGGCTTCGTCTCCTTCGACGACGCCCCCTGGGCGCCGTACATGACGCCGCCCATCTCGGTGGTCGCCCAGCCCGCCCATCCGCTGGGGGAGCGCTCGGCGCGGCTGCTGCTGGAATCGCTCCGGGCCCCCGAGGAGCGGCGCCCGCGCCGCATCACGCTCTCGCCCACCCTCGTCGTGCGCGCCAGCTCGCTGCGACCGAAGACGTGAGCCGCGGACTCAGGGCGTCGGGATCCCGGCCGGGCGGGCCGGGCGGCCGAGGCGGACCGGAACGCCCGGCGAGTACAGCACGCTGACCGGATCCCCGGCCGGGGCGGGCAGTCCGGCCGCCGTGATGAGGTTCTGTTCGCAGGAGACGAGCCGCGCCCGGTGGAGCGGCCACCGGGGGTGATGGTTCGGCAGGTACGCCACCCCGCCGAAGAAGGCGTTGTGCATACCCCACCGGGCGGTCATGAAGTGCTCCAGCTCGGTCGGCTCCTCGACGCGTTCCCCGGGCCGCAGGGTGATCCGGCAGCGCGCGCCGCGCGGCCCCGGCCACCGCCGTGAGCTGGTGTACGTGAGGGTGTCGCCCTCGGCGCGGACGGCCATCTTCGACCACACGTAGGGCAGCCGGAAGGCAGCCCGCCCCATGACCACCGGCACCAGCCGGGAGGCGTCCAGCGAGCGGAACGCCACCCCGCGCCGCCCGTGCTCGTCCACCGTGTAGAGCCGCACGTTGGTCTCGGGAAACGTGCCGAAGTACGGGACCCCGGGCAGCCGCAGCCAGCCCACCCGATGCATCCGGAACGCCACCAGGCCGGCATAGGTCGCCCCGTCGAACGTGTCCGGCACCGTCCCGGCCGGGAGCAGCCCCGCCACCTCGGCCGGGTCCATGGCCCAGTGGAGGAAGGCGAGGTCCAGCCACGCCTGGGTGAGCAGGGGTTTCCGTATTCCCGCTGGGGCGTCGGGGGTGACGGGCTCGGGCGTCGCGAGGTGGTACGGCACCGCGCCAGCATGGCAGACGGCCCCATGCGCCGACTCACCCTCTCACAACGGAACTAGGGGCTCCGCCGGTTTTGGTCCGTACCAAACCGAGCAGGCGGCCGAAGCACGGGCTGTATCGGGCCCATCACCTCAAGGAGGTGTCCGTAATGTCCTTACGGACTACACCACGTCGACTCGCCGGCGCCGCCGTCGCCGTGGCCACCGGACTGGTCTGCGTCCCCTGGGCGCAGTCCGCCTCGGCCGCCGCCCCCGCGCCGTCGTCCGCCGCGCGCCACTGCGTGGCCGACGCGCGCTCGGGACAGCAGAGTTGCTTCGGCACGTTCACCGAGGCGGTCGAGGCCGCGACCGGTGGCCGGATCACCGACGCGCCCGCCACCCCGGGCGCGGCCGCCGCGTCGAAGTCCTTCCGGACGGAGGCGGCGGAGGCCGACGTCGGGGCGAAGGCGGACGTCATCCAGGGGACGTTCTTCGACGAAAAGGGCTTCACCGGCGCCTCGCTCACCATCAGCGGACCCGAGCTGTGCGAGAAGGACGGCTGGGTCAACTGGCAGTTCGACCTCGGCGACGACTGGAAGAACCGCATCTCCTCCGTGCAGCCCTGGGGCAACTGCGCGATCTGGCTCTACCCGGAGCCGAATCTCGGCGGCGACCGCGACGGGCCGTTCGACGAGAACACCGACGACGTCGGCCAGATGATGAACGACCGCACCCAGTCGATCGGCTTCAGCTGATCCGCTCATCCGCCACGGTCCCGAGGGACCGTGGAATCCCCCCACAGGAAGCACGCACTATGAGCCGAATCCGAACATCCAGGACCCGTGCCGCCGTCCTGCTGGCGGCGTTGGCCACCGTGGGCGGCATGGCGCTCGCCACCCCCGCGCAGGCCGAGGAAACCCCCACCAACCGCGAACTGCTCGACAAGTGCGACAACGGCACGGACTCCTGCGTCTTCCACCCCGACGGCGCGCCCACCGACACCATCGGCGAGTCCCACCAGGTCGGCGACAGCGCCTACAACTGCACCCAGGACCTCCAGCGTTCCAGCATCGCCTGGGCCGACACGACCGGGGAGACCAACAGCCTCGGCGTCTCGCTCAGCGCCGAGTACGGCTTCTCCGAGGTCTTCAAGGTGAGCGTCGAGATGTCGTACGGACACACCTGGGAGAGCTCACACACCGAGACCGACACCACCAATGTGGACGTCCGCCCCGGTGAGGTGGGCTGGGTCACCCGCGCGCCCCAGACGCAGCGCGTGTCAGGTACGTACGAGCTGCACTTCGAGGACAAGTTCTACGGTCACTACATCTGGTACGTGCCGTTCGACGCGACCGGCCCCAAGCCGGACGCGCCCAGCACCAAGACCCAGCACACCCGTCCCATGACGGACCAGGAGAAGGCCGAGCACTGCGGCTAGCCGGTGCTCCCCGGGCCCGTGGTCATCCCCGGGCCCGGGGTCAGGTCCGCCTCGCCCGTGCGCTGGGCGGGCAGCGGCACCTGGCCCGGCTGCTCCGGCTGCCCCGACTGTCCCGGCTGATGGAGGACGACGGTACGCATCGGCAGCGGGATCTCGATGCCCTCGGCCTGGTAGCGCCGGTGCAGCCGCTTCATGAACTCGTGCTTGATCAGGTATTGGTCGCTGAACTCCAGCGCCCCCAGGAAGACCGAGAAGTCGATGCCGGACTCGCCGAAGGTGTGAAAGCGGATAGTCGGCTCGAAATCGACCACGCCGCCCGACACATCGGCCATCACCTTCGCGCCCACCTCGGTCGTCACCCGCTCGACATGTTCGAGATCACTCCGGTAGGCGACCCGCACCTGCACCATCACCGACATCTCCTGTCCCGGCTGGTGGTAGTTGGTGGTGATCGTGTTGGCCAGCTTGGCGTTGGGGATGATCACGAGGTTGTCGGACAGCTGGCGTATCGTGGTGTTACGCCAGTTGATGTCCACGACGTACCCCTCCTCCAAGCTGCTGAGCCGGATGTAGTGACCGGGCTGCACCGTCTTGGACGCCAGGATGTGCACGCCGGCGAACAGGTTGGCCAGCGTGTCCTGCAGGGCCAGCGCGACCGCCAGACCGCCCACGCCCAGCGCGGTGAGCAGCGGCGCGATCGAGATGCCCAGCGTCTGCAGCAGGATCAGGACGCCCATCATCAGCACCGCGATACGGGTGATGTTGACGAAGATGGTGGCCGTGCCCGCCACTCCGGACCGGGACAGCGCCAGCGTCTGCACCAGACCGGCCACCACCCGCGCCGCCGTGACCGTGGTGGCCAGGATCAGCGCCGCGATCACCACCTGGTTGACGGTGTGACCGATCGTCCGGGTCAGCGGCAGCGCAGCGGCCGCGGACGACACGCCCACCGCCATCGCCGCCCACGGAGCCAGGGTGCGCAGGGTGGCGACGATGATGTCGTCCCCGCTCCAGCGCGTCCTGCGCGCCCGCTCGCCCAGCCAGCGCAGCGCCATCCGCAGCAGCAGACCGGCCGCCGCGGCGGCCACCAGGGCGGCGGCGACGACGATGACGTCGTGCAGCGTGAGTGCCCGGTTCACCGCTCACCTCCCGCAGTGCCGGCCGCCGCCCTCGGAGCGGCGGGCCGCGTCGTCGTCGGCCCGGAGTCGTGTCTGCTGCTCACCTGGTCACCTGTGTTCGTGCGGAAGATGTGCCGATTTCGTCGCGGCGCGTTCACGAGGCCTCGACGTGACCTGCCATCTTGCCGCATCCCGTCAACCTCCTGATGACCGCCCGGCCATGACCGCGAGGACGGAATTGGCCCGTCGTCACAGCTCGGGCCACATGGGCAACATGGGCAGCGCTGGGAACATGGGAGATATGGATGACATGGATCTCATTCCGCACGGCCCGACCGCCGACGACCCCAACCCGCTGAACCGGCTCTCCCTCGGCCAACTGCGGCTCCGGACCAGTATGAAGTGGCGCACCTACCCGGACGACGTGCTGCCGCTGTGGGTGGCCGAGATGGACGTCCCGCTCGCCGAGCCGGTGGTGCGTGCGGTCACGGACGCGATGACCCTCGGCGACACCGGCTATCCGGCCGGTACGGCGTACGCCGAGGCACTGGCGGGCTTCGCCCGGGAGCGCTGGGGGTGGGACGGGCTCGCCGTGGAGCGCACGGCGATCGTGCCCGACGTGATGCTGGGCGTCGTCGAGGCGCTCAAGCTGATCAGCGGTCCGGGAGACGCGGTGGTGGTCAACTGTCCGGTCTATCCGCCCTTCTACCTCTTCGTGGAGCACATGGACCGCCGGGTCGTGGAGGCGCCGCTCGGCGCGGACCTGCGGCTCGACCTCGCCGCGCTGGAGGACGCCTTCCGGCGCGCCGTCGAGGGCGGCCGACGGGCCACCTATCTGCTGTGCAGCCCGCACAATCCGACCGGTACGGTGCACACCGCCGAGGAGTTGGCCGCCGTCGCCGCGCTCGCCGACCGCCATGGCGTACGGGTCGTGGTGGACGAGATCCACGCGCCCCTGGTGGCCCCGGGGACCGCCTTCACCCCGTATCTGAGCGTGCCCGGCGGGGAGAGCGGGCTGTCGCTGATGTCGGCCTCCAAGGGGTGGAACCTGGCCGGGCTCAAGGCCGCGCTGCTCATCGCGGGCCCCGCGGCCGCCGGGGACCTGGCGCGCCTCCCCGAAGAGGTCGGCCACGGCCCCAGCCACATCGGCGTCATCGCCCACACCGCCGCGCTGCGCGAGGGGGTGGACTGGCTGGACGCCCTGCTCGGAGGGCTCGACGACAACCGCAGGCTGCTCGCCGGGCTGCTGGCCCGGGAGTTGCCCGGCATCCGCTACCGGCCGGGCCCGGCGAGCTTCCTCGCCTGGCTCGATTGCCGCGCACTGGGCCTGGGGGACGACCCCGCCGCCGTCTTCCTCGACCGCGGCCGGGTGGCCCTCAACTCCGGGCTGCCCTTCGGCACGGGCGGGGCGGGTCATGTCCGGCTCAACCTCGCGACGTCGCCGGAGGTGCTCGCCGAGGCGGTACGGCGGATGGCGGCCGCCCTCGCCTGACGGGCGCCCCTGGGCCTGACGGACGCCCCTGGACCCCCGGCCCGGGAGCCCAGGGGGCAGGGGGAGACCTGTCGGTGTCAGCCGGTCAGGTCGGTGATCCACCAGGCCGCGGCGCTGCCCGGCAGCGTCCCGGGCGGGCAGGAGGTGCTGGCCAGAATGGGCGCCCCGGTGACCGGAGCCGGGACCGGATGGTCGCTGAAGTTGATCGCGCACACCAGCCCGTCGCCGCGCAGGAACGCCAGCACCTCGGGCGGGGACTCCATCCAGACCAGCGGGCCCTCGCCCATCTGCGGAAGGCTGCGCCGCAGATACAGCCCCTCGCGGTACAGATGCCAGAACGAGTCGGTGTCGGCGAGGGCCCGGTCGGTGGCGTGTTCGGCGAACCACTCGGGCTGCGGCAGCCACGGCTGGGCCACCGCCTCGCCGGTGGTGAAGCCGAACGGCGAGGCGTGCCCCGACCACGGCAGCGGCACCCGGCAGCCGTCGCGGATGTGCTGACGGCTGCCGGTGCGGCGGAAGATGGGGTCGGTCAGCACCTCGTCCGGCAGGTCGACCACCTCCGGCAGGCCCAGCTCCTCGCCCTGGTAGACGTACGCGGCGCCGGGCAGCGCGAGCATCAGCAGGGCGGCGGCACGGGCCCGGGCGGGGCCGAGGCACGACACCTCGCCGGTCGCCGGCTCGCCCGCGTACCGGGTCACGGTGCGGACCTGGTCGTGGTTGTTGAGGACCCAGGTGACGGTGGAGCCGGTGTCGGCGATGTCACGCATCGCCTCGCTGATCACCTTGCGGAAGACGCCCGGGTTCCAGGGGGCGGTGAGCAGGTGGAAGAAGAAGGCCTGGTGGAGTTCGTCGGAACGCACGTACTTGGCCTGCTCCAGCGGCGTCGGTACGGAGACCTCGCCCACCAGCAGCCGGTCGTTGCCGTCGCGGGCCGCGTACTCGTCGCAGATCGCGCGCCAGCGGCGCCACTCCTCGTGGATCTCCGGCTGGTTCCAGGCGAGCGGGTTGCGGGAGTCGCGCGTGCGTTCGTCGAGGGTGGGGTCGTCGGAGTCGGGCAGGTCGGGGTGTTTGAACAGGCCCGCCGCCACATCGATACGGAACCCGTCGACACCCCGGTCGAGCCAGAACCTCAGCACCTCGTGGAAGTGCTCGCCGACCGACGGCTCGCGCCAGTTGAGGTCGGGCTGTTCGGGGGTGAAGAGGTGGAGGTACCACTGGCCGGGGGTGCCGTCGGGTTCGGTGACCCGGCTCCAGGCCGGGCCGCCGAACATGGCGTGCCAGTTGTTGGGCGGCAGTTCGCCCTCCGCGCCGCGGCCGTCGGCGAAGTGGAAGCGCTCCCGGGCCGGTCCGCCGGGCCCCTCGGCGAGGGCGGCCCGGAACCACGCGTGGTCGCTGGAGCAGTGGTTGGGGACGATGTCCATGAGGACCTTCAGCCCGAGCCGGTGGGCGTCGTGCACCAGCCGGTCGAACTCGTCCAGATCGCCGAAGATCGGGTCGACACCGAGGTAGTCGGCCACGTCGTACCCGTGGTCGTGCTGCGGCGACGGGTAGAACGGGCTGAGCCAGATCCCGTCCACGCCCAGCTTCTTGAGGTACGGCAGCCCCAGCCGGGCCCCGGCGAGGTCGCCGATGCCGTCGCCGGTGCTGTCGAGGAAGCTGCGGAGGTAGATCTGGTAGATCACCGCGTCGCGCCACCAGGCGTGCGGTGAGCCCTCCGTGCGGTGCGTGGAGGGGCGGGGCGCCGTGGTGGCCGTGGTGAGGCCCGTTGCCTCGCCACTCGCCGGTATCGAGGTCGACCGGCGCTCATCCGGGGCTGTCATGCGTCCATCCCATTGCTGGTTCGTGCTTGGCTTGCTGATGCGATTGCTGGCTTGATGAGTCGGCCGGGCAGGGGCGGTCCGGCGCCGTGCGGCGGACTGTCGCGGGTCGCGGATACGCCGGTGAGGTGCGGTGCGGACGGCGCCGTCGAGGCCCCTGGGCCGTATCGTCAGATGCCGCGCGGGGCGGGGGCCTTGTCGTGGAAGGCCGGGCGGTCGAGCGGCTTATGGCCGAGGGCCCGGCGGCCGAGGGGCTTGTGGTCCAGTGGCTTGTGGTCCGGGGCCGGGCGGCCGGGGATCGCGGCCGGGCGCGGCGCGGCGGGGGTGGCGTACGGTTCCCCGGCGAGCATGCGGTGCCTCTGACTGCTCACGGACAGGCCCTCTCGTGCGGCACATCACCGTTGATGTATCGATAAAGCACAGTGTCATAGGATGGGGGTGAGCGGCAAGCGATCACGAGAAGCCGGAGCAAACCGGGGAGAGCGGATGGCGACGCTGAAGGATGTGGCCCGCACGGCGGGGGTCTCGGTGATGAGCGTCTCCAACGTCCTCAACGACACCGGCCGTTTCTCCGCCACCATGCGCGAACGCGTGCTCCAGGCCGCCGAGGAGGTCGGTTACGCGGGCCCCGACCCGGCCGCCGCCTCGCTCCGGCGCGGACGTACCGGCACCGTCGGGGTGGTGCTGCCCCTTCCGCTGGAGACGGCCTTCGCCGATCCGGCCGCCACCGCCTTCCTGGAGGGCGTGGCCCGTGAGTTCCAGCGGCGCCGCACCACCATGACCCTGCTCGCCCTGCCGCCCGCCGTCGGACCGCTCGCCCGGCACGCCACCGCCCCCGTCCAGCAGGTGGCCGACGCGCCGCTCGCGGCGCTGGAGAAGGCGGTGATCGACGCGGCCCTCCTCTACAGCGTGGAGGAGGACCACCCCGGTCTTGACATCCTGGTCAAGCGCGAACTGCCGGTGCTGGCCGTGGACTCGCCCGGCCATGACACCGGACGGGACCGCTTCGGCGACGGCTGGGCGGGATTCGTCACCGTCGACGACTTCGGCGGCGCCCGCCGCGCCGCCCGCCATCTGATCGGCCTCGGCCACCGGCGGGCCGTGATCCTGGTCGACAAGCTCGCCGTACAGCCCCGGCTCGGCCCGGCCACCTGGCCCCAGGCGCTCGCCACCACCAGCGCGATCCTGCGCCGCCGGCTGCTGGGTTATCGCGACGCCTGGGCCGAAGCGGGGCTGCCGTTCACGGACCTCACCGTCATCGAATGCGGCAGGAACGACCTCGCGGCGATCCGCACGGCCGTTCACACCCTGCTCACCGCGCCGGGCCCGCGCCCCACCGCGCTGCTCGCCGTCTCCGACACCCTCGCGCTCGGTGCGTGCGCGGCCGCCCGGGACCACGGCCTCGCCGTGCCCGGTGACCTGGCCGTCATCGGCTACGACGACATTCCCGCGGCCGCCACCGCCGTCGTACCGCTCACCACGGTCCATCAGCCCACCGTGGAGAAGGGCGAATCGGCGGCCCGGCTGCTCCTCGATCACACCGACCATCACCTCGAGCACCGCACCGACCAGCGACCCAGGCCCGGAGCGGCGCCGCCGGAGCTGCCCACCCGTCTCGTCATCCGCGCCAGCACCCCGGCCTGACGCGCGATTCCCGTTGATCTCCATTGATCCCCGTAGATTCCCGTGCAACCATCCTGGGCCCCTACATGTCACCTAGACGACGCAAACAGCGCCCTAGGGTTACAAGGGGGAAATATGAAGATTTCGCGCTATGTTGCCGCGTCCGCGGTCCTGGCGTCCGCCGTCGCGGGCAGCGTGGTCCTGGTCCCGTCCGCCTCGGCGGCGGCCAGGGCCGCGTACAACGGGGCCTGCGGCAGCGGGTACAAGGTGGTGAACTCGGCGCCGGTCGGCACCCAGGGCACCGTCTTCCTGACGTACAACTCCGCCAAGGGCAAGAACTGTGTCGTCACCGTCCGGAACACGGCGGGGGCGGCGAAGAACATGTTCGCGTACCTCTACGTGAACGGCGCGGCCGAGCCGCAGCTGGACGAGGGCCTGTACAAGTCCTACGCGGGCCCGATCTACGACTACGGGCGCGGGAAGTGCGTCGACTGGGCCGGGGGCATCGACAACCAGTCGACCTTCACCTACGGGTCGAACTGCGCGTCCCTCAAGGAGCACCGGGTGACCAAGGGCTGGTAATCGGAAACAGCCCTGCTCACCGCGTCGTCCGACGCACCACCCGACGGGTCGCCGCCGCTGTTCGGTCAGCGGCGGCGACGCCGTGTCATGAACACCCCGGCGGCCGTCAGTACCGCGGCGGCCGAACCGCCCGCGACCAGTGGCATCGCGGTACTGCCGTCGCTCGTCGTATCGGCGCGGCCGGCTGTGTCGTCGGCGCGGTCGGCGGCCCGGCCGGCGCTGTCGTCGGCGGGTGCCGGCGCGCCGCTGTTCTTCGCCCCGGCGGAGAGCACGACGTCCGAGCAGGAGTAATACGTGTCCGGCGTACTGGAGTTGCGCCAGATCGTGTAGAGGAGCTGACGGCCGCTGCGGTCCGTCGGCAGCTTCGCCTTGATGTGGTACGCGCCGTCGGTCAGCTTCGGGTCCTTGACCTTCGCGAACGGCTCGGCGTCGAGATCGGACCACTTCAGCGGCCGCGTCGGATCGTAGCCCCGCTTGGTGAGGTACAGCTCGAAGGTCCCCGTGTGCGGAATCGTCGAGTTGTAGTCGAGCGTGAGAGCGGCCCCGGGGGCGAGCCGCGTCGACGGCCAGTCCGCACGCGGCACATCCAGCCCCCGGTATCCGTCGATGCCCGCGCTGCACAGCTGTCCGTCCGGGATCCGCTGCCGGTCCCGGCCGTTCACATCGGCGATGCGCAGGTTGTCCCACTCCCCGAACGCCGCGCCCCCGGCCGTTTTCGCCGCCGTGCAGGCCGCCGACCGCGCCTCCCGCCCGCCCTCCGGGGAGCAGGCCACCGTCCGGCTGACCGGATTCACCGGCGCCCCATGGGCCAGGGCGGGCCCCGCGCCCGCCAGGGTGAGCAGCAGCGAGGCGGTTCCGGCGAAGGCGGCCGAGGCGGCGATGCGATGCGCGGTCATGCCGGGGAGTACGAGAGGGAGGGGCGGTGTGTTCAACGGCCGCCGGGGGTCTGTTACTTCCGCAGCGTGCGCTCGAAGAGCGCCAGCAGCTCCGTCCAGTGCCGGTCCTCCGCTGCGGCGTCGTACATGGCGGTGTCGACCTGGGTGAACCCGTGGTGGGCGCCCTCGTACACCTCGCTGCGGTAGCGCACCCCGGCCGCGTCCAGCGCCTGCTCCAGCTCGGCGATCTGGTCCGCCGGAATCGACGGGTCCTGGTCGGCGTGGCCGAAGTACAGCTCCGCCGACACCCGGTCGACGAGCCTGTGCGGGCTGTCCGGGGCGTCCGTGACCAGATGGCCGCCGTGGAAGCTGGCCGCGGCCGCGACCCGCCCGGGGTGGGCCGCCGCGGTGCGCACCGCCAGTACACCACCCATGCAGTACCCGACGCTGCCCACGGGACCGTCGGCGACCAGGGGAGAGGCGGCCAGCCAGTCGAGGTACGCACCGGCGTCCCGCATCGCCACCTCGGGCGTATGCGCCTTCATCAGCGGGCCGAGCTGCTCGAAGATGTCCGACCGCTGCGAGGGGTCGATGAACTCCGGCAGCTCCACCACGGGAGCCCGCCCCGCGCGGTAGAGGACGTTGGGCACCAGCACGGTGTAGCCGTGCCCCGCGAGGCGCTTCGCCGCCTCCTCGACCGTGCCGCGCAGCCCGAAGGCATCGGGATACAGCAGGACGCCGGGATGCGGATTCCCGTCGCCGGGATGGGCCACGTAGGCGTCGGCAACCCCGTCGGGGGTGGGGATGTCCAGGGAGGTGCCCTGCGCGGAAGCCATTGCCGCACCTTTCTCTTCAGTCATGGGCCGCGCCGGCCGCCACGGTCGGCGCGGCCCCACCGTACCGCCGTGCTCCCGGCGCCCCGTGGACCGGCTCCGGCGGCCTGACGGTGACGATGCGGAAGGGAATTGTGCGAACACTCCGACCAGCCGGTATGCCGATGATGCAATAGCGGGGGAGGTCTGGCCCCGGAGCGGATCGGGCCTCATGATGCCGCGTTGAGCGGCACATCGCACGTCAGAGGTGGAGGAACGTCATGCACCCAGTCACCGGCTCCCGCGCCGTCGGTCCCGCCGTCGGTCCCGTCGGTCCCGCCGCCGGCCGACTGTCTGCCGACAGGGCCCGGCTGCCCCGGATGCCCGCCGCCCGCCCGCCCGTACGCTCGCGGGCCGACCCCGAGGCCATCGCGCTGCTGCACCGGGCCGCCCGCGTCCTCATCGACGAACTGCCCCGGCTGACCGATGAGGTGGTCGCCCTCATGCGGGAGCGAGAACCCGTCTACCGCGCCGCGGCCATCGATCCGCACGAGCTGTGGCGGGACGTCAACGACTCGCTGTCCAACAACGTCCGGTCCCTGCTGTATCCCAAGGAGACACGGGAGACGGCCCGTTCCGTCTCCTGGCGGATCGGCGCCGACCGTGCGGCCCAGGGCCTGCCGCTGGACGCGCTGCTGCACGGCTTCCGCATCGGGTGCACCGTCGTCTGGGAGGAGCTGGTCGAGACGGCCTCGTGCGAGGATCCGGTGGGCGCCCGGGGGCTGGTGCACGTGGCGTCCGACGTCTTCAACTTCGTCGACGAGCACTGCACGCTCGTCGCCGAGGCGTACCACGAGGTCGGGCGGCAGCTCGCCTGGCACCGCGAGAACCGGTTCCGGATCATTGTCGAGGCGCTGCTGGACGGCACCGCCCGGGTGAGCGACTTCCCGGAGGCGCAGGAGGTGCTGGGCCTGCCCGAGCAGGGGCGTTACGCGGTCGTCGCGCTCGACCACCCGGGCCCCGGCCCCGGCGCACCGCGCCCGCCGGAGATTCGCGGCGGTGGCCGTACGGTGTGGCACACGGGGGAGTCCACCGCCCGCGCGATCGTCCTCCTCGGGGACGACGCCCACCCCCAGGAGGTGGCCAGGGGCCTCACCGTCCCGCCCGGCGCCCGGGCCGGGGTCAGCCCCGCCGTCACCGGTCTGGCCTCCGTGCACGTGGCCCGGCTGCTCGCCGATACGGCGCTGCGCGCATGCCTCGCCACCGGCGGGGCGGCGCTGCTGGAGGAGCACTACCCGGAGGCCCTGGTGGTGTCCTCCCCGGACCTGGCCACCGCGCTCGCCGACCGCATGCTCGGCCCCGTCCTGGTGCTCGAACCCGCCGACCGGGACGTGCTGCTGACGACCCTGACGGCCTGGCTGGACGCCGATGGTTCGGCGCGCGAGGCGGGGCGGGCGCTGTTCTGCCACCGCAACACGGTGCTCAACCGGCTGCGGCGCTACGAGCAGCTGACCGGGCGTAGGCTGCACCGCCCCCGCGACGTCGTCGAGTTGTCGCTCGCCCTCGCCGCGCACGGGCTGCTGTCGCACTGAGCCGGTCATGAGCGGCCGGTACGAACCTTTGCGATATGCAAAGTCCGTGACGGGCCGTCATGCCCAGGAAGAGTGTGGGCGTGCACAACGGTGCCAAGTGGATCATGTGCCTCTGCCACGCGGTCCCCCGACGGGCTGTACGGGGGTCCCGGTGAGCTGCTGTCGTGGCGGTCCCGCCCACCCGCACTGGGCGGTTCCGCCATGAGGAGCACGACATGTCCGATCACGCATGGGGGCAGGCAACGCATCCGCGCCCGGTGCGCACCGCCGAGGTCATGCCACCGCGCACGCCGGAGGCGATGGGCCCGCCACCCGCCCCGCACCCCGACGACTCCCGTCCGGACCACCGCGGGGTACGCCGGGGAAGACGCTCGCCCTGGCGGCGGCCGTGGCCGTGGACGGCGCGGGCCGCCTGCGCCGCGCTGGCCTGCCATCTGGCCGCGGTGGTGGTCAACTGCACCGTGGGCGGAGGGATCGACATCGGGGCGGGCGGCGGTTTCACGGTGGGCGCCCTGCTGGTGGGCGCCGACGCGGCGGTCCTGGTCACCGTCCTCGTACGGGCCGAGCGGCGCGCGCCCGCCGAGGACTCCGGGGAGAGAGAACGATGAGCGGCGAATTCGAGCCGAGAACCCTGGCGTTCGTGCTGTTCGCGTGCTTCATCGCCGTATCGTTCCTGCTCTGCATCCTGGCGGCCACCGACAGCGATGACCCCTCCGAGTTCTACGTCGGCACCGGTGCGCTCGGCCCGATGCAGAACGGCCTGGCCATCGCGGGTGACTACATCTCCGCCGCCACCGTCCTCAGCACCACCGGCACCATCGCCATCGCCGGATTCGACGGCGTCCTCGTCACCATGTCCACCGTGGTCTCGATCCTGGTGTTCCTGCTGGTGATGGCCGGACCCCTGTGCGGACGCGGCCGGTACACCCTGGGCGACGTGCTGTCCGAGCGGCTGAGCGAGCGCCCGGCCCGTATCGGCACCGCTGTCCTGGTGCTGGTGGTCACCATGCCGCTGCTCACCGTCCAGCTCAACGGCGCGGGCGACATGATGTCCCTGCTGATCGGCATCCCCGGCAGCGCGTCGGTCACCGGCTGCACCGTCTTCATCGGCTCCCTCATGGTCTGCTACGCCGCCCTCGGCGGGATGAAGGGCACCGGCTTCATCCAGATCCTCAAGACCGTCATCCTGCTCGGCGCGTTCATCCTGCTCGCCGTGCTGGTCGTCAAGCGCTTCGACTGGAACCCGGCGAGCCTCTTCGGCGCGGCGGCCGACAAGAGCGGCTACGGCGACGCCTTCTGGGAGTCCGGCCGCCAGTTCGGCGATTCGGCCACCGGCAAACTGGAGGTCATCAGCATTCAGCTCACCCTGGCCGTGGGCGCGGCCTGCCTGCCGCACATCACCATGCGGCTCCACCCGATCCGCAGCGCCCGGGCCGCCCGCGCCGCCACGACCTGGGCCGTCGGCGCGGTCGCCGTGCTGGGCGGGCTGATCGTCATCGTCGGCGCCGGTGCCACGGCCATCGTCGGCACCCCGGCGCTGCGCGCCGCCGACCCCACCGGCACCGACTCCCTGCTGCTGCTCACCCGCGCGCTCGACCCGGATGCCGCGGCCCACCGCAGCCTGCTGTTCACCCTCATCGCCTGCGCGGTCGTCGTCACCACACTCGCGGCCGTCGCGGGGCTCACCCTCGCCGCCGCGGCCTCCCTCGCCCACGACGTGCTGGCCAAGGTCGTGCTCCCGGAACGGCTCTCCCCGGTCCGTGAACTGGCCGCGGCCCGCGCGGCGGTCGCGTGCGTCGGCGTGGTGGCCGTCGCCCTCGCCCTGGTGACCCAGCATGGGAACCGTCAGGTCCTGATCTCCTTCACCTTCACGGCCGCCGCCTCCGCGCTGCTGCCGGTCCTGCTGTACGGGACGTTGTGGCGCGGCTTCACGGCCACCGGAATGCGGTGGGCGATGTACGGCGGCCTCGGCCTCACCCTCGTCACGATCGTCTTCTCCCCGGCCATCTCGGGCGACGCCCTCGCGGTCTTCCCCGACCGCGACTTCCACTGGTTCCCGCTGCGCAACCCCGGCCTGATCACCATCCCGGCGGGCTTCCTGATGGGCTGGGCGGGCTCCCGCCTCGGCGAGCGGCCGCGCCCCGAGGACCCCTCGCCACCTACGCCGCAGAGCGAGGATGCGAGGATTTCGCGCCATGGACGAACTGATAGATCTGCTCCCGGCCGGGTGCGTGCGGCTCGACGCGAGGGCGGCGGACTGGCGTGAGGCGATAGCGGTCGCCGGCGGACTCATGGTGGACGCGGGGTTCACCACCGCCGAGTACACCGCCGAGATGATCGCGGGCGTCGAGGAGCACGGGCCGTACATCGTCGTCGCCCCCGGCGTGGCGTTCGCCCACGCCCGGCCCTCTCCCGCCGTACGCGCGACCGGCATGTCCTGGGTGCGGCTCGCCGAGCCCGTCGCGTTCGGCCACGAGACCAACGATCCGGTCACCCTGGTCGTGGCCCTGGCCGCCACGGACACCGGCGCGCACACCTCCGCGATGGCGAGCCTGGCCCGGCTGCTCGGCGACCCCGGCGCCGCGGCCGCCCTCGCCGCGGCGCCCACCCCCGAGGCGCTGCGCGCCGTGCTGAGCGGCGACGACGAACAGCCGGCCCCGGCCGCCGCGAAGCCACCGGCGGCCGGGCCCTCCCTGCACAAGATCCTCACGGTGTGCGGCAACGGCGTGGGCACCAGCCTCTTCCTCAAGAACACCCTGGAACAGGTTCTGGACCGCTGGGGGTGGTCGGCGTACGTCACCGTGGAGGCCACCGACACCATCTCCGCGAAGGGCAAGGCGTCCGAGGCCGTGGCCCTGCTCACCTCCCGCGAGATCGCCAGGACCCTGGGCGATGTGGGACGGCCGGTGAAGGTGGTTCAGGACTTCACGAGCACCGCGGAGATCGACGCGGTGCTCCGGGACACGTACGACGTCTGACGAGGGGAACGGCGGAACCATCATGGGCTGGCTGGTAACACCCGCGAAGTTTCTCGTGAACGAGATCCTGAGCGAACCCGCGTATCTGATCGGCATCATCACCGCCATCGGACTCCTCGCGATGAAGAAGACCGCAGGGCAGATCATCGGCGGCGCCATCAAGGCGACCCTCGGCTTTCTGCTCATCGGTGCGGGAGCGGGGCTGGTCACCAACTCCCTCGCCCCGCTGGGCACGATGATCCAGGGCGTCACGGGCGCGCACGGTGTCATCCCGACGAACGAGGCCATCGTCGGCATCGCCCAGGCGCAGTTCGGGTCGCGCGTCGCCTGGCTGATGATCCTGGGCTTCGTGGTCAGCCTGCTGCTGGCCCGGTTCACCCCGCTGCGCTATGTGTTCCTGACCGGGCACCACATGCTGTTCATGGCCACGCTGCTGACCGTGGTGCTGGCCAACGCCGGTCAGTCCACCGTCGTCGTGGTGGCGGTCGGCGGGGTGCTGCTCGGCATCATGCTGGTGGCCATGCCCGCCTTCGCGCATCCCTGGACCAAGCGCGTCACGGGGAGCGACACCGTCGCCATCGGCCACTTCGGCACGGCCGGTTACGTGGTGGCGGGCGCGGCCGGGAAGGTGGTCGGCAAGCGCAGCCGCAGTACCGAGGAGATGAAGCTCCCCGAGGGACTGCGCTTCCTGCGCGACTCGATGGTGGCCACGGCCCTGTCCATGCTGTTCATCTATGTGGTGCTGGCGGTGGCCTTCCTGATCAAGGTGGGACGGCAAACGGCCTTCAAGGCGTTCGCCACCGACACCGGAACGGCGGCCACGGACACCGGTAACTATGTGATGCAGTCGGTGATGCAGGGCCTGCAGTTCGGTATCGCGGTCGCGGTCATCCTCTTCGGCGTGCGGACGATCCTCGGCGAACTCGTGCCCGCCTTCCAGGGCATTGCGAGCAAGGTCGTGCCGGGCGCGCTGCCCGCGCTGGACGCGCCGATCGTCTTCCCGTACGCGCAGAATGCCGTGCTCATCGGCTTCCTCGCGAGCTTCACCGGCGGTCTGGTCAGCCTGGCGCTGCTCACCTGGGTGTTCAACCCGGCGTTCGGGCTCGCGCTGGTCCTGCCGGGCCTGGTGCCGCACTTCTTCACCGGTGGCGCGGCGGGCGTCTACGGCAACGCGACCGGCGGCCGGCGCGGCGCCGCCGTGGGCGCGTTCCTCAACGGTATGCTCATCACCTTCCTGCCCGCCCTGCTGCTCAAGGTGCTCGGCGCGTTCGGGGAGCAGAACACCACCTTCGGCGACGCCGACTTCGGCTGGTTCGGCGCGCTCATCGGAAACGCGGGCAAGGCCGGTGGCGGAGTGGGCCTCGCCCTCATCCTGCTGATCGGCCTGGCGGTCCTGGGCGCGGCCGTCCTGGTGCAGAAGCGCGTGGTCGACACGGGCTGGGACCCGGGCGCCGCCCGCGACGCCCTGATGCCCAGGGACGCGGCGGCCGGTGAGGCGGCGGCGTCCGACGGGCCGGGCGCCCCGGGCGGGACCGCCTCGTATCCGAAGATCGCCCCGCCCGCGGGCGCTCCCACACCCCCGCCACCGCCCCGGTGACGCACCGGAGAGGGACTACCCGCCGACGTACTCCCGCAGATGCGTGGCGGTCAGCGACCCACCCGAGGCCACCAGGTCGGCGGGCGTCCCGGTGAACACCACCCGGCCGCCGTCATGGCCCGCCCCCGGGCCCATGTCGACGATCCAGTCCGCGTGCGCCATCACCGCCTGGTGGTGCTCGATGACGACGACCGTGTTGCCGTCGTCCACCAGCCGGTCGAGCAGCGCCAGCAACTGGTCCACATCCGCCAGATGCAGCCCGGTCGTCGGCTCGTCCAGCACATACGTCGTGCCGCTCTTCGCCATGTGGATGGCGAGCTTGAGCCGTTGCCGCTCACCGCCGGACAGGGTGGTGAGCGGCTGGCCGAGCCCGAGATAGCCGAGGCCCACCGCCATCAGCCGGTCGAGGATCACCCGCGGCTGTCCGGTGGTGAAGAACTCCCGGGCCTCGGCCACCGGCATGGCGAGCACCTCGCCGATCGTGCACCCTCGCAGCCGGTACGCCAGCACCTCCGGCTTGAACCGCTTGCCCTCGCACTCCTCGCACACCGACGCCACCTCGGCCATCATCGCGAGATCGGTGTAGGTCAGGCCGATGCCCTTGCACCGCGGGCACGCGCCCTCCGAGTTGGCGCTGAACAGCCCCGGCTTCACCCCGTTGGCGCGGGCGAAGGCGGACCGGATCGGATCCAGCAGCCCCGTGTAGGTGGCCGGGTTGCTGCGGCGTGAGCCACGGATCGCCGACTGGTCGGCGACGATCACCCCGTCCCGGCCGCCGAGCGAGCCATGGATCAAGGAACTCTTCCCGGACCCGGCAACCCCGGTGACGACGGTGAGCACCCCGAGGGGGATGTCGACATCGACGTCCCGCAGATTGTGCAGCCGGGCGCCGGTGATCGGCAGCCGGCCGCGGGGCTCACGCAGCTTGTCGCGCAGGCTCACCCGGTGGCCGAGGTAGTCGCCCGTCAAGGTGCCGGACGTCCGCAGCCCGGCCAGATCGCCCGCGTAGGCGATCCGGCCGCCCGCCGCACCGGCGCCGGGGCCCAGATCCACCACATGGTCGGCGATCCCGATCGTCTCCGGCTTGTGCTCCACCACCAGCACCGTGTTGCCCTTGTCGCGCAGCTGGAGCAGCAGCGTGTTCATGCGCTCGATGTCATGCGGATGCAAGCCCACGGTGGGCTCGTCGAAGACGTACGTCACATCCGTCAGACTCGAACCGAGGTGGCGGACCATCCGCACCCGCTGCGCCTCGCCACCGGAGAGCGTGCCGGACTCCCGGTCCAGGCTGAGGTAGCCGAGACCGATCTCCACCAGCGAGTCCAGCGTGCCCCGGAGGGTTTCCAGCACCGGTCCGACCGCGTCGTCCCGGATGCCCCGGACGAACGCGGCCAGGTCGCTGATCTGCATCGCCGAGCACTCCGGAAGGGTGCGGCCGTCGACCACGCAGGACCGGGCGGCCTCGTTCAGCCGGGAGCCGTCACAGTCGGGGCAGGGGGCGAGCGCGACCGCCCGGTCCGCGAACGCGCGTACTTGCGGCTGCATCGCCTCCCGGTCCTTGGCCAGGTACAGCCGCCGGACCTTGGTGACCAGCCCCTCGTAGGTCAGGTTGTTCCTGCCCACCTTGACCTTGGTGGCGGGCTTGTGCAGAAAGTCCTCCCATTGCTCGGGGGTGTAGTCCCTGAGCCGGGCATCGGGGTCGAAAAGGCCGGAGCGCGCAAAAAGCTGCCAGTACCACGTGTCCACCCCGAATCCGGGTACGGTGATCGCCCCCTCGTTCAACGACCGCTCCCGGTCCACCAGTTGGCCGACGTCGATCTCCGATGTCCGGCCCAGGCCCTCGCACCGCGGGCACATGCCCTCGGCCGTGTTGAAGCTGAAGGCGAGCGGCGGACCCACATGCGGGGTGCCGATCCGGCTGAACAGAATCCGCAGCATGGTGTGGGCGTCGGTGGCGGTGCCCACGGTGGAACGGGAGTTGGCGCCCATCCGCTCCTGGTCGACGATGATCGCGGCGCTGAGGTTGCGCAGCGCGTCGACGTCCGGGCGGCCGAGCGTCGGCATGAAGTTCTGCACGAACGCCGTGTAGGTCTCGTTGATCAGCCGCTGTGACTCCGCGGCGACCGTGTCGAAGACGAGCGAGGACTTGCCGGAGCCGGAGACTCCCGTGAAGACGGTGAGCCGCCGCTTGGGTAGATCGAGGGAGACGTCCCGCAGATTGTTCTCCCTGGCCCCGCGGACCTGAATCACATCGTGGCCGTCCGCGGCATGGCGGTGCCGTACATGGTCCCTGTCACTGACATCCATGCCTTCAAGTGTTTCATTGAAGTCTTGCGTAGAGACTTTTCACCATCGTGCGCCGCCCTGACCGGGAGTGAGGGCGGAAAACCCTCAACTCGCCGTGAAACAAGCACAGGTAGGCTCGCCCCATGAGCCGCCCCACGAGCAGCCCCGAAACACCGCTGCGCCCCATCGACCTGGCACGCACGGCCGGAGTCTCCACCCAGCAGATCCGCAACTACGTCGACGCGGGCATCCTGCCCCCGGCATCCCGCACCGCGGCCGGCTACCGCAGGCTCGACACCCGCCACCGCCGGGCGCTGGTCACGTACGACGCGCTCGTGCCGGGGTACGGACAACAGACCGCCCGGGCGGTCATGCAGGCCGTGCACGCCGGGAACGTACCGCTGGCGCTCGGCCTCGTGGACGCCGCCCATGCGGCCCTGCACGACCAGCGGCTGTCCCTGCGGGCGGCGGGCGAGGCGCTCGAAGCGGTCGCCGGGCAGACCCCCGAGACCCTGGACGTGCCACGGGGCGGCTTGCGCATCGGCGAAGTGGCCGCGTACCTCGGTGTCCGTACCTCCGCGCTCAGAGTGTGGGAGTCGGCCGGGCTGTTGGTCCCGAAGCGGGAGCGCGGCACCGGCTACCGCACCTTTGGCCCGGCCGACGTCCGGGACGCCCGGATGATCCACATGCTGCGGCAGGACCGCTACCCGCTGGACCGGATCCGGCCCGTCCTGGAGGGGCTGCGCCGTACGGGCAGCAGCGCCGCCCTGCGCGAGGTCATCGCCGAGCGCCGGGAGGGACTGACCCGGCGCACCACGGCCATGCTCGAGGGCGCCGGTCACCTGCACGGATATCTCACCGGGAAACAGTGTGCCGAGGGGCGATGAGTTTGCCGCCCGGCGCAGGTCGGTAAAGGTAAACACTCCCACCAGCAGGAGGCACCGATGGCCAGCGACGGATTCACCACATGCCTGTGGTTCGACGGCCAGGCCGAAGAGGCGGCGCAGCACTACGTCTCGATCTTCAAGGACGGCAAGCTCGGCCGGACCGTCCGCACCACCGAGGGCGGCCCTGGCGCCCCGGGCTCGGTGCTGACCGTGGACTTCGAGGTCAACGGGCAGAAGTTCGTCGGGCTCAACGGCGGGCCGGAGTTCACCTTCAACGAGGCCATCTCCTTCCAGATCCACTGCGCGGACCAGGCGGAGATCGACTACTACTGGAACCGGCTCCTGGAGGGCGGCGGCCAGGAGGTCCAGTGCGGCTGGCTGAAGGACAGGTTCGGGGTGTCCTGGCAGGTCGTCCCCGAGGTGCTCACGGAGATGATCGCCGACTCCGATCCGGCGAAGGCGAAGCGCGCCATGGACGCCATGATGACGATGGTCAAGCTCGACATCGCCGTACTGCAGAAGGCGTACGCGGGGGAGTAGGCGGCCACCGGCCCACCCGCCCCTGCCCGCGTCCACGGCAGGGGCGGGGCGGCTCCGTCGTTACGGGCGTGCCAGGTCCCCCGGGTCGGTGTTCGCCCCGCACAGCAGCACCGCCACCTTCTCGCCGGGCCGGGTGTCGTACGCCCCCGACCGCACCGCCGCCAGCGCCGTCGCCGCGGCGTGCTCGACCGCGATCCGGCGGTCGTCCCACAGGGCCTGCCGCGCCGAGACGATCGCCTCGTCGGACACCAGCACCGACCGCACCCCGTCCTCGCGCGCCCACTCCAGCGCCATCGGCGACGCGCGCCGCGCCCCCAGCGAATCCGCCGCGACCGAATCCACGGGGACGTCGACCACCGCCCCCGCCTCCAGCGCCGCGTTCAGCGCACGCGATCCGTGCGGCTCCACGGCCACCACCCGGACGCCGTGCTCCAGCGCGGACACCGCGACCCCGGTGAACAGCCCGCCGCCCCCGACCGACACCACCACCGTGTCCAGATCCGGGCGGCTGTGCAGCATCTCCTCCATCACGGTGCCGGCACCGGCCGCGATCAGCGGATGGTCGTAGGCGTGCGACTCCAGCGCACCGGTCTCGGCGGCGTGCTTGCGCGAGGCGTCCAGCGCTTCGGCGTACTCCCGGCCGACCTGGCGCACGTCCGCCCCGAGCGCCCGCAGCCTGCCGACCTTGACCGAGGGCGCCGTCTCGGGCACGAACACCGTGGCGGTCAGGGAGTGCCGGGCCGCCGCCCAGGCGCAGGCCAGCCCGGCGTTGCCGCCGGAAGCGATGACGACGCCCGCGTCCGGAACGGTGCCCGCCTCGACGTGGCTGCCGATGAAGTTGTACGCCCCGCGCGCCTTGAAGGAGCCGGTGTGCTGGAGGAATTCCAGCGCCAGCCATCCCTCGGCGCCGCCGAAGGCTCCCTCGTCCACCGGGGCGAGCGCGACGGGCCGGAGGTGCCCCGCGCCGCGGCGTGCCGCGTCCTGTACGTCTTGATGAGTAACCACGCGATACACTGTAACAACCACTGTTACGGTAGGGCTCGTGAAAAAGAAGCGAACCGCGGCCGAACCACCCGCCCTGGACGCCATCGCGGTGGCGGCCCTGGCGGTCATCGACGAGGAGGGCCCCGAGGCCCTGAGCTTCCGGGCGGTGGCACAGCGGCTCGACGTCTCGCACGCCACCGTCTTCCGCCGCTGCGGCGACTTCGACGGTCTGCTGAACGCCTGCGCCGACCATCTGGCCACGCTGCTGCCCCGCGTACCGCAGGACACCGACTGGGCGGCCGCCACCGAGGCCCGCTTCACCGGGCTCTACGAGGTGCTCGGCCGGCACCCGGGGCTGGCGGCGCTGCGGGCGGGCCACGCCTGGTGGGGTCCGCAGCTGCTGAGCCACCTCGTGGAGCCGCAGCTCGCCCAGAGCATCGCCGCCGGGATGGCACCGGCGGCGGCCGTCCGGGTCTACCGTCGGCTCTATCTGCTCACCCTCGGCTCCGTCGCCTTCGTCGACCACCGCGACGAGAAGCGGGCCCTGGCCACGGCGCGTACGGCGCTCGCCGCGCTGGACCCCGAGGAGTTCCCGGTGCTGACGGGGCAGCGGGACGTGGTGCTGCCCGCCCTGACCGACCACCGCGTGTACTACGACGCCCTGCGCCAGCTGATCCGCGCCGCGGCCGCCGAACACCTCGGCTGAGACGCCCTCAGCCGAGCGCCCGCAGCCAGGCGATCAGCAGCCGGTTGACCTCCTCGGGCCGCTCCTGCTGCACCCAGTGGCCACAGCCGTCGAGGAGGTGCGAGGACACCAGGCCGGGGAGGGTGGTGGGGTACGCCGCGACGGCGTCGGCCAGCCAGCCGAGCGAGGCGTCACGCTCCCCGGCCAGGAACAGCGAGGGCTGGGTGAGCGGTGCCCCGTCCCACGCCGCCAGGTCCTCCCAGTCGCGGTCGGCGTTGCGGTAGCGATTCAGCGCCCCGGTCAGCCCGGTGCGCTCGAACTCCGCCGCGCACGCGTCGAGATCGGCCTCGGTGAGCCAGGACGGCAGCGGACCGTCCGGGAAGCGGTCGCGCATCCGTCCGCCCCGGGGGACGAAGAAGGGGCTGCCGCCGTCGGGGGAGGGCGCCGTGTCGCCCGAGAGCGCGGCGTAGAACCCCGCGAGCCAGCCGCGCACATCGGGCTCGATCTCCGCCTCGGCCCGGCCGGGCTGCTGGAAGTAGCCGACGTAGAACTCCTCGTCGCCGCCGATCCGTGCGAAGACCTCGCTGGGCCGCGGGCCGCCACGGGGCGCGTACGGCACGCCGAGCAGCCCCACGGCGGTGAAGACATCGGGCCTGAGCAGTGCGGAGTTCGCGGCGATGGGGGAGCCCCAGTCGTGGCCCACGACCACCGCGGTCTCCTCGCCGAGGGCGCGGACCACGCCGACGTTGTCGGCGACATGGGCGAGCATCCGGTACGCCGCCACCTCGCGGGGCTTGGCGGAGCGGCCGTACCCCCGTACGTCGATGGCCACCGCCCGGTAGCCGGCCGCGGCGAGCGCGGGGAGCTGATGGCGCCAGGAGTGCCATGTCTCGGGGAAGCCGTGGATCAGGAGGACGAGCGGGCCGGAGCCCTCCTCCACCACATGGATACGGGCATCCGGAACGTCGACCAGCCGGTGGTGCATGGGTCCTCCCTGAGCTGTCGGGGCCGCGTGGCCCTCAACGCCACGCGGCCGACATCGCCACGATCATGCGGTGGCAGCCGGGGAGAGGGGGAGGGAAATTGCCGGTTCGGCAAAAGCCCCCCGGCGGGCCGTGGCCATGGCCCGCCAGGGGGCGTGGATCACAGTGTCTGCTCCAGGCGGCCGGCCATCAGCCTGATGAAGCGCGACGGGTCGCTCAGCTCCCCGCCCTCGGCGAGCAGGGCCATCCCGTAGAGGAGTTCGGCCGTCTCCGCGAGGCCGGAGTCCAGCGGGCGCTCGCCGTGGGCCGTACGCAGCCCGCTGACCAGCGGATGCGTGGGGTTCAGCTCCAGGATGCGCTTGATCTGGGGCACGTTCTGCCCCATCGCGCGGTAGATGTTCTCCAGGGCCGGAGTGACATCGTGCGTATCGCCGACGATGCAGGCCGGGGAGGTGGTGAGGCGGGAGGACAGCCGCACCTCCTTGACCTGCTCGCTCAGCGTCGTCGTCATCCAGGACAGCAGATCGGCGAAGTCCTTCTTCTGCTGCTCGCGCTCGGGCCCGCTCTCGTTCGACTCGTCCTCGTCGTCGAGATCGACCTGGCCCTTGGCGACCGACCGCAGCTGCTTGCCCTCGAACTCGGGAACGGCGTCGACCCACAGCTCGTCGATGGGGTCGGTGAGGACCAGCACCTCGTACCCCTTGGCCTGGAATGCCTCCATGTGGGGCGAATTCTCCACGATCGAGCGCGACTCGCCCGTCATGTAGTAGATGTGCTCCTGGCCGTCCTTCATGCGCTCGACGTAACTCCGGAGCGTGGTCGGCTGCTCCGCGTCGTGCGTCGAGCCGAACGAGGAGACCTCCAGGATCGCGTCCCGGTTCTCGAAATCGCCCAGCAGTCCTTCCTTGAGGACGCGGCCGAACTCCTTCCAGAACGTCGCGTATCGCTCGGCGTTCTCGGACATCATGTCCTTCACCGTCGACAGCACCTTCTTGACCAGCCGCCGGCGCATCAGCTGGATCTGGCGGTCCTGCTGAAGGGCCTCGCGCGAGACATTCAGCGAAAGGTCCGCGGCGTCGACGACTCCCTTGACGAAGCGCAGGTATTCCGGCATGAGCGCTTCGCAGTCGTCCATGATGAAGACGCGCTTGACGTAGAGCTGCACCCCCCGCTTACGGTCCTGCATATACAGGTCCTGCGGTGCGCGGGACGGAATGAACAGCAGCGACTGGTATTCGAAGGTGCCCTCCGCCTGCATGCGGATGGTCTCGAGCGGGTTGTTCCAGTCGTGGCTGATGTGCTTGTAGAACTCGTTGTATTCCTCGTCGGTGACCTCGCCCCGCGGGCGGGCCCACAACGCCTTCATCGAGTTGATCGTCTCGAGTTCGGGTGCGCCGCCGTCTTCGGGCCGGCTGTCGTCCTCGGACGCGCTGTCGGCGCTTTCGCCGGCCATCCGGATCGGCCAGGTGATGAAGTCCGAGTACCGCTTGACGATTTCCCGGATCTTCCACGGGGAGGCGTAGTCGAAGAGATGGTCCTCGGCGTCCTCCGGCTTGAGCCGCAGCGTGACGGAGGTGCCCTGGGGTGCGTCCTCGACCGGCTCGATGGTGTAGGTGCCCTCGCCGCTGGACACCCAGCGGGTGCCCTGGCTCTCGCCCGCGCGCCGACTCAGCAGCGTCACCTCGTCGGCGACCATGAAGCTGGAGTAGAAACCGACCCCGAACTGCCCGATCAGGTCCTGCGAGGCCGCCGCGTCCTGCGACTCCTTCAGCTCCTTGAGGAACTTCGCCGTGCCGGAGTTCGCGATCGTCCCGATGAGCTGCACCACGTCATCGTGCGACATGCCGATGCCGTTGTCGCGCACGGTCAGCGTGCGCTGCTCCTTGTCGACCTCCAGCGCGATGTGGAGATCCGACGTGTCCGCCTTCAGATCCCCGTCCCGGAGGGATTCCAGCCGCAGCTTGTCCAGGGCGTCGGAGGCGTTGGAGATGAGCTCCCGCAGAAAGACATCCTTGTTCGAGTAGATCGAATGGATCATCAGCTGCAAGAGCTGCCGCGCCTCGACCTGAAACTCGAATGTCTCTACCCCTGTAGTCACCTGATTCCCCTCATGCGATAAGTGTGCGACGCCATCAAGTCCGGTGCGTCGCCGAGATCTTATCGAAGAAGGAGGTCACTGCGCGTGGTGGTCCGGTGTCTTCGCGCGGATGCGTGGCCCGGCGGCTGGAGCCCCGGGCCGCGCTTGTTGTCGTAGTCGTATCCGGGGAACCCCTTGAGGGTGGGGTGGTACGGACCCCGCGTCACTCGCTCTGCTGGTGCGCGTTGGGGCCCTGGCCGGGGCGCAATCGGCTCCAGTCGAGGGCCTCGGCGGCCTCCCGCTGAATCACTTCCGCCGCTTCCCGCGCCTCTGCGAGAACATCGCCCTGTTCCGCTATGAGACTGTCGTAGATCGGGGACAGGTCGCTTTTGTTCGCGGTGGTCATGCTGAGGTACTTCCTTAGCGCCGTGGTGCAGGTGTGCCACCCGAGCCTAACCTTCGGTTTCCCTTGTCGCGAGGACACATATCACCATCGTCGTGGCACACCCGATTACGTGAAGGTTATGTGGTCTCCGGGTGGAGGCCGTCACGCGGTGAGCGGGACCCCGCCGGGCCCCGCTCACCGCGCCAGGGGCTCAGTGCGGAGTTGCCGCGGGCTCCAGGACGAAGACGGGGATCTCGCGCGTGGTCTTCTCCTGGTAGTCGGCGTAGTCCGGGTACGCCTCGACCGCGCGCCGCCACCACAGCGCCTTCTCCTCGCCGGTGACCTCGCGGGCGGTCATGTCCCACCGCTCCGTCCCGTCGCGCAGCTCGACGCGCGGGTCGGCCAGCACGTTGAAGTACCAGACGGGGTGCTTGGGGGCGCCGCCGAGCGAGGCCACGGCCGCGTACCTGCCCTCGTGCTCCACCCGCATCAGCGGCGTCTTGCGGATCTTCCCGCTCTTCGCGCCGCGCGTGGTCAGCAGGATCACGGGCATGCCCCGCATCGTCGTGCCCTTGGTGCCGCCGGAACTCTCGATCAGCTCGACCTGATCGCGCACCCACTCGGTCGGACCCGGCTCGTACTCGCCTTGAAGAGGCATGTCATCCATCCCCATCGTCGTCGACAAAGATTGCCGCACCGCATAACGCCCCGGGTCCGTCTGATCATCCCGGCATGATCGGACGGGAGTGATCAGGCGGACCCGGCGGTGCTCAGGAAACGGTGTGCAGCCGGTGGCGGGCATGGCTGCGGGCCCTCGGCACGAACGCCGCGGGGAGCGGCTGCGCGCCGAGCCCGGCCAGCCGGTCCAGCAGGATCCCCTCGCGCAGGGCCCAGGGGCAGAGGGTGACCCGGGTCACGTCCAGCACCTCCATGGCGGCCTCCGCCACGATCGCCCCGGCGAGCGACTGATGGGCCCGGGACGCGGAGATGCCCGGCAGCCGGGCGCGCTCGGCATCGGAGCCGGCCGCCAGCCGGGGAATCCACTTCCCCAGATCGGAGCGGGCGAGGGTGGCGCGGTCGGGCGCCCCGGCCGTCGGCTTGGGGGCCCCGGCGAGCCGTGCCAGCTGGGTGAAGGTCTTCGACGTGGCGATCGCGGACACGGGAACCGGCTGGGCGCGCAGGTCGACCGTTGCCTCCACGAGGACGGAACGCACATACTGGCGCAGCCGCGCCACGTCCCGCTTGTGCACCGGAGCCTCGTCGGGCAAGTGGTGGCGAGTGAGCCGACCGGCCCCGAGCGGCAGCGAGAGCGCCACCGCGGGCTCCGTACGGTTGCCGCAGGCCAGCTCCATCGAGCCGCCGCCGATGTCGAGCAGCAGCATCTGCCCGGCCGACCAGCCGTGCCAGCCGCGCGCGGCCAGAAAGGTCAGACGCGCCTCTTCCTCGCCGCTGAAGAAGCGCACCCGGATTCCGGTGGCGTCCTCGATCGCGGCGAGAACCGTCTTCCGGTTCGCCGCGTCGCGCACCGCGGAGGTCGCCAAGGGCACCATGTCGTCGACCTGATACGCCGCCGCCACCGCTTCGCTCTCGGCCACGGCACCGACCAGGCGCCGGATGGCGTCCTGGCTGATCACGCCTTGGTGGTCGGTCGCCTCGGCCAGATGGACCGACTGCTTGAGCGTGGTCACCGGCTCGGGCGGTCCGCCCGGAACGAGGTCGGCGATTTTCAGGTGAACGGCACGTGAACCTATGTCGAGCACTGCAAGGCGCATGCCTGCTCAGTGCCCGAGTTGCCGGGCTTTACGCCGCGAGGGGGCGCTGCTGGGGGGTGGAGGAGGGGGCGGGGGATTCCTTTTCGCCGTTCCGCTCCGCCGGGCCCGGGGACGTGACGGTGCGACGTCCGCTGGGGAACGTCAGATCCGGCACGTCTACCACGGGCGGCAGATCGGGCGTGAGCATGGGTTGCTCGTTTGTGTCCATGAAGCGATGGGTACCCTCGCGCATCGCGCTCATCCGTGGCGGGACGGATTCTTCCCTGCGATACCGGTCACACCGGGACTATATCGGGCTGGAAGTGATCGTTTTCGTGCAAAAAAGTGTGCCAAGCAGCTCGGGCACAACGGCCGGATTGCGCCGGTGCTGCGCCCGAAGCTGCTAGGAGGTGACTGACGACGATATGCGGCTATTCGGTCGGAGATGTCTGAGAAGTTTCCCTGGAGGTGTGGCCGCCGGTGGCCACGACCGTCGAGCCGGCCGGGCGCGGACGGCGGCGGGAGACCGCGACCCCGGCCAGGCACAGCGCGCCGCCCGCGAGCGACAGCGCACCCGGCACCTCGTCCAGTACCAGCCAGGACATCAGCACCACCAGGGCGGGGACCACGTAGGTGGTGGCGCCCATCCGGCCCGCGGTGGTGCGGGCCAGGGCGAAGGCCCAGGTGGTGAAGGCGAGCGCGGTCGGGAAGAGGCCCAGGTAGACCATGTTGAGCGTCGCGGACATCGGAGCGTGCGCGGCCTCCGACACCAGCGTCCCGGCGAAGGGCAGACAGGTCACCGCCCCGATCAGACAGCCGAACGTGGTCACCTGGAGCGCTCCGCCATGCCGCAGCGCCGGCTTCTGGGAGACGACACCGCTCGCGTACGTCACCGCGGCCACCACGCACAGCAGCACACCGAGCACGGAGGAACGGCCCGAGCCGGACATCGAGAGCCCCACGACCACGGCGCCGCTGAAGGACACCGCCATCCCCCACAGCAGCGGACGCGGCAGTCCCTCGCCCAGCAGCCTGCTGCTCAGCAGCGCGATGAGAATCGGGCCGATGTTGACGACCATGGCCGCCGTGCCCGCGTCGACCTGCTGCTCACCCCAGTTGAGCGCCACCATGTAGACGCCGAACCACAGGAAACCCGAGCAGGCGATCCCCGGCCAGGCGGCGCGGGGCGGCCACCCCACCCGTCGTATCAGGCTGATCGTGCCCAGGGCCACCGTCCCGGCGAGCAGTCTCCCGAGCGCCAGGGCGCCGGGCGAATAGGCCGAGCCCGCGCTGCGGATGGAGACGAAGGCCGAGGCCCACAGCACGACGGTGACGGCTGCCGCCGCCATGGCGGGCCCTTCCTTTGGGTAACCGGTGTCCGGCGCTTTGGTCATGACGCCGACACTATGCCGCGCTCATTTCGGGGCTCAACGAAGTTTCGGCGCGAGGCTGAGCGCCGGTCTGAGCACCGGGCCGAGGCCGGGCGTCACCTGCTGGCCGCGGGCTGTCCGAAGCGGGTGACATAGCGGCGCTGCCAGGGCGTTTCCACCGCGCGAACCGCGTAGTGCTCGCGTACGTACCGCACCGCCTCCCCGGGCGGTACGCCGTCCAGTACCGCGACGCAGGCCAGCGCCGTGCCGGTACGGCCCCGGCCACCGCCGCACGCGACCTCGACGCGCTCGCCCGCGGCCCGCTCCCACGCCTCGCGCAGCGCGGCGGCGGCCTCCTCACGGTCGGCCGGCAGCCGGAAGTCGGGCCAGCGCAGCCAGCGGGCCTCCCAGTCCACCGAGGGCGGCTCATGGCCCAGCAGATACAGCCCGAACGCGGGCTCGGGCCCCTCGGGAAGGGGATGGCGCAGCCCCCGGCCGCGGATGAGCCGGCCCGAGGGCAGCCGCAGCACGCCGGGCGCGGAAGGGTCCCAAGTGGCGTTCATGGACGGAGAATAGCGGGGCAGGAGGCGGTGCGGCAGGGGAACGGGCCCAGTGCCCAGGGCTTCATGATCACTGCCTAGGGTGACGGCATGGACATCGGAGTCAACGTTCCGAACTTCGGCCCGGGCACCCGGCCGGATGTGCTGCGGCAGTGGGCACGGACCGTGGAGGGGCTGGGGTTCGACCTGCTGATGGTCTCGGACCACGTCGCGGTCACCCCCGATGTGGCAGAGCAGTATCCCGCTCCGTTCTACGAGCCCTTCACCACCCTCTCCTGGCTGGCCGGGATCACCGACCGGGTACGGCTGGGGACCACCGTGCTGGTCGCCCCGTACCGGCATCCGCTCCTCATCGCCCGGATGGCCGGCAACCTCAACCAGCTCAGCGGGGGACGTCTGGTCCTCGGCGTCGGCGTGGGATGGGCGAAGCAGGAGTACGAGGCGCTCGGCGTGGAGTTCGGGCGGCGCGGAAGGCTGACCGACGAAACCCTTGAGGCCATCCGCACGGCCTGGGAGAACGACGCGGACTACCGCAGCGGCGACATCCCGGTCTGGGTGGGCGGCAACAGCGACGCCGCGCTGCGCCGGGCCGTACGGCACGGCCAGGCGTGGCATCCCATCAGGTTCACCCTCGACTGGCTGCGGGGGGGGGGGGGGGCGCTGGACCGGATGAAGGGGTTCGCGGCGGAGCTGGACCGGCCGGTGCCCGGGCTGGCCCCGCGGGTCGTGCTGAAGCTCACCGACGAGCCGGTCACCGGTCCCGAACGCCAGGCCGGTGAGGGCACGATCGACCAGGTCATGGACGACCTCGAGGAGCTGCGCCGGCTGGGCGCCGAGTCTGTGCTGCTCGATCCGTTCACCGGCGACCCGGAGGAGACCTGCCACCCGGAGGCGGCCTGGCAGGCGCTCGCGGCCGTGGCCGCCCGCCGGGACAAGGCCACCGACCAGGTGCGCTGATCGGCAGCCGGGGGGCCGGGAGCGGTTCGCTCCCGGCCCCGTGCGCAGCGCGGCTCAGCCCACGCGCTCGATGCGCGCGTTGCGGATCAGGTTCTTGCCGGGCTCACGGACCTGCTCGAAGGCGGCGTTGTTGAGCAGCGCGCAGCTGCCCGAAGTCGAGGTGACGGAGACCGTCGTGGACTTGTCGTTGTCCAGATTGGTCACCTTGAGCTTGGTGCCCGCCGGGAACTGGTTGCTGGATGCGGCCGGTGCCCCGTCCTCGCCGGACAGGGTGACCGTCGAGCCCGCGCAGACGACCTCGCCGCCGGCGGTGTCTCCGGAGGCCGCCCCGTCGTCGGAGGTCGCCGTGTCCCCGGAAGCCGCCGCGTCCCCGCCGCCCGGCGAGGACGTCGCGGCCGGGGCGTCCGCCGCACAACCGGACGCCTGCTGCTTCCGCTTGATCTCCTCGATGACCGCCTGACGGTTCGCTATCCGCGCGTCCGACTGGGCATCCGGATTCGCCTGCTGGTCCGCGATGAACTTCTCGTTGTTGGCCAGCGCCTGCGCCAGCCCGTCGCATGCGGTGGACGCGGCCTTGACCGCGTTCCGGGGCGTGGTGTCGGCATGACTGGTGGCCGCCATCACTCCGGCTCCGGTTCCGGCCAGCGCCACCGCGCCGACCAGCAGCATCAGCTTCTGCGGACGACCGAGGGCTCTTCTGCGCGCCATGGGTGACTACTCCTTCGGTGGGTTTGCACGAACCCATACGCGCTTCAGCCCCGCTCGTCTCAGGGATTTTCGCACCGCTTGGCGCGCAGGTCGTGGCCGTCGGCCGTCAGACAGCGCCCGGTGGTCAGGTCGTAGCGCCAGCCGTGCAGGGTGCAGGTGAGTACGTCGCCCTCGATCTGCCCGAACCGGCCCAGGTCGGCGCGCAGATGGGGGCATCGGCGCTGAATCTGCCAGCCGTCGAGTTCGATGTCCTGGCCGTCGTCCTCGCCGGAGGCGTAGTAGTTCTCGACGTACTCGATGCGCTCCATGGACAGGCACTTGAAGAACACGTACAGGAACTCGTTGTACGGCCCGATGCGGCTGGCGGTGAACCGCATCGACAGCAGCAGGCTGTTGGACCAGTCGACCTCGCGCTTGACGACGTTGGTGGCCACCAGGTCGCCCGTGGTGGACAACGTGTAGCGGCAGCGCTCGCCGTTCCACTCCCGCACCTCCCGCGCCGGGAAGTCGATCACGATCGGGACGTCGCCCACATCCAGCCGGGCGGGGCCGCCGACTCCCGCGCAGATGTGGTCCGCGCGCGCCAACAGCGGCTCCCACCACTGCTTCAGCTCGGCCAGCAGCCGGCCCGGCGGCAGCGCGGGGGTGCGCGAGGCGCGTTCGGCGGCGAGAGCGGGGCGCTGACGGCGGGCGAAGTCGCGCAGATAGGCGCGCTTGTCGCCGAAGATGCGGTCGATCTCCTTGTCGGTGTGGCGGTGGGTGAGTTTGCAGGCGGTGCCCTCCGGCTCCGCGACCGTGCCCGGCAGCAGCAGATGCGCCGAGACATTCGGCCGCTCCTGGGCGAGCTGGGTCAGGAACTCCCGCTGGTCGGTGAAGATGGACTCGCCGTCGCGGCCGGTGCCGTTGTGCTCGAAGAGCGCGTCGTCGAGGAAGCACGGCGGGCCCGCGTTGGGGAAGACGTGCGCCGCTTCGACCGCGTCGATGTAGCGCAGTGCGCGGTCGAACTGGCCCTGCCGCTTACGGGCGGCGAACTCCCGCTTCGCGGAGTCCGGCAGCTGGTAGACCATCGGGTACCAGATCGCCCCGGAGAACTGCACGAAGTACGCGTCGACCTCGCCGAACGCACGGATCGCCGGGATATCCAGCGGATGCGCGTCGTTCTGGTTGAGGAGTACGGTCCTGCCGTCGTCCAGGGAGAGCGCGGAGTCGCCGATGGGGCCGTCGCCGGGGCCGGTGAGGGCGGTGATCATGATGCGCAGGCCGTCCCGCTCGACCGGCTTTCCGCTCTCGGTGCGCAGGAACCGGGTGAATCCGAGTTCGCGCAGCTCGCGCTCCAGCTCGTCGGTGGCGAAGGCGGGCAGCAGCACCGTGACGTCCTTGCGCACATGGCGGCGCAGATTCCGTGCGTCGAAGTGGTCCCGGTGCAGATGGGAGACGTACAGATAGTCCGCGGACCGCCCGTAGTGCGCCCAGTCCAGGTCCGTGTTGTCCGGGAACGGAAACCACGAGCCGAAGAAGGCGGGGTTCACCCAGGGATCGCACAGGACCGATCCCGCCGCGGTTTCGATGAAGAGTCCTGCATGTCCAAGTCCGGTGATACGCATACCGCAGCACCTCAACCAGCTCGTCAGGTATGTCGGATACGTCCGACTCTCCCGGTGATTCCGGTGGTGTGCATCCGCAGGTGCGCTCGGTGGGTGATCCGGCGCCCGTCACCTGGTGAGGAAGCGGATGTGCGGGCGCCCGTCGGGGCCGTCCGGGGTGACGGCCGTGCGCACCCCGTAGACCTCGGCGATGAGGTCCTCGGTGAGGACATCACCGGGTGCGCCCGCGGCGGCCACCCGCCCCTCCCGCAGCACCAGCAGCGCGTCGCAGTACATCGCCGCCAGGTTCAGGTCGTGCAGCGCGATCACGGTGGTGACCGGCAGATCCGCGACGAGTGCCAGCAGATCGAGCTGGTGCTGGATGTCGAGGTGGTTGGTGGGCTCGTCCAGCAGCAGCTCCCGGGGCGCCTGCGCGAGGGCGCGCGCGATCTGGGCGCGCTGACGCTCACCGCCGGAGAGGGTGTGCCACGACTGCCCGGCCCGGTCCGCGAGCCCGGTCCGCTCCAGGGCGTGGCGTACTGCCTCCTCGTCCGCCGCCGAAGCCCCCGCCCAGGGGCGGCGGTGCGGGATGCGGCCGAGGCCCACCACCTCGCGCACGGTCAGCTCGGACTGGGTGACGGCATCCTGCTCGACCACCGCGATCCGACGCGCGACCGCCCTGCGGTGCAGGTCCGCCAGCGGGTGGCCGTCGAGCGTGACGACGCCCGAGGCGGGGGCCAGCACCCCCGCCAGCAGCCGCAGCAGGGTCGACTTGCCCGAGCCGTTCGGCCCGAGCAGCCCGACGCACGACCCCGGCGCCGGGGCGAGGCTCACCCCGTCCACGATCAGCCGGCCGCCCGCGCCGCGCGCCACGCGCTCCGCGCGCAGCCCGGTTCCGGTGCCCGCGTCCCCGGTCATGCCGCCCCCGCCTTGCGGGTGCGGTAGAGGACCAGGACGAAGGCCGGTACGCCGATCAGCGAGGTGACCACGCCCACCGGCACCTCCTGCGGGTCGAGCACGGTACGGGCCAGCGTGTCGACCCACACCAGGAACACCGCCCCGGTCAGCGCCGTCACCGGCAGCAGCCGGGCGTGCCCGGAGCCCACCAGGGCGCGCGCGGCGTGCGGCAGCACCAGCCCGACGAAGCCGATCGCCCCCGCCGAGCTGACCAGCGCCGCGGTCAGCAGCGCGGTGACGGTCAGCAGGACGATCCGGGTGCGGGCCACCCGTACGCCCAGGGTGGCCGCCGCGTCCTGCCCGAACGCGAACGCGTCCAGCGCGTGCGCGTGTACCCCGCACACCAGCAGCGCCACGGCCAGCACCGCGAACCCCACCCACACCTCGGCCCAGCCGACGTTCGCCAGCGAGCCGAGCAGCCAGAACAGCACTCCGCGGGTCTGCTCCGCGTCCGCCGCCGTCATCACGATGAACGAGGTCAGCGCCGAGAACAGCTGCATCGCCGCCACCCCGGACAGCACCACCCGGTCCGTTGTGCTCCCCAGCACATGGCTGAGCACCAGCACCAGCGCGAACGAGACCACCGCGCCGGCGAAGGCCCCGGCCGAGACGGACACCGCCCCGCCACCGGCCCCCAGCACCACCACCGCGACCGCGCCGGTGGAAGCGCCCGAGGAGACGCCCAGGACGAAGGGGTCCGCGAGCGGGTTGCGCAGCAGCGACTGCATCACCGCCCCGCACACCGCGAGCCCGGCCCCGCACACCGCGGCGAGCAGGGTCCGCGGCAGCCGCAGATCCCACACGATGCCGTCCCGGATCGGCGTCAGCCCGGTGCTGCCCCAGCCCAGATGGGACACGACCACGGCCCACACATCGCCGACCCGGATGTCGGCCGGGCCGATCGTGATGGCTACGGCGATCGACAGCGGCAGCGCCGCGGCCCCGGCCGCCCACAGCGCCGGGTACCGCAGCCGTCGTACGCGTACCGCGGCCATGGCCGTACCGGTCACACCGGTCATCGGTCGAGGCCGGAGCGGCGCAGCGCGGCGGCCACCTTCTCGATGCCGTCGACCGTGCGGATCGACGGATTCATGGCCTGCCCGCTGAGGATGACGTACCGCTTGTGGCGGACGGCGTCCATCGACCGGGTGGCCGGGTTGGACTCCAGAAACGCGATCTTCTTCGCGGCGGTTTCGGCCGACTCCTGCTTCCGGGCGAGGTCGCCGAGCACCAGGACGTCGGGGTTGCGTTCCGCCACCGTCTCCCAGTTGATCTGCGGCCATTCCTCGTGGGCGTCGTCGAAGACGTTCTTGGCGCCGACCGCGTGCGTGATGATGCCGGGCGCGCCGCAACAGCCCGCCATATAGGGGGATTCGGAGTTGGCGAACCAGTAGAGCAGGGAGGCGCCGGACGCGTCGACGCCCTGGGTGGCCTGCGTGACCCGGTCCTCAAGCGTGCCGATGACCTTCTCGCCGCGCTTCTCCACGCCGAAGACCCGGGCCAGGTCGCGGATCTCACCGTAGACGTGGTCCATGGTCAGCGGGGTGGCGCGGCTGCCGTCGCCGTCCCCGCTGTTGTCCTTCGCGCAGTCGGCGGGGGAGACGTACGTCGGCACGCCCAGCTTCTCGAACTGCTCCCGGGTGGCCACCCCGCCCTTGCCCAGCGTGGACTCGAAGGACGCGGACACGAAGTCCGGCTCCTTGTCGAGCACCTTCTCGAAGGAGGGCGCGTTGTCGGCCAGCCGGGGCACGGTGGCGTTCGCCGCGCGCAGCCCGGGCAGGACGGGGTCGGTCCAGGTAGCGGTGGCCGCCATCCGGTCGGCGAGCCCCAGCGAGAGCAGGATCTCCGTCGACCCCTGGTTGAGCGACACCGCCTGCCGGGGTGGTGCGGTGATGCGGACCTGTCGGCCGCAGTCGCTCACGGTGCGCGGATACCCGGGTGCGTCCTTGGGGGATTCGGAGGACGCTTCCGGGCCGCCGCCGCATCCGGTCAGCAGCAGGGCGCCGGTCAGCAACAGGGTGTCGATGCGGGCGGGACGTGCTATCGGCACGAGTGGTGGTTCCTCTGGTGGCGGATGCGGATCGGGCGTGGCGGCGGGCGGTCAGTGGGCGACGCCCGCCTTCGCCGGGGCGCTCGACGCCACCGCCGGGCACGGAGCGATCAGCCGCTCGGCCAGATATCCGAAGAACAGCCCGAAGGAGCCCCAGAGGGTCGCCTGCACGGCCAGCGCCGCCAGCCGGAACTGCCACAGCAGGGTGGCCGGGAAGCCGTGGGGCACCTCGTTGAAGGAGGGCAGGAACGCGTACGCGAGCCCGACCGCCGTGAGGAAGGCGACCGAAGCGGCCACGGTGGCGTTCCAGTTGCCCAGCCGCGGCGCGAGCCGCTTGCCGAGGATGACCGCGGCGACCGTCAGCAGCACACTGAGCACCACCATCAGGAAGTACAGCGTGGTGCGCTGGTCGAGGGTCGCCGGATCGCCCACGGCCGGCGGGTTGGCCGGGTACTTGAGGAACGGCACCACATACACGGCCACCAGCGCCCCGAGCGACACCAGCGCGGCCGTGGCCCGCGGCCCGAACCGGCCGACGCGCCCGAGGGCGAAGCAGACGGCGAGGGCCGCGATGCCGCCGAGGGCGACGCCGTAGATCAGCACGCCGGTGGCGAGACCGGCGGTGGACTGCAGGGTGCGGCTGACGAGTTCGACGCCGCCGTGTTCATGGCTGTGCGATTCCTCGTACCCGATGGCCGCGTCCACGCGCGGCTCGCCCAGCAGATACGCCACGACGAGCGCGAGCAGCCCGGCGGCGAGACCCGCGAGCATGCCCCGGACGAGCAGCGCCCGGACGGATATGGAGTTCATGACTGTGTCGATTCCCCTGGTGTGGAGCTGAAGCCGATGCGGTGAGCGCGGTCAGTGGCAGGGGAATCCGAGCAGATGCCGGCCGTCGTGCACCCACTCGTGCACGTTCTCACCGGAGACGACCGCCGTGGCGCCCTGCTCGGCGCCGACGAAGTACAGCAGGATCAGCATGAGGACGCCGAAGAACAGCGCCCACGGGGCGATCGCCTTCAGCGAGATGGGGGTGATCTCCGGCACCGGCTGCGAGCTGGGTGCGGGAACGGCGGACTGAGCCATGGCGACCTCCTGGGAACACGCGTCCCGGTTGTTGGTACTCGTACGACGGCGTCGGGTCTGACTCGCCGCCGGAAAGGCCCTCGTTTACGGGACGCTTCCGCCGGACACACAGTGGCGCGACCGTGCCGGGTTCTCACCGGACTTCCGTCACGCCGTCGTTTTCCATGAGACCGTAGCGCGCGACACCCGGCCCCCGCTACGGCGCGGCCGCCGCAATCGGCGGCCGCGCCGTAGCGGGAGGGGCCGGATGGTACGGAAAAGGGGGACAAGGCAGTGCACATCACCCTGCTGGCGCCCGCGGTCAACGCGGCCCTGCGGCAGGTGCGTTTCGACGACGCCCCGCCGGACGCGGCCGCCGTGCGGCGGGCCCGGGGCGCCGCGGGCGGCCTGCCGCACCACGATGTGACGTTCACCGCACCCTCCGCGCGCTGCCGTGGCACCGCGGAGGCCCTCGCCCTGGACGCGGCGGCGGCGCCCGAACTGCGCGACCTCGACGTGGGCCGCTGGCGCGGCCGGTCGCTGGACGAGGTGGGGCGGGAGGCGCCCGGGGAGGTCGCCACCTGGCTGGCCGATCCGGCGGCGGCACCGCACGGCGGCGAGTCGCTGCTGGACCTGATCGAACGGACCGGCGCCTGGCTGGAGTCGAGGGCCGGACAGGAGATGCGGGTGCTCGCCGTCGCCGAACCCGCCGTGATCCGCGCCGCCCTGGTCCACGCGCTGGGCCTGCCCCCGGGGACCTTCTGGCGGCTGGACGTCGCCCCGCTCACCGCGACCACGCTGAGCGGCCGGTCCGGCCGGTGGAACCTGCGCTGCGGGCAGCCCCTGACGGCCCCCGAGTAGGCGCGCCGCGCCTCGAATCCCCGCCGCGTCACAACAGCCGCGCTCCACGGTGAGCGCGACGCCGGTTCCGCCCGTATGAGAAGGGAGGGCCACTGCCGGCCGAGCCCCGGGCTCGGGTTGTCGGCGGACGCGCTGGATCGACGTAAGGAGACGTGGTGGTGAAGCACACGCGGCGAGGCGTGCGCCATGCAGTACGGTACGCGGCCGTCGGTTGCATGGTCTGTGGCGGACTGCTGGTCGCAGAGACCTCACCGGGCGGATCGGCGCACGGGGCGGAGAGCGGCGGCTCCTCGCAGGTCCTGGACGGGGAGAACGCCGAGGGCGGCGCGAGAACCGACCTCGGGAGCCGTCTGGCGTCCGAGCTGGGCGCGTCCCGTACGGCGGGGAACTGGATAGCCGCGGACGGGAAGCCGGTGGTCGCGGTGACCGACGCGGACGCGGCCGATGAGGTCAGCCGGGCCGGGGCACGGCCCAAGCGGGTGCGGTTCAGCATGGACCAGCTGAAATCCGCCACCGAGACGCTGCGCTCGGCGCCCAAGGTGGCCGGCACGGCCTGGATGGTCGACCCGAAGTCCAACAAGGTGATGGTGCTGGGCGACAGTTCCGTCTCCACCTCCGACTGGTCAAAGATGAAGGACATGGCCGAGCCGATGGGCGAGGAGGTGAGCATGCAGCGCACCACGGGGACGTTC
This sequence comes from Streptomyces sp. NPDC021212, assembly GCF_044332925.1. Classification (NCBI taxonomy): domain Bacteria; kingdom Bacillati; phylum Actinomycetota; class Actinomycetes; order Kitasatosporales; family Streptomycetaceae; genus Streptomyces; species Streptomyces sp. NPDC021212. The sequence continues at coordinate 861,881 of NZ_JBIRPZ010000001.1, forward strand.
ACCACCAAGACCAACGGCGCCGCCCCGATCTTCACCAACGGCAGCCGCTGCTCGGCCGGTTTCAACGTCACCAACGGCCAGACCGGCTTCATCCTGACGGCCGGGCACTGCGGCCCGCCCGGTACGCCCTGGTTCCAGGACACCTCGGGCAGGACGAGCATCGGCACCACCGTGCAGACCAACTTCCCCGGCAACGACTTCTCCCTGGTGCGCTACGACAACACCAAGCTCTCCCGGAACAGCGTCCTGGACGTGGGCAACAGCCAGCAGGTGAAGATCACGAACGCCGCCGACCCGACCGTGGGCCAGGAGGTCTTCCGCAGCGGCGCCACCTCCGGACTGCGCTCCGGCAAGGTGACGGGGCTGAACGCGACGGTGAACTACCCGGAGGGCACCGTCAGCGGGCTGATCCAGACCACCGTGTGCGCCGAGCCCGGCGACAGCGGTGGTCCGCTCTTCGTCGGGAACACGGCGCTCGGCGTGACCTCGGGCGGCAGCGGCGACTGCACCAAGGGCGGGGTGACCTTCTTCCAGCCCGTGACCAAGGCGATGACGGCGCTCGGCGTGACCATCCCGGGCACCAGGATCGGTGACGCGGGCGGCTCGGCCGACAACTCCGCCACCGCCTCGGGCACGCAGGCCGCTCAGGACGATGCGACATCGTTCGACGGCATCATGGACCGGCTGCGGGCGTTCGGCCCCGGGCTGTGGATCATCGCCGGTGGCGTGGTCGGCTTCGCCATCAGCCTGCGCCCGCGGAAGCGGCGGTACAACAACTACTACTCCCCGGGCTGGTGAGCCACGGCCCCTGGAAGGCCGTGCGGGGTCAGGCCTCCGGGACGTCCAGCAGGACGATCCGCTGGGCGCCCCTGGCCTCGCCGGGGAATCGGCTGACCAGGTCCAGGCGGAGACGGGCGGTGCGCACCGGGGTGAAGGTGACGACGGTCGGCTTGCCGGACGCGTCGGCCCAGGTGACCTCCGCCCCGCGCACCGGGGTGAAGCGGCGTCCGTCCCAGGCGGAGACCGTGATGGAGGCGGGGAGGGTGTGCGTCGTGTCGAGGGTGAAGGACACCTCGACGCGGCGCACTCGGCGTTTCCTGGCCCAGGTGACCGAGACCCAGTCGCTCTCCCTCGCCCCGTCGAAGGCGGGGAGCAGCGCGGTGGCGGGCTTGTGGAAGGCATTCGACCAGCCGGTGGCGGGGGCGCCGTCCAGCATGGCCGCGGGCAGCGTCTCGGGCGAGCCGGAGTAGCCGGCGTCGGCCAGTGGGTAGACGGGCGCGGCCGGTCCGGGGTCGGGGGCGAAGGGCGGGGTGGGGGTGACCCGGTCCGACGTCCCTCCGGTGGCGCGGAGAGTGGTGGTGGCGCTACGCAGCCCTGTGGAGCGGGCGGTGAGGGTGAGGTGTCCGGGCTTGGTGGCGGAGCGGATGATGGCCAGGGCTTTGCCGTGGTAGGTGGTGCGGGTGCTGGCCTGGTAGCGCTCGGCGCTTTCCTGGCGGCCGTTGTCGACGCCCGCCAGCGAACCTCCGGACACCTGGAAGGAGATCGGGTGGTCGGCGTCGGGGACGGTCACGCCGTGTGCGTCGATGATTTCGGCGGTGATGAAGCACAGTGAGCGGCCGTCGGCGTGGAGGGTCTTGCGGTCGGGGGTGAGGCGGATGGCGTGGGGTTGTCCGGCGGTGCGCAGGACGTCGGTGGCGACGATGTGGCCGTTGTGGCGGGCTACGGCTTTGAGTTCGCCGGGGGTGAAGGGGACTTTCCAGGTGAGGTGGAGTTTGCCGGCGCTTGCCTTGGGGCTGGTGTAGCTGCCGGGGTAGGGGCCGGTGGTGACGGTTTTGTCGTCGTCGGTGGCTTCGGTGGTTTCCAGGTAGCTGCGGCCGTCGGTGGTTTTCTTGGTGTCGAAGCGGCGGGTGCCGAGGGAGTGGCCGTTGAGGAAGAGTTCGACGGTGTCCACGTTGGCGTAGGCCCAGACCTCGACGGTCTCGCCGGGGCGGTGGTCGGTCCAGTTCATCGGCACCAGATGGACCATCGGCTCGCTCGTCCACTGGCTCTTGAACAGGTGATACATGTCCTTGGGGAATCCGGCGGTGTCCACGGCGCCGAAGAAGGACGCCTTCACCGGGAACACGTCGTACGGGGTGGGCTCCCCGATGTAGTCGATGCCCGACCACAGGAACTGACCGGTGAAGAACTTCCGGTCGCGGTCCTTCTTCAGCCCGTACTCGCCGCTCATGGTCCAGGAGGCGAGGTTGTTGTCGTAGCTGGAGGGCTCGCGCTTGCCGGGGGTGTGGTTCTCCCCGGTGTTGAGGTGTTCGGGCTCCTGATAGGCGCCGCGCGAGGAGGTCTCGGAGGACGACTCGGACTCGAACAGGAACAGATGCGGATAGCGGGCGTGCAGGGCGTCCACCGAAGCCGCGGTGTTGTAGTTGAGGCCCAGTCCGTCCAGCTTGGCGAGCATCAGGTCGGCGGCGGAGCCGGGCGCGGGCAGGCTGCGGTACTTGTCGGAGCCGATCACGACCGGCCGGGTGTTGTCGGCCTTCCTCACGGCGTCGATGAGCCGCTCGGCCATGCCGAGCCCGGCGGTGCTGGTGGAGTCCGGGATCTCGTTGCCGATGGACCACATGATGACGGCGGGGGAGTTGCGGGCGGCCCGCACCATCTCGGTGATGTCCGCCTCGCTGTGCTCGTCGAAGAAACGCCCGTAGTCGTACGGGTTCTTGCCGGTGCGCCAGCAGTCGAACGCCTCGACCAGCATGACGATGCCGAGCCGCTCGCAGATCTCGATCATCTCCGGTGCGGGCGGATTGTGGGAGGTGCGCAGGGCGTTGACGCCCATGCTCTTCATGATGGTCATCTGACGCAGCGCGGCGTCGGCGTTGAAGGCGGCGCCGAGCGCTCCGAGGTCATGGTGGAGGTCGACGCCCCGCAGCTTGGTGTACTCGCCGTTGAGTGTCAGGCCCTGGTCGGGGTCGATGGTGACGTGGCGGATGCCGAAGGGGGTGCGGTAGCGGTCGGTGGTCTCGTCGCCGACCCGTAGCTCGGTCTCCAGGGTGTACAGCCGGGGTGTCTCGAAGGACCACCGTCGTGGCTTCTCGACGGTGACTTCCTGGGTGGCGTCGCGGGTGGTGTCCGCGCCGACCGTGAGGGTGGACCGCGTGTGGGCGACCGTCTTCCCGTCGGGGTCCTTGAGGGTGGAGACGACGGTGACGGGCTTCTCGTCGCCGGATGCGTTGACGACGGTGGTCCGTGCCCGCACGATGGCGTGGCTTTGGCTCACGTCGGGTGTGGTGACGTAGGTGCCCCAGCGGGCCACGTGGACGGGGTCGGTGATGACGAGCCGGGCGTGGCGGTAGATGCCGCTGCCGGAGTACCAGCGGCTGCTGGGCAGCTGATTGCGGACCTGGACGGCGAGGACGTTGGGGGTGGTGCCGTCGGTGTGCGCCACATCGGTGAGGTCGAGGGCGAACCCGGTGTACCCGTAGGGGTGGTTGCCGACGAGTTTGCCGTTGCAGTACACGTACGCATCCATGTAGACCCCGTCGAACTCGACGGAGATCCGCTTGCCCGAGAGCGAGGACGGCAGCGTGAAGGACCTGCGGTACCAGCCGATGCCACCGGGCAGGAAGCCGGTGCCGCCCGTGGTGCCGTGCTCGGTGGTCGGGGTCAGCTCGATGCTCCAGTCGTGCGGCACCGCGACCGTACGCCACGCCGAATCGTCGTAGCCGGGCTTCCGCGCGTCCTTGTAGTCTTCGTCGGCCTCGTCGTCCGGCTCGGCGTTTCCGTCCGGGGTGACGAGCGCGAACCGCCAGCCGTCGGCGAGCGGGATGCTCCGCCCGCCGGTCGCGCGGGATGTGCCGGCGGCCGGTGCGGCCGCCTGGGCGGGGATGCCGGTGGCGAGCGTCCCCGCCATGGGCGCGGCGCTGCCGGCGATCAGCAACGATCTACGAGTGACCGCCATGGCGATCCCCTTCTCTTCGATTATGTTGCTTCTTGGGCGTGCCGAAGGGCTTCAACCCCCTTGGCTGAACAGATTCTGACGGTTTCGAACAGCTCCATGTCAAGGCCCGTGCGTCAGCCGCACCTCGTCCGCCGAGCAGATCTCAACGCTCATGTTCCGCTCCATCATCCGCAGCGCGGCGTCCGCCAGGTCCCCGTGGATGTGCGCCACCGCGCCGTGGGGGACCGCCACCGTCAGATGGCGGATATGGAGTTCATCGTGATGGGAGCGCCAGCGGCCGAAGTTGTCATTGACGTAGATGACCTCGATCCCCGCCTCCCGGGCCCTGGTCACCAGCCCCCGCACCGCGGGCAGCACGTCGCGGACGGAGGGGAGCAGCAGCTCGGCGTCCTCGTGGTCATACGTGTTGATCATGTCGATGACGATGAGCGCGGTGTCGTGCATGCCAGTGCCCCAGTGGTGCGGCGATCAGGCCAGCAGGCTTTCGTCGAGACGGGCCAGCAGATCCGCCGGACTCTCCCGGATCTCGTCGGCTCCGGCGTCCGCCAGCGCCTCACGGGGGACGCCACCGGACAGCAGCGCCACACAGGGCACCCCGGCCGCTCGGCAGGCCTCCACGTCCCAGACGCTGTCACCGACGAAGACCGCGTCCCCGCGTGGCACGCCGGCGCGCTCCAGGGCCCGTTCGACCAGGTCCGGCGCGGGCTTGCCCTCTTCGACGTCGTCCGAGCTGAGCGCGTCGCCGGTCAGGTCGTCGGCGCCGATCGCCGCCCGCATGGCCGCCAGTTCGTCCTGGCCGGCGGAGCTGGCCAGGACCACGTGACGCCCGCGGCCCGCCACCGCGCGCAGCAGTGCCCCGGCGTCCTCGAAAGCGGGCAGCCGGGTGAAGTAGGTGGCGTACAGCGTCTTGTGCGCGGAACTGATGGTCCCGTCCCGCGACCGGTCCCGGTCCTCGCCCAGCAGATGGTCGAGGAGCCGGTCGGAGCTCCTGCCGATGGCGAGGTGGATCTGCCGCATCGGCACCGTGTGGCCCGCCTGCCGGAACGCCTCCCACCAGGCCACGGTGTGAAGGTAGTTGGTGTCCACGAGCGTGCCGTCCACGTCGAACAGCGCGGCCCTGCGTACGGCGGTCATCGTCTCCTCCCGGGGGTGGAAGAGAAGGTGGCCCCCACCCGTGGCGGGGGCCACCTCCTGTGGCGGGGGGTTTCCGGCCTCAGATCTCGTAGTGGTGCCGGTGATGGTGCGGGTCGGGATCCTCGACCACCGGGGGCGTCGCGGCGGTCGGCGGGATCATCCGCCGGCGCTTGTAGACACTGACGTACGCGGCCATGCCGATGAAGCCGACCGCCATGAGGATCAGGCCCACCAAATGCACATTGAATCCATTGGCGTCCCAGTCCGTCGCGAAGGTGAGGATGCCTCCGATCGCGACCATGAGGATGCAACCGCCCAAGCCCATGAGTATTGCCTCCGAACATGAGTTAGCTTTCCGGGTCGGTCCGCACCCGAGTACCCCTCAAGGGCACCTCCAATCTCACGAGCTGCGGCCCTCGGCACCGGCGTCGGTGTCGCCCTTCGCGGCCACCGCCTCATCGAGGGTCCGGAGGTCCCGGCGGGCCCGGGCGCGGTCCTGGGCGGACGCGTCCGTGACGTCCAGGAAGATCTGGTCGGCGTGCGGCCAGACCTCCGTCATCTTGGCCTTGACCCGCATCAGGACCTCCTCGACCTCTTCGCTGTCGAGCCCGGCGACGAGGTCGATCCGGGCCGCGATCAGCGTCGATTCGGTGCCCAGACGCATCGTCAGCAGCGTGGTCACCGTGTCGATCTCCGGCTGCTCGTCGAGGAAACGCCGTATCTCCCGCCGCTGTGCCGGATCGATCGCCTCGCCGATCAGCCGGCCCCGCGACTCCTTGGCGAGCCGGTAGGCCACGTAGACGAGCAGCGCCCCGATCAGGAACGACGCCACCGCCTCGTACACCCCGTCGCCGGTGAGCATGTGGAGCCACATGCCGAGCAGGGCGAACACCACGCCCAGGCAGGCGGTGGAGTCCTCGGCCAGTACGGTGCGCAGCGTGGGGTCCTGCCCCGCGCGGACCTCGGCGAGCATGCCGTGACCGGCCTTCCGGGCGTTGCCGCGGACCTGGATCAGGGCGCGGACCAGCGAGGAGCCCTCCGCGACGAGGGCCACCACCAGCACGGCGAGGCCGACCAGATAGCCGGTGTGGTCCTCCGAACCGCTCGACTGCAGCGCCTCGGCACCCTGGAAGAACGAGAAGCAGCCACCCATGACGAAGATGCCGACGGCGGCGAGCAGGGCCCAGAAGTAGCGCTCCTTGCCGTAGCCGAAGGGGTGCTGGGCGTCCGGGGCGCGTTTACTGCGTTTGAGGGAGGCGAGCAGGAACACCTCGTTGAGGCTGTCCGCGACCGAGTGGGCGGCCTCGGAGAGCAGTGCGGGGGAGCCCGTGAAGACCCCGCCGACCGCCTTGGCGAGGGCGATGACGAGGTTGGCGGCGAGCGCGACGAGCACGGTGACCGCGGTTCTGGTGTCCTCGCCGGGCCGGGGGCCGGGGGTGCGTGCCGCGGATTCGCTCATCGTGGGCCTCCGTACGTCGACTCGTCGGTGCCCCACTCTGGTGTCCCGATGCGGCGGCCTTAACCGTGACACCCGCCCGGAACGCGGCACGCCCCGGGGAGAGCCACTCCCTCGGGGCGTGCCGGGTCGTCCGTTCGGCGGTCGGCGCGAATCAGCCGGTGGGGGCGCCACCGGGGCCGGCCGGGACCTTGGGCATCGGGGTGAACACGTCCAGCCCCATCACGGCCGCGATCAGCAGGCCGATGACGCCGAGCGCCACCGCGCCCCAGGCCACGGCCGTGACCCAGTTGGCGCCCGAGGCCGATGCCGCGCTGCGCTGCCGCAGCAGCACCACGGCGGCGATCACCACGGCAGCGAGCCCGAACAGCCCGTTGAAGAAGGCCGTGGTGTGCCACGGCGTGCCGTAGACCGCCTCGATCTGGTTGGCGGCGCCGCCGGACTGGGCCTTGATCTGCCCGGTCAGCTGCCCACGCTCCTGCAGCATGGTGCCCAGCCAGGTGCCGGTGAGCGACGCGAGGCCCAGACCCGCGGAGACCACCGCGGCGGCGCCGGAGAACACCCCGGAAGAGGCCGCCGGGGCGGTGGCCGGAGCGTTCGCGGGCCGGTCGAGAGCGTCCGCGGCGGGGTTCGTGGCGGACTCCTCGGCGGGAGCCTCGGTGGGCGATTCCTGGGAGTCGGAAACAGCGTTTCGGACACCCTCCGCCGTTGCTTCTTCGGCTTCTGCGGGCTGCGCTGTGCGGTCGGTCGGTTGGTCCGTCTTGGTGGTGTCCATGGGGCGGACCGTAGGTGCCGAAAATGAGAGTCCGCTGAGAATGAGCCCCGGCATCCGGCCGGGTGCCGCCGACCGGTGCGAGCGGGCCGCTGCGCATACGCTGGCCAGGCAGTCTCACGATGGCCGAAACTCTTCGCCACACCGACAGGAGCACATCGTGACCGGCCCTCCCCGCCACCTCTCCGCCCGGCAGGGCGGACCGCGGCACCGGCTGCGCGCATGGCTGCTGGAGGGCATGACCGACATCGCCAAGCGGCAGCCCGGGCCGCACGCCGAACCGGAGAGCGCGGACCGGGGCCGACCGTGGTGGCGGGTCATGTGCCTGACCGGCCTCGACTACTTCTCGACCCTCGGCTACCAGCCCGGCATCGCCGCCCTCGCCGCCGGGCTGCTGTCCCCGCTGGCCACGGTCGTGCTGGTGGTGGTGACCCTCGTGGGCGCGCTGCCCGTCTACCGGCGGGTGGCCGCCGAGAGCCCGCACGGCCAGGGCTCGGTCGCGATGCTGGAGCGGCTGCTGACCTTCTGGAAGGGCAAGCTCTTCGTCCTCACCCTGCTCGGCTTCGCCGCCACCGACTTCCTGATCACCATCACCCTCTCGGCCGCCGACGCCACCGCCCACCTGGTGGAGAACCCACACGTCGCCGACGTGCTGCGCGGCCACGAGGTGGCCGTCACCCTCGTCCTCGTCGGACTCCTCGGCGCGGTCTTCCTCAAGGGCTTCACCGAGGCCATCGGACTGGCCGTCGTCCTGGTCGGCGCCTATCTGCTGCTCAGCGCCGTCGTGGTGGCCGTGGGGCTGTGGCACGTCTTCACCGCACCGCATGTGATCACCGACTGGACCACCGCGCTCATCGCCCAGCGCGGCAACCCGCTGGTCATGGTCGCCGTATCCCTGGTGATCTTTCCCAAGCTGGCGCTCGGACTGTCCGGATTCGAGACCGGCGTCGCCGTCATGCCGCACATCGAGGGCAAACCCGGCGACACCGAGGAGCGCCCCACCGGCCGAATCCACGGCGCCCGGAAGCTGCTCACCACCGCCGCGGTGATCATGAGTGTCTTCCTCATCACCTCCAGCCTGATCACCACCCTGCTGATCCCGCAGCACGCGTTCCAGCCGGGCGGTGCGGCCAACGGGCGCGCCCTGGCCTACCTCGCCCACCAGTACCTGGGATCCGCCTTCGGCAGCGTCTACGACGCCGTCACCATCGCCATCCTCTGGTTCGCGGGCGCCTCCGCCATGGCCGGGCTGCTCAACCTGATGCCCCGCTACCTCCCGCGCTACGGCATGGCGCCCCACTGGGCGCGCGCGGTGCGTCCGATGGTGCTCGTGTTCACCCTCATCGCGTTCCTGGTGACGTGGCTGTTCAAGGCCAACGTGGACGCCCAGGGCGGGGCGTACGCCACGGGTGTCCTCGTCCTCATCACCTCCGCCACCATCGCCGTCACCATCGCCGCACGGCGCGCCCGGCAGCGCGGCTGGACCCTCGGCTTCGGGGCCATCGCGGTCGTCTTCCTCTACACCACGGCCGCCAACGTCGTCGAACGGCCCGACGGCGTCAAGATCGGCGCCTGCTTCATCGGCGGCATCATGGCCGTGTCCCTGCTGTCCCGGGCCGCCCGCGCCTTCGAGCTGCGGGTCAGTACGGTCACCTTCGACGACATGGCCCGGCGCTTCATCCGCGACACCGCCCACCGCAAGATCCGCTTCATCGCGAACAAACCCCAGAGCTGTGACCTGGCCGAATACCGCGACAAGGAGCAGGAGGTCCGGGCCGACAACGACATCCCCCCCGAGGACGACATCATCTTCGTCGAGGTCACCGTCGCCGACCCGTCCGAGTTCGAAAGCGACCTGCGGGTGTGCGGAAAGGTGATGCACGACCGCTACCGGGTGCTCACCATGGAGAGCGCCACCGTCGCCAACGCGCTCGCCGCCATGCTGCTGGCGGTGCGCGACGAGGCCGGTCAGCGGCCGCACATCCACTTCGAGTGGACCGAGGGCAACCCCCTCGCCCACTTCCTCCGCTTCTTCCTCTTCGGTCAGGGCGAGGTGGCCCCCGTCACCCGCGAGGTCCTCCGCGAGGCGGAACCCGACCGCACCCGCCGCCCCCACATCCACGTCGGCTGAGCACCGCGCGGATTCCTCACGGCTCGTGAGACGGCCCACCGCCCGCCACGACCGCCCGCCACCGGACCTCGCCGTCCTGCCAGTGGCCGGTGGGCGCGAGCCCGGCGGCTCGGGCGACGGCCGCCGAGGCCCGGTGACGGGGGTGGATGTGCGCGATGACCTGGCTTACGGAACGGGCCGCGAGCCACCCCACCAGGGCCCGGGCCGCCTCCGTGGCGTAACCCCGGCCCTGCCACGGCGTGCCCACCACCCAGGCGACCTCGGCGGTGCGGTCGGCCGCGGGGCCGCCGAGCGTGGCCTGGACCGTACCCACCAGGCACCGCTCGGCAGACGCGTGGAGCACCCAGTTGCACCAGACCACCTCCGGGTCCGGCGATCCCGCGTGCAGGCGCTCGTAGCGGGCGCGCAGGGCCGCGGGCGCCAAGGGGGCGCCGCCGGTGAAGGTGTGCAGGGCCGGGTCGGACAGCACCTCGGCCATCTCCGGCGCGTGTTCGGGCAGCAGCGGCCGCAGCTCCAGCCGCGCGGCGGGGATGACCGCCGCGCGGACGCGGTGGCTCACTCCGCCGCCGCGGCCACGGGCTCGTCGGCCGACAGGCTGTCCATGAACGAGCTGACCGAGAACACCGCCCGCCCGGGCCCGGCCGGGCCGTACCCCGGGGGTGAGGTCAGCCCGTACTCCTCCAGCGTCGCCCGATAGGTCTGGAGCAGCCGGATGTGGTATTCCAGCGGCGCGCCCTGCGGATTGGCCTTGCCGAGCGGTGTGGTCGGTTCCGGACACCACGTGGTGAACCGGGGGACGACGCCGTTCGACATGAAGAACCGCAGTCCCTCGGCGGTCGAGTCGATGGCCTCGTCCACGCTGGTGAAACCGAACGGCTCGGCCATCTCCACGCCCGCCACGAAGTTGGGGATCACATTGCGCGCGCCGAACACCTCGGTCGAGTCCAGGATCCGCCGGTGCCACTCGTCCCGGCCGACGTAGCGCTCCTTGCCCGGGCAGTACAGCTCGAACAGCCGCCGGTCCCACACCTCGAAGTTGGGGTGGTAGATGCTGATGCCGTAGTCGTGGAAGCGCTGGACGTCGTCGCGCGGCAGCGCCTGCGCCACCACCTTGCCGATCCAGCGGCCCGGGAAGCGCTCCTCGATGGCCTTCGCGTAGTGGCCGTAGAAGTCGGCCTCGTCACGGCCGCCGACGTGCGAGGTGATCGAGCCGCCGGTGAGGGTGTACGCCTTCGAGGCGCCGGCGGTGTCGTGCCGGTCGATGATCTCCAGCGCCTCCAGCACCTCCTCGACCGGCTTGACCCCGGTGTACGGGCGGCCCGCCGCCTTGTGCTGGCGCCAGTTGTGGTTGATGTCGCAGTACCCGCACTCCTCCTTGGCGCCGAAGTACTGGCACACCCGGAACACCGTCAGATACACCAGGTAGCCCCACTGGATGGTCGGGGCGACCTCCATCACCGACTTGCCGTTCGACAGCGTGTGCCGGTAGTAGTCCGGCATCGGCGGCAGCCCGACATCCGCGATCCGCGCCCCGTCCAGATACAGCGCCAGCGCCCCGTCCTCCCCGGCCCGCACCACGTACGGCGAGTCCGGGTTGACGCGCACCGACACCACGGTGCGCCGCAGCCCGTACGGCCCGCCGGTGAGCACGATCTCCTCCGGTGGCCGGTTGAGCGCGGCCGCGCCCAGCTCGGGAAGGGTGCGGTGGTCGAAGGAGAAGATGAAGTACGACTTCGGCTTGACGTCCCCGTCGTCGCCGCCGCTGAGCGCGGAGTCGTCGAAGGCCATGCCGCCGCGCAGCAGGTCCTCCTTGATCACCGCCTCCGGCGGCACCTGCGGGAAGCGCCCCATCAGCTCCTCGACCAGCGCGGTACGGTTCGGACTCGTCATCGCTTGCGTCCTCCCTGAATCGATGAGACTCGCCGGCTCCCCCGCAGGTCCGTCGTCCCGCCAGCCTAGATCAGCCGCGATCAGCCCCGTGATCCGCCCGTGGCCGGGCGCGGTGCGCCGGGGCGCTCTACCGTGGGGAGGAGGATGCCTGTCAACCGGCTCGGTCTGGTCGTCCACCAGGCCCGCCCCGCCGCCGTCGCGGCGGCCCGTGCCGCGCACTCCTGGGCCGCCGCGCGGGACATCTCCTGCACCGAGATCGACGTATGGCGCGGGGAGCATCCGCGGCGCAGCGCGCAGGAGGAGTGCGCGGCGGCCGGGTATCCCGACCTGATCGTCACCTTCGGCGGTGACGGCACGTTCCTGCGCGGGGCCCGGATCGCCGCCAGGGACGGTGCCGCCGCGCTGGGGGTGAACGTGGGCCGGGTCGGCTTCCTCACCGAGATCAGCCCCGACGACGTACGTCGTGCCCTGGACGCCGTGCAGGCGGGCCGTGCCACGGTCGAGGAGCGCATGATGCTCACGCTGCGGGCGTCGCGGCCGCTGGACATGCCCGCCGGGATGGACGCGCTGCTGCGGTACGGACGCGGGCCGGTGCTGCCCGCGCCGAAGATCCGGCCCGGCAGCCCCGAGGAGGTCGGCTGGGGCGTCGCCCTGGACGTCACCGCCCTCAACGACGTCGTGTTCGAGAAGCTGGCCCGCGACCGCCAGGCCGGACTGGCGGTCTATGTGGCCGGGCAGTTGCTCGCCTCGTACTCGGCCGACGCCATCATCGTGGCCACCCCCACCGGCTCCACCGCCTACAGCTTCGCCGCGGGCGGCCCGGTCGTCTCCCCGCACATGGACGCCGTCGTCTTCACCCCCGTCGCCCCGCACATCGCCTTCGACCGCACCGTGGTGGCCGCGGTGGACGAGGCCGTCGCGATCCGGGTGCTGCCGCACTCCGGGCGGGTGGCCGTCTCCATCGACGGGCAGCTGCGGGGGGTGCTGGAGCCGGGCGACTGGGTGGCGGCGTACCGGGCCCCGGCCCGGCTGCGGCTGGTCCGGCTGCGGCCCACCGAGTTCTACCACCGGCTGCGCGACCGCTTCCGGCTCGCCGACTCGCCCGCCGCCGATGAGGCCCCGCCGTTCTACCGGCCCCGCAGCCCGGTCCCCGACGACCTCGCCCATCTGCGGCTGCCCCCGCCCGCGCCCCCCGGTGAAGATGCGGGGCCCTGAACCCGGTGCCATGGTGAGGGTTGTGACAGCTCAGAGGTTTCACACCGATCTCACGCTGCGTGTCAACGGCGCCGACCGGCCCCTCACCCTCGACAACCGGGTGACCCTCCTGGACGCCCTGCGCGAACACCTCGCGCTGACCGGCACCAAGAAGGGCTGCGACCACGGCCAGTGCGGCACCTGCACCGTCCTGATCGACGGCGAACGGGTGAACAGCTGCCTGGTGTTCGCCGTGACCGCGGCCGGCCATGACATCACCACCATCGAGGGCGTCGCGGACCTCGACCCCACGGACGATCTGCACCCGCTCCAGCGGGCGTTCCTGGAACACGACGGCTTCCAGTGCGGCTACTGCACCCCGGGCCAGATCTGCTCGGCCATCGGCGCGCTCGGCGAGGCGGCCCGCGGCTGGCCCAGCCACGCCACCGAGGACATGGCCGCAGGCGTCCGCGCGCCCGACGCCCTGGACGACGACGAGATCCGGGAGCGGATGAGCGGCAACCTGTGCCGCTGCGGGGCCTACCGGGGCATCGTGGACGCCATCCGCGAGGCCGCCGGGGCGGACGGCCGGCGCGCGCCGGTCCGGGGCGGTGTGCGATGAAACCCTTCGCGTACGAACGCGCCACCCGCCCCGAGGCCGCCGCCTCCCTCGTCGCGGACTCCACCGAGGCGGTGTACCTGGCCGGGGGAACCAACCTGGTCGACCTGATGAAGCTCGGCGTCACCGAGCCCGCCATGGTCGTCGACATCACCGGACTGCCATACGACCGCATCGAGCACCGCGCCGACGGCGGGGTGCTCATCGGGGCCCTGGTGCCGGGCAGCGAACTCTCCGGCGACCGTGGCATCCGGACACGCTTCCCCGCCCTCGCGCAGGCGCTGCTCGCGGGGGCCTCCGGACAGCTGCGGACCCGCGCGACCACCGGCGGCAACCTGCTGCAGCGCACCCGCTGCGTGTACTTCCAGGACGTCACCAAGCCCTGCAACAAGCGAGCCCCGGGCACGGGGTGTTCGGCCATCCACGGCAGCCACCGCGACCTCGCCGTGATCGGCACCTCCGACGCCTGCGTGGCCACCAACCCCTCCGACATGGCGGTGGCCCTGGCCGCGCTCGACGCCGTCGTCCATCTGCGGCGCGTCGACGGCAGCCCCCGCACCGTGCCGCTCGCCGACTTCTACCTGCTGCCCGGCGACACCCCGCACCGGGAGACGGTGCTCCAGCCCGGCGACCTCATCACCGGCGTCGAGCTGCCACCGCCCCCGCCCGGCGCCATGATCTACCGCAAGGTGCGCGACCGCTGGTCGTACGCGTTCGCCGTGGTGTCCCTGGCCGCCGTGGCCGTCACCGACGGCGGGGGAGCGCTGAAGGAGATCCGGCTCGCGCTCGGCGGGGTGGCGCCCAAGCCGTGGCGCGCGCGGAAGGCCGAGCAGCTGCTGACCGGGCAGCGGCCGACCGAGGACGCGCTGCGGACCGCGGCCCTGGCCGAATTGGCCTCGGCCCGCCCGCTGCCGGACAACGCCTTCAAGGTCGGCCTCGCCGTGGACCTCATCACGGCAACGGTGCGCGAACTCGTGGCAGGGGAGGGGCGATGACCACACTCGAACGGAGCGTGGGCGCGGCGGTGACCCGTGTCGAAGGGCGCGACAAGGTCACCGGCACCGCGCTCTACGCGTACGAATACCCGGTACCGGACGCCCTGTACGGCGTGGCCGTGCAGTCCACCATCGCCCGCGGCCGGGTGCGCTCCGTCGACGCGGGCGCCGCACTGGCCCTCCCCGGGGTCGTGGCCGTCCTGGACAGCGGCAGTGTGCCGCGGCTGCGCCCGGCCGACGACCCGGAGCTGTTGGTCCTGCAGTCCGCCGAGGTCGCCTACCGCGGGCAGATCGTGGCGGCCGTGGTCGCGGACACCTACGAGACGGCGCGGCAGGCCGCGGCCGCGGTGCGCGTCGTCTACCAGGAGGAGCCGTACGACGTAGAGCTGCGCGACGGCGATCCGCACATCTTCGTCCCCGAGACGGTCAACGCCGGCTACCCGGGCCGGATGGAGACCGGCGACGTGGACACCGCCCTGGCCACGGCGCCGGTCACCATCGACGCCACGTACACCACACCGCCCGAGCACACCTGCTCGATGGAGCCGCACGCCGCCCTCGCGGTCTGGGAGGGCGACACGCTGACCCTCTACAACGGCGACCAGGGGCCCTGGATGTCGGCAGCCGCCCTCGCCGCCCTGTTCGGGCTCCCCGAGGACGCCGTACGGATCGTGGCGGACCATGTGGGCGGCGGCTTCGGCTCCAAGGCCCTGCCCCGCCCGCCCACGGTGCTCGCCGCGCTGGCCGCGCGCGCCGTCGGCCGCCCGGTGAAGGTGGCGGCGACCCGGCAGCAGATGTTCACCATGGTCTCGTACCGGACCCCCACCGTGCAGCGGATCCGGCTGGGGGCCGAGCGCGACGGCCGGCTCACCGCGATCTCGCACAACGCCCTCCAGCAGAGCTCCCGGCTCAGCCCGTACTGCGAGCAGACCGTCGTCCCCACCCGGATGATGTACGCGGCGCCCCACCGCCGCACCATCCACCGCCTGGCGCAGCTCGATGTGCCCACGCCGTCGTGGATGCGGGCGCCGGGCGAGGCCCCGGGGATGTTCGCGCTGGAGAGCGCGATGGACGAGCTGGCGTACGCGCTCGACATGGACCCCATCGAGCTGAGGATCGTCAACGAACCGTCCGTGGACCCCGAGTCGGGGAACCCCTTCAGCAGCCGCAATCTGGTCGCCTGCCTGCGCGAGGGAGCGGCCCGGTTCGGCTGGGCGGGGCGCGACCCCCGCCCCGGCCGCCGCCGCGAGGGGCGCTGGCTGGTGGGCACCGGCGTGGCGTCGGCCACTTTTCCCGCCATCACCTGGCCGGCCTCCGCGACCGCCCGCGCGGAGCCCGACGGGCGCTTCACCGTGACGATCGCCGCCGTCGACATCGGCACCGGGGCCCGTACCGCGCTGACCCAGGTGGCCGCGGACGAACTGGGCGTGGCGCTGGACCGGGTCACCCTGGAGATCGGCCGCAGCGTCTACGGCTCGGCCCCCTTCGCGGGCGGCTCCATGGGCACCAGCTCATGGGGGTGGGCGGTGAGCAAGGTGTGCCGGGTGCTGGCCAAGCGGCTCGACGAGGCGGCGGGCCAGGTACCGCCCGGCGGGCTGGAGGCCCACGCGGACACCACCGAGGACGTCCGGGCCCGGAAGGACCTCGCGCGCCACGCCTTCGGCGCCCAGTTCGCCGAGGTGCGGGTGGACGCGGACACCGGGCAGGTGCGGGTCGACCGGCTGCTGGGGATGTTTGCCGCCGGGCGCATCATCAACGCCCGTACGGCCCGTTCGCAGCTGCGCGGCGGCATGTGCATGGGGCTGTCGACGGCGCTGTACGAAAACCTCGAACTCGACCCGAACTTCGGCGACTTCGCCAACCATGACCTCGCCACCTACCACGTGGCCGCGCACGCCGATGTACGCGATGTCGAGGCGCACTGGATCGAGGAGGAGGACGACCAGCTCAGCCCGATCGGCGCCAAGGGGATCGGGGAAGTGGGCATCGTCGGGACGGCCGCGGCCATCGCCAACGCCGTCCATCACGCGACGGGGGTGCGGGTGCGGGACCTGCCGATCACCCTGGAGCGGGTGCGCCCGGCCCTGCCGCGCTGACCTGCCATAATCTGGAGCGACCTGACACACTGTGACGGGGCTGCAAACGCCCCCGCCCGGGTGTCCCGCGGTAACGGCGCGGGACACCCGGGCGTTGAGGGGCAGCTGCCCGACGGCATGGTTTTACTGGGCCGCACCGCCACCGGCGGCATCACCGATCTTGGCGCCGACCGCCTCCAGCGCGGTGGTCACCGGCTGGAAGAACGTCTCACCGCCCGCGGTGCAGTCGCCACTGCCGCCGGAGGTCAGACCGATGGCCTTGCCGTCGTCGGTGAAGAGGGAGCCGCCGCTGTCGCCGGGCTCGGCGCAGACGTCGGTCTGGATGAGCCCGCTGACCGAGCCCTCCGCGTAGTTGACGGTCGCGTTCAGGCCGGTGACCGAACCGCCGTTCAGCCCGGTGGTGCTGCCCATGCGCTGCACCTCCTGGCCCACCGACGCCTCGGCCGCCTCGGTGATGTTCACCGTCTTGCCGCCGCCGGTGTTGACGGTGCTCGGGGCCTTGGTGGCGGTGTCGTCGTACGTGGCGAGCGCGAAGTCACCGGTGCCCGGGAAGGTGGCGTCCTTGACCGTGGCGACCGGGGCGCCGTCCTGGGTCTCCGACCACTCCTTGGCCGCGACACCGCAGTGGCCGGCGGTCAGGAAGCCGGGGTCGCCACTGTCGGTGGTGACGTTGAAGCCGAGGGAGCAGCGCGAACCGCCGCCGAAGATGGCGTCACCGCCCTCGGCGAAGGTCTTGAACGTGCCCGCGGACCGCTTGACGTCGGCCATGCCCGCACCCAGGGACTTCACGGTGGACGTGAGGGTGTCCCACTTCGCACCCTTGACGGTGCTGTCCGCCGTGACCTGGAGCTTGTTGGTCTTGGGGTTGATGGCCCAGGCGGTGCCCGCCATCGTGGCCTTCTTCTTGAGCGTCGACTCGGCCGCCTTCAGCGACTTCATGCTGTTCTTGGCGCTCTTCGCGACGGCCCCGGCGCTCTTGACCGCGGCGACATCGACGTTGTTGTTGTCGCCGATGACATTGACGATGACCTGCTGCTGGTCCTTGTCGTACCAGGCACCGCCGAACGCCTCGCCCAGACTCGACGCGAGCTGCGCGATCGCGTCCGAGGCGGACGAGGAGTTGAACGCCTTGGGCTTGGCGTCGAGGGCCTCGGACTTCTTGTCCTGCGAGGCATTGGCGTTGGGCAGAACAATGGCGGCACCCACGACGGCGGCGGCCGCGGCGGCCCCAATGATGATCTTTGTCTTGGGGGCGCGCTTGTGACTCCGGCTCAACTTCTGACCTCCTGTGGGGCGCACGGGGTCGTACGCAGGGGACGGGTTCGCTACGGCAGTTGATACGGATGGGCCGCTGGTTGTGTTCAGACCAATCCCGCGACCTCAGCGGTGATGGGCCTCACAGCTGGAACGCGGAGCGGCAATGTCTGCATTGGTGTCCGTGTGCGGGGTACCGGGCGTCCTGTGGCCCTTTCCACCCACGGGATCCGCCTACGAGAGAGGAGCGCATCGTGAGTGACGACCGGCAACCGGAAGCCCCCGGAGAGAACGGCCCGGCCATCCCCAGGGATCTGCCCGATCAGCAGGCGCAGGGTGGCGAGGACCCTCTGGACATCACCGGCGAAACACCCCACACGGCTCCGCCCCACCACCCGGAAGACGTCCCCGACCTGGACGAACCCGGTACCCGTCGCCGTGGAAAGCCGCACAGCGGAGGTGTGCACCCAGAAGCGCCGGTCCCCGACGAGCCGTCCGGATGAAGAGGAAGGTGTTCACGATGGCCAGTCCGGAAGAAGTCGCCACGCAGGTCGTGGTGACCCTCAGCGGACACTCCAAGCAGGACGCCGACGCCGTGTTCGGCGTCCTCGGCGCCTGCTACCCCGCCGACCCGGCATCCGCCGCCTCGCCGCGCGAGGAAGCCGAGGGGCACCCCACGGTGTGGAGCGCGACCTTCGACGTGGCCGGTCCACGGCAGGAGCCCGCCCCCGCTCCTCTGGCGGCGCCCCTCACCGCCGACCTGCAGGGCGGCCCCCGCGAGGTGGAACAGCTGCGTGACGTCCTGGCCCGCGCCTTCGTCGTACGGGACGAGGGCCGGATGGCCGGTGACCAGGAGCGCGAACTGCACCTGCGGCTGGAGAGCCGCTAATTCCCGGTGCGCCGGAACGCCCACGCCATGCGCGGCTCCACCACCCCGCGCAAGGCCCGCCGCACCGGCGCCGTGCACAGTACCGTGATCATGGCGACGGCCGCGGCGGTCACCGCCAGCTCACCGAGCGGGGTGTGCAGCCACGGATGGTCGTACCACCCGCCGAAGCGGGCCGACTTGATGATGAAGCCGTGCAGCAGATAGCCGTACATCGTCCCCGCACCGAGCGCCGTGAACCAGGTGCGCCGCCCCGGCACCCAGGCCAGGAAGCAGGCCGTCAGCACCACCGCCCCCACGAACAGGAGGGGCGTGGAGACCAGCCCGGCCCACTCCGGTACGCCGCCGCCCAGGGCCGCGACGCTCTTGCGGTGGTAGAACCACTCCGAGTTGAACCACGGCGCCACCATGTATGCCGTGATCAGCGCCACGATCCCGACCGGCAACGCTATCCACCGCGCCCGCCAGGTGCGCAGCCGGGCGAAATGCTCCTGGCGGAGGGTGAGCCCGAGCACGAAGAACGGCAGGAACGCCAGGGTGCGCTGCAGGGAGAGATCGCCGCCGGTCTCGGGGGAGAGCGTGCCCAGCGCGGCCACGGCCAGCGCGACCGGCACCGGATGGCGCAGCGCCAGCCACAGCGGGGTGGTGATCCGCCAGATGAACAGCGCGACCAGGAACCACATCACGTACCACGGGTCGAGCAGACTGAACGGCTCGTCCGGGTTGTCCTGGGCCCAGCGGGAGAAGAGGGTGTACGCGACCTCGAACACGACGTAGGGCACGACCACCCCGGTGACCAGCCGCTGCAACCGCCTGGGCGCCATGTCGAAGGTGCGGGAGAAGTAGCCCGATATCAGCGCGAAAGCGGGCATGTGGAACGCGTACACCAGGAGGTAGATGGCCGTGGAGGCCCGGCTGCCGTACGTGAGTGGCTCCCATGCGTGGCCGCAGGCCACCAGCACGATGGTGAGGTACTTCGCGTTGTCGAAGTATGCGTCGCGGGCCTTTCCCTGGGCCGCGCCCTCACCCCGTGGTGGTCGTTCCGCTGTGGACTGCGGCGTTGTCACACGGGTGGGGGTGTCCTGGTGCACTGCTTCTCCCGGTCACCTTTGGTCGAGGCCAGCGAGGTTTCCCTGTTCGCCTGCCCGACGTGACCCCGCTCATGACCGTTCACGCTAGTGGCGAATGACACCCCACATTCGCGGAACTGTCCGCATTCGATGAAGTTCGATGAAGATCTCTAAAAGCTCAGTATTCGGCACCCCGGTGCTCCGGAAGTCTGCTAACGGTGGTCAGCTCGCCATCGGCGGAGGCGAACAGCAGCGCCACGGCCAGGGCACCCGGGTCGGGGACGCCGACCGCGTGCTCCCCGGTGTAGCTGGCCCGTCCGCGCCGGGCGCGCAGATAGGCGGTGGCCCGCGCGCCACGGTGGGCGGCCACCGCCGCGAGCCGCAGCGAGCGGGCCGGGTCGGCGGTCGGCGGGCAGTCGGCGAGTGCCTTCGCGGCGGGGAGAAGGGCGTCGACCATGGTCTTGTCGCCGACCTCGGCCTCGCCCACCCGCTGGATCGCGGCGGTCCCGGCGGCGATCCCGGCGGCCAGTTCGCCGGTGCCGGGCGGGGTGGGGGCGGCCGCGGCGACCGCGTCGGCCAGCTCCTGGAAGAGCAGCCCGAACAGCGGGCCGCTGGTGCCGCCGACGTCGTCGAGGAAGACCCCCGCGGCGGCGGCGAGTGGCGCCTCCGCGGTGTCCTCGCCGACCGTCGGCGTGGCGGACAGACTGTCCAGGGCGCGGCGCACCCCGTCCATGCCGGTGGCGAGATTGGCGCCGAAGTCACCGTCGCCCGCCTGCTGGTCGAGGGCGGTCAGCTCGGGTTCCACGGCCCGTACGGTGGCGGCGAAGCGCATCAGCCAGGCGGTGACGGTGGCGCGGGTGAGGGAGCGCGGGGCGGGGTTCACGGTCATGGGCGCGGGGCTCCTTGGGGCTTTGAGGGGCCGGCGGTCGGGGGTCACAGGGGCCAGGCCGCGGTGCGGGCGGGAGCGTCCCACAGCCGCAGTACCTCGTCGTCGGTGGCCAGCAGGGACAGCGAGAAGCCACGCATGTCGAGGGCGCTGACGAAGGTGCCGGTCAGGGACCGGTCGAGGGCGGTGCCCCGGGCGTCGAGGGCCTTGGCGAGGATGTGGTGGATCCCGTACAGCTCCAGGGACGTGACCGACCCCAGGCCGTTGACCAGCGCGAGTACCCGGAGCCGCGGGCCATGGGGGAGGGCGGCCAGCAGCCGGTCCGCCATGGTCTCGACCAACTTGCTGAGCGGCGCGTGCGGCACGGTCTTGTCGGCGCGCTCACCGTGGATGCCGACGCCGAACTCCAGCACGTCCTCGGGCAGGTCGAAGGCCGGGGCCCCGGAGGCGGGGGTGGTGTGCGCGGCGGACGCGACGGCGAGGCTGCGGGAACGGCGGGTCAGATCGACGCCGAGCGCCACCAGCTCGTCCAGTCCGCGTCCCTCGTCGGCGGCGGCGCCGAGGATCTTCTCCACGATCAGGGTGGCGCCGGTGCCGCGCCGGCCGACGGCGATCTCGTCGGAGTCGGTGGCGAGGTCGTCGTCGATCAGTACCCGCTCGCAGCGGATGCCCTCGTGGTGGAGGCGTTCGGCGGCGATGCCGAAGTTGATGCGGTCGCCGGTGTAGTTCTTGACCAGGTGCAGTACGCCGTCGTCCCCGGCGACGGCGCGACTGGCCTCGAAGATCTGCCGGTTGTGCGGCGAGGCGAAGATCCGGCCGGGGCAGGCGGCGTCCAGCATCCCGGCGCCGACGAATCCGGCGTGCAGCGGTTCATGGCCGGAGCCGCCACCGGAGACCAGCCCGACCCGGCGGCCGGGCGAGGTGCCACGGGCGCGGAAGTACCCGTGGCCGGGGTGGTGCTCGACGAGGGCGGCGTGGGCGGTGGCGAAACCGGCGTGCCCGTCGGGGACCAGTGATTCGGACGAGTCGGCGAAGTACAGCGGCATGGTCGTGGCTCCCTGGAGGAGTGGGGCGGACAGGGGCACTGGCTTCGATGGTCCGCCGCGATCCGCGGGCCGGGCGCGTCGACCGACTCCAACGGCGTACACGCATGGGCCGGTCGTGTGAGGGGGTAGGGCACTGACCCCCGCGGGACGCGGGGGTCAGTGTTCCCGTGGTCCTGGCCTACTTCCCCAGGGCCTTCTTCAGCTGGGACTTGTTCATATGGGAGCGCCCCTCGATCTTGCGGCGCTTGGCCTCGGCGTAGAGCTGGTCCCGCGTGGGGCCCTGCGCCCCGGTGTGCGACCGCTTGCCACCGCGCCGCGAGGGCGACATGTCCTCGGTGGAGACGCGGCTCGCGGTGCGGGCCTCCCCGGAGCGGGCGCGCTCCTTGTTCACCGTCCGCGCGGCAATCTCCTCGGCCCGGCGCCCGCTCGCGCCGCGCTGCTCCGCGCTCTCCTTGATGTGTTCGTACTGTCTCTCCCGCTTCGGGCTCGATCCCCTGGGCATGATGTGCACCTTCTCTCCGGAGACAAGCACAACAGGGACAAGCACCACCATTTTCGCTCCCGACACCGGGCCCGCAACAGCGCTGCCGCTGCCCTCCCCGAGCGATTGGGCCCATCAGGTGAGATGTGCTCCGGGGGCGGTCGGACCGCCCTGCTGGTGCTCGACCTGTCCCGCCTCGGATGACAGCGTGGGCCGACATGGAGCACAGCCCTGGACCGCAAAACGTGCGCGCGAGGCTGCTGCTGGCCAGCGCCACCATGCTCTTCGTCGAGCTGGCGCTGATCCGGTGGACCGGCGCCAATATCGTCCATCTGAGCTATTTCTCGAACTTCATCCTCCTGGGCTCGTTCCTCGGAATCGGCCTCGGATTCCTCCTTCCCGCAGGTCGCGGGCAGTGGCTCGCCCGCTGGGCGCCCGTCCCGCTGGCCATCCTCGTCGTCCTGGTCCGGGAGTTTCCCGTCCAGGTGCGGCAGACCAGCGGCGAGGTCATCTATTTCACCGCCGTGAAGACCACCGGCCTGCCGCAGTGGGTCACCCTGCCCGTGCTCTTCGGGCTGACCGCGCTCATCATGGCGGCGATCGGCAAGATCACTGCCGACCAGTTCCGGCGGCTGCCGTCGCTGGAGGCGTACCGCTTCGACCTGCTCGGCTCCCTCACCGGCTCGGTGTCCTTCGCGCTGCTGTCCTGGCTGCGCGCCCCGTCGGTGGTGTGGGGTGTGCTCGCGGCGCTGGCGATGCTGGTGCTGGGCGGGCGGCGCAACACCATCCGGTACACGATTCCGCTGGCCATGATGGTGGCGGTGCTGGCCCTGGAGTCGGCGGCGAACGGCATCTCCTGGTCGCCGTACTACAAGATCGAGGTCAAGAAGTCCGCTTCGGCCGCCCGCGACTGGAACATCGCCGCCAACGGTGTTCCCCATCAGTCCATCGCCCCGCTGAAGGCGCTGACGAAGCCCGGTTCACCGTACGAGCGGCCCTACCGGGAGACCCCGCGCAACTCCCACCGCCGGGTGCTGGTCATCGGCGCGGGCAACGGCAACGACGTCGCCCTCGCCCTCGCCCACAAGGCCCGGCGCGTGGACGCCGTGGAGATCGACCCGAGGCTTCAGGAGATCGGCGCCTCCCTCCACCCGGCCCGGCCGTACGACAACCCCCGGGTGCACGTCCACATCAACGACGGGCGGGCCTTCCTGGAGCAGACCGACGCCCGCTACGACCTGATCGTCCTCGCGCTGCCGGACTCCCTGACCCTGGTGTCCGGGGCCAGCAACCTGCGCCTGGAGAGCTATCTCTTCACCCGGCAGGCGTTCGAGGCGGCCCATCGCCATCTGGCCCCCGGCGGAGCGTTCGCCATGTACAACTACTACCGGCAGAACTGGCTCATCGACCGCTTCGCCGGCACCCTCACCTCCGTCTTCGGACACGCCCCCTGCATCACCCACTACGGCAACAAGAAGGCCGCGGTCCTCGTCGCGGGCACCACCCCGGCCGCCCAGTCCTGCGGTGCCACGTGGAAGGCGTCAGGACCGGTGCCGAAGGCCGCGAGCGACGACCACCCGTTCCCGTATCTGCTGCACCGCACCATTCCCACCCTCTACCTCGGTGTGCTGGGCGCGATCCTGCTGGTGACCCTGGCGTCGGTGCGGCTGACGGGCGTACGGCTGCGGCGGACCTTCGTTTACGCCGACATGTTCCTGCTCGGTGCCGCCTTCATGCTGCTCGAAACCAAGAACGTGATCGGCTTCGCGCTGTACTTCGGCACCACCTGGCTGGTCAACGCCATGGTCTTCGCCGGTGTGCTGCTGGCCGTCCTGTGTGCGGTCGAGGTACGGCGGCGGATCCGCAGGCTCAACCAGGTGGTGCTGCAGCTCCTGCTGTTCGCCTCGCTGGCCGTCTCCTGGCTGATCCCCGCCCATCTGGTGCTCGGACTGCCCTTCGCGGGGCGCCTCGCCGCCGCGATCGCGCTGGCCTTCGCGCCCATCTTCTGCGCCAACCTCATCTTCTCCGACCGGCTGGCCGTGGCCTCCGACCCCACGGCGGCCTTCGGCGCCAACCTGCTCGGCTCGCTGGTCGGCGGCACCCTCGAATATCTCGCGCTGGTCACCGGCTACCAGGCCCTGCTGCTCGTAGTGGCGGTGCTGTACGCGGGCGCCTGCATCCTGATGCGCTTCACCCGGCCCGGTGCGGACGATCGCGCCGACCACCAGCCGGTCACCGTCGCCACCGCGCCACGGACCTGATACCGCCGCTGTCAGGTGTCATGAGGCCGCCCCCGGTCCCGTCGGATTCACGGACCGGGGGCGGCCTCATGCCTGCCACTGTCGCTTTGCGTGTCACTCGAACATGACGTACTCCGGCCGCGGCCGCAGGGCCAGCACCTCCTTCGGGGTCATCATCCGGCTGACCTCGGCGTCCTCCTCGTAGAAGAGCTTGAACCCGGTGCGCAACCCCTCCGGTTGGTCCTTGACCAGCTGCCGCCAGGTGTCCCGCTTCATGCCCGGCGAGCCGATGCCGTCCGCGCTCTTGATCATGACGACGCCGGGCTGCTGGCGCAGCGCGGACTGGTCGCGGACCACCGACACCGCCACCTGGTGGAAGACGAGCGGCTTCTCCGGCAGATCGTGTTCCGCCACGATCCCGGACAGGTAGCGCGCCACGTCGGTCAGCTCCTGCCCGCTGGTGTGGCCGTAGGTGTCGCCCGGCACCTCTCCCGGGCCCATGTCCCATTCGGGGTCCAGCGCTACGCCCACATCGGGCTCGACGAGCCACTTGCGCAGCGCCTTGACCTCGTCCAGCGCCGCTGCCCGGCCGGGCTGGATGTTGAGCAGCAGCATCGCGTCATGGCTTCGGGCCGCCTTGTGGAAGCGGCGGATGGTGTCGTCCGGGACCCGGGTGCGATAGGTGCCGTCCGACCCCGCGGAGCTGTTGGTCACGGTCGCGAGCAGTTCGAGGACCGGCAGCGGCTCCCGGTCCGCGGCGTAGTCGCGCGCGGTCTTCTCGATCTCCTTGACCCGCTGGTTCAGATCACCGGTACCGAGCCGGCCGAGTGCGGCGGCGCCGGGCAGCCCGCAGTACCCCACCAGGCGGTACCGGGACAGATCCCGGCCGCCGCGGGGGAGTTCGGGCCGCCGCTTGGTCGGAGTCGGCTTCGGCGACGGCGAGGCCCTGTTGTCCGACCCCGCGGCGGAGGTCTCGCGGCCCTTGGAGGGCGTGGGGCTCCTGGCGGGTTTGGCCCAGTCGGTGTTCTGCTCGCCGCATCCGGTGAGCAGACCGAGACCGGCCGCCGCCGTCACCGAGAGCAGCCCCCGTCGGGTCCGCGGGGTGTCCTGCACTCTGGTGTTCTCCCGGATCCGCTCGGCGCCGTTGCCCTGACCTGGTGTGGTGTCCGCCACGTTCCCTCCGTCCGCGGGCGAATGGTTTTTCCCCGTCCCTTGCGGCTTTCCGTACGGGGCTACGGTGAAACGGAGCGGTGGCCATCACTTACCTGACGTAACCCAGCTCCTTGTCGACCACGTTGCGCAGCGGACGGCCCTCGGCCCTGCGGAGCAGGTTGTCCAGGAACAGCTCGGCCAGGTCGTTGCGCCAGTGGACCACCTCCCCCGCGGTGTGCGGGGAGACGATGACCCCCGGCAGCTCCCACAACGGGGAGGCGGCGGGCAGCGGCTCCTCGGCGAACACGTCCAGCGCGGCACCGGCCAGCCTGCCGCCGGACAGGGCGTCGACGAGCGCCGGCTCGTCCACCAGCTGACCGCGCCCCACGTTCACCAGCCGGGCGCCGGGCTTCATGGCGGCCAGCACCGAGGCGTCCACCATGCCGCGGGTGGCCGGGGTGAGCGGGGCGGCCAGCACCACGTAGTCGGCCTCGCCCAGCCCGGTGCGCAGGGACGCCGGGCCGTGCACGGTGCCGAAGTCGGGGTCGTCGGCGCGCGGGGTGCGGCTCGCGCCGCTCACCCGCATGCCGACCGCGCGCAGCAGCCGGGCGACCGCCCGGCCGATGGACCCGGTGCCCCAGACCAGCACGGTGCGGCCGCCGACGCGCTCGCTGTCGCGCGGCCGCCACTGACGGCCGCGCTGGTGGTCCCACATGCCGGGGAAGTCCTTGGCGAGCGACAGGATCAGCCCGAGGACGTACTCGGCGATGGGCTGGTCGTACACGCCGCGCGAGTTGGTGAGCACCACATCCGGGTTGCCGGTCAGCGCCGGAAACAGATACGGATCCACTCCCGCGGCGGCCACATGCACCCAGCGGGGCGCCTTCGCCGGGTCGTCGGGCCACGAGGCGGCGACGGCCGGGCTCAGCGGCCACCACGCGAGGAGGGCGTCCGCACCGGGGAGGAGCGCGGGCAGTTCCTCCTCCGTCGCGTACACGGTCCGCGCCAGGGACTCGATCCGCTCCCGGTTGTACGGCAGGTGGCCGTTGTACAGGATGACGAGCCGGTCACCCACGGCCGCCCCCCGGCGGGTCGCTCATGCCGCCCGGGGGCTCACACCGGAGTGTCATGACGGTTCTCCCCAGGTCAGGATGGATGCGGAAACGGATTCCCACACCCTGACCGCCCCCTCGCGGCGGGGCAACGGGCACAGTGTCCGCTCCGGCGGGCCGTTGTGGACGCTGTGTCCGCAGCCCGGCCCCGGCCCGGGACCAAAGTTGCGCACAGCCCGTCGAGGGCCGGGCATACACAGTGTCCACCAGCCGCCCGGCGATGGAACAAGATGGCCGTTGACGGTGCCGGACCGCTGAACCATGGTGATGGCCATCCGTCCCCCGTCACCTGCCCTTCCCCTGCAGCACACCCCGCGACCCCCGCCGCGCCCCGCACGAATGCTTGACGCCCGATGCCACACCGCCGGTGTCGCATCGCCCAGCGCCTCAGCGCCTCCTCCTCGTCCCCAGGAGTCTCAAGCATGTCTTTGTCCAACGCGTCGCAAGACGCCACCGCAAGAGTCCACAGCCTCGACGACGCCCCCGTCACCGGCTTCCACCGCAGAATGGTCGCCGTCGCCATGGGAGGGCCGTTCTGCGACGGCTATCTGCTGGGCATCATGGGCGTCGCCCTCAGCCTGATCACTCCGGCGCTCAGCCTGAACACCATGTGGGAGGGGCTGATCGCCGCCTCCGTCCTGGTCGGCGTCTTCATCGGAGGCGCTGTCTTCGGACCGATCACCGACCGTGTCGGCCGCCATCTGATGTATGTGCTCAACCTGATCACCTTCGTGGTCTTCTCGGCCCTGCAGTTCTTCGTCACCGAGGCGTGGCAGCTGCTCGTGCTGAGGCTGCTGATCGGCATCGCGATCGGCGCCGACTACCCGATCGCGTCGGCCCTGACCACCGAGCTGGTGCCGCGCAAGATACGCGGCCCGGCCCTGTCCGGCCTGGTCCTCGCCTGGTGGGCCGGCTACGGCGTCAGCTTCTGGGCCGGCTGGCTGCTGATGGGCACCGGAGACGACGCCTGGCGCTGGATGCTGGCCTCCGGCGCGGTCCCCGCAGTGGTCTTCATCTTCTTCCGGGCCGGAGTTCCCGAGTCGCCCCGCTGGCTGGCCTCCCGCGGCCGGGTGGAGGAGGCCAAGGAGGTCGTACGCCGCCACCTCCGCCAGGAGGTCAGTACGGAGGAACTCCTCGCCGAGAGCGGATCGAAGCGCGGCGGCTCGGGCATGGGCAACATCGCGGAGATCTTCCGCCGCGGCTACGGGATCCCCGCCCTGTTCTGTTCGGTGTTCTGGATCTGCCAGGTGGCGCCCGCCTTCGCCGTACGGTCCTTCCAGCCGCAGATGCTGGAGTCGTTCGGGGTGGGCAGCACCTTCGGCGCCAGCGCGCTCATCACCACGATCGCGGTGGCGGGTACGGCGGTCGGGCTGCTCGTGGTCAACCGGGTCGGCCGGCGGCCCCTGCTCGTCGGCAGCTTCGCCTGCATCAACATCTGCCTCATCGCCCTGATCGTGCTGCCGCTGCACTACGCGTTCCTGGTGGTCGCCCTCTTCGCCGGGTTCCAGTTCTTCGAGGCCGCGGGCAGCGGGCTGCAGTTCGTGTATCCGAGCGAGCTGTTCCCCACCGACCTGCGCGCCACCGGCGTCGGCGTGGCCACCGCCATGAGCCGGGTCGGCTCCGCCTCCAGCACCTTCCTGCTGCCCATGCTCACCGCCGACTTCGGCGTCCGCGGCACCCTCGCCATGGGCGTGGGCATCACCATCATCGGCCTCGTGGCCTCCCTCGTCCTCGCCCCCGAAACCAAGGATCTGGGCCTGGCGGAAGCCAGCCGCCGCGCCTGACCGATTTACCCCCGACCCGCCCCTCCCGGACAAGGACCGCTTCCATGCGCAAGGTCGTCTCCTTCGACTGCTATCGCACCCTCATCAACTTCGACACCCGCACCGCCACCCACGAGATCGTCAAGGACCGTCTCGCCGAGCTCGGCGTCGACCCCGACCAGTTCCACCATGACGCGTACGTGATGCGCTTCCAGGGCGTCGTGGACCACTACCGCCCGTACCGGGAGACCGTCCGCCGCACCCTGCACAACGTCATGCTGCTGCACGGCCTGGAGTACCGCGACGAGGACGGCGAGGCCCTCATCGAGGCCATCAAGAAGTTCAAGCCGTTCCGCGAGGTCCCCGACGCGCTGCGCCGCCTCAAGGGCGAGTACGACATCGCCATCCTCTCCAACAGCGAGGACGACCTGATCTCCTACGCCGTCGACGAGCTGGGCGTGGAGTGGGACTACGTCCTCACGGCCGAGCAGGCGGGGGCGTTCAAGCCGCTGCCGCAGGCCTTCGAATACCTGATGAAGGCCACCGGCCGCGGCCCGGAGAACATCATCCACACCGCCCAGGGCTGGGAGTACGACATCATGCCGACCAAGCGGTACGAGGGCATGCGGCGGATCTGGGTCAACCGGTACGGCTTCCCCGGTTCGGCCGCCTTCCAGCCGTACGAGGAGATCAAGGACCTGTCCGAGCTGCCCGGTCTGCTCGGCGTCTGACCCGGTTCCCCGGCCACCCCCACACCGCGAGAGGACCCCATGTCCGCCACCACGGCACCGGTCAACGGGCGCGTCGCCCACTGGTTCGCCGAACTGCCCGCCCCCCGCCCGGCGCTGCCCGGCGACCGCGACGCCGACGTGTGCGTCGTGGGCGCCGGAATGACCGGACTGTGGACCGCCTACTACCTCAAACAGGCCGACCCGTCCCTGCGCATCACCGTCCTGGAAGCCGAGTTCGCGGGCTTCGGAGCCTCCGGACGCAACGGCGGCTGGGCCTCCGGACTGATCCCCGGCGCCCGCGACCGGCTGGCCCGCGCTTACGGCCGCGACGCCGTCCTCGACTGGCAGCGGGCCATGAACGAGGCCGTGGACGAGGTCATCGCCGTCGCCGCGCGCGAGGACATCGACGCCGACATCGTCAAGGGCGGCACCCTGCGCGTCGCCCGCACCCCCGCCCAGGCCACCCGCCTGCGGCACAAGGTCGAGCAGGACCACGAGTGGGGGGTACCGGAGTCCGTCCTGCTCACCCCCGCGGAGTCCGCCCGGCACATCGCCATCGACGGGGTGACGGCAGGGGCGTACACCCCCCACTGCGCCCGGCTGCAGCCCGCCGCCCTGGTCCGGGGGCTCGCCGAGACGGTGGAACGGCTCGGCGTCACGATCTACGAGAAGTCACCCGTCACCGCTATCGAGCCGGGCCGCGCCCGCACCGCACACGGCACGGTCCGCGCCCCCGTGGTGCTCCGCGCGACCGAGGGGTTCACCGCCTCCCTCAAGGGGCTGCGGCGGGCCTGGCTCCCGATGAACAGCTCGATGATCGTCACCGAGCCACTTCCCGAGGAGATCTGGAAGGAGATCGGCTGGGAGGGCCGGGAAACCCTCGGCGACACCGCACACGGCCACATGTACGCCCAGCGCACCCCGGACGACCGGATCGCGATCGGCGGGCGCGGCGTCCCGTACCGCTTCGGCTCCCGCACCGACGACTCGGGCCGGGTCAGCGACCGTACGATCGACCAGCTCACCCAGACCCTCCAGCGCATGCTGCCGCAGACCACCGGCGTCCGCGTCGACCACGCCTGGTGCGGGGTCCTCGCCGTCCCCCGCGACTGGTCGGCCACCGTCGGCCTCGACCCGGACACCGGTGTCGGCTGGGCCGGCGGCTACGTCGGCCACGGCGTCACCTCCACCAACCTGGCCGCCCGCACCCTGACCGACCTGGTCCTGAAGCGGGACACCCGGCTGACCCGGCTGCCCTGGACCGGACACCGCCCGGGCAGCTGGGAGCCGGAGCCGTTCCGCTGGCTCGGGGTGCGCGGACTGTACGTCGCCTACCGGCTCGCGGACCGGCACGAGGCGGGCGGGCGCACCCGTACGTCACCCATCGCCACCGTCGCCGACCTCATCGCCCGCCGGCCCTGAGACCCCGACGTCCCTGAGCACGTGGAATCCCTGAGATCCTGGAGTCCCGGCGCCCCCGCCTCCCCGGACGCCGCCGGGACTCCAGGGATCCGCCCGCCACGGCGGGCACAGCGCAGGGAGGGAGCGGGCCGGATGGCATTGCTCACCGTCGCCGACGTTCTGCGGCTGCCCGTGATCGCCGCGGGACTGCCCCGGGTGATGGCCGGCGAGGACCGGCTGAACCGCCCCGTCCGCTGGGTCCACGTCACCGAACTCCTGGACCCGGCGTCGTTCCTGGAGGGCGGCGAGCTGGTGCTCACCACCGGCATGCCCCAGCCCAACGACCCCACCCGGCTGCGCGGCTACGCCGACCAGCTCGCCGACGTCGGCGCGGCCGGGCTGGTCGTGGAGCTGGGCCGCCGCTACCAGCAGGTGCCCCCGGACCTGGTGGCCGCCTGCCGGGCCCGCGACCTCCCGCTGATCGTGCTCTCCCACGGCATCCGGTTCATCGAGGTCACCCAGACCGTCCACGCGCTGATCCTGGACGCACAGGGCGAACTGCTGCGCCGCTCCCACCAGGTCCACGAACTCTTCACCGACCTGACCCTGCGCGGCGCCCGGCCCGAAGAGCTGGTTCAGGTCGCCGCCGACCTGATGGGACGGTCGGTGGTGCTGGAGAACCTGGTGCACCACGCCACGATCGTCCGTACGGCGGGCCGCCCCGGCGGCCAGATACTGCAGGCGTGGCAGCGCCGCTCCCGCGCCACGCCCACCCCCGACCACGCGGCGCCCAGCGGGCCGGAGGGCTGGCTGGTGGCCCCCGTCGAACACGACGGGCAGCGCTGGGGCCGGCTGGTGGCGCTGCCCGACCAGACAGGGCCCGCCGCCGGGCCCGAGCACACCCTGATCCTCCGCCGTGCCGCCACCGCCCTCACCCTGGCCCGGATGACCGGACACACCCAGTGGGACCGGGAGGCCCGCGCGTCGGCCCTGCTGGAGCTGCGGCACGGAAAGACCCTCAGCCGCACCGAGTCCCGCATCCGGGTCGAGGCCCTCGGCCTGCCGACCGTCGGCCACCTCTTCATCGCCCTCGCTCTTCGCCACCGGCCCGATGCCGCCGACCGCGCCGACCTGGACAGCCGGGTCGGCGAGGACCTGCGCGGCGCCGGCCTCCACGCCCTGGTCGGCAGGCTCTCCCCGGACCGCACCGGCGTCCTGCTCACCCTGCCGCTCGCCGCCGCGTGGGAGCCCGTCGTGGAGCGCATCGGACGGGTCACCGAAGAGACACTCGGCGAGGAGGCCGTCCTCGCGGTCGGCCCCGGAGTGACCGCGCTCGACCAGGTGGCGCGGTCCTTCCGCCAGGCCGAGGAGGTCGCGGACGCCATCGGCCCCGGGATGCCACGACGGCCGTTCCACGTGTCCGCGGATCTCGGGCTGCCGGAGCTGCTGTACACACTGCGCGACGACGTCCGGGTCCAGAACTACGTGGAGCGGCAGCTCGGCCGGCTGATGCAGTACGACGAGCGGCACGGCGGCGACCTGCTGGCCATCCTGCGCCAGTACCTCGACGCCGCGGGCAACAAGTCGGTCGCCGCCAAACAGGCCGGACTGTCACGGCAAGCCTTCTACCAGCGCCTGCACACCATCGAGCGACTGGTCGGCGGCAGCCTGGAGTCCGGCGCCCAGCGCTCGCGGCTCCATGTCGCCGTCATGGCCCTGGACACCCTGAGCGAGCCCTAGGGAGCGGCGAGGACGCGGACCGGCTCCCCCGCGAGGTAGCCGCGGATGTCCTCGACCGCATCGCGGTAGTAGCCCTCGTAGTTGCGCCGGGTCACATAGCCCAGATGCGGGGTGCCGAGCATATTCGGCAGCGTACGGAACGGGTGCTCCGGACCCAGCGGCTCCTCGTCGAACACATCGACCCCCGCGCCCGCGATCCAGCCGCCCCGCAGGGCGTCCGCGAGGGCCGCCTGGTCCACGATGGCCGCGCGGGAGGTGTTCACCAGGTACGCCGTGGGGCGCATCCGCCGCAGCTCCGGCGCGCCGAGCAGCCCCCGGGTGCGGTCGCCGAGCACCAGATGCACCGAGACCACATCGCTGGTCTCCAGCAACTCATCCAGGGAGGAGACGAACCCGACGCCCTCCGCCGTAGCCCGCTCCGGGGTGAGGTTGTGGCTCCAGGCGGCCACGTCCATGCCGAACGCCTGGCCGATCCGCGCCACCTTGGTGCCGATCTTGCCCAGGCCCAGCAGGCCGAGCCGGCGGCCGTGCAGATCCATGCCGACCGTGCTCTGCCACGGCCCGCCGTCCCGCAGCGCCGTGCTCTCCCGCACGAGGTGGCGGGCCAGACCGAGGATCAGTGCCCAGGTCAGCTCGACGGGCGGCTCGGCGGAGCTGGCCGTGCCGCACACGGTGACCCCGTGCCGGGCGGCCGCCTCCAGATCGACGGAGGCGTTGCGCATCCCGGTGGTGATGAGCAGCCGGAGCCGGGGCAGCCGGGCGAACAGCTCCGCGGGGAACGGGGTGCGCTCCCGCATGATGACCACGATCTCGCAGTCCCCGATCGCCTCGACCAGCGCGTCCCGGTCGGTGAAGTGACGCCGGTGCGACACCACGTCCACCGCGTCCCGGACCCCCGACCAGTCGGCCGAGGACAGGGCCACGTCCTGGAAGTCGTCGAGCACGGCACAGCGCAGTTTCATCGTTCCACCTCGGGCTCTTCCAACAGGTCCGTGCAGGTACGTTGTTTCTACCACCCACGGGGAAAGGGTCCTGGTGCGATACATCATCATCGGAGCGGGCGCGGTCGGCGGCACGATCGGCGCCCGGCTCCATCTCGCCGGTCATGACGTCGTCCTGGTGGCGCGCGGCACCCACTACGAGGCGCTGCGCGACCGCGGACTGCGTTTCACGTCACCCGAGTCCACCCACGAGATCCCGGCGCCCGCCGTCACGGGGCCCGACGACGTCGAACTGGGCCCCGACGATGTGCTCGTCCTCGCCGTGAAGACCCAGGACAGCGCGGCCGCGCTGGACGCCTGGGCGCCGCGCCCGGTCACCGGCGGCGGCACCGCGGGGGAGCGGCTGCCGCTGCTCTGCGCCCAGAACGGAGTGGAGAACGAGCGGTTGGCGCTGCGGCACTTCCGCCGGGTCTACGGCGTCTGCGTCTGGATGCCCGCGACCCACCTGGAGCCGGGGCTGGTCGCCGCGCCGTGCGCCCCGTACACCGGGATCCTCAGCGTCGGCCGCTATCCGTCGGGGGAGGACGACACCATCCGGCGGGTGGCCGCGGACCTGGAGGAGTCCGTGTTCCTCGCGCCGGTCGTACCGGACGTGATGCGCTGGAAGTACGCCAAGCTCATCAACAACCTCGCCAACGCCGTCGAGGCGATCTGCGGGCCGCTCACCTCGGGCGAGGCCCAGGCCCTCGGCGACCGGGCGAAGGCGGAGGGCGTCGCGGTCCTCGACGCCGCGGGCATCGCCCACACCGACGCCGACGAACAGGCCGCACTCCGCTCGGGAAAGGTGGAGATACGGCCGGCCGACGGCGTGGAGCGCGGCGGCAGCTCCTCGTGGCAGAGCCTGACCCGGGGGACCGGCACGATCGAGGCGGACTATCTCAACGGGGAGATCGTGCTGCTCGGACGCGAACACGGCATCCCGGCACCGGTCAACGAGACGCTGGGACGGGTCGCGGGCATCTGCGCCCGGGAACGCCGCGCGCCGGGCAGCATGACCCCCGGAGCACTCACCGCCCTCATCGACGCGGCAGCGTCCTCCTCAACACCTCGGTGAACTCCGCCGGGTGTTCACTGAGCCCGGTGTGACCGCCGGGGAAGTCCACGACATCGGTACCCAGCCGCTCGGCGAGCGCCACCGCCGGGCGGTACAGCAGCAGCCCGTGCGAGTCCCGGCCCCCCGCCGGGACCAGCCGCTCCGATACGGCCGCCAGCGCCTCCAGGTCCGGGAGATGGCTGGTGAACGGGCACAGGATGTGCTCCAGGAAGTACGGGAAGTTGGCCATCATCCGGTCGATGGCCTCGGGCGGACGCGGCGGGGGCTGCACCGTGCCGTCCCGCTGCGTGGCCGTCCCCTCCGCCGGACCGGTGCCCGCGGACATCACTGCCACCGCCGCCCCGATCCCCTCGCGGCGGTACGCCTCGCGCACCTCGGCGAAGAAGGCCCGCTGCTTCTCGGCATCGGGCAAAAGTTCCACCAGGGGCGGCTCGTGTGCGATGGCCAGCCGCACCCGCTCCGGGTGACGCGCCAGCAGATCCACCGCGGCGATGGCGCCCGAGCTGCACCCGAACACGTACGCCGGTCCGCCGTCCGGCGCCACCGCGTCGAGCAGCAGAAACGCGTCCTCGCCGTGCACCTCCACCCGCTGGTCCGCGCGCGGGCCGTCGAGCGGGCTGCGGGACATGCCGCGCGGATCGTAGGACACCACGGTGTACCGGTCGGCGAGGGCCGGCGCCGCGTGGTCGTAGGAGGCGGCGTCACCGGCCCCGCCCGGGATCAGCAGCAGCACCGGGCCGCTGCCGCGCACCTCGTAATGCAGCGTGGCGCCGGGCACCTTCAGGGCGCCGGTCTTCGGTTCGGTCATGGTGGGACGGTATCCAGATGGCATGGGGCGCGCGCGGTGTTTTTCGCGCCTGATGCGTCGTCATCACGACGCGCGCCACCACTCCTGCGGATGACACGAGCGGTCTGACAAGGGGGTTCGTGCCACGTGACTTCACGGAAAGTTGGCTGCTCCGTAGCCTTCAAGGCGGTCCGAGTTGTTTTGCGTGGTGGCACACAGGGCACCGCACACACCTAACAGCAGGCATAATCGCAGCAACGATGGGCGCAGACGCCCAGAAAGGGGACGAAGTGATGGTGAACGCGCTGAGTGCCGACAACAGTGTGGGCTCGACGATCGAGGCACTGAAGGCGGAGCTTCCGGAACTGGAGAAGCAACAGGAGGCCCTCAAGGGTGATTTGGACGCCGTGACCCAGCGGCTGGAGGTGGTCAGCACCGCTCTGACCAGCCTTCAGGCCCTCTCGGGAGCCACCACGCTCCCGCAGGCCGCCAACGGCGACATCGCGGAGGCGAAGCCGGCGGCCACCGCCACGGACGCGGCCACCGGGACCGAGGCGATGCCGGCCGCCGACGCGGCCGCGGCGACCCGGACGCCCGCCGCCACGCGCAAGGCCGCCATCGGCCGGCAGCGCAGCAAGGCCAAGTCCACCGCCGGTGGCCGGGCCGCGAAGACCGCCACCAAGGCCGCGGCCAAGAAGACCGCCGCGAAGAAGCCCGCCAAGAAGGCGGCGGCCAAGGACACCGCCAAGCCCACCACCAAGGCCACCACCAAGGCGGCCAAGGCCACTGAGAAGAGCGCCCAGACGAGCGAGAAGGCCGCCACCAAGGCCACCGCCAAGGCGACCGCCAAGCCCGCCGAGAAGTCGGCCAAGGCTGCGGGCACCTCCTCCGAGCGCTCCACCGGGCTCTCCGAGTCGGTGCTCGGCGCCCTGAAGAAGGCGGGCCGTCCGATGCGCGCGTCCGAGGTCAACGAGGCGCTGGGGCGCGACGAGACGCGCACCAACGTGAACTCGGTGCGCAACACGCTGGAGCGACTGCGCACGACGGACCGGGCCAAGCGCTCGGGGCGTGGCCTGTACGAGGCCGCGGCCACCAGCTGACCGCCGCTCTCCCGCCGATGCGCCGCCACCTCAGCGGCAGCGGGGGCGGAAGTGGCGTTCGGGGAGGGTGGGCCCGGAGTCTCGGCGGCTGTGCACGTGCCGAAGCAGCGGTCCACCCACTCCCTCACGAGAAAGGTGTCATGACGCCGGGACCGCCGTCGGCCACCACCTCGGCCAGCCGGGCGGCGACGTCGGCGGGGTCGGTGGCGAACAGCCGTCGGCCCGCGGCGATACGGCGTGTCCGCAGGTCCGAGGGCGCGGTGAGCGCGTCGAGCAGGCGCAGCAGATCCCATGAGTCCGCCGCGTGGTCCGTCAGGCCGAGGGCGGCCATCCGGCGGACCCCCTCGCGCCCATGGCCCGGGATGGGGCGGTAGCCCACCACCGGGACTCCGGTGGCCAGTGCTTCCAGCGCGGTCTGTCCGGCCGCGTTGTCCACCAGCGCCCGCGTGGCGGCCAGCAGTCCGGGCAGGTCCGTTTCCCAGCCGAGGGCGGCCACTCGCGGCCACCGGGACAGCCGGTGCCGCAGCCGTTCGTCCCGGCCGCACAGCGCCACCGGCAGATAGCCCGCGGCGGACAGCAGCCGTGCGGTGGCCACCAGGCGCGTACCGGCGCCCCAGGCCCCGGCGGACAGGACCACCGGTGGTCTGCCGGGGGCGTGCGCTGCGAAGCGGCGCCGCCAGACCGCCGCCCCGGGCGCCGGGCCGAGGAAACGCTCGGCCACCAGCGGGCCCGTGGCCACCGCGGGTCTGCCGAGGGCCTGCCGCACCCGTTCGGCGGCCTCCTCCGTGACACACAGGTGCAGATCGTTGCCCTGGTGGAGCCACTGGCGGTGCACCGCGAAATCGGTGACCACCACCGCGCTCGGCACCGTCAGCGCCCCGCGGGCCCGCAACCGGCCGGTGAGCTGCGCGGCGAGGTGGAAGACGGGCACCACCGCGGCCGGCCGCAGCCGCCCGGCCAGCGCCAGCAGCCGGTCCTCGGCGAGCGCCGCCAGCGGGGCCGTGCCGGGCCGTGGACCGCTGCCGGGGCCGGGCCGGAAGAACGCCCGGTAGATGCCCGCGTAGACGACCGGGGCCCGGCGGACCGCCGTCCGGTAGAACGCGCGCAGCCCCGGGCCGACCCCGGCGGGCAGCAGCTCCAGCACATCCACCCGGTCCGCCCGGTGACCCGCGCGCTCCAGCCTGCGCACCAGCTCGCCGGCCACCGCGTCATGGCCGGCCCCCATGCTCGCGCTCACCACGAGAAAACGCTGCGACGGCAGGCGCATGGTCACCTCCGATGGTGCGAGGCGCGGCCGCTCATGGCTCACTGGAGGTATCCGCTCCGCGTGCCGTCAAACCGCGCGCTCGACGGCCGGTGGTGTGCCGACGCCACCGGTGCAGCAGCGAGACAGGAAGGTGCCATGGCCCGCCCTCTGCCGGACGCACAGCCGCACGCCGGCGCCGCGCGCGCCTCGGCCGGTCCCGCCGCCACCGGGGGCGCCCCCACCGACTGCGGCGTGGCGCTGGTGACCGGCGCGTCCTCGGGCATCGGCGCCGCCGTCGCGCAACGGTTCGCGGCGGGCGGCGGATGGCGGCTGCTGGTGAGCGGCCGCCACCGGGAACGTCTCGACCGGGTGGCCGCGCGCACCTCGGCCGTGGCCCTGCCTGCCGATCTGGCCACTCCCGAGGGCGGCCGTGGCCTGGTCGAGGATGCCTTCCGTACCGCCGGGCGGGTGGATCTGCTCGTCGCGGGGGCGGGCATCGGCTGGGCGGGTCCCTTCAGCGCGATGCCGCCCGGCGCGATCGACCGGGTGGTGGGCGTCGATCTGCTCGCCACCATGCGGCTGGTGCGGCTGGTCCTGCCGCACATGCTGGCCGAGGGGCGCGGCCACATCGTGCTCATCGGATCGGTCGCGGGCAGCGTCGGAGTGCGGGGCGAGGCGGTGTACTCCGCGGCCAAGGCGGCGCTCGGCGTCTTCGCCGACGCCCTGCGCGACGAGTTGCGCCGGGGTGGCGTACGCGTCACCCATGTGGTCCCCGGCGTGGTGGACACCCCGTTCTTCGCCCGCCGAGGCGTTCCGTACACCCGCCGGCTGCCGCGCCCGCTGCCGCCCGAGCGCGTCGCGGACGCCGTGTGGGACGCCGTCGCGCGGGGCCGGGACGAGGTCTACGTACCGGCCTGGCTGCGGCTGCCCGTGCTCGTGCGCGGCGCGGCCCCTTGGCTGTACCACCGGCTGGCCGCCCGCTTCGGGTGAGGCTGGGGGTGACATGGGCGCCCTGACCGTCCTCCTCGCGCTGCTGTCCGCCCTGGGCAACGGCGCCGCGTCCGTACTGCAGCGGCGTGCCGCGATGGACCAGGAGCGGGAGCTTCCCGGGGCCGGAGACGGGGCCGGGGGCGGGGCGGGACTGGCGCTGCGGCGTCTGCTGCGGCTGCTGCGGCGCCCGTACTGGCTGGCCGGGGGCGCGGCGATGGTGGTCTCGGCGGTGGCCCAGGTGGGGGCGCTGGCGGTCGGGCGGCTCTCCGTCGTCCAGCCGCTGCTGGTCAGCGAGCTGCTGTTCACCCTGGTGGTGGGGAGTCTGGTGTTCCACCGGCGGCCCGGCGGCCGGACCTGGCTGGCGTTCGTGATGCTCGCCGCCGGGCTCGCGCTCTTCCTCGTCGCGGCCGCTCCCTCGCACGGCCACGCCACGGCCCGGAACGGGCTCTGGCTGCCCGCCGGGGTGGTGCTGGCACTCGTCGTGGGGGCGCTGGTCCTGGTGGCGCGGGCGCTGCGGGGCGCGGCGCGGGCGGCGGCGCTCGGATGCGCGACCGCCGTCGGCTTCGCGTGCACGGCGGCCCTCATCAAGGAGTTCACCGGGCGCTTCGGCGGGGGAGTGGCCGCGGTGTTCACCGGCTGGCCGCTGTACGCGGTGTGCCTCGTCGGGCTGCTCAGCTTCCTGCTCCTCCAGAGCACCCTGCGCGCGGGCACCCTGGCCGCCTCCCAGCCCGCGCTGACCCTCGGGGACGCGCTGGTGAGCATCGCGCTGGGCTGGGTGCTGTTCGGCGAACGCGTCGAACTGGGCCTGCGTCTGCTGCCCGAGGCGGTCGGCATCGCCCTGATGGCGGCCGGGATCGTCGGCCTCACCCGGTCGCCCGCCATGGCCGAGGGCTGGGACGCGGACGCCACCGGCG
Source organism: Streptomyces sp. NPDC021212 (assembly GCF_044332925.1). Lineage (NCBI taxonomy): Bacteria > Bacillati > Actinomycetota > Actinomycetes > Kitasatosporales > Streptomycetaceae > Streptomyces > Streptomyces sp. NPDC021212. The sequence goes on from NZ_JBIRPZ010000001.1 coordinate 900,977, forward strand.
CGGCGGTACGGCCGGCGGCACGACGCGTCCCGGGCGGCGGGAGCCCGCCATGACCGCCGGGCGGCGGACCGGTGTGCTGGCCCGGAACGCGGCGGTGCTGGCCGCGGCCGCGCACCTGGTCCCGGCCGGCACCTGGCTGCCGGGCCCCAGGCAGCTCCTCTTCCCCGCCCTGGCCGGGCGGGGCCGGTCCGACCACATCGCCCTCACCTTCGACGACGGACCCGACCCCCACTCCACCCCGCGCTTCCTGGACGCCCTGGACGAGCTGGCGGTGACCGCCACGTTCTTCGTCCTGGGCGAGAGCGTGCTGCGCTATCCCCGCACCACCCGCGAGATCGCGTTCCGCGGCCATGAACTCGCCGTCCACGGCTGGACCCACAGCCGCCCCTGGCTACCGCGGCCGGTGCGGGACGTCTCCGAGGTCAGAGGCGCGACCCGGGCGGTGCGGCTGGCCACAGGTGCCGAACCGCTGTGGTACCGGCCCCCGTACGGCGTGCTGACCGGCGGCCGCTGGCTCGCGGCCGTACGCGCCGGGCTGCGGCCCGTCCTCTGGTCGGCCTGGGGGCGCGACTGGTCCCCGAACGCCACCCCGGCCTCGGTGCTCGCCACCCTCCGCGGCGGACTCCAGGGCGGCGCCACGGTCCTGCTGCACGACTCCGACCGGGCGTCGTCCCCCGGCTGCTGGCGCGTCACCCTGGCCGCGCTGCCGCACCTGGTGACCGCGTGCCGCACCGCGGGACTCGAGGTGGGCCCGCTGGCCGACCACGGAGTGCCCCAACTCCCGGCAGCGCCCAAGTGAACTCCGGAAATACGAAGCATTAATTCCGAAGGCCATGCCCAGTAAATTCATGCTTTTCCATAGGTCGACACAACCTCTCGTGTATTTAGCCCGTCAAACCGATCGCAGCGCCGCACACACCGACCACGCCCGCCCAATTTCCCGGACAAGTAAATGACATGACGCAGAAACTCGATATCGGCACGGCCCTCCGGGAGCCATTCGCACCACCTCGGCCCCTTGTCGGTCCGCGGCCCCCGCGCGTCCGTACCCGGGCCGCCGCCCTCGCGTCCCTCCTCACCCTGGCGGCGCTCTGCCTCGGCGACGCCGTCGCGGGCGGCTATCCGTTCGGGCCCCGCACCCGGGCCGTCAACGACCTGGGGAATCAGTTCGTCCCGTTCCACGCCCGGCTGCGCGACCTGCTGTACGGCCACGGCGACGGCGGGCCGTTCCTCAACTGGCACTCCGGCTTCGGCGCCTCCTTCCTGCCCGACCTCGGCACCTACGTCAGCAGCCCGTTCGCGCTGATCGTCGCCGTGTTCCCGCGCGACGGGATCGACCTGGCGGTGTACGTCATCACCCTGCTGAAGACGGCCACGGCGGGCGCGGTCATGGCCGTGCTGCTGCCGCGGCTCCAGCCGGGCCGCTGGTGGGCCGCGGGGGCGCTGGGCGCCTCGTACGCGCTGTGCGGCTGGTCCGTGGCGGAGGGCTCGTACAACCCCATGTGGCTGGACGGCCTCATCGCGCTGCCCCTGCTGTGCCTGATCGGGGAACAGGTCCTGGCCGGGCGGCGGTTCGTCACGGCCACGCTGGTGGTCGCCGTCGTCTGGATCGCCAACTTCTACACCGCGTACATGGCCACCCTCGGCGCCGCGCTGATCCTGCTCACCCGGGCCCTGATCAGCCGCATACCGCTGGGGATCCGCCCCCTGGCCCGGCTGACGGCGGCCTGCGGGCTCGGCGTCGGGCTCGCCGCGCCGCTGGTCTCCGTCGTCTACTTCGGCACCCGGCACGCCTACCCGGGCCACGAGGTGGAGTTCACGCCCAAGCCCTGGACGGACGTCCTCGCCCGGATGCTGCCCGGCACGTACGACTTCAGCAGCCCGGCCGGTTACGTCGACACCGTGGCGCTGCTGCTCGCCCTGACCCTGCCGTTCAACCCGGCCGTGCCCCGTAGGCTGCGCGCGGGCTGGGCCCTGCTGGTCGCGGCGATGGTCCTGTCCATGCGCTGGGCGCCCACCCAACTGGCCTGGCACGCCTTCGCCGTGCCCAACGGCAGCCAGTACCGGCAGGGTTTCGTGCTGTGCGGGCTGCTGGTGATCGCCGCCTGGCTCTCCTGCGCCGACGGCGTGCCGACCCTGCGGGCCGTGCTGCCCGCGGGCGGGCTGCTGGCGCTGATCGCGGTGGCGGCGCGCTCCGGCGCGCAGATCCACTGGTGGACGTATCCGCTGCTGCTCGCCGGGGTCGCCGCCGTGGCGGCCGCGCTGGTGCTGCACCGTCTCGCCGTCCGGCTCGGCCGGCCGCTGCCGGCCGTGCTCGCCGTCGTCGTGCTTATCGGCGCCCAAGTGGGCCAGTCCGCCGCCACCATGGCCGTCACCGACCGGCTCCGGCTGCGCCACTTCGACGACTACGCGCCGTGGGGCGAGCGCCAGGAGCGGCAGCGGAAGGTGATCGCCGAGGCGGACGGCTGGCCCCGCTACCGCACCGATCCGGGCCGCGAGCAGACCGTCGACAACGACCCGCTGATGGTCGGCGGCCAGGGCGCGGGGTACTACAGCAGCCTCACCTCCGATGTGCTCAGCCGCACCCTCACCGCCCTCGGCGGCGGCACCACCTCACGCGGCCGCGCGGTGCAGAGCCTGGACAACCCGGTCACCGACGCGATCTTCTCGGTCGGTGCCCGGGTGCGCTCCTCGGCCGACCCGCACCAGGACCGGTACGCGGCCGAGCACCCCACGGTCGCCGTCGACCGGCAGCAGGCCCCGCCCCTGGTCACCGTGCGCCCCGGCGCCGGGCCCGCGCCCCGGTACGGCGCCTCGCCCTTCCGCAACCAGGAACTCCTGCTCGGCGCCCGGGTGTACACGCTGCCGCGCGGCCTCGCGGTGCGCGGTGCGGAGGGCCGTCCCGCCGAGCGCAGCCCCGCCCGCGGCTACCGGCTGCCCGCTTCCCCTGACGCGGCCCGGCTCACCGCCACCTGCCCGGGCGGCAGCGAGGTGTTCCTGTGGGCCCCGCACTACTGGGGCAACGCCCTCATGCGCGGGCCCGAGCGGCCTCCGTCCGGGTTCCGCGGCGACTGGCCGGTCACCAAGCTCGCGGCCATGCAGCCGCTGGGCACGGCGCCGCGCTCCGGCCGGGTGGAGGTGTCGCTGACCGCCCGCAAGGACGGGGTGATCCCGCGCGACGCCCTCGGCTGCCTGGACACCGCACGGCTGCGCGCCGCCGTCGACCGGCTGACGGCCCGCGGCGCCACCGCCGTACGGGTCTCCGGCAGCTCCCTGAGCGCCGAACTCCCGCCCGGCTCCCGGGGCCTGGCCGTGATCGCCGCCCCGCGCATCGCGGGCTGGCGGTGTGCGGCGGGCGACGGCCGCGACCGGCCCGCCGCCACGTACCTCGGCCTCATCGCGGTGCCCCTCGACCGCGGCGCCACCTCGGTCAGCTGCACCTTCCGCCCGCCCGGCCTGCGTATCGGAGGTGCCGTGGGAGCCGCCGCACTGCTGGCACTCACCGCGTTCGCCACGCTCCGGGCGCTGCGCGCCCGCCGGGAGGGCCGCCATGTCCACCCCTGACGCACGCACCTTCACCGACACCAGCACCTTACCGACGCACGCACCTTCACCCCGGGGGAATTCATGCTGATTTCCATCGTCGTTCCCTGCTACAACGAAGAAGCCGTCATCGCTCGCTTTCATGACCACGTCGTAAAAGAGGCGGCGTTACTGGGTCATGAATGCGAATTCGTCTATGTGGACGACGGCAGCGCCGACCGTACCCTTTACCTCCTGAAAGAGCTGGCCACCACCGACCCCCGGGTCCGCTACGTCTCGTTCAGCCGCAACTTCGGCAAGGAAGCGGCCATGCTCGCCGGAATGCGCTACGCCTCGGGGGACGCCGTCGTCATCATGGACGCGGATCTCCAGCATCCGCCGGAACTCATCGGCCGCATGGTGGAACTCCACGCCCAGGGGCATGACCAGGTGATCGCCAAGCGCACCCGGGACGGCGACCGGGTCACCCGCGTCCTCACCGCACGCGCCTACTACCGCCTCATCAACCGCCTGGTCGACGTGGAACTCGTGGACGGTGTGGGCGACTTCCGGCTGCTGTCCCGGCGCGCGGTGGACGCCGTGCTGAGCCTCGCCGAGTACAACCGCTTCTCCAAGGGGCTCTTCGCCTGGGTGGGCTTCCCGAGCGTCACCTTCGAGTACGAGAACGCCGTACGCGAGGAGGGCCGCAGCAAGTGGACCTTCGGCAAGCTCCTCAACTACGGGGCCGACGGCCTGATCTCCTTCAACAACAAGCCGCTGCGGGCCGCCGTCTACCTCGGGCTGCTGCTGCTCGCGGTGGCCTCGCTGTACGCCGCCTGGATCGTGGGGACCGCGGCCGTCAACGGGGTCGACACCCCCGGCTATGTCACCCTCATCGTGATCATCACGGCGCTGGCCGGGGTGCAGATGGTGATGGTCGGCGTCATCGGCGAGTACATCGGCCGCATCTACTACGAGGTAAAACGGCGCCCGCACTTCCTGGTGCAGTCCACCAACGCGGTCCCGGCGGACCGGGTGGAGGAACTGGTCCGGTGAGGCGCGGCCCCCTCGTCGGGCAGCTGGTCCGCTTCGGCCTGGTGGGCGTGGCCAACACCGGTACGTACTACGTCCTGTATCTGTGCCTGCTGAGCCTGCTGCCCTATCTGGCCGCCCACATCGCCGCGTTCGCCCTGAGCACGCTCGGCTCGTTCTTCCTGTCCTGCCGGTTCACCTACCGGGTCCGGCCGACGTGGCGCGCCTTCTTCCTCTTCCCGCTGTCCACGGCCGCCAACTTCGCGGTCACGACGGGAGGGATGTACGTCCTCGTCGGCCTCGCGCACCTCGGGGACCGCACGGCCCCGCTGATCGCCGCCGCGGCGGCCGTACCGGTCACCTTCGCCGTCTCGCGGAGGATCATGCTGAGGCCGCGCACTCCGTAGGACGGCCCGTTGGCGACGAGGCCGTGCGGGTCACAGCCCGACGCGCAGCCGGATCAGGGTGCCGTCCGCGTCCGCCTGCATCTGGACGACGTCGCACAGCATGCGGACGCCCCACAGCCCGAACCCGGTGTCCGCCCCCTCCGGCGGGGTGAAACCCCACAGGGCGTCCGGGTACCAGTGGCCCGGTCCGGCGATCTCGCAGACCAGATCGCCGTCCTCGGTCCACACCCGCAGCTCCGCCGGGGCGCTGCCGTGGCGGAGGGCGGTGCTCGCCACCTCGGCGACGGCGGCGACCATGTTGCGGAAGGCCTCCTGGCCCATGCCGTGCCGGCCGGCCCGCTCGGCGAGGAAGACGCGCACGGCGTCGAGGTCGGCCGTGTCGGCCGGCAGCCGCTCGGCCGTCGCCGGAGCGGGCGTCAGCGTCCGGCGGTCGCAGGTGGCGCTGAACGGGCCGGGGGCGGTGTACTCCAGGCTCTGCTCCGGCCCCTGGCCGTCGATGATCTCGGGGTGGGTCCGGCGCGCGTACGTCAGGATCTCGGGGTGCAGCGCACGGCGGTCGTAACAGCAGATGGCGCGGGCACCGGAGTGGGCGAACGCCGCGTTCACGATGGACTCGTAGCGCGCCCACTCCACGACCTCCAGCGGAGTGCGGCCCTGCCACACCGGTTCGGCTATCACCCGCACCCGGCGCGGCGACTCGGCCTTCACGAACGAGTCGTACGCGGCGATGGTCTTCACCGGGTGCTGGTACCAGCTGAGCGCGTCCTCGAACTGCACCGCGGGGGCGTCCTGGCCGAGGGCGTCCCGCAGCGCCGCGATGTTCGACTTGGCCGCCACCACGGCCACCGCGTCGTCCGCCTCCAGGCCCTCGCGCAGGAAGGGGACGCAGACGTCGACCACTTCCCCCTCGTCGCGGTAGAGGAAGCCGCGGTGCTCCATGGCCTCATGGTGGTCCGCTACGGAGCTGCTCGGGCTGGTCATGGGGGCCTCCCTCGGCCGGGCAGGGCGTCACGCGGGTGCCCGTCACCGGTCATGTGGATCCGGGCGGTACAGCGCGCAGTCTGCCACTCCTCGCGGCCACCGCGCAGCCGGATCATCGGGCGGTGGGAAAATCCCCCGAAGCCACGCGTGGACGTGTTCCTGACGGTGAATTAGCATCGCTGAGCGTGACACAGGTCAAGAGCATCACCGCAAATGGACTCGAGTTCGGCTATCTCGAAGCGGGCCCGGCGGACGCCCCGCTGGCGCTCTGCCTGCATGGCTTCCCGGACACCGCACACTCCTGGCGCCACCTGCTCCCCGCCCTCGCGGACGCGGGCTACCACGCCGTCGCCCCCTTCATGCGGGGATACGCACCCACCGGAATCCCCGCCGACGGCGCCTACCAGGCCGGCGCCATCGCCTCCGACGCCAACGCCCTGCACGAGGCCTTCGGCGCCGGCGGTGACGCGGTGCTCATCGGCCACGACTGGGGCGCCATCGCCGCCTACGGCGCCACCGCCCGCGCCCCCGAGCGCTGGCGGCGGGCCGTGACGATGTCCGTGCCCCCGCTGGGCGGCGTGCTGGCCGACTTCTTCAATTTCGACTACGGCCAGTTCAAGCGCTCCTTCTACATCTTCCTGTTCCAGACCCCGCTGGCCGAAGCGGGCGCCGCGGCCCACGACATGGCGCTCATCGACGGTCTGTGGCGCGACTGGTCGCCCGGCTACCACGACTCCGCGCAGGACATCGCGTACGTCAAGGAGAGCCTGAAGGACCCGGCCCACCTCGCCGCCGCGATCGGCTACTACAAGGCCCTGTTCGACCCGACCCGCCACGTTCCGGCGTACGCGGCGGAGCAGGAGGCGATCACCGCGACCGGCGAGCGGCCGATCCTCTTCCTGCACGGCACCGACGACGGCTGCATCGGCGCCGACGTGGTCCACAGCGCCAAGGACCACCTCCCGGCGGGGTCCCGGGCCGAACTGGTCGACGGCGCCGGCCACTTCCTGCACCTGGAACAGCCCGAGCGGATCAACCGCGAGGTGCTGGCCTGGCTCGCCGAGTAGCCGGCCTCCGTAACGCCCGCACGCCCCTGACCACCCCGCACGCCCCGGCAGGTATAGCGCCGTCGCATACCGCTTTACCGCCGCTATACCGCCGGTAACCCGCCCTCCCCGATACTGGACGCATCGCCAAGCCCCGCCGGTAGATGCGTCTGGAGAGGGCCCGTGAACGTCGACCAGCAGCAGCAACCGCAACCCCAACAGCACACCGGCGAACCCCTCTACGCCTGGAGCACCTATCAGGTCTCCGGCGGGGTGGAGGGGTCCGGTCCGAGCGGTACCTGTCGTGCGGAGCGGACCGCGCGCGCCTGCCTCGAAGCGGCGCTCCACGCCGCGGTGATCCACTCCCACGCGTATTCCTGGGGGCAGCTCAGCCGGGTGTCCGCGGACGTCGATCTGCCGTTCCACCTCTGGTCACGGGCCCCGGTCGCCTGGGCGGAACCGGGACCCAGTGACACGGTCACCTGGCGTCCCGGCCCGGCACCGCGTCCGCGGTGACGGTCCGGCAGCGGTAGGCGACGCAGGTTCAAGGGCAGGGGTATCTCGGATGAACAGCAGCGGGACCGGCATCGGGCTCACCACGGTGGACTGGCAGTCGGTCGACCACGGCCGCCATCCCGGCCATCAGGCGAACCCGGCGCGGGTCTACAACTATCTCGTCGGCGGCAAGGACAACTACCTGGCCGACTACGAGCAGGCCCAGCGGTTCCTGTCCATCGCGCCGGAGATCCGTGACACCGCCCTGGCCAACCGCCGGTTCCTGCAGCGGGCGATGGCCGAGCTGGCGGACGAGGGCATCAGCCAGTTCCTGGACATCGGCTCGGGGCTGCCCACGACCCCGAACGTGCACGAGATCGCGCAGGCGGTGAACCCCCGGGCCCGCGTGGTCTACGTCGACAACGACCCCATCGTGGCCAGTCACGGACAGGCCCGGCTGGCGGTCCCCGGCACCACGATGATCAGCGGCGATCTGCGCGAGCCCGACAAGATCCTGGCCCATGACGAGGTGGGCCGGCTGCTCGACCCCGGGCAGCCGGTGGGGATCGTGCTCACCTTCATCCTCGACTACCTCGACGACAAGGACGATCCGTACGGCGTCGTCACCCGGCTCATGGAGTGGGCGGCCCCCGGCAGCTGTCTGATCGTGTCCCATGTGACCGGCGACTTCACCGACGATTCGCCCGACGACCGGGACTGGGCTCCGCTCAGCCTCAGCCCGGTGACCTCCGGCCCGCGCGACTACGCCGGAATCATGCGCTTCTTCCGCGGCCTGGACGTGCTCGAACCGGGCTTGGTGCAGCTGGCCTGCTGGCGCCCGGGCATCGGCGCCAAGCATGACCCGAGCCGCGTGTGGGCGTATGGCGGGGTGGCGCGCAAGCCGTAACCACACAGGGCCGGGCACCGGCTCCGTCTCAGTGCGGGCCGGGGCCGATCTGGAGTGTCATACAGGCGGGGAAGAGTCCGCTCCAGGTGTGCCCGCGCCAGCTCTCGTACGTACCCGGCCGCTGCCACACCGGCAGCGCCTCGTCCAGGTGCGCCCGGCCCTCGGGGAATTTCCCCTGCTCCATGTACGTGATGCCGATCTCGTACATCGCGAAGCCCTGATGATGGACGTCGCCGGTCCGCCGGGCGTGCTCCAGGCTCTCCTTGAAGCAGGTCACGGCGTCCTCGGCGCGGCCCAGACCGCGGTGGGCGCGGCCCAGGTTGCCCAGGCCGACCACCTCGGCGGCCAGGTCCCCGGTGTCCCGGGCCAGGGCGAGCTGACGCCGCTGCACCTCGATGGCCTCCTCGAACAGGCCCAGTTCGGACAGCGCGTCCGCCAGGTTGCACAGCGACCGCTGCTCGCCCCGCTGATGGCCGATGGCGCGCCAGATCTCCAGCGCCGACTCCAGGGTGGCCCGCATCTCCTCGTAGCTGTGCTGGAGCCAGTGCGCACCCGCGAGATGATCCAGCGCCCACGCCTGGCTCTCCAGGTCGCCCAGCCGCCGGGCGGCCCCGATGGCCAGCTCGTTGACCGTCTGCAGATCCTGGGCGTGCGCCCGCGGATAGAGGAACCACTGGAGGGCCTGGGCCAGCCGGATCCCGAGCCGGGCGAGCGCGTCGGACTGGGTGACGGCGTGGGCGACGGCGGCCAGCAGGTTGCCCGCCTCGGCCTTCAGCCACGCCGCCGCCTCGGTACGGTCCCGCAGCGGGATCACGGTGCCCTCGACCGGATGGCGGGGCCAGGGCCGGTGCGGGTCGAGCAGGGTGACCGCCCGCTGGGCGGTGGCCACGTAGGCCGACATCATCCGTTCCAGCGCGGCGCCGGTTTCGGCTTCGGACTCCTCCTGCTCGGCCCGCTCCGAGGCGAACAGCCGGAGCAGATCGTGCATGTGGTACCGGACGGAGTCCGGGCTCTCCAGCAGCTGCGCGTCGACCAGCCGCTCCAGCGCGTTCTCCGTGCGGTCGGCCGGATGGTCCAGCAGCACGGACGCCACCGGCAGGCTCACGTCCTGCCCGGGCGCCGCGCTGAGCAGCCGGAAGGCGCGTACCGCGTCCGCGTCGTCGGAGCGCCCGCCGAGCCGGAAGGCGTCGTAGCTCACCTCGAAGCTGGTCCGCACGGCCAGGTTGCCGAAGCGCAGCTCGTCCAGCCGGCCGCGGGCGTCGGTCAGCTTGGACACCAGGGTGCGCAGCGGCCACGCCGGGCGGGCGGCCAGCCGGGCGCCCGCGATCCGCAGCGCCAGCGGCAGCCGGCCGCACAGCCGGGTGATCTCCTCGGCCTCCGCGCGCTCGGCCCGTACCCGCTCCACCCCGACGATCCGCTCCAGCAGCGCCACGGCCTGGTCGTGGGGGAGGACGCCCAGATGCAGATGGGTGGCGCCCTCCAGGGTGGTCAGCATCTCGCGGCTGGTGACCAGCGCGGCGCAGTCGGGCCCGGCGGGCAGCAGCGGACGGACCTGGTCCACGGAGGCGGCGTTGTCCAGGATGACCAGCAGCCGCCGCCCCGCCACCAGCGAGCGGAACTGGGCCGACGCCTCGTCGGTGGCGCCCGGCACGCTCGATCCGTCCACGCCCAGGGCGCGCAGGAACCGCCCGAGCACTTCGGCGGGTTCGAGGGGCGAGAGCCCGGCGGTGGTGCCGTGCAGATCGACGTAGAGCTGGCCGTCCGGGAACCGCTCGGCGAGCTGATGCGCGGCGTGGATGGCCAGCGTGGACTTGCCCACGCCGCCGGTGCCGTCGATGGCCGCGATCACCACGGGGCGCCCCGGTCCGTCGCCGTCGCCCGAGTCGCTTCCCTCGTTCTGGTCGCTTTGTTCCAGGAGTGCCTGGATCACCGCCACTTCACCGTGGCGCCCGGTGAACGCCTGGCTGGCGGGCGGCAGCTGGCGCGGGCCCCGGGCGGCCGGGCGTGCGGCCGGAGCGGCGGGCCGCTCCCCCTTGCGGGGCGCCGGCGGCGCCAGCAGGGAGGCGTCGGCGGTGAGGATCCGCTGCTGGAGCCGCTGCAGCGGAGGGATCGGCTCGACCCCCAGGTCCTCGGCCAGCAGCCGGTGCAGAGCGCGGTAGGCGGCCAGGGCGTCGGCCTGCCGGCCGGAGCGGTAGAGGGCCAGCATCAGCCGGCCGCGCAGCCCCTCGCGGTACGGATGCTCGGCGGTCAGCGCCTCCAGCTCGCCCAGGACGTCGGCGTGCCGGCCGCACCGCAGATCGGCGTCGATACGGGCATCCACGGCCTGCAGCCGGAGTTCGCCGAGCCGGGTGGTCTCCGTCTCCACTGACGGGGTAGGGGGCACGTCCGCGAACGGCGTGCCCCGCCACAACACCAGCGCCTCGCGCAGCCGCTCGGCGGCGTCCTCGGGGGAGTCGGCGTCCCGGTCGAGACCGCGCCGCCCCTCCTCGACCAGCTGCTCGAACCGGTGGGCGTCGAAGTCGGCCGCCTCCACCACCAGCCGGTAGCCGTGCGCCCTGTAGCCCTGCTTGTCGGTGATCAGGGCCCCGCCGGACGCGTCACCCAGGCTCTGCCGGAGACGGGAGACATACGTCTGCAGCAACTTGGCCGCGCTCTGCGGAGCCTGGCCCTCGCCCCACAGTTCGTCCAGGAGCCGTTCGGCCGGGACGGTCCGGTTGGCGTGGCACAGCAGCACCGCGAGCAGCATCCGCCACTTCGCCGGGCCGAGGGACGTCCATTGGTCACCGTCCCGCAGCTCGAGCGCACCAAGGACCCGGTATCGCACCCGTTACCTCCGAGGCCCCTGCCACAGCCCGGCCTCTGTCTGTCGTGGCCCGCGCGAGGCCGTCAACTCGTTGCCCCGGTAACGGTATACCCCAGCTTTGGCCAAGGCCGCGTCACTATCCCCGCATCCTGATCAGTCCCGAGCAGCCGGACCGCGTCAGCCGGACCGGACCGGCCGCGTCAGAACGGGCGGTCCCCCTCGATGGCCACCCGCTCGGCCACCCGCGGGTGCGGCGCGTAGTCGTTCACCGCGTAGTGCTGGGTCGCTCGGTTGTCCCAGAACGCCACATCGCCCGGCTGCCACCGGAAGCGCACCTGGTACTCCGGGACCTGCGCCTGACGGCACAGATAGGCCAGCAGCCGGTCGCTCTCCTCCCGCTCCATGCCGGTGATCCGGGTGGTGAAGGAGGTGTTCACGAAGAGCGTCCGCCGCCCGGTCTCCGGGTGGGTCCGCACCACCGGGTGCTCGACGGGCGGGAACACGTCCTGGAACGGGGCGAGCCGCTCGGGGCCGTAGAAGCGGGAGAAACCGGGGATGAAGTCGTGCACGGCCGTGGCGCCGTCGATGCGGTCCCGTACCTCCTGGGGCAGGTTGTCGTACGCGGCGGCCATGTCCGCCCACATGGTGTCCCCGCCGATGGGCGGCACCTCGCGCAGCTGGAGCACGGCGCCGAGCGCGGGCCGCTCCCAGAACGTGACGTCGGCGTGCCACACGTTCTCGAAGGTGGGGGTGGCGCCCTCGCCCTTGTCGAAGCGGACGACGTCCTCGCTCGATCCGCTGGCGAGCAGGGGGTTCGTCTCCAGCTCCCCCCAGTGCCGGGCGAGGTCGCGCTGCTGGGCGGAGGTGAGGTGCGCACCGCGGAAGAAGAGCACCTTCCACTCCAGCAGGGCGCGGTTCAGCTCCTCCCGCAGCCCCGGCTCCAGCGGCCGGGAGAGGTCCGCCCCGCGGATCTCGGCCCCGATGGTGCGCCCCTGGGGCACCAGCTCGAAGCGCTCGTACGGACGCTCCTGCCATCCTTCCGGCAACCGGCGCAGCGTACGCGGCCCCTCGTACAGGCCGCCCGCCGGAATGCGCGCGTCGCGCAGCACCGGGGGGTTCGGCGGGGTGTCGATGACGGTCATGGTGTTCTCCTCATGCGTGACGCGACGGCGGCGGAGCCGCTGGGACGGATGGCAGAGAAGCCCTCGCGCCGCGCACGGGGAGACCCGGCGGGATGCGGTGCGGATCATCGCGGACGTGCGCTCGGTGGCGTCCGCAGGCGTCCGTGGCGTCCGGCCGGGTCCGGGAGCGAACCGGGGGAATGCCGGAGAATCCGGAGAATCAGGAGGCGGACCGGGCGCGTGCCTGGCGGCGCGGGATTGTCGCGAGGGCCGGGGCAGGCCGACTAGCGGCCCGAGCGCTCACAGCCGGTCCGGTCCGGGGCGCGAAGGTGTCCCGTCGTGTCGAACCGATTCCTGATCATGGCGCCAATTCTGGGATCCGCCGTTGACCGCTGTCAATGGCCTGTCTCACGCCTGGAGACGGCCGGCATGGCCGCGTCCCCCAGCGTGTGGCGGGCGCGCTCGATCAGGGCGGGGCAGGCGCGCGCCACCAGGGCGCGTCCGGCCGGACCGCTCGGGCCGCCCGCCCGCCAGGCGAACACCAGCCGCCCGCGCATGGCCGGGCGGGTGATCCGGACCGTCCGCAGCCGGTCCGCCCGCGCCTCGGCGAACGAACCGGGCAGGATCGCCGCGCCCAGTCCCCGCTCGGCGAGCTGGGCGAGCACCTCCGGATCGCTCGCCTCGAAGGCGATGTGCGGCGCGAACCCGGCGGCCGCGCACGCCTCGTCGAGCCGGGTGCGCAGCCCCGTACCGGGCGGCAGGCTGATCAGGGCCCGCCCGCGCAGGGTGTCCAGCGAGATGGCGGAGTGGACGGCCAGCTCGTGGTCGTGACCGACCGCCGCGACGATCGGCTGGTCGGTGAGCACCTGCATCTCGATCCCGGGCGGCGTCCGACTGCCGACGCTGACGATCGCGGCGTCGAGCCGGCCCGTTCGCAAGCCCTCCAGGAGCTGGTCCGAGTTGTCCTCGGACAAGGTGATCTCCACCGCCGGATGGGCGTCGTGGAACTCCGCCAGCAGGTCCGGCAGATCGACGGTGTGCGAGGTCACCGTCCCCACGGCCACCTGCCCCCGGAGCAGCCCGGTCAGTTCGTCCACGGCCTGCCGCGCACCCTGCACCGCGGCGAGCGCCGCCCGCGCGTACGGCAGGACGGCCTCGCCCGCCTCGGTCAGCCGCACCGAGCGTCCCGAGCGGTCCAGCAGCTCCTGGCCCAGCTCCCGCTCCAGCCGCCGGATCTGGGCGCTCACCCCGGGCTGGGCCACGTGCTCCCGCTCGGCGGCCCGGGTGAAGTTCCGCTCCTCGGCCACCGCCACGAAGTAGGCGAGCTGACGCAGTTCCATGAGCCGGATTCTATAACCACAGCTTCTGATGGCCAGACTTATCATCTCTTGGACTTCTGATCGCGACAGCCGGAGAGTGGAGGCAGGACACCGGAGAACAGAGACTGAAAAACAGGAGGACCCGCCATGACAGGGACGACGGGCGAACGCGCCACCACCCCCGAGGACCTCACCCGGCTGTTCGTCGAGCGCGCCAACGCCGGCGACGCCGAGGGCATGGCCGAGCTGTACGCACCCGACGCGGTACTCGCGTACCCGCCGGGATCCGTGACCGTCGGCCGGGAGGCCATTCGCGCCGTGTGCCAGGCGCTGCTCGACCACACGACGGAGCCCTTCCGGCCGGAGGAGCCGCTGCCCACCGTCCGCTACGGCGACCTCGCCCTCACCTCGACCCCGTCCGGCGACAACACCGGCGGCCGGGTGCAGGTCGTCCGCCGTGAGCCGGACGGCACCTGGCTGCGCGTCATCGACCGCCCCGAGATCCACCCCGCGGCCCGGGCCGAAAAGTGACCGTCCTCATCGCCGGTGCGGGCATCGGCGGGCTGACCGCCGCGCTCAGCCTGCACGCGGCGGGCATCGAGGCCACCGTCGTCGAGAGTGCCCGGGAGATCCGCCCGCTCGGCGTCGGCATCAACCTGCTGCCCCACGCCGTGCGGGAGCTGACCGAACTCGGCCTCGGCGACGGCCTCGCCGACCTCGGCGTGGCCACCGCCGAGAACGTCTACGCCGACCGGCACGGCCGCCGGGTCTTCAGCGAGCCGCGAGGCATGGCACAGGGCTACCGCTGGCCGCAGTACTCGATCCACCGCGGGGAGCTGCAACTGCTGCTCCTCGCGGCGGTCCGCGAGCGGCTGGGCCCCGGCGCGGTCCGCACCGGAGCCCGCGTGACGGGCTTCGCACACGACCCCGAGGAGGGGGAGAGGGACGGCGTCCGGGTGCGGGTGCTCGACCGCGCCACCGGCACGGTCGGGGAACAGGACGCCGAGGTGCTCGTCGGCGCCGACGGGCTGCATTCGGCGATTCGCGCCCAACTCCACCCGAATGAAGGCCCGTTGCTGTGGTCGGGCATCCGGATGTGGCGCGGTACGGCCAAGGCCGCGCCGTTCCTCACCGGCCGCTCGATGGCCATCGTGAGCGACGGGGACGCGGAGATGGTCGCGTACCCGATCGGCCGCGATCGGATCAACTGGGTGTGCCTGGTGAGGGTGGCCGAACCGGGCCCGCTCACCGGGGACGCGGGCTGGAACCGCGCCGGGCGGCTGGCCGATGTGCTGCCGTACTACGCGCACTGGGCGCTCGGCTGGCTCGATGTGCCCGCCCTGCTGGTCGGCGGCGACGAGATCCTGGAATACCCGATGGTCGACCGGGACCCGCTGCCGTCATGGGGGAGCGGCCGCGTCACCCTCCTCGGCGACGCCGCGCATCCGATGTACCCGGTGGGCGCCAACGGCGCGTCCCAGGCCATCGTCGACGCCCGGGTCCTGGCGTATGAGCTGTCCGCCCATGACGGGCTGCGGACCGGGCCGGCCCGCTACGAGGCCGCGCGCCGCGAGGCGACGGCGGCCGTCGTACGGGCGAACCGGGCCATGCACCGGGACGGTGGCCGCGGCCTGCGGGAGCTGGCCCGGATAACCGACACCTACCGGCGCGCCACCGGAAGCGAGGTGGCGGCCCTGAACGCCCGCCCGTCCCTCACCCGCCGCTGAACCGGACCCGCCGGTGATCGCCGGGCCGCACTGCGGGGGCGTGCGTTGGCGGGTGGGTGAACTCACCCTTAGCGTGGGAAAGGCAGCGAATTCGCGGACGGTTCGGTGCGATGGCGCGGAACCCCGACGCGGGAGGTCCCGGATGGGGTCCGTTTCCTTCCTGCTCGTCGTAGTGATCATCACGGCGCTGGCCTTCGACTTCACCAACGGTTTCCATGACACGGCCAACTCCATGGCCACCTCGATCGCCACCGGGGCGCTGTCTCCGAAGGTCGCCGTCATCGTCGCCGGAGTGCTGAACCTGGCCGGTGCGTTCCTGTCCACCGAAGTGGCCAAGACGATCTCCAACGGCATCGTGGACGACGGCCGGGTCTCGTTGGCGATGATCTTCGCGGGGCTGGTGGGCGCGATCCTGTGGAATCTGGTCACCTGGCTCGTCGGGGTGCCCTCCAGTTCGTCGCACGCCCTCTTCGGCGGGCTGATCGGGGCGGTGTGGGTGGGGGCCGGGGGATCCGCGGTGCGGTTCGCCGAGATCCTCGAAAAGATCGTGATTCCGGCGGTCGCCTCCCCGGTCGTGGCCTGCGTGGTGGCCACGTTCGCCACGTATCTGGCCTATGTGATCACCCGCCGCACGGCGAGCGGGGCGGTCCGCAAGGGGTTCCGTGCGGGCCAGGTCGGCTCGGCCTCCCTGGTGGCGCTGGCCCACGGCACCAATGACGCGCAGAAGACGATGGGTGTCATCACGCTGTCCCTGATCTCCGCCGGGGTGCTCGGCCATGGCACCGGACCGCCGTGGTGGGTGGTGCTGAGCGCGGGGATGGCCATCTCACTGGGGACGTACGCCGGGGGGTGGCGGATCATCCGGACCATGGGCCGCGGGCTGACCGACATCCGGACCCCGCAGGGGTTCGCGGCCGAGACCAGCGCCACCGCGGTCATCCTGGCCTCGTCCCACATGGGCTTCGCGCTGTCCACCACCCAGGTCTGCACCGGCAGCATCCTGGGCGCCGGGCTCGGCCGCAAGCTGGCCCAGGTGCGCTGGGGGATCGCCGGGCGGATCGCGGTGTCCTGGCTGCTCACCCTGCCCGCCGCGGCCGCCGTGGGAGGCGTCGCGGCCTGGGTCGCCGACCGGGGCGACGCGGGCGTGGCCCTGGTGGCGAGCGTCGCGGTGGTGGCGGCCGCGGGCTTCTACGCGCTCTCCCGGCGCCGCCCGGTGAACTCGGGCAACGTCAACGAGCTGCCCGCCGCCGAGAGCCCGGAGCACACTGTGCGCTCGGCGGCCTGACCCCGGAACCGGACCGGTGAGAGAGGTGGGCGCGATGGACGTCGAGTGGGGCATCCTCGGAGGGGTCTTCGGAGTCAGCCTGGGGATCACCATCGTGGTGGTCGTGATGTTCTCGCTCGGCATCGCCGCCTGGGACCGCGCCGGGCTCGGGACCCACCCAGGGAGGGCCCCGCGGCGAGGCCGGGACCGGGGGAGGCCGGCCCTGGCCGTCGCGGTGGTGTGCTTCGCCGCCTGCCTGGCGGTCGCCGCGTACGGCATCGACCTGATCGTCCCGGGCTGACGGCGCCGCCGCGGCTCTGGGATCATGGGATGTTGCGAGAGCGCCGCCGGGACCAGGGCGGCGCCCGTTCCCAGGGAGAACACATGGTGTCAGCCGGATCCGAGGCCCCCATATCCGATGCGGCCCGCCCCGATCTGCGGGCCGACTGCGGCAGCTGTTTCGGGCTGTGCTGCGTCGCCCTGCCCTTCGGGGCCTCGGCCGACTTCGCCGTCGACAAGGCAGCCGGGGAGCCTTGCCGCAACCTGGAGGCCGACTTCCGCTGCGGCATCCACTCCCGGCTGCGCGAGAAGGGCTTCGCGGGCTGCACCGTCTACGACTGCTTCGGCGCCGGGCAGAAGGTCTCCCACACCACCTTCGAGGGCCGCGACTGGCGGGCGCACCCACGGACCGCGTCCCGCATGTTCTCCGTCTTCCCCGTGATGCGGCAGCTCCACGAACTCCTCTGGTACCTCACCGAGGCCCTCACCCTCCCCGCGGCCCGCCCCGTCCACGACGAGCTGCGCCGGGCGCTCCGTACCACCGAGGAGCTGACCCGGGGCAGCGCCGACGAACTCCTCGCGCTGGACGTCGCCGCCCACCGGGACGGGGTCAACGCGCTGCTGCTGCGCACGAGCGAACTGGCGCGGGCCGGGGTCCGGCCCAAGGGCCGGGGCAAGAGGAAGAACCACCGGGGAGCCGATCTCATGGGGGCCCGCCTCCGGGGCGCCGATCTGCGCGGCGCCAGCCTCCGCGGGGCCTGCCTCATCGCGGCCGACCTCACCGGCGCCGACCTGAGCGCCGCCGATCTCATCGGGGCCGACCTCCGCGACGCCGACCTCCGCGACGCCGACCTCAGCGGCGCCGATCTGACCGGCGCCATCTTCCTCACCCAGGCCCAGCTGAACGCCGCCCGGGGCGACACCGCCACCCGGCTCCCCTCCGCCCTCACCCGCCCCGCGCACTGGTAACGGCGAACGTCCCCGGCCCGGTGTGAAACCCTGGCTGCCATGTCCGAACCCGCCGACGCGTCCGTGATCCTCGGCGATGAGCCCGGATCGTTCGCCCGCAGCGTGCTGACCGAGCGGCATCCGGCGCTCATCGAGAAGGTACGGGACGCCTTCCCGTACGGCCCCGACCAGCACCGGGCGCTCGACGCGCTGCGCCACGACCACGCCGAGGGCGTCATCACCCCGCTCGCCCCGGGCGCACACGACCACGACCGATGGCAGACCTGGGGGCGGGAGTACTTCGGCCGCTCGTGGTTCGCGGTGCCCTTCCTCTGGATCGAGAGCTACTTCTACCGCCGCCTCCTGGAAGCCGTGGGCTATTTCGCCCCCGGCCCCTGGCAGGGCATCGACCCGTTCCGGCCCTTCAAACAGGCCGAGCTGGACACCCCCGAGGCCGCCCGGGAACTGACCGCTCTCGACGACATCCTGAACCGGCCCGCCGACGAGGCCGCGGACGCGCTGCTGCACGGCTCGCTCTGGGGCAACCGCGCGGACCTCGGCTTCCGCATCTCCTCCGGCGGCGCCACATCGTCCGCCGCGGCACCGCTGGTGGCCGACGAGTCGGACGCCCTGTGGCGGCTCCTGCCCGCCGGGGCCCCGGCCACGCTGTGCCTGGTCGCCGACAACGCGGGCCGCGAACTCCTCCCCGATCTCGTCCTGATCGACCATCTGCTCCGCCACCGGCGCGCCGAGCGGGTCGTCCTCCAGGTGAAGCCGTATCCGTACTACGTGTCCGACGCCACCACCTCCGACGTCGTCGACTGCCTGCGCCATCTGGCGCGCGCCGAGGGCGCCGCGGGCGAGGCCGGGGCGCGGCTGTGGACGGCCATGGCCCACGGTCGGCTCACCGTCCGGGCGCACGACTTCTTCCGGGCGCCGCTGCCGTACGCGGAAATGCCGGACGATCTGCGGCGGGAGTTCGCGGACGCCACCCTCACCGTGCTGAAGGGCGATCTGAACTACCGCCGCCTCGTCGGCGACCGGATGTGGCCCCCGACCACCCCGTTCGCCGACCGTACCGCGTACTTCCCCGGGCCGGTGGCCGCCCTGCGCACCCTGAAGTCGGATGTCATCACCGGGCTCGACGCGGACACCGAGGCCGCGCTGGACGCGCGGGAGCGCCACTGGCGTACCAGTGGCACCCACGCGCTGATCCAGGTGCGGCCCTGACTCCGGCTCGCCGTCGAGCTGCACGGCGAGCACGGCCACGTGGTCAGCCCCTCGCGAACCGGAGGGTGAGGATCTGGAAGGGGCGCAAGGACACCGTGACGCTGCCGTCCTCGTGCACCGTGACCGGCTGGGCGTCGGCGAGCGGCCGCTCCAGAAGGTCCACGACCGTGGCACCGGAGTGCGCGAAGCCCGGGCGGAGGGTGGTGCGGGCGCGGCCACCGAGCGATTCGTAGAGCCGCACGATGACATCGCCCGAGCGGTCGTCGGCCGGTTTGACCGCCTCGACGGCGGCGGCCGGACCGTCCGTGGTGACCAGCGGGGCGGCGGCGCTCCGGGCGTCGGCCACCCGCAGGGGCAGGTTGAGCGCGTACCCCTCGGCGATCGCGTCCTGGACGGTGGCACCCGGGAGCAGGGCGTAGGTGAAGCGGTGCCGGCCCTGGTCCGCCTCGGGGTCGGGGACGCGCGGGGCGCGCACCAGGCTGAGCCGCACCGTGGTCGTCGTGCCGCCGTCCTCGCGGGTGGTGCGGGACACGTCGTGCCCGTACGTCGCGTCGTTCAGCACCGCGACCCCGTAGCCGGGCTCGCCCACATGCACCCACCGGTGGCCGTACACCTCGAACCGGGCCGCCTCCCAGCTGGTGTTGGTGTGCGTGGGGCGGTGGACGTGGCCGAACTGGATCTCGGCGGTGGAGCGGTCGGCGTGGATGTCGAACGGGAAGGCCGCCTTGAGGAGCTTCTCGGACTCGTGCCAGTCGATGTCGGTGTCGACGTCGATACGGCGGCTGCCCGCCCGGACCGTGATCGTCTGGACGATCCGCGAGCCCTTGCCGAAGGCGCGCTCGACGCGCAGCGCACCGAGCAGCGGGCCCTTTTCCACGACGGTGACCGACTCGGCGTCGAGTAGATCGGTGTAGCGCTGCTGGTAGTGCTTGTCGACGTCCCAGGCGTCCCAGCAGTTGGGGAGGTCGGTGTGGAGCCGGAGCAGATTGCCGGGGGAGCCGGGGGCGAGGACCTCGCGGTCGGCGGTGAGGTCGCGAAGGGAGGCGAGGGTGCCGTTCTCGGCCAGTTCGAGGCGGACCAGGCCGTTGTCGAGCACGCGCTCGCCGACGACGACATGCCCCGGGTCCACGTCCGTGGTGGCGAGCGGAGCGCTGCCGGACGCGGGGGCCTCGGCGAGGACGGCCACCCGGCCGTCGGCGAGCGGCTGCCCGTCGGCGGTGCCCGCGGGCACGGCGATGACCTCGGCGCGGGGGCGCGGACTGGTGTTGTGGACATGTGGCCGGGCGGGCTCTTCTCCGCCACCCATTGCCAGCAGGGCCGAGGAGGTGATCTCCGTCAGCTCCGCCGCCACCCGCGCGTACTCCGCCTCCGCCTCCCGGTGCACCCAGGCGATGGACGAGCCCGGCAGGATGTCGTGGAACTGGTGCAGCAGCACCGTCTTCCACAGCCGGTCCAGACGCTCGTACGGGTACGCGTAACCGGGAGCGCGCAGCGCCGCCGCCGTCGCCCACAGCTCCGCCTCGCGCAGCAGATGCTCGCTGCGCCGGTTTCCCTGCTTGGTGCGGGCCTGGGAGGTGTACGTGGCGCGGTGCAGCTCCAGATACAGCTCCCCGGACCACACGGGGGCGTCCGGGTACTCGGCGCGGGCGGCGGTGAAGAAGTCGTCCGGGTGCTCGATGACGACCTTCGCCGAGCCCTCCAGATCGGCCAGCCGGCGCGCCCGCTCCAGCATCTCGCGGGTGGGCCCGCCGCCCCCGTCGCCGTGCCCGAACGGCGCCAGCGAGCGCGTACCGCGCCCCTTGTCGGCGTAGTTGCGGACCGCGTGCGCCATCTCCTGGCCGGAGAACTCGGCGTTGTAGGTGTCCACCGGCGGGAAGTGGGTGAAGATCCGGGAGCCGTCGATCCCCTCCCACCAGAAGGTGTGGTGGGGGAGCTTGTTGGTCTGGTTCCAGGAGAGCTTCTGGGTCAGGAACCACTCGTTTCCGGCTAGCCGCGCCAGCTGCGGGAAGCAGGCGTTGTAGCCGAAGGAGTCCGGCAGCCACACCCCCTTGGTCTCGATGCCGAACTCGTCCAGGAAGAAGCGCTTGCCGTGCACGAGCTGGCGGGCCATGGCCTCGCCGCCGGGCAGGTTGCCGTCCGCCTCGACCCACATGCCGCCGACCGGCGCCCACTGCCCGGCCCGTACCGCCTGGTGGATCCGCTCCCAGACCTGTGGATAGCCCTCCTTGACCCAGGCGTACTGCTGCGCCTGCGAGCAGGCGAAGATGAACTCGGGGTACTCGGCGGCCAGCGCCGTGACGTTGGAGAAGGTGCGCGAGGTCTTGCGCTTGGTCTCGCGGATCGGCCACAGCCACGCGGAGTCGATGTGGGCGTGGCCGACGGCCGACATGGTGTGGGCGGAGGCGTGGGCGGGGCGCTCCAGGACACCGCGCAGCGCGTCGCGCACGGCGGTGGCGGTGCCGGACACGTCCTCCAGGTCGAGCCGGCCGAGCGCGCGGTCGATGGCGTGCGCGATCTCGTGGCGGCGCGGCTGGTGTTCGTCCAGCTCCAGCATCAGTTCGCGCAAGACCGCGAGGTCCAGGGCCAGATGCCACACGTTCTCGTCCAGCACCGCGAGGTCGGCGCGGGCGAAGGTGTACAGCGGGGCGCGGCCCGCGGTGAGCTTGTCGCCCAACGGGGTCGGGGCGGCGAAGTCGCCTGCGAGGATGTCGGGGTTCGAGGCGGCCTCGATGAGGTACGCGATCCGTTCGCCGCCCTCGGCCGGATCGGCCACGGGCACGTACTGGTTCTGCGGATTGACGGCCTTCAGCGGGCTGCCGTCCAGGGTGTGGACCAGCGCCTCGGCCTGGTTGCCCGGCCAGTCGCCGACGAACCCCAGGTCGAAGACGGCCTCGACCCGCCGCCCCGCCCACGCGGCCGGCACTTCGCCCCGGACCCGGAACCAGGTGGTGCCCCACGGCGGCCCCCACGGGGTGCCGAGGGCGAACGGCTCGTACGGGGCGGCCGCGGCCTCCGGGAACGGCACCGGCTCGTCCGGCGCCTGCCACGCCTCGAGGGTGAGGGGCACGGACGCGGCGTGGACGGCCGGCTGGATGCGCTGCTTCAGGACGCGCTCGACGCGCTCCTCGATACGGCGGCGTTCATCGTGCATGACGGGGGGCCTACTTCCGGTTCAGATACGCGAGGCCGGGGTGCCCGCTCGCGTAGCCGTCGACGAGACGGCGGGCGACGGTTACCGAGTCCACGAGCGGATGGAGGGCGAACGCCTTGGCCGCGGTGGCGCGCGAACCGCTCTCGGCGGCGGCCATGACCTCGCGTTCGACGGCCTTGACGGCGCACACCAGGCCGGTGGCGTGATGGGGAAGGGGAGCGACGGAGAGGGGGCGGGCACCGTTCGCGTCGACCAGGCAGGGCACCTCGATCACCGCGTCCGCGTCCAGGACGTCCAGGGTGGCGCCGCCCCGCACGTTGAGGATCAGGGTGGCGCGCTCATCGCGGGCGATGGCGCGCATCAGGGCGAGCGCCACCTGCTCGTAGCCGCCGGACTCCGGATCGGTGTCACGCTCACCGGCGCCCGCCGCCTCGCGGTTCTCGGCCATGTAGGTGGCCTCGCGCTCGGCGCGGGTGCGGTCCCAGGTGGCGAGGGGAGGGGCGGCGGGGTCGCGCATCGCCTCGTAGAACATCGCCTGCTGGTCGCGGAGGAACGCGCCGCGGGTCTGCTCGGCTTCCCGGTAGGCGCGCACCGCCTCGCGGTTGAAGTAGTAGTAGTGCAGATATTCGTTGGGGATCGCGCCGAGGGCGCGCAGCCACTCACGGCCGAACAGCCTGCCCTCCTCGAACGAGTCGAGGGCGGTGTCGTCGGCGAGCAGCCGCGGCAGCTCGTCGCGCCCGTCGATCCGCAGGCCCCGCAGCCAGCCGAGGTGGTTGAGCCCGACGTAGTCGATCCACACCCGGTCCGGATCGGCGCCGAGGACGCGGGCGACGCGCCGGCCGAGACCCACCGGGGTGTCGCAGATGCCCATGACCCGGTCGCCGAGGTGGCGGGACATGGCCTCGGTGACGAGTCCCGCCGGGTTGGTGAAGTTGATGACCCAGGCGTCGGGCGCGAGCCGGGCGACGCGCCGCGCGATCTCCGTGGCGACGGGCACGGTGCGCAGCCCGTACGCGATGCCCCCGGCGCCGACCGTCTCCTGACCGAGCACGCCCTCGTCCAGGGCGATCCGCTCATCGATCGCCCGG
This sequence comes from Streptomyces sp. NPDC021212, assembly GCF_044332925.1. NCBI lineage: Bacteria > Bacillati > Actinomycetota > Actinomycetes > Kitasatosporales > Streptomycetaceae > Streptomyces > Streptomyces sp. NPDC021212. The sequence goes on from NZ_JBIRPZ010000001.1 coordinate 924,297, forward strand.
CCCTCCAGCTCGCCGACGCGGATCGCGGAGAAGACGAAGGCGGCGCCGCGCAGTGCCTCGTCGACGTCGGTGGTGACCGTCACGGCGGGGGCGTCCGGTATGCCGTCGGCCTGCTCGCCGAGCACCCGGGCGACGGCCGCGAGCCGGGCGGAATCCAGGTCGTGGAGGGTGACCTCGGTGACGCGGCCCTCCGCGTGATCGCCGAGCAGCGCCCCGTACACCAGCGGCACCCGGAATCCGCCGCCGCCGAGGATCGCGAGTTTCATATCCGCACCACGTCCACTCCGGCCTCCTCGAACGCGGCGCAGGCCGGCAGGGCCGAGGGGGCGTTGGTCACGACGGCGTCGAGGTCGCCGGGGTCGCACACCTTGGCCATCCCGGTGCCGGGGAACTTGGCCGCGTCGGCGAGGAGCACCACCCGGTCACAGGCCGCGATCATGGCCCGCTTGACCGGTACCTCGACGACCGTGGTGTCCATGACCTGACCGCCGGGGCGGACGCCGCTGGTGCCCAGGAAGAGCCAGTCGGCGTGCAGCTGGCGCAGATTGTCCTCGGTGAGGAAGCCGACCAGCGAGCGGTACTCGCGCCGGAGCACCCCGCCGAGCAGCACCAGCTCGATGGCGGTGTCGTCGGCCAGCTCCTCGTAGACCACCAGATTGCTGGTGATCACGGTCAGTCTGCGGCCGTGCAGCTGCCGGGCGAGGCGGTAGGCGGTGGTGCCGATGTCCAGCAGTACGGTCTGCCCGTCCTCGACCAGCTCGGCGGCCCGGGCCGCGATGGCGTCCTTCTCCGCCACCCGCACCTCGGCGACCTCGGCGAAGGGCTGGTCGCCCTCCTCCACGACGGCGCCGCCGTGCACCCGGGTGAGCAGCCCCTCCTCCTCCAGCTTCAGCAGATCGCGGCGGATGGTGGCGGCGCTCACGTTCAGCTGGGCGGAGAGGTCCGCCACAGCGGCCGGTCCGCCGGAACGCAGCGCTCGCAAGATCATCTGATGTCGTCGTTCAGCCAGCACGCCGTGCACAGTACTCGTCATTCTCAATCATTTCCATGCTTGCTTCTGTTCGACTATTGCGCTTCCTGATCGATGGGCGCACGATCCTGTGCCACACCTTGCACACTTTTGAAGGGCGGTGGGAGCGGTGCACCTCTCCCGGAGAGGGCTGCTGCGCGCGGGGCTGGCCACCACGGCGGTTGCGACGCTCGGCGGCACCACGGCGGGCTGCTCGGTACCGAGCGGTTCCACGGGCCGCGACATGACCCTCTGGTACTGGACCGGCGGGCTCAGCGACAAGGTCGTCGCCGACGCCAGGACGCGCTTCACGGGCGTCTCACTGAAGCCGGCCCAGATCGGCGGCTACTTCAAGTCCAAGCTGCTGACGACGATGGCCGGCCGGTCGTACGTCCCCGACATCACCGGCCTCAAGGGCGAGGACATGGCCTCGTACCTGCCGAACGCCGGACAGTTCATCGATCTGCGCACCCTCGGCGCGGACCGGCTCAAGAGCCAGTACCTGCCCTGGAAGTGGGCGGAGGGCTGCACCCCCGACGGACGCATGGTCGGCTTCCCCATCGACACCGGCCCGGTCGCCCACTACTACATGCCCGCCGTGTTCGACCGGGCCGGACTGCCCACGGACCCCGCCGACGTCGCCCGGGAGATGAACACCTGGGACGCGTACTTCGCGGCCGGCGAGCGGCTGAAGCGGAAGATCCGCGGCGCGTATCTGCTCATCGACGCGCTCACCGTCTACCAGTACATGCTCGCGCAGAGCACCCTGCGGTACGTCGACAAGGAACGGCACTTCATCGGCGACCACGAGCATGTGCGCCACGCCTGGGGCAAGGCGATCGAGGCGTACCGGCGCGGTCTGTGCTCGAAGTACCAGTCCGGCACGCCGGACTCCAACGCGGCGATCGAGAAGGGCCTGCTGCCCAGCCAGCTCGGGGCCTCCTGGGCGGCCGGGGACCTCAAGACGACCGTGCCGAAGACCAGCGGCAAGTGGCGGGTGGCGGCGATGCCCGGCGGCGCCGCCAACAACGGCGGCTCCTTCCTCGCCATCACCAAGACCTGCCGGGAACCCGAGCAGGCCTATCAGATCATCACCTGGCTGCTGAACCCCGCCAACCAGGCCCGCGGTTTCACGGACGCCACCCTCTTCCCCTCCACCCCCGCCTCGTACCGGCGGAAGGCGATGCGCGCACCGGACCCGTTCTTCGGTGGCCAGGCCACCATCGACGTCTTCGGCCCGGCGGCCGAGAAGATCCCGGTCGCCTACCACAGCCCGTACGACTACGCCCTCGACCAGGTGGTCTCCGACGAACTGCGCAATGTGAACGCGCTCGACAAGAACCCCGCCCGGGCATGGAAGGACGCCATGAGCAAGTGCCGACGCATAGCGGAGCACATGGGGGTGCTGGTATGACCGCCGTGCCCGGGCTCGGTGCCCCGCCCGCCGCCCGCAGCGCCACGAGGGCCGCACACGCGCGCCACAAGCCCCGCTCCGTCCTCGGCTACTGGCGGCTCTACCTCGCGATCTCCCCGTTCTATCTGCTCTTCCTCGGCTTCGGCCTGATCCCGGTGGGGTACTCCCTCTACCTCTCGTTCCACCGCTGGGACGGGCTGGGACCGATGGAGTACGCGGGGCTGTCGCAGTACCGCTATCTGCTCGGGGACGCCCAGTTCTGGCACTCCCTCACCAACACCCTGATCATCTGGTCCATGGCCACCCTGCCGATGCTCTTCCTCGCGCTGGTGACCGCCGTGATGCTCAACTCAGCGGTGCGCTTCAAGCAGTTCTACCGCTTCGCCTACTTCCTGCCGAACGTCACCTCCGTCGTCGCCGTCGCGATCATCTTCTCCTCGGTCTTCTCCACCAACTTCGGCCTCGCCAACGCCGTGCTGGAGGGGCTCGGACTGGACCAGGTGGCCTGGCTGAACTCCGCCTGGGGCATCAAGATCGCCATCGCCGTGCTGATGACCTGGCAGTGGACCGGCTACAACGCGCTGATCTTCCTCGCCGGGCTGCAGACCATCCCCGGCGAGCTGTACGAGGCCGCCCGGGTGGACGGCGCGGGACCGATCCAGACCTTCTTCCGGATCACCGTGCCGATGATGCGGCCGATCATCCTCTTCGCCCTCATCGTCTCGACCGTCACCGGACTGCAGAGCTTCACCGAACCCCAGGTGCTGCTGGCCAACACCAACAACACCTCGACCTTCGCGGGCGGCCCCGGAAACTCCGGCCAGACGATGGTTCTCTACTTCTTCCAGCAGAGCTTCGACAACAACGACTTCGGCTACGGCGCCGCGATCGCCTGGGGCATCTTCCTCGTCGTCGCGCTCTTCTCGATCATCAACTGGCGCCTGGTGCAGCGCAAGGACAAGGCGTAGGGAGACCGTCATGCAGAGTATGAAAGGCATGAAGGGAATGAAGGGCACACGCGCCCGAGGGCTGACCCTCCATATCTCGCTCTTCGCCGGGGTGCTGGTCTCGCTCTTCCCCTTCTACTGGACCATCGTCATGTCGACCCGCACGTCGACCGAGATCTTCCAGTTCCCGCCGAAGCTGCTGCCGGGCACCCACTTCCTGGAGAACGTCCGGCACCTCTTCCAGAACATCGACTTCTTCGGCTCGATGGCCAACACCCTGATCGTCGCGGCCTCCGTGACCTTCCTGGTGCTCTTCTTCGACTCGCTCGCGGCCTTCGTCTTCGCCAAGTACGAATTCCCCGGCCGCCGACTGCTGTTCGTCCTCATGATGGGCATCTTCATGGTGCCCGCCCAGCTCCAGGCCATCCCGCAGTTCGTCATCATGGCGAAGCTGGGCTGGATCGGCTCCCTCACCTCCCTGGTCGTACCGGCCGCCGCCAACGCCTTCGGCATCTTCTGGATGCGCCAGTACATGAAGGGCGCCATCCACGACGAGCTGATGGACTCCTCCCGGCTCGACGGCTGCGGCTTCCTGCGGCAGTACTGGCACGTGGCGATCCCTGTGGTCCGTCCTGGCCTCGCCTTCCTCGGCATCTTCACCTTCATGGGCCAGTGGAACGACTACGCCTGGCCGCTGATCGCGCTGATCAACCCGGACCATGTGACGCTCCAGGTCGCGCTGTCCCAGCTCAACAGCGTCCATGGCACCACCGACTACGGCATGGTGATGGCCGGTGCGCTGCTCGCGCTGATCCCGCTGCTCGTGGTGTTCTTCATCGGCGCCCGGCAGATCCTGGCGGACCTCGGCAAGGGGGCCATCCGCTGATGTCCGTACCCCCCTCCCTCTGGGGAGAGCTGCGGCCATGGGAGTCCCCCGAGCTGACGTCCTGGCGACGGCTGCCGATGCACGCGGTCGACCGCAGGCCCGGCAGCCTCTCCCTGGACGGCCCCTGGCGCTTCCAGCTGCTGCCCGCCCCCACCACCGAGCCCACCGGCACCTGGACCCGGCTGGAGGTCCCCGGCCCCTGGACCACCCAGGACACCGGCGACATCCCGCGCTACACCAACTGGCGGATGCCATGGCCGGAGTACCCGCCGCTCACGCCCGCCGACAACCCCACCGGCGTGCACGAGCGGGAGTTCCACATCCCGGCCGAATGGGCGGGCCGCCGCATCGTCCTCCAGGTCGGCGCCGCGGAGAGCGTGCTGCTCGCCGAGGTGGGCGGCCGTCCGGTGGGCATCGGCAAGGACTCCCACCTCGCGAGCGAGTTCGACATCAGCCACGCGGTACGCCCCGGGGCGACCGACACCGTACGGCTGACCGTGGTGAAGTGGTCCGACGCCTCGCACATCGAGGACCAGGACCAGTGGTGGCACGGCGGCATCACCCGGCCGGTCCTCCTCTACGCCACCGACCCGCTGCATCTGGCCGACGTGAAGATCGCCGCCCCGGCGGACGGCTCGCTGCGCGTCGACGTCCAGGTGCGCTCGGCGGACGGCGCGCTGCCCGCCGGATGGCGGGTCTCGGCCCACCTCGACGGCGTCGGGGAGCTGGCCGTGGACGAGGAGTACGCCGCCCACTGCGCCGAGGAGGCGCGGGTCTCGGACTTCCTCGGCGAGGTGCGGCTGCGGGCGGCCGTGCCCGAGGTCCGCACCTGGTCCGCCGAGACGCCCGAGCTGTACGGGCTCACCGTGACGCTGCACCGCCCCGACGGGACGACCGCCGACACCTCGCACCACCGCGTGGGGTTCCGCACCGTCGCCGTCGTGGGCCGGGACCTGCTGGTCAACGGCGAGCGGGTGTTCATCCGCGGCGTCAACCGGCATGACTTCCACCCGCTCACCGGGCGCACGGTCACACCCGCCGAGATGCGCGCCGACCTGGAGACCATCAAGCGCTTCGGCTTCAACGCCGTCCGCACCTCGCACTACCCCAACGACCCCGCGCTCCTCGACCTCGCCGATGAACTCGGCCTCTACCTGGTGGCCGAGGCGAACATCGAGAGCCACGACCACGCCCACGAGATCGCCGACGATCCGCGCTACCTGGCCGCCTTCACCGACCGGGTCGCGCGCATGGTGCTGCGGGACAAGAACCACCCGAGCGTCATCATCTGGTCGCTGGGGAACGAGAGCGACTACGGCGCCAACCACGACGCGGCCGCCGGCTGGCTGCGCCGCTACGACCCGGACCGTCCCCTCCAGTACGAGGGCGCGGCCAAGACCGGCTGGGCCTCGCCGGGGGTCGCGAGCGACATCCTCTGCCCGATGTACGCCTCACTGGACGAGATCACCGCGCACGCAACCTCCGGCGAGCAGACCAAACCGCTCATCCTGTGCGAGTACTCGCACGCCATGGGCAACAGCAACGGCACCCTCGCCGACCACTGGGCCGCCATCGAGTCCACCCCCGGGCTCCAGGGCGGCTTCATCTGGGAGTTCTGGGACCACGGACTGCTCCAGCGCACCACCGGGCGGACCGCGGGCCGCCCGGCCGGGCGCGGCGGCGAGGGCGCGTACGCACATGGCGTGGCCGCCGAGGGCCACCGCTGGGCGTACGGCGGCGACTTCGGCGACACCCCGAACGACGGCGCGTTCTGCGCGGACGGCGTGGTCTTCCCCGACCGCACCCCGAAACCCGCCCTGTACGAACACCGCGAACTCGCCGCACCCGTACGGCTGTCGCGCCGCCCGGACGGCTCGGCGCACCTCACCAACGCCCAGCACTTCCGCGACCTGTCCTGGCTGACCGCCGAGTGGCGGCTGTCCCTGGAGGACGCGGGCACCCGCACCGCCCCGGCCACGCTGCCCTCCGCGCTCCCGCCCGGGGCGTCGGCGCGCCTGGCCCTGCCGCCCGAGCTGGTGGAGCGGCTGCCCGCGGACGGCGGCGAGGCATGGCTGACGCTGCGGGTCACCACCCGGGGCGACGAACCCTGGGCACCGCGCGGCACCGAAGTGTGCACCCCGCAGATCCGGCTCCGGGAACGGCCCGCGCTCAACGCCGTGGCCGCCTCCGGCCCGGCCGTCCCGGTCGACTCCGAAGGGCTGCTGCGCCATCCGCTGCTGATCTCCCCGCCGGTGCTCAGCCTGTGGCGCGCGCCCACCGACAACGACCTGCTGGGCGGCGCCGCCGACCACTGGCACACGCTGGGACTCGACCGACTCGCCCGGGAACCGTGCTCGGTCGACCACGACGGCGCGCGGACCCTGGTGCGCAGCGCATACCCGACCGCCGCCGGCACCGTCGGCCATCTCCAGGTCTTCACCCCGCTGCCCGGTGGCGGCCTGCTGGTGGAGGAGACGGCCGACCTCCCCGAGGGACTGACCGACGCCGCGCGCGTGGGCACGGTCTTCGAGACGGTGTGCGGCCTCGACCACATGGAGTGGTACGGCCAGGGCCCCTGGGAGACGTATCCGGACCGGTGCGCGGGCGGGCCGGTCGGCCACCACAGCGCCCGGGTGGACCGGCTGTTCACCCCATACCTCCGGCCGCAGGAGAGCGGGGGACGGCACGGGGTGCGCGGCTTCTCGCTGCTGTCGGCGGACGCGGGCGGCGGCCTGACGGTACGGCTGGACGCACCGCGGCAGGTGTCGGTCACCCGCTATCGGGCGGCCGACCTGGCCGCCGCCACCCACCACGACGAGCTGGTGCCCCGGCCGCGCTGTGTGGTGCACCTCGACGCCGCGCACCGCGGCCTGGGCACGGCGTCCTGCGGTCCGGACACCCTGCCCCGCTACCGGCTGGGGGCAGGCACGTACCGCTGGTCATGGACCCTCCACCGGCGGTGACGCGGGGGCCCTCAGGACTTGACGCTTCCGGCCGTGAGCCCGCCCACGATGAACCGCTGGAGCATCGCGAAGACACACACCACCGGCACGCTGACGATCGTGGCGGCCGCCATCAGCGGCCCCCACGCGGTGCCGGTCTGGCCGACGAAGGTGTTGAGCAGCACCGTGACCGGCTGGACCTCGGGGTCGCTGTTCACGGTGATGCCGAACACGAACTCGCCCCAGCCGAGCAGGAAGGAGAAGGCACCGACCGCGATCAGCCCCGGCCGCATCACCGGCAGCACGATCCGCCACAGCACCCCGGGCAGCCCGCAGCCGTCCACCAGCGCCGCCTCCTCGATCTCGGCGGGCATGGCGCGCACCAGCGGCCGCAGCACGATCACCGCGAAGGGCAGGGTGAGCGTGGTGTCCGCGATCACCAGCCCCAGCAGCGTGTTGTTCAACCCGGCGTCCCGGAGCACGATGAACAGCGGGGCGGCCAGCACGATGCTCGGCAGCAGCTGCGCCACCAGCAATGACAGCACCATGGCCGCCGAGCCGCGCATCCGGATGCGCGCCACGGCGTAGGTGAGCGGCACCGCGAGCACCAGGGTCAGCGCCACCACGCCCAGCGAGATGGCCACGCTGTTGAGCAGCGCCTGCCCGAGCATCGGCTTGTCCAGCGCCCGTGCGTAGCTCTCGCCGCTCGGCGGGGACGGAAACCACTGCGGCGGCGAGCTGAGCACCTCGTCGGGACGCTTCAGCGAGGTGGCGATCATCCAGTACAACGGCAGCAGGAAGAAGGCGGTGATGACGCCCGCGACCAGGGTGAGCAGCCAGGGGCGGCGGGGGCGGGTCATGCGGCGGCTCCTTCCTTGCGCAGCCGGCGTACGTACGCCACGGCCACCAGCAGCGGTACGAGCAGCAGCAGGGTGCCCGCCGCCGCGCCCCGGCCGAGCTGGAAGAGCTTGAACGCCGACTGGTAGACGTAGAGGGGGAGTACGGTCGTGGAGTCGACGGGACCACCACCGGTCAGTACGAAGACCAGATCGAAGACCTTGAAGGTGTACACCAGGCCGAGGAGCAGCACCGCCGCCGCCACCGGCCGCATCAGCGGCAGGGTGACATGGCACAGCCGCTGCCAGGGACCGGCGCCGTCGATGGCCGCCGCCTCGTAGAGCGTGGGGTCGATGGACTGGAGCCCGACCAGGAGCAGCAGCATGTTGAAGGGCACGCCCACCCACACATTGGCCGCGATGACACCGGGCAGGGCGGTGTTCGGGTCGGTGAGCCAGTTGTGCGCCAGCGCGTCCAGCCCGACGGTGCGCAGCAGTTCGTTGTACGCGCCCGAGTCGGCGTCCAGCATCCAGCGGAACAGGGTGCCGCTGACGATGGGCGGCAGCAGCCACGCCACCAGCATCAGCCCCCGGAACAGCCCGGCCAGCGGGAACCGCCGTACGAACAGCAGCGCCAGGGCGAAGCCGATGGTGAACTGGAAGACCAGCGAACCGGCCGTGAACAGCAGGGAGATCCGGGCGGCGTGCCAGAAGGCGCCCTCGGAGACCACCGCGTCATAGTTGTCGGTGCCGTTGAACGCCCAGTCGCCGGTGACCAGATCGCCGATCTCGACCTGGTGGACCGAGGTCCAGAGGTTGTAGACGAGCGGGAACAGCATGGTCGCGCCGAGGAAGAGCAGGGCGGGCGCCGACATCCCGTATCCGGCCCGGGTGCGACGCGTGGCGAGGGAGCCGCCACGGCGCCGGCCGCCGCCCGCGGCCGGGCGTGTGAACACCACCGGCTCCCGGGCCTTCACCTGTGTGCTGTGCGTGCTGTGGGTCGTCATCGCGATCCCCGCTACTTCGCCAGGTTGGGCGTGATGGCGTCCGCCGCCTTCTTCGCGGCGGCCCCGGGGGAGGAGCTGCCGGTCAGGGTGGCCTGTAACGCCTCGGCCATGGCCTTGGACATTTGCGGATAGTGCTCGCCGTACGCACGCGGCCGGGCATTGCCGAACTCCCGCACGAACACCTTCAGGGTGGGGTCGGTGGCCCAGTCGCCGCTGTCCGCCATGTCGCTGCGCGCGGGCAGCAGCCCCACCGACCCCAGGTAGGCGGCCAGTGGCTTCTTCCGCTGGCTGTACTCGATGGCCCGCCACGCCTGGTCGGTCTTGCCGCTGGTCTTGAGGATCACCCAGTTCTCCCCGCCCAGGCAGCTCGCGGGCTCCTTGTCCACCGGGATGGGCACCACACCCCACTTCACCTTGGACTGCTGCTTGAGGCCGGGCAGTTGCCACGGCCCGTTGATCTGCATGGCCGCGCGGCCGGAGGTGAATTGGTTGTTGACGTCCTGCTGGGTCCAGCCCACGCACTGCTTGGACAGCGCGCCCGCCTTCACCAGGTCCCCCAGATAGGCGAGCGCGGTGGCGCCGCCGGTGGCGAAGGTGTCCAGATCGCCGCCCGCCGACCACAGAAAGGGCAGGAGCTGGAAGACCCCCTCCTCGGTCTTGATCGCGCTCATCGCCAGCCCGAAGGTGCTGCCCCGGGTCAGCTTGCGGGCCGCCGCCGACAGCTCGTCCCAGGTCTTCGGCGGCTCGACGCCCGCCTTCTCCAGCAGCTCGGTGTTGTAGTAGAGCGCCAGGCAGTTGGCGTTGTTGGGGACCGAGTAGGTCTTGCCGTCGACGACCCCGCTGCTCCACGGGCCCTTGTAGTACGCGTCGGCCTGCCCCCACTCCTTCACCCGGTCGGTGAGGTCGGTGAGCAGCCCCTGCGGGGCGAGAGAGTTCATCGAGGTGTTGTCGATGATCGCCAGGTCCGGCAGATCACCGGAGGCCGCCCCTTTGATGATCGCGGGCTCCAGCTCGGCGTACGGAAAGGTACGGCGGGTGATCTTCACCCCGGGGACGCTCTTCTCGATGTCGGCGATCAGGGCCTTGATGCCCGGCTGGCGGGCGTCCTCGACGAGGTAGTCCCACCAGACGAGGTTCTTGCCCGACGATCCGCCGTCCCCGCCGCCGCAGGCGGTCAGGGGGCCGGCCAGCCCCGCGGCGAGCAGCCCGGAGCCCGATAACCGCAGGAAGGAGCGGCGGCCGAGGGGAGTTCTTCCGGCGGTGGCCGGGGGCCTGTTGGCTCGGTTGGCCATGTGCGTCTCCGAGGGGTGAGTCGGTCAGTTGCGATGCGGTGCCGGTCCCGTGCTGGCGCGCGGGGTGAGCGGAGGGATGAGCAGATGCTGCCGGGGCGCCGCGGCCGGGGCGTCCAGCCGCTCCAGCAGCAGCTCCACGGCGAGCCGGCCCATCAGATCGGAGGGCACGTCGGCGCCGGTCATCATCGGGGTGACGGCCTCCGCCCAGCGGGCCGCCGCCACTCCGGTCACCGAGATGTCGCCGGGTACGGAACGCCCCGCGAGGCCGAGCCCGCGGTACAGGCCCACCAGCGCCGCCTCGTTGAGCGTCACGACCGCGGTGGTGCGCGGGTCCCGGTCGAGGAGCCGCGCCACCACGGCCTGGCCCGAGGCGGCGTCGTCACCGCAGTGGTGGACCTCGCCGGTGAGCCCGAGTTCGCGTACGGCCCGCAGAAAGCCGGTCCGCCCCTGGCGCGCGGGCACGTACCCGGCGTCGAACAGCTCCCGGGGGCGGCCCACCAGCGCGAGGTGGCGATGGCCGAGCTGCCCGAGATGGCGCACACAGGCGGCGGTCAGCTCCGCGAAGTCCAGATCGACCCAGGACAGCGTGGCCGTGTCCTCGGTGTGCCCCATGGACACGAACGGGAAGCCCGAGCGCACCAGCGGCTCCAACCGCGAGTCCGGAGCCCTGATCTCCATCAGCAGCGCGCCGTCGACCCGCCGCTCGCCGGCCAGCCGGCGGAAGGAGTCGTCGCCGTCGCCGTCGCTGCGCGAGAGCAGGATGTCGTGGTCGTGCGCGGCGGCGGCGTCGACCACGCTGTTGATGAAGTCCAGCTGCATATCGGTGTAGCGGCGGCTGACGGTCGGAAAGACCAGCCCGAGGGTGCGGGTGCGGCCGTGGGCCAGCGCGCGGGCGCTGGCGTTCGGCTGGAAGCCCCGGTCCTCGATGACCTGCTGGATGCGCTGCCGGGTGCGGTCGGAGATCGGCCGCTTGCCGCTGAGGGCGTAACTGACCGTGCTGCGCGACACCCCTGCGATGCGGGCGATCTCGCCGATGTTGACGGGCGGGGGTTGCTGGTCGAACCGGTTCGACACCACTGACGCATACCTCTCGGGAGATCCGCGCGTTCGACATATCGAAGGATTGCCGGAGACCCGAACCGGCTTGCCCGAACGTAGGAGTGGCCCACACCACATGTCAACGGTCGGGAACGCGGAAGTTGAATGGCACCATCGATCTCGCCCACCGCGCGCCCGGGCCGGTGGCGCCCCGGAAGTGCCCCGGAAGTGAGGAATCGCCATGTCATCCCCGCGTCAGCTCGCCGACCTGCCGTACGCGAGCCATCTGCGCCCGTTCGACGGCACCTTGACCGTGGACGGGGACTACGACACCGTCCACTTCGACGGCGGGGACTACGAGGGGGCCGACGCCGGACAGGCCCGCTTTCTCGAATCCGCGTTCTCCGCGGTGACCTTCACCGGAGGCCGCTATCGCGGGGCCCGCTTCAACGACGTCTGGCTGGACGGAGTGCGCTGGGTCGGCTCCGACCTGGCCGACGGCGACTGGCTGGACGGCGAGCTGATCGGCTGCGTACTCGCCGGGCTGGAGATGTTCGGCACGGTGTTGCACCGCGTGGCCTTCCACCGCTGCAAGTTCGAATCGGTCAATCTGCGCACCGCCGAGCTGCGGGAGGTCACCTTCGCGGACTGCCTCCTGCGGGACACCGACCTCGGCGGAGCGAAGCTGACGGACGTCGCGTTCCCCGGGTCGACGCTGGACGGTGTGCGCTGCGGCGGCGCGCGCATGACCCGGGTCGATCTGCGCGACGCCACCGGGCTGGGTATCGCCGAAGGGATCGACGCGCTGCGCGGGGCGGCCATCACCGGTAGCCAACTCCTCGAACTGGCACCGCAGTTCGCCCAGGCTCTCGGCGTCACGGTGCAGGAGAGCGGGGCCGCCCTGACGCCCCGCGCCGCCAAGCGACGACGCCGGGGGGCGTGATGGAGGGCGCGGCCGCGAAGCCGGTTCCGTTATGGGCCGACCGTGATTTCACCGTCTTCTGGTGCGGGCAGACCCTGTCCGAACTCGGCAACGCTTTCGCCCTGGTGGCGCTGCCGCTGCTGGTCCTGGACGCCACCGGGTCGGTCGCCCGGATGGGGCTGCTGACGGCCGTCGCGGGCGCCGCCTCGATCGTCACCGGGCTGTTCGCGGGCATCCTGGTCGACCGGCTGCCCCGGCGGCAGCTGATGATCGTGTGCGATGTGGTGCGGGTGGTGCTCTTCGCCCTCATCCCGGTCAGCTGGGCCGTGGCCGGGCCGCAGGTCTGGCTGCTCTACGTGGTGATGGCGGCCGCCGCGGTCTTCGACATGGTCTTCAAGGTCACCTACGTCGCCGCCGTGCCCAATCTCGTGGACCCCGAGCGGATCATCGAGGCCAACGGGCGGCTGCAGACGACGAACGCGATCGCCTTCATCGTGGGGCCGATGCTGGCGGGCGGACTGTCCGGGCTGCTCGGGCCGACGGCCGCCATCGCGGTCGACGCGGCCGGCTTCGCCGCCTCGGCCCTCGCGCTCTCGTTGATCAGGTTCCGGGTGGCGGCGCGGGACGCCACGCCGTCAGCCGAGGCCACCGGGTGGGGAGGGGCGAAGCGGGAGTTCCTGGCCGGCTTCGTCTTCCTGTGGCGGTCGCCGGTGCTGCGCTGGCTCACCGTGCTGCTCACCGGGGTCTCGCTGCTCGGCCTGGGCATGACCGACGTCTTCATCTACCAGATACGGGAGGGCCTTGACGCGGGCGACCGGACGGTCGGCGTCGTGATGGGCGTGGCGGGCGCCGGCACCGTACTGGCCGCCGTACTCCTCCCGGTGCTGCGGCGGACCTGGGGGTTCGGCGTGTGCTGGCTGGGCTCGTACACGCTGTGCGGGCTGGCGCTGGGCATGCTCTCCCGGTCCACCACCGTTTGGGGTACGACGGTGGCCGTGCTGTGCTACCAGTTCGGCATGGCGCTCGCGGGAATCTCCTCGATGTCCCTGCGCCAGGCGGTGACCCCCGACCATCTCCTCGGCCGGGTCACCTCCGCCTTCTGGACGCTGCACAACGCGCTCGCCCCGCTCGGCGCCGCCGGACTCACCGCGCTGGTGGCGCGGTTCGGGGTGCGCGCACCGCTGCTCGGGTCCGCCGCCCTGTTCCTGCTCATCGTGGCGGTCGGGGCGTGCACCCCGATCCGGCAGCGCGCGCCGGGGACGGTCACCGGGTGACGTCCGCCCCCGGGGCGTCGACCGTTCAGCGCCCGACCAGCCAGGGCTCGCGCGGCAGCGGGCTGCCGGTCTCCAGCAGGGACTTGAGGTTGGACAGCACCGCCGCCCAGCCACCGGCCACATCCTTGCGCTCGGCCTCGTCGGCCAGGTTCTCATGGGTCACGGTGAGCCGGACGATCTCCTGGTACGGCTCGATCTCGAAGGTGACCCGGGACGGGCCGCCGGCGGGCTCCTGGCCGGGGGCCGCCCAGGTGGTCACCAGGCGCTTCGGTGGCACGCTCTCCACGACGGTGCCGACGACGTCGGCGATGCCGCTGCCGTCCGTACGCCGGTGCTCCCACGCCGAGCCGGGCCGCCAGTCGGACACATTGCTGTGGCCCCAGTAGGCGGCCGTGAGGTCGGCGTCGGTCAGCGCGTGCCAGACCTTCTCCGGGGTGCTTTCGATGTAGATGACGTAGCTGTACGTCGGCCTCTCGGCCATGGCGTCCTCCGCTTGTCGTTTCACCGCGCCGAGCGCTCTCAGGCGGGGGCGCTCGAACTTGTCGATCCACCGTTCCTGCACCTCATGGAGGGGAACAGGATTGAGGTAATGCAGTTTTTCCCGCCCCCGGCGCACGACGGCGACCAGGTTGGCGGCCTCCAGGACGGCCAGGTGCTGCGTCGCGGACTGCCGTGTCATCGCCAGGTGCTCGCACAGCTCTCCGAGCGTCTGACCGCCCCGATCGTGCAGGCGGTCCAGCAGATACCGCCGGGTCTGGTCGGCCAGTGCCTTGAAGACCTTGTCCATCTCCGAACTCACGCTTCACGTTATGCAGGCAAACGCCTGCATGTCAATGCGCGCCGAATCCGGCCGCATGGTTCGCCGAACCGCTCAGCGCCTGCGGATCGCGCCCCGGAGATACGCCGCCTGCCCCACGTGCTGCATGTCGTCCTCGATGACGCTGACCAGCCGCACCCCGAGGGTCACCGGCGGGGTCCACGCCTCGTCCACGATCCGGTCCAGATCGGCGTTGCGCAGCTCCCGTACGTAATCGACCGTCCGCTCATGCACGGCGTCGTGGTAGCCGAGGAGCAGGTCGGCCGATGCCCGGACCTCGGCCACGTCCCGGCCGCGGTGGCCGTAGCCGGTGGCCGCCGGGGAGAAGGGCAGCCCGAACCGCTCGTACCAGCCGTCGGTGGTCCAGGTCTGGTCGGTTTCGGCGGCGTCGGAGACGTGGTCGTCCTGGACGCGGGTCAGATGCCACACCAGCCAGGCGATGGAATTCGCGCCGCTGTCGAGACGCACGGCCAAGTCGTCCGGGTCAAGCCCCTCGACCGCCTCGTGCACGGCCTCCCGCACCCGGCCGAAGGCGTCGGCCAGCAGATCTGCGCTCTTCATGCGCCGCTCCCTCGCTCATCGTCCCCGCCCGCTCATCGTGGCATCCGCACCCCGCCCGGACCGGGACGCGACCCGGCGGCGGCGCCCGGGAACCCGGCGGTCGTCACCTGGATGGACCGACTCCTATGCTCGGGTGTGTGACATCAACAGGGAACCAGGCACTCGCCGACATACTCGACCGACAGGCCGCCCGGACCGAAGGGGAACAACTGCTCAACGCAATCGCCGACTTCGGGGTGTACGTACCCGTGGACGCGAACGGGTCGGTGATGTTCGTCGGCATGGAGGGAAGCGGCCCGAGCCTGCCCGGATACACCAGCGAACAGTGCTGCCGGGAGCGGCTTCCGCAGGCCGCCGGGGCGGTGCACTGTGACGTGGCGCGGCTGCTGGACATCGAGCAGCAGACCAAGGTGGCGACCCTGGCGGTGTTCTCGCCCGGAGGCTACGCCGGGATTCCCCTGTCGCTGCTGCACCAGGTCCTCCAGCAGCGCGGCCAACGGCTCCCCGAGGACCGTACGCTCACCCTCGGCCGGTCCACCCATCCGCGTGCGGTGGCCCTGCGCGACGCCCTGCGCGACCGGCTGCTGGACTTCCCCGAGGTCCACGCGGTGTGGATCGCGCACGCCCGGTGGCACGAGACCGGTGTGGAGCAGCTGATGCTGCACATGGCCGTCGGTTCACAGGCGCCCGAGGGCATCGCGGACCGGCTGATGAAGGCGCTGCTCGGGAACCAGCCGGCGATGCGAGGCGAGGAACCGGCCATCGCCCTGCGCGTGCTGGATCCGGTGGCGGAGGCGGACGCGATCAGGCAGCTCGAATCCCTGGGGCTCGACACCGTGCGCGTCGATCCCGCGACCCGGCGGACCGAGGTCATCTCCCAGGAGTACGACCAGCGGCCGGAGTGACCCGGGTGGTCACGCGGGCCGTCACACCGGCGGGACGAGGGTGAAGTAGCGGTCGGCCATCGCCGGGTCGCCCCGCACCCCGTCCAGCCGGTCGACGGGGATCCGCTGCCAGAGGAAGAGCATCAGGTCCGAGGCCGTTCCGGTCAGTTCGAGGTCCGGCGCCCCGTTGCTCGCGTCCGCGTCCCCGTCGAGCCGTACTTCATCGCCCTCGAAGGACACCGTCCAGACGCCCGGGCCGTCCGTCCGCCGCAGCCGGAACCGTTCGCCCGCGCCCGGTGGCGCCTCCTTCCAGGCGCGCCGGGCCGGGGCCATGATCTGGAACGTCTGGACGATGGCGTCCGCCGCGAGTGCGGCCTCGACGGGCCCGGGCGCCCCGATCGCGCTCTCGGCGTCCCAGCGGTGCAGCGCCGCCTCGATGGTCTGCATCCGCCACCAGAATCCGGCGGTCTGCTCCCGCGACCAGGTCCACACCCGCTGGTCCGGATCGCCGTGACGGAAGTGCGCCTCCAGCGCCCGAGCCCCGTCGGCGAACCACTCGACCAGGCCCGGTGGCACCGCTCCCCGGTGGGGCCCGCCCTCCGGCGCGGGCCAGCCCGCGCGCTCTTCGGGGAGACCGAATACCGCCACGTCCGTGACGTCCGGCGGCTCCGTCAGCCCGTCCTCGATGATCCGGGTGACGAAGCGGTGCACACCACCCAGATGCAGCACCAGATCGGCCGTCGACCAGCCGGGACACGACGGCACGAGGGGCGACGTGCCCCCGTCGGCGGCCCGGCGGGCGGCGGCCTCGAACGCCAGAATCTCGCGGTGGAAGGCGGTGGCGAAGTCCATGCGGGCACTGTGCCATCAGCGTGGCAGGCCCGCCAGGAAGGGCAGCACCACCGCGGCCACGTCCTCCGGTACCTCCTCGGCGAGGTCGTGTCCGGCGTCGAAGACATGGCCGGTGACGTCGTGGGCCATGAGCCGCATCTGGGTCTCGTTCCGGGCGCCGATGAACGCCGAACCGCCGAGCGCCAGCACCGGGATGTCCAGCTTCTTCCGCGCCGCCTGCCGGTTCTGTTCGGCGTCGACGAGCATGGCGCGGTAGACGGAGAGCATCGCGCGGATGCCACCGGGCATGGAGTAGCAGCGCACGTATTCCTCGAGCGCGTCGGGGGTGGCGGTGTCGGGTCGGCTGCGCTCGTTCTTGATCATGTAGGTGATCAGTTCGCGTTCGTGTCCGGCGATCAGCATCTCGGGTACGTCCGGCTGGAAGTAGAAACCCAGATGCCACAGGTGCATCCCGCCGGAGACGTTCTCCTCGGTGAGTGCGGTGTGGTCCTCGAAGCCGAATCCGGGGAACAGCGCTTCGGCGAACACCAGGGCGTTGACGTGCTCACGGTGCCGAGCGGAGAGCTGATAGCCGATCACCGCTCCCCAGTCCTCGCCCATCACGCTGTAGGACTCGTGGCCGAGGTGTGCCATGAGTGCGGCGATGTCGTCGGCCATCGTCGCGGAGTCGTAGCCGCCCGCGGGCCGGGCGGAGTCGCCGAGGCCGCGCAGGTCGGGGACGACGACGGTGTGCCGCGGCGTCAGCTTCGGGACGAGGTGGCGCCAGTGGTAGCCCGTCTTGGGCACGCCGTGCAGCAGCACCACCGCCGGACCGGATCCGCCGGTCCGATAGTGCAGGCTCGTTCCGTTGACGGTGGCACGGTTCGTGCGGACGGGATTTCCGTGATGGTCGAGAATCATGACCACAGTCCACCTCGGCGCCAGGGCGCTATCCACGGCCATATCTCGGGGCCGGGTCGCCGATACTTCCTCGATATCATCGCTGCGTGGAAGCACGACACATGCGATATGCCCTGGCCCTGGCCGATCACCAGCACTTCGGGCGGGCGGCCGCCTCCCTCGGGATCGCCCAGCCCCCGCTGTCCCAGCAGATCGCCGCGCTGGAACGGGAGCTGGACGCGCGGCTGTTCGACCGCACGGCGCGCGGGGTGTTCCCGACGGCCGCGGGCGAGGCGTTCCTGGCCAGGGCGCGCCGGGCGCTGGCCGAGATGACGGCCGCCGCGTCCGACGCGGGCCGGGCCGCCCGGGGCGAGACCGGCAGGCTGCGCCTCGGCTTCATCGGCTCGGCGCTGCTGGAACTGCTGCCGTCCCTCCTCGGCCGGTTCATCCGGGAACGCCCCGAGGTGCGCTTGGGGCTGCACGAGATGTCGACCTGCCGGTCGGCGACGGCCCTCCTCGACGGCGAGCTGGACATCAGTATCGGGCGTGGCGCGCCCCGGGGCGCCGGTGCCGAGGATCTGGTGTCGGTCACGGTCGGCCGGGACCACCTGGTCGCGGTCGTCGGATCCGCCCATCCCCTCGCCGGGCAGCCCAAGGTGGGCGTCGAACAGCTGAGAGGGCAGCATCTGATCGTGGCGCCCGCGGACGAGGAACCGGTGGTCGCCGGGTGGCTCGACGCGCTGCTGGGCGACGCTGCCGGGGCGGCCGTGCCGGGTGGCGGGGTCACCGACGCCCGCGATGTGCACACCATCATCGGGCTGGCCGCGTGCGGGGTCGGGGTGGGGCTCGGCCCGGCGGGCATGCGAGTGGCGGCGCGGCCTGGCACCTGGGTGTGCGAGGTGCGTCCGCGCGTGGAACTGCCGGATCTGGTGATGTCCTTCCGCGCCCAGGACCGCTCTCCCGTCCTGGCGGCCTTCCTGGACACGGCCCGGGAGATGTGTCCCGGGGTCAACGAGCGGCTGGAGCGCCTCGGCCGCCGTTGAACGGCCGAGGCGCTCCAGCTGTGACGAAGCTCCGGTGTCAGCCGCGCAGCGTCAGCCAGTCCACCGCGGCCACCTTCCGCGCGCCCGTCGCGACGAGGTACACGTCATGCGTGCCCGTCACCGCGCGCGCCGGCCGCACCGACCGCTCCTGCCACTGGTCCGCGCCACCCGTGTCCCGCACCGGCAGCGTCGCCACCACACGGCCCTTCGGGTCGTCCAGCCGCAGTTGCAGCGCGCAGCCGCTGCCACAGCCCGCCGACGCCATCCGCACCGTCAGCCGGTCGGGGGTGTCCGCGCCGAACGAGACCTGCCGGAAGCCGACCAGACCGCCGGAGCCCAGTACGCCGGTCGCCGCGTCGCCGCGCCCGCCACCGCGCACCACCTGAGCCCGTTCGGCTTGCAACGTACCGGCCGCGTCCGGCCCGTCCGCGTACAGCCGGATCTCGTTGACGGCCCACGGGACGTCACCGGCCGCGGACAGCTCGATCCGCACGTAGCGCGCCGTGCGCTGCGCGAAGGCCGCGTCCTGGGTGAAGGAGCGGCCCGCGACCCGGGCGACGGGGGCGCCCCAGTCGTGGCCGTCGCGGCTGACGGACACCGTGAAGCCGTAGGGGTGGCCCGTGGCGTCCATGCCGGCGTCCAGCGCCAGCCGGGAGAAGGTCTTCGCCGCGCCCAGGTCGAGGGTCAGGGACTGCCCGGCGGCCTGCGCAGCGTCCGCCTTCCACCGGGTGGTCTGCACACCGTCGACGGTGGCCGACGCGTCGCCGCCCCCGGAGAACGTGGCCTTCCACCCATCGTTGCGCACCCGGGACTCGCACCCGGCCAGGTCGCATCCGGCCGACCAGATCGGCGCCCCGTACTCGTACGCGCCCTGGTCGGGCCCGTCGCCCCGCACCCCGGTGGTCACCCCGTCGACCGTCTCGCCCGCGTCGATGGCGGGAGAGCCGTCCCGGGGCCACAGTTCGCCGTTGCGGGCGTCGGTGTAGCGGGGATCGGCCGGTGGCACCAGATTGCTGCGGACGACGGGGGCCGGATCGCCCGGTCCGGAGATCTCCATCGGGGCGAGCGCCACGTCGTTGCTGACATACGTACCGGTGGCGTCTGTCGCACCGCTCAGCCGCACGGCGGTGGAAACCCCCGCCCCGTACGTCGAGTGGTGGTCGCGGTTGCCGAGGCTGACCCCGCTGTGGCCGTTGAAGAAGGTGCCGCGGGTACCGGTGTTGTACGCCACGTTGTGGTGCAGCAGGAACTTGCTGGAGGAGTTGTCGATGTAGTAGCCGACCTGGCCGTCCGCGTCATGGACGGTGTTGTGGTCGACGCTCGTACCGGTCGCGTCCAGGTTGCAGCAGACGTAGAAGGGGCTGCCGTCGCGGGAGGTGCGCATCGCCTCGGACAGGTCGTTGTAGGCGATGCGGTTGTCGTGGAACGGCACGCCGTTCAGCTGCCAGGCGGTGTCGATGCTCGCCCGGCCGGTGCGCCGGACGGTGTTGTGGGTGACGGTCTGCTCGTTGCCGTTGATCTCGACGCCGGGGGTGTAGCTGCCCATCCACCCGACGTCGTGGATGTAGTTGTTGGTGATGGTGTTGCCACTGCCGCGCAGCAGCACACCGGTCCCCGCGGAGTAGCCGATGTCGCTGTCCCGCAGCGTATTGCCGGTGCCGAGGATCTGGACTCCGGAGTCGAGCACCCGGGAGGCGACGATGTGGCCCTCGCCCGGCGGAACGGCCAGCTCGTCGTCGCGCGGCATGGGCAGGGTGGAGAACTCGGAGATGTAGCGGGCCTTCAGCCCCTCGACCAGCACACCGGTGCTGTCGGGCCCGGTGCGCAGCGAGGTGCCCCACAGGCCGAGCCCCCGGACGGTGACATGGGAGCTGCCGACAAGGTCCAGGCCCCATTTCTCGTATTTCGCGGTCACTGTGTGGCCCGCAATCCCGCCCTTGGGCGGGACCAGGTAGAGCCGTTTTTCGCCCGTGTCGTAATACCACTCACCGGGCTGGTCGAGGGTGGCCTTCGCGCCCACCAGGTAATAGTTGCGGTAGTTCTGGTCGCCCATGCACAGCGGCGTGCAACGGTAATTGCCGCCCTTGAAGTCGAGGGCACCGTCCGAGGTGGCGGTCACGGTGCCGGTCTGCTGGCTCCACGGGTTGGATCCGGCCCACAGATGGACGGTGGCGCCGGTGAGGTCACCGCTCGGCAGATCGGGGTCGTCGATGTGCTGGTCGGTGGAGGTGCGCTCGGCGACCGCCCAGGACGGATTGAGCGGATCGGAGCCGGAGTTGGGCCAGCGGCCCTCCACGGCGCGGCCGCCGTCGAGGAACAGCGCGTTCTCGTCGCGGGCGAGCGGAAGGGCGACATCGGCGGCCACCAGACCGCCGCCCGCGTCCTTCCAGCCGGTCACGGTCCGCGTCCCGTCGACGGTGACCGGCCCGTCCCCGTACGCCGCGAGGGTGATCGGCGCGCCCGCGCGCCCCGAGGGCGGGGCGACCCGCTCGCGGTAGGTCCCGCGGTGGATGAGACAGGTGTCCCCGGGCCGGACCAGATCGGTGCAGTGGCCGATGGTCCGTAAGGGATGGCGCGCGCTGCCGCTGTCCCGGTCGGAGCCCGAGGTGGCGACGTGGTACGTACGCCCCTGCTGCCCCTGCCCTCCCTGCGCCGTCGCGGTGCCCGGCAGTGCCGCGGTGAGGACGGCCATGGCCGCGACGGCGGCCATGGATATGCGCCTGAGCGTGGATCTCATCTACCGCCTCCAGTGTTCAGGGTCGACCGCAACCTAGGAGAAACATCGGATGAGGTCAACGGATGGAGGCGATGTCGGGGCCAGGATCGCGGAAATTCCTGTGACAGATCCGATGTCTGTCCCGGTGGACACCCCGCCGCGCGGTGCGCCCGGCGGGGTCAGCCGTCCTCGGGGAGGTACGGGCCGGCGAGCGTGACGTCGGCCCGCTCCAGGGCGTGGGCCAGCTCATCGCCCGGCGGCCGCTCGCTCACCAGCACGTCGATGCGGCTGAGCGGGCAGATCAGGGCCAGGGCCCGGCGCTCGAACTTGGCCGAGTCCGCCAGCACCACGATCCGCGACGCGGAGTCCATCATCTCCTGGATCATCTGGGCCTCCGGGATGTTGGACACGGAGAGCCCCGCGGCGCTGACCCCGCCCACCGCGATGAGGGCGGTGTCCGCGCTCACCCCGGCGGTGTCGGGGAAGCGGATCGGGCCGATGGTGACCAGCGCGGTCGTCCGGCAGCCGCCGCCGAGGACGAACAGATCACGCAGGGCCTGAACCGGGACCATGCCCGGGACCCGCAGATTGTTGGTGACGAGCGTCAGCCCCCGGTGGCCGCCGAGCGCGGCCACCGCCGAGAGCACCGTGGTGCCGCCGTTGACGAGCAGCGTCTCGTTGTCCCGCACCAGGCGGGCGGCGGCGGCCCCGATGGCCTCCTTGGCCTCCCGGCGCTCGTTCATCCGGTCCGCCACCGGGCTGTCCGCCGTGGCCAGCTCGCCGCCCGGCACCGCCCCGCCGTGGGTGCGCGCCACCAGCCCGCGTGCCGCCAGGTGGTCCAGATCGCGCCGTACGGTGTCGACCGAGACGGCGAACTCCTTCGCCAGCTCCCCGATGGTGGCCTGGCCGCGCTGCTGGATGAAGGCGGTGAGGTCGGCCCGGCGGCGCGCGGGCAGGTTCGCCGCCCGGGTCCCCTCTGCTGACGTCATCGTGTGGCCCCTCTTCTCGACACCGCGCCTTGTCCGACGCTGCGTAACACCGCAGATTCTCGCACCTTACCGCAAGAAGCCGCAGCACGGCCCTTGACCGAGGGGTGCTGCCGCCGTAGCTTGCAGCAAAGAGCCGCATAAACCAGCGCTTCTTTGTACGTCTTTCTGCGTACCCCTCCCGCATAGCTTTGTGCCGCGTCAATGGAGTCGCCGTGGAGCCGCACCCACCCACCCCACCCGAGCCACCGTGGACCCGCCGCCGGACGCTCTCTGCCGGCGCCGCAGCCCTCGGCGCGCTCGCCGCCACGCCCCTGCTCGCCGCGTGCGGGGGTGGTGACGAACCGGCCCGGCGGGTGGGCGGCGGGGGCGGCAAGCGGACCGAACTGACCTTCGCCTGCGCGGCGTTCACCGGCGGCGCGGCCGGTATGCAGTCGTTCGCCGACCGCTACAACGCCGCCCAGAGCCGCTACCGGGTAACCGTCCGCAATCTGCCGCCGCCCAGCTCCAGCACCGAATGCCATCAGCAGCTCACCCAGCTGCTGGCCCGCAAGGACGGCACGGTCGACGTCTTCGCCCAGGACGTGGTGTGGATCGCCGAACTGGCCGCCGCGGGCTGGGTGCACCCCCTGGACCAGGACGTCTCCGCGGCGCTCAAGCGCTCCTTCTTCCCCGGTGTGGTCGAGGCGTGCACCTACCAGGGCCGTCTGGTCGCGCTGCCCTGGTACGTGGACGCGGGCGGCCTCTACTACCGCACCGACCTGATGAGCGCACTCGGCCGCAAGCCGCCCACCGACTGGCACGAACTGGCCGACATCGCGGCCGAGATGCAGCACCGCCGGGTGCCCATGGGCTATCTGTGGCAGGCCAAGCAGGCCGAGATCCTCCTCTGCGACCTGGTCGAGTTCATCGCCTCCAACCGCGGCCGCATCATCGACCCCTCGGGCGCGGTCCGCGTGGACAGCCCCGCGTGCGTCGAGGCCGTCCAGTTCATGCGCGACCTGGTGTATCGCTACAAGGTCAGCCCGTCCGAGGTGTTCTCGTGGGACGAGGAGCCCAGCCGCCGCCCGTTCACCGCGGGCCGGGTCGGGATGATGCGGCACTGGAGCTATGTCTACGGCGTCTCCCAGAATCCGGACCAGTCCAAGGTCGTCGGCAAGGTCGACGTAGCCCCGCTGCCCAGCTTCCCCGGCGGCACGTCCTCCTCCTGCCTCGGCGGCTACCAGCTCGGCGTCGCGGCGGGATCCCGCAACAAGGAAGGTGCCATGGACTTCCTGCACTGGCTCGCCGGAACCGAAGCACAGCTCGCCTTCGCGCTCGACTTCGGCAACGCCCCCTCCCGCGTCTCGGTCTACGACGAGAAGAAGCTGGCCAAGGGCCAGCCCGCGATGGTCAAGCTGAAGGAGGCGTTCGGCAACGGCGTGCCCCGCCCGGTCACCCCCCACTACTCCCGTGTGAGCCTCGCCCTCCAGTCCGCGGTCTCCCGAGCCCTGGTCCACGGCGATGTGCGCGGCACCCTCCGCTCCGCCCGGCGCGACCTGGAGGCGATCGTCTGATGGGGCACCTCGCCTTCTTCCACAGAACGCCCGGACACACCTCGCTGCGCGGCAAGCACCGCGCACCCTCCCTGGAGCAGCCGCAGCTCGCGCCCGGCCCCGAAGGTTCCGACGCCCCGCGCCGCCGCGTCCCGCTGCGCGAGTCCTCCTCCGCGGGCCCGCGTCTGATGGGCATCGTGCTGCTGGCGCCCGCACTCGCCGCCGTCCTCGCCGTCTCCCTCTACCCGGTGCTGCGCACCCTGTGGCTGTCCCTGCACGACGCGGGCTTCTCGACCGGGTCGCACTTCACCGGCACCGCCAACCTGTCCCGGCTGCTCGGCGACGACCTGTTCTGGAACGCCTGGTGGCGCACGGTGGCCTTCGCCTTCGGCACCACGCTGGTGGAGACCGCACTCGGCATCGGCTTCGCCCTCGTGCTGCACCAGTCCTTCCGCGGCCGCGGCTGGGCCCGCGCCGCCGTCCTCATCCCGTGGGCCATCCCCACCGTCGTCACCTCGCGGATGTTCGGCTGGATCTTCGACGGCCAGTCGGGTGTCGCCAACTACCTGCTGACCCGGCTCCATCTGACCGACGGCTACATCAACTTCCTCGGCGATCCGCACACCGCCCTGGCCACCATCGGGCTCGCCGACATCTGGAAGACCACCCCGTTCATGGCGCTGCTGGTGCTCGCCGCGCTGCAGACCGTGCCGAAGGAACTGGGTGAGTCCGCGAAGATCGACGGCGCCTCGCCCTGGTGCACCTTCCGCTCCGTCACCCTGCCGGTGATCGCGCCCGCCCTGCTGATCGCCGCCCTCATCCGGGTCCTCGACGCCTTTCGGGTCTTCGACCTGCCGTACGTCCTCACCGGGGGCGGACCGGCGGACTCCACCGAGACGCTGTCCACCTTCGGCTACAAGACCCTCTTCTCCGGCCTCGAACTGGGCTACGGCTCGATGATCGCCACCGCCGCCTTCGTCACCGAAGTGTTCATCGCCGCGGGCTTCGCCTACTACCTGAGCCGGCGCTACCGCGCACTGGAGGGCTGAGCCATGACCGCCGTCCCCGCGCCCGTCCCCGCCGCGCCCGCCGCCATCCGGGCCCGCCGCCGGGCCCTGACCCACCGGGTGCTGTTCCGGGCCGCCGTCGCCGCCGTCGTGCTGTGGTCCGTCGCACCGTTCCTGTGGCAGCTGAGCACCTCGTTCCAGCGGGACCGCGACCTGTCCTCGGTGACCCCGCACTGGCTGCCCATCCCGGGCACGCTGGAGCACTACCGGGCCGTCTTCACCGACTACGAGTTCGGCAAGTACCTGGTCAACAGCGTCATCGTCACCGTCACCGCGACCGCGATCGGGCTGCTGCTGGCGGCCCTGGCCACGTACGCGCTCGCCCGGCTGCCGGTGCCCGGCAAGGCCGTGGTGCTCGCGGTCGTCCTCGGCCTGTCGATGTTCCCGCAGATCTCGATCGTCGTCCCGCTCTACCTGGTGCTGGGCAGCCTCGGGCTGCTCGACACCTATACGGGTCTTTCCGGGTCGTACGTGGGGCTCGCCCTGCCCCTGATGATCTTCGTGCTGTACGCGCACTTCCGCTCCCTGCCCACCCAGCTGGACGAGGCCGCGGCCATCGACGGCGCGGGACTGCTGCGCACCCTGCGCAGCGTGATCCTGCCGCTCGCGCTGCCCGGGATCGCGGCCGCCGGAATGCTCGGCTTCATCACCAACTGGAACGAGTTCATGCTCGCGCTGGCCTTCACCTCCTCGCCCGAGCACCAGACCGTGCCGGTCGGCATCGCGGGCTTCCAGTCCCAGTACTTCGTCCCCTGGGGCGACATGGCCGCCGCGTCCGTCGTGGTCACCCTGCCGCTGGTGCTGATCGTCATGCTCTTCCAGCGCCGCATCGTCGCCGGCATCACCTCCGGGGCGGTGAAGGAGTGACCTCCCGCACCGGCCTCTCGATCCCGCGCGTCGTCACCGGCGACGAGCTGTGGGCCGAGCGGTACCGCGCGCTGGCCGACCGGGTCCGCACCCGGGCCCGTCATGCCGCGCCCGTACTGGCCGGCTTCAGCGCCTGCGTCGACCACATCCACCGGATGGACCCGGACCGGATCGCCGCCCTGGCCGCCCGGGCCACCGAGCCCGGACGCGCCGGTGAGGTCGCCGCCGAGGTCTTCGGCCGTATCCGCCACGGCCACGGCGGCGAGATCGCCGTACCGTGGCCCGGCGGCACCGACTGGGTGGGGACGCTGCTCGGCACGCCCGACCGGGTACAGCTCGGCGGCACCGGACCGCAGGCCGCCTGGGCGCTCGCCGTGCTCGGCGCGCCCAGCGTCGTGCCGCTGGCCGACCGCAGGCCTGAGCAACTCGCCGTGCTGCACCCCGATGTGATCCTGTGCACGGCCGAGGGCACCGCCCCCGCCGGACGGCTGACCGGCGCCGACGCGCCCTCCGGCGGCCCGGGGGTGCCCAAACAGCCGCACAGCATCCTGGAGTTCGCGGCGGGCACCCCCGCGCCCGGCCTGCCGGACGGCCTGCCCCGCTCCTCCCGGATCATCCTGCGGTTCATGGACGACGGGATCGAGCGCGACGAGTGGTTCGCCGCCCGCTCCGGCGAACTGGCCCGCACCGCCGCGGCGGGCCTGCTGTCCGGCATGAACGGGCTGCCCGAGGACGGCACCGGGCCCGCCGACCGGGCCTGGCTCACCGACGTCGTGTGCACCTGGCGGGACGGCGGGCTGCCGCTGCTCCACCTCGAACTCGCCGAGTTCGCCGGCGACCGCGCCCTGCGCGCGGGATGCGACGCGTACGTACCGCTGGCCGACTCCGTCGGCATGAGCCTGTCCGAACTCGCCGCGCTCGCCGGCCCCTCGGCCCGCACCTCGCCCGTCTCCGCCGCGGCCCGGTTCGCCACCGCGTACGACCTGGACCGGGTGTGTGTGCACGCGGACGGCTGGGTGCTCGCCGTCCACCGCGGCGACCCCACCGAACAGCGGACCGCGCTGATGACGGGCAGCCTGCTCGCCGCCGCGCGGGCCGCGCGCGGCGCCCCCGCCGCCGACCCGGAGCCGCCACCGGCGGCCGACTACACCGAGGACCGCCCGGCCGACGGGCCGCTGGGGGACGGGCTGCGCGCGGACTGTGTCCCCGCGCCCCACCTCAGCCACCCCGTGGCCACCATCGGCCTCGGTGACACGTTCGTGGGCGGGCTGCTGCTCGCCCGCGCGCTCCACGACAGCGCCGACCGCAACAGCCAGTATCCGAAAGGACCCCGATGACCACGCCTGACCTGACCACCGACCCGGGCAAGCTCCGCGGACTCACCCGTGTGACCAGCGAGGACGGCTTCTTCCTGATCTGCGCCCTCGACCATCTCTCGGACTTCGCCGAACTCCTCGCCCCGGATCCCTCCACGGTGGGCTTCGCGGACGTGGTCCGGGCGAAGGACGCCGTCATCCGGGCGGTCGCGCCCAGCGTCACCGCCGTGCTCCTCGACGCCCACTACGGCGTCGGCCACCTCACCGCGAGCGGCGCACTGCCGCGCGACGTCGGCCTGATGGCCAGCATCGAGGACGAGGACTACAGCATTCCCGACGGGCCGCGCCGCACCCGCCACCGCGAGGGCTGGTCCACCCGGCAGATCAAGCTGGCCGGCACCGATGTGGCCAAGCTGCTGTGGTGGTACCGCCCCGACGGCGACCCGGCCACCGCCGAACACCAGCGCCAGGTGGTACGCGACCTGGTGGACGAGTGCGCGGAGCTGAGCCTGCCGCTGGTCGTCGAGCCCATCTGGTACCCGCTGCCCGGCGAGGACCCGTCCTCGCAGGAGTGGAAGGAGCGCCGGGTCGCGGGCATCGTCCAGTCGGCCGTGGACGCCGACCGGCTCGGCGTCGACATGCTCAAGGTCGAGTTCCCCGGCTACGTCGACACCGAGCGGGGCCGCGAGGCGGCCGCCGCGGCCTGCAAGGAGCTGGACTCCTCGGTGCGCGTCCCCTGGGTGATCCTGTCCGCGGGCGTCGGCTACGAGGACTTCCGTACCCAGGTGCGGATCTCCGCGCAGGCCGGGGCGTGCGGCTATCTGGCGGGCCGGTCCATCTGGCGCGACGCCGTCTCCACCCATGACCCGGCCGAGCGCGCCAAGGGCATCGAGCAGGCCCGGGGGCGGCTGGACGAGCTGAACGCGGTCATCCGCGAGCACGGCCGTCCGTTCCTGCCGGGCCGCTCCCTCGACCAGGCGCTGGACCGCCTGCCCGAGGGCTGGTTCCACGACTGGCACCCCGCCGTCTGACACCTCCTGACCGGGGAGCGGCGGGCGCCCCTGACCCGCCCGCCGCTCTCCGCCCCGCGGTTGCGGGGTTGGGGAAAATCCTTCAACCAATTGCTTTAATTAATTCATGTGATTTAACGTGGTCCCCACGGCTCGGCACCATCGAGTGAGGAGGCCACCATGGCCGGCGCCCAGGGCAGAACCGCACACACGGGTCGCGCCGCCGGGACCCGCGAGGCCATCATGGCCGCGGCGGAGCGGCTCTACGCCGAACACGGGCTGGTCGCGGTGTCCAACCGGCAGATCGGCGAGGCGGCCGGGCAGGGGAACGTCGCCGCCGTCGGCTACCACTTCGGCACCCGGGCCGACCTGGTGCGCGCCATCATGGGCAAGCACTCCGCGGCCATCGACGCCATCCGGCAGCGGATGCTGGACGAGACCCGCGGCAGCCGGGAGGTCCGGGACTGGGTCGCCTGCCTGGTGCGGCCCGCCACCGAGCACCTGGCCACCCTGGGTGTCCCCTCCTGGCACGCCCGGTTCGCCGTGCAGGTGATGACCGACCCCGTCCTGCGTGCGATCGTCACCGAAGAGGCCCTCGCCCGGCAGCCCCTGCGGGAAATCCTCCAGGGGCTGGGCGGCTGTCTCGGCTTCCTCTCCGACGGGACGCGGGCCCAACGCGGCGACATGGCCCGCCAGTTGATCACCCACACCTGCGCCGAACGTGAGCGCGCCCTCGCCGACGGGACCAGCACGCGACAGCCGTCCTGGGAGGACACCGCCGCCGCGTTGACGGACGCCATCACCGGGCTGCTCCTCGCCCCCGTCACCCCCGTTCCACCCCGTACCGCCCCGAGGAGAACCGCCCATGAAGATCACCGTTGATGAGGCGAAGTGCTGCGCCGCGGGCCAGTGCGTGCTGCTCGCGCCCGAGGTGTTCGACCAGCGCGACGAGGACGGCATCGTGGTCCTGCTCGACGCCGAGCCCGCCGAGGGCAGCCAAGCCGCGGTCCGTGAGGCCGCGAGCATCTGCCCGACCCTCGCGATACACCTGAGCGAGACCCCATGAACCGCCGTCGGCGCGTGACCGGCCACCCCTGAACGCCCACCGGAGGAAGTCCATGACCACCGCACCAGTGGCCGACGACGCGTCGGCCGAGATCCCCCGGTTCCCCCCGCCGCGGGCCTCCGTCTGCCCCTTCGACCCGTCCCCGGAGCTGCGCGGCCTGGCCCGGTGGGGCCCGCTGACCCGGGTCCGGTCCTGGGGCGACACCACCCCGTGGGTGGTGACCAGCCACGCCGAGCAGAAGGCGCTGCTCTCCGACCCCCGGCTGAGCGCGGACTTCTCCCACCCCAAATTCCCGAGCCCCGTCGACCACTCGGGCGGCGAACACGGGGCCACCGACCTGAGCTTCGTCGGTATGGACGATCCGGAGCACGCCCGGCTGCGCCGCATGGTCAGCGGCGCCTTCACCATCAAGCGGGTCGAGGCGATGCGCCCGGTCGTGCAGGAGATGGTGGACGACTTCCTCACGCGCATGCTGGCCGGCCCGAAACCCGCCGACCTCGTCCAGGCCCTCGCGCTGCCGGTCCCGTCCCTGGTGATCTCCGAGCTGCTCGGTGTCCCGTACGAGGAGCACGAGTTCTTCCAGACCAACAGCAAGGTCCTCGTCTCCGCCGTGGCCACGCCCCAGGAGCGGCAGGCCGCGCACGGCAATCTGGGCGCGTACCTGGAGCAGCTCGTGGACGCGAAGCTCACCGAGCCCGGTGACGATCTGCTCTCCAGCCTCGGCAAGCAGATCAACGCCGGTGAGCTGACCCGCAGCCAGGCGGTCGCGATGGGCGTGCTGTTGCTCCTCGGCGGACACGAGACCACCGCCAACATGATCACCATGGGGACTCTGCTGCTGCTCGAACACCCCGATCAGCTCGCCCGGGTCCGCGACACCGACGACCCCAAGGTGATCGCCTCCGCGGTGGAGGAACTTCTGCGCTACCTCAGCGTCGTCCACCTCGGACGCCGCCGTACGGCGCTGGAGGACATCGAGATCGCCGGCCGCACCATCCGGGCCGGTGAGGGGGTGATCCTGCTCGGCGAACTCGCCAACCGGGACCCGTCCGTCTTCCCCGACCCGGACCGGCTGGACATCGCCCGCGACGCCCGCGGCCACCAGGCCTTCGGCGTGGGCACCCACCACTGCCTCGGCCAGCCGCTGGCCCGCATGGAACTCCAGGTGGTCTACCCGACCCTGCTGCGCCGCATCCCCACGCTGCGCCTGGCGACGGACCTGGAGCGGGTGCCGTTCAAGTATGACGCGGTGATCTACGGGGTCCACGAGCTTCCCGTCACCTGGTAGCCGCTTCCGGCCGCCGCTGTCCGCGGCGGCGGCCCACCCGAAACGCTCACCCTGCCGGGTCGACCCCTCGCCGATATACTTGACGGTAATTCTGCGTCCGCCGTAAGGGAGCTCGCTTCCCATGGACCTGAACACCATCACCGAAGTGATACGGCGACCGCCCTCCAGGCCAGGTGTGGAGTGGCAAGAAGGCGACGCTTGGCTCGCGGGCGGTACGTGGCTGTATTCCGTGGAACAACCGGGCCTGCGTCGCCTGATCGACTTGACAGAATTGCGCTGGAATGCCCTTGTGTCGAGTGACGCGGGGCTCGATATGGGTGCCATGTGCACCATCCGCGATCTGTATGCCTTTGCCTCGCCGGACGATTGGATCGCGGGGAGCCTCCTCGCGAAAAGCTGCGAGGCTTTCTTGTCCTCGTTCAAAGTCTGGAATGCGGCGACCGTCGGCGGCAACATATGCTTGTCGCTTCCCGCCGGTCCGATGATCACGCTGACGGTCGCTCTCGAGGCGCAGTACGAGCTGTGGGCTCCTGACGGGTCGGCACGAACCGTCGATGCCCTCGACTTCGTGACCGGGGACAATCGGAACATCCTCGCTCCCGGGGAAATCCTGCGGCGCGTCCGCATTCCGGCACGCGCCCTGAGAAAGCGCGCAGCGCACCGCCGCTTCACGCTGACCCGCCTCGGCCGTTCGACGGTATTCCTCATCGGTACGCAAACGCCGGGAACGAGCGACCTGTTGCTCACCGTCACAGCAGGCACCACTCGGCCGGTGCGCATCGCGTTCGACACCATGCCCGATGCCCGGAATCTGCGCCGGAGCATCGATGAGATCCCCGCCGGCCTCTGGTTCGCCGACCCCAACGGGACCCCCGATCACCGTCACCATCTGACACGGCACTTCGCCGAAGAAATTCGCCGCGAATTCATGGCTGGGGGCCCGGCGTGATGTACATCGTGAACGGCAAGAAATTCGACGACGAGCCGGAACCCGGCCAGTGCCTGCGCACCTTCCTCCGCTCGCTCGGACACCATGGCGTCAAAAAGGGCTGCGACGCGGGCGATTGCGGCGCGTGCACGGTGTGGCTGGACGGTGAGCCGGTCCACAGCTGCATCACCCCCGCGTTCCGCGCGGACGGCTGTGAGGTGACGACGATCGAGGGGCTCGGGACACCCGGCGATCTGCATCCGATGCAGCGGCAGTTCCGCGACGCTCCGGGCTTCCAGTGCGGATTCTGCACCGCAGGCATGATCATGACGTCGGCGGCGCTCACAGCGTCGCAGAAGGAGGACCTGCCGCGGGCGCTGAAGGGCAACCTCTGCCGCTGCACCGGCTATCGGGGAATCGAGGATGCCGTGAAGGGCGTCGCCGGAGTGGAGAGCGCCGCGCCGGGACAGGCCGTCGGCCGAAGCGTCGGCGCACCGGCGGCCGACGAGGTGGTGACCGGTCGCGCCGAGTTCACGATGGACACCCACATCGACGGCATGCTGCACCTCAAGGTGCTGCACTCACCGCACGCGCACGCCCGGATCGTCTCGATCGACAAGACCGCCGCGCTCGCGGTTCCCGGCGTGCACCGGGTCTACAGCTGGGAGGACGTGCCGCGGAAGCGATTCACCACGGCGATCCACACCGACCATCTCGTCGATCCGGACGACACCTACATCCTCGACAGCACGGTGCGCTTCGTCGGCCAGCGTGTCGTCGCGGTGCTGGCCGACACGGTCGGGGCGGCGGAAGAGGGCTGCCGGAAGGTCGCCGTCGAATACGAGGTGCTGCCCGCGGTATTCGACCCCGAAAGGGCGATGGCCGATGGCGCTCCACAACTCCACGACAGCGATGATCCCTTTGCCCGCGATCTCGTCCGCAACATCCTGCTCGAGATCCATTCGCACATCGGCGACATCGACGCGGGGCTCGCCGAAGCCGATGTGATCCACGAAGGCACGTACTTTTCGCCGCGGGTGCAGCACGCCCATCTCGAAACCCACGGCTCGATCGCCTGGATGGAGAACGACCGTCTCAACGTCCGCACCAGTTCGCAGTCGCCGTCGATCGCCAAAACCAAGCTCGCCTATCTCTTCGCGCTGCGCCCGGACCAGCTCCGGGTCTTCTGCAAGCGTGTCGGCGGCGGTTTCGGCGGAAAACAGGAAGTGATCTCGGAGGATCTGGTCGCACTCGCCACCCTGGACACCGGACGGCCGGTCTGTCTCGAGTACACCCGGGAAGAAGAGTTCACCACCGCTTCGACACGGCATCCGATGGCGTTGACGGTCACCCTCGGCGCGAAGGCGGACGGAACGCTCACGGCGCTCCAGGTCCGCAATGTGGCGAACACGGGCGCTTATGGCAATCACGGCGGCGAAACGCTGTTCGCGGGCGGCGCCGCTGTCATGATCTACCGCTGCCCCAACAAGAAGTACGACGCGTTCTCGGTCTATACGAATACCATTCCGAGCGGGGCGCTGCGCGGCTACGGGATGACGCAACCGGCGTTCGCCGTGGAATCGGCGATGGACGAACTGGCCCGCGCCCTGGACATCGATCCGGTCGAACTGCGACGGCGCAACGTCGTGCGGCCGGGCGATCTGCTCGTCGCCATGGATGAGGGCCCCGACGACGTGCTGTTCACCGAGGACGGAATCGTCAAGTGCCTCGATCTGGTGGATGACGTCATGGCCCGTACCGTCGACGATCCGCCCGGCCCCGGATGGCTCGTCGGGACCGGCATCGCGAGTTCCCTGCACGAGACCGCGCCCCCGACCGAGCACATCTCGGAGGCCTGGGTCACGCTGGGCGACGACCTCATGTACGAATTGGCCGTCGGAACCGTCGAATTCGGCGAGGGTACGTCGACCGCGCATGTCCAGATCGCGGCCGGCCGGCTGGGCACGACACCGTCCCGTATTCGCCTGGTGCAATCCGACACCGACCGCACAGGATTCGACACCGGCGCTTTCGCGAGCGCGGGTCTTTTCGTGTCGGGCAACGCGGTCCTTCGCGCGGCCGATGCCGTGCGCGACCGCATCCTGCGATTCGCCGCCGCGCACACGGGCGCCGACCTCGCGATGTGCTCGATGGACGACGGGGGTGTCGTCTGCGGCGACCAGTACGTGCCGCTGGAAGAACTCGTCGCGTCCGCCCGGGCGCGTGGAATCCGGTTCACCGCGGCCCGTAAGGCGTACGGCTCACCGCGCAGTGTCACCTCCAACGCACACGGGTTCCGGATCGCGGTCCATCCGGTGACCGGCGAGATCCGCATCCTGCGCAGCGTCCAGGCGACCGACGCCGCCGTCGTCATCAACCCCGCGCAAGTGCGGGGGCAGGTGGAGGGCGGAGTCGCCCAGGGGATCGGTTTCGCGTTGACCGAGCATCACCACATCGACGCGAACGGTGTCATGGCCAATCCGAACCTCCGGAACTATCGCATCCCCACCTACGCCGACATCCCCCGCACCGACGTGCTCCTGGTGGACTCAGCCGATTCCTTCGGGCCCCTGCGGTCGAAGGGGATGGCGGAATGCTGTATCAACCCGGTGGCCCCCGCGCTGGCGAACGCGCTCCATGACGCCACGGGCGTGCGCCACCGCGCCCTGCCCCTGACTCCGGAACGGATCTACCGTCGGCCGGGCGAAGACCAGTCGGTGCCGAGGGAGTGAGACGATGAACACCGAGAACCCCGACGACTCCGCGGCCACGGTCATCCTCGGTCAGAAGGTTCTGCCGGGGCTGGAGCGGGAGTACGAGACGTGGCAGCGGGACCTCAACACGGCCGCCGCCGGCTACCCCGGCTACCTCGGTGACGAGATCTCCCCGCCGACGGCCGTGCAGCCCGACTGGGTCGTCGTCTACCGATTCGATTCGATAGCCCACCTGCAGGCGTGGATGAACGGCGCGACCCGGCAGCGCTTTCTCGACAGCGGCAGCAAATACTTCGACGGCCCCGCGACCCAGCAGGTCATCAGCGGCGGCACACAGCCGGCTGATCCGCTGGTGACCGTGGTGGTCACCCATCGTGTCGACCCGGACCACGTCGACGCCTTTCTCGAGTGGCAGCGCCGCCTGAATCGGGAGGAGAGCAAATTCGAGGGCTTTCGCGGGACCGAGCTGTTCCGCCCGATCGAGGGACTTCAGGAGGAGTGGACCACGCTGTACCGGTTCGACAATGCCGAGCATCTCGATGCCTGGCTGACCTCGGCCGAGCGGCAGAAAGTCCTTGCCGAGGGCCAGAAGTTCCATGACTTCAAGCTGCGCACGGTCGACAACTCGTTCGGCAGTTGGTTCGCCTTCGCGGGGAACGGCAAAGAAGCGCCGCCGCCCTCCGAGACCAAGACCGCCATCGCGGTCTGGGTCGGCCTGTACCCGACGGTCGTGCTGCTGACGCTCGCCCTGTCGCCGCTGAAGCTGCCCCTCTGGCTCGGGCTGCTGGTGGGCAACTTGCTGTCGAGCTTCATCATGAGCTTCATCACGATGCCCTACTACGTGAACCGCCTGCTCAAGCGGTGGCTGCGACCGGCACCGGACGTGTCGGCGATGAAGACGAACCTCGCCGGCCTCGGCATCGTCGCCGCGGTGACCGTGTTCTGGGCGGTCGTCTTCTACGTCGTGACGGTCCGGATCTGGACGCTGCCCTGACCCGGTGACCCGCGCCCCGGACACCCGCGCCCCGGGCACACGTCCGGGTGCCCGGGGCGCGGGGCGGGTTCAGCCGGTGGCGAGCGCGGGATCGCTCAGCCCCGCGCGGCCCGTCTCGACATGGCCCGCGAGCCGGCGTACGAAGGTGCGGTCGTGGTCGGACACCACCGTCAGGTCGTACCACTGGTGGCTGCGGCGCAGATCCGCGGTGTGCGTCACCCGCGCGCCGGGGGGCAGCCGGTAGGTGTCCGACTGGCCGCCCAGGTGGCCGTCCTTGACGGTGAGCCGCACCGTGGTGCGGCCCGGGTTGCTGAAGTTCACCCTCAGCTGTCCGGTCTTGCCGTCGTGACGCGCGCTCACCTGCGGATTCTCGCCGGTGAGCGGACCGGCGAACCGCCGCTGGAAGCCGTCCGGACCGTGCACCTCGACGTCGTAGCCGTCCTTGCCCGGCGCCGCGCTCCACTCGCCGGACAGCCGCTTGCCCGCCTCGACGGTATACCCCCACGGCCCGTCCGGATGGCTCCTGGAGGTGACGTGGAAGTGGGCGCCCGCCCGGCCGTGGCTGGCGAAGTCGATACGCAGCGTGCCGTCGGCCACGGTGGCATCGGCGGACAGGTCGTACGGCAGCGGCCTGGTGGGGCGCCGGCCGGACTCCTGCCGGGGCAGGGCGGGCTGGGCGGGGACCGTGGGCACGTAGTCGGGGTGCCGGTTGTGGTCCTTCGGGAGGTAGCCGCTGGTGTCCGGCATGGCCGGCATGCTCGGGTCGGTGCGCCCGAAGTCGAACGCCGCGGTCAGATCGCCGCACACCGCGCGCCGCCATGGCGAGATGTGGGGCTCCTCGACGCCGAACCGCCGCTCGATGAACCGCAGGATCGAGGTGTGGTCGAGGGTCTGCGAGCACACGTAGCCGCCCTTGCTCCACGGCGACACCACGAGCATCGGCACCCGCTGCCCCAGCCCGTACGCCCCGGCCGCCTGCGAGGAGGAGCCCGCGAACAGCTCGCCGTTCGTGGTCACCGTCGACGCGCCGCGCCCGGGGGAGGGGGCGTACGGCGGCACGAGGTGGTCGAAGAAGCCGTCGTTCTCGTCGTAGGTGATGAGCAGCGCCGTCCTGCTCCACACCTCGGGGTTCGAGGTCAGCGCGTCCAGCACCTGGGCCAGGTACCAGGCGCCGTAGTTCGCGGGCCAATTGGGGTGTTCGGTGAACGCCTCGGGCGCCGCGATCCAGGACACCTGGGGCAGCGTCCCGGCCTTCACGTCCGCCTTCAGGCGGTCGAAGTAGCCGTCGCCCTTCCGGGCGTCGGTGCCGGTGCGGGCCTTGTCGTAGAGCGGGTTGCCGGGCTTCGCGTCGCGGTACTGGTTGAAGTACAGCAGCGAGTTGTCGCCGTAGTTGCCCCGGAACGCGTCATCGATCCAGCCCCAGCCGCCCTTGGCGTCCAGGCCGTCGCCGATGTCCTGGTAGATCTTCCAGGACACCCCGGCCTTCTCCAGCCGCTCCGGGTACGTCGTCCAGCCGTACCCGGCCTCCGCGTTGTCGAGCACCGGGCCGCCGCCCGCCCCGTCGTTGCCGGTGTACCCGGTCCACATGTAGTAGCGGTTGGGGTCGGTGGAGCCCATGAACGAGCAGTGGTAGGCGTCGCAGATGGTGAACGCGTCGGCCAGCGCGTAGTGGAACGGGATGTCCTCACGGGTGAGGTACGCCATCGTCGTGGCCGACTTGGCGGGCACCCACTTGTCGTACGCGCCGCCGTTGACCGCGGTGTGGGTGTCGCCCCAGCCGTGCGGGAGGTCCCGGAGGAACTGCAGACCCAGGTCGTCGGCGTCGGGCCGGAACGGCAGGATGTCCTTCGTGCCGTCGGACTGATACCACACCGGCTTGCCGCTGGGCAGGCTCACCGGCCGCGGATCGCCGAATCCCCGCACCCCGCGCAGCGTGCCGAAGTAGTGGTCGAAGGAGCGGTTCTCCTGCATCAGGACGACGATGTGCTCCACGTCCCGCAGGCTGCCGGTGCTGCGGTTCGCCGGTATCTCCGCGGCGCGCGCGATGCTCGAGGACAGCAGGGACATGCCGGTGGTGGCACCGGCCAGTTGCATGAATCTTCGACGGTCCATGGATGTCATGAGAATCCGGTCTCCTGTGGCGTGGCGAAGTGGAGCGGGGAACCGGGGAAGTGTCTTCCGCCCGGCCGACGTACACCAGGGCGCGTGGAAGAAACGGCGGAAAAGCCTAGTTGAACCTTGGACGCGGCATTCACGACGGGCAGCGCATTATGGAAGTATGCGCGGCGACGCTGTGACGCTGTTCCTCTGCGGCGATGTGATGCTCGGCCGCGGTGTCGACCAGATCCTGCCCCACCCCGGCGATCCGGCGCTGCGGGAACCGTACATCCGTGACTCCCGGGCCTATGTCGAGCTGGCGGAGGAGGCGAGCGGCCCGATCCCGCGGCCGGCCGGCTTCTCCTGGCCGTGGGGAGAGGCGCTGCCGGTGCTGGACCGGACGGCTCCGGATGTGCGGGTGGTGAACCTGGAGACGAGCATCACCCGCGGCGGGGCCTTCGCGCCCGGCAAGGAGATCCACTACCGGATGAGCCCCGCCAACCTCCCCGCTCTGGCCGTGGCCCGGCCCGATGTCTGCGTCCTGGCGAACAACCATGTGCTCGACCGCGGACGGCCCGGCCTCGACGACACCCTCGACTCCCTGGCCGCCGCCGGAATCCAGGTGGCGGGCGCGGGCCGGGACATGAGGGAGGCACGTCGTCCCGCGGCCGTCCCGGCCGGCGATCACCGGCGCGTCCTGGTCTTCGCCTGCGGGACCGCCTCCAGCGGCATCCCGCCCGGCTGGGCGGCGGGCGGCGACCGGTCCGGTGTCGACGTGGTGTCCGAGCACGCGGACGGTGACGCCACCGCGCTCGCCCACCGCGTACGGCAGCTCAAGCGGCCCGGCGACATCGCGGTGGTCTCGATACACTGGGGCGGCAACTGGGGATATGACGTGCCCGAGGACCAGATCCGCTTCGCCCACACACTGATCGACGGTGGCGTGGACCTCGTCCACGGCCACTCCTCCCACCACCCCCGCCCCCTGGAGATCTACCGCGACAAGCTGGTCCTCTACGGCTGCGGCGACCTCATCGACGACTACGAGGGCATCGGTGGCTACGAGCGGTACCGGGACGATCTGCGGCTGCTCCACTTCGCCACGCTGCGGCCGGACACCGGTGCGCTCCTGGGCGTGCGGATGGTGGTCTTCCAGGCCCGGCGGATGCGGCTGTGCCGTGCCCCGCACGAGGACGCCGCATGGCTCGCCCGCACCCTCGGCCGCACCGGCTCCGCCCTCGGCACGCGCATCGCCCTCGGCCCCGACGACGTGCTCACCGCACACCACGCCCACCCCTGAGCGGCGGCCCCTCCGACGTGCTCAGAGGATCTTGGAACGCACCAGGGCGCCCAGCACCAGCGCGCCCGGGACCAGCGGAAGCCACAGCGTGATGAAGCGGTAGGCGAGCACCGTGGAGGTGGCGGCCTCGACCGGGGCGCCCGCCGCGACCAGCGCGATCACCAGCGCCGCGTCGACCGAGCCGATGCCCCCCGGCGAGGGGATCACGGCGGCCACCGCCGAGGCGGCCAGATAGGCGAGCATCACATGCGGCGGCCAGACGTCCAGCTCCAGCGCGAGGGCCACCGCCACCAGACCGGTCGCCTGGAGCAGCGGGAACGCCAGTGAACCGCCCCACAGGGCCAGCGCCCGGGACGGCCGCAGATGCAGGGAGCGGGCGTCGGACAGCGCGGTGCGCAGGAAGCCACGGATCACCCGGCGCACCCGGCGGATCAGCAGCAGCCCCGCCACCAGGGCCACCGCCCCCGCCACCGCGCCCCACACCACAAGACCGGCGGTGCGCTCCGGCAGCAGCGGGCCGACGTGCAGCGCCTCCGGAAAGGCGGTGAGCAGCACGAGCAGCAGCACGATCCGGGTGACGGCCTCCGCCAGGAAGTACAGGGCGAGCGCGGCCGAGGAGCGGGCCGCGGGGAGCCCGCAGCCCGTCATGAAGCGGATGTTGACCGCGCTCGCCCCGATCCCCGACGGCAGCAGATGGTTGGCGGCGCCCGCGGCGAACTGGGTGGCGAACAGCCGCCTGGCCGGAAGCCGTTCCAGCACCGTGCCCTGCCGGGCGAACGACACCGCGACCCAGCCGAGCCCCGTCGTCGCGACCGCCGTCAGCAGCCACCACGGGTCGGCGGTGAGCATCTGACGGGCACCGGAACCGATCAGCGACCGGTGCCGTGCCACCCAGACGGCGACCGCGACCAGCGGCAGGAGGCACAGAACCTGGCGCAGCGGAAGCCGCCGGTACAGGGGGAGGGGCGCCGTCTGCCGCACGGACATCCCTTGCGTCCCCCGCACCCCTTGCATCCCTTGTTCCAGGGGTGCTGTTGGCCGCATACGCGCTGTCGGCTGCATCGCCATCCCTATCCCGTCGCCGGACGCCCGGTCGGGGCCGATCGCGGTGCCGGGGCGGGCACCGGGGCCGCACCGGGTGCCGCCTCCCGCAGGGGCAGCGCCAGCAGCAGCCCGAGGCAGATCCACACGTACGCGTTGCTGCCGAGGAAGCCGGTCACGCCGGTCGCGTCGAACCGCCACAGCCACACCAGACTGCTGCACAGGATCACATAGATCACCGCGGCGGTCCTCAGCAGCGTCCGCCGCCGCTGCGGTGGCGTGTCCGGCCGCAGCCCCGACTCGGCGAGCACGATGAGCGCCGGGATCAGCCACACCAGATGGTGCACCCAGGTGATCGGGCTGACCAGGCAGGCGGCGATCCCGGTGAGGGCGTAGCCCGCCGGTTCGTCGCCCGCGGCGGCCGCCTGCCGCACCCGGTACGCCCACACCGCCAGCAGGGCCAGCACCCCGGCCGCCCAGACGGCCCCGCTGGGCTCCACCGGGGCCACGAGCCGGGCCAGTACGCCCTCCCACGACTGGTTCGAGACGTACGACAGCACTCCGATGCGGTCGGTGTCCCACAGCGCCTCGGTCCAGTAGACCCGGGAGGCGGTGGGTGCCGCGCACACGGCCAGCAGCGTGGCGCCCACCGCGGTGGCCGTGGCGACGGCGGCGGCCCGCCACCGCCGGGTGACCGCGAGATACACGATGAAGATCGCCGGGGTGAGCTTGATGGCGGCGGCCAGCCCGGTCCCGTACCCGGCGAAGCGGCCGTGTCCGGTGGCCAGCAGCCGGGCGTCCAGCAGCACCAGGACCAGCAGCAGCAGATTGACCTGCCCGAAGCTGAAGGTGTCCCGGACCGGCTCCAGCAGCGAGAACAGACAGCCCGCCACGGTGAGGGCGAACCACATGTTCCAGCCCTGCCGGCGCACGACCGGCCCGATCAGCCAGGCCAGGACGGTCGCCGAGGCGGCCACGTTGAGCAGCACGCTGACGCCGACCGCCGCCGGCCAGCTCAGCAGCGTCATCGGCAGCATGCACAGGGCCGCGAACGGCGGATACGTGAAGCCGTAGTCCGCCCCGTCCGCGCCCGGTGTGGTGAAGTCGTAGATGTGGCCGTCGTGCAGCCACTGGCCGACGGCCCCGTAGTAGACACCCAGGTCGAACCAGTCCCGGTGCAGCGGGACATAGGCCAGGAAGAGCGCGGCGGCCGTGGCGATCGCGGTCGCCAGCAGCAGCCGCCCGCGGTTCGTGGTGGGCCCCGTCATGCCGAACGCTCCGGCCAGTGCGCGCCCTTCGCCGTGGAGAGCCCCTGCCCGGCGGCGAAGCCCGGTGCCCACCGGGCGCACCACAGCACGCACAGCGCCAGCGCGCCACCGCACACCGCGAAGGTGAGCTGCCGGGAATCCGGGGCGAAGCCGCTGGGCAGCACGGCCAGCGCGAGCACCCCGCTCACCCCGGCCACCGCACGGCGCACCGCGCCGCTCGGCGCGGCCGCGGCGATCAGGAACAGCCCCCACAGCAGGTACCAGGGCCGGATCGCCGGGCCGAGCGCGGCGACCGCGGTGAGGCTCAGCCCCAAGGCGTACAGCGGGCCGCGGCGTGGTGGCCGCAGCCAGACGACCACCACCGCGACCGCGGTCGCGAGCAGACCCAGCGCGTGCCACGCCGGGGTGGCCAGCGGTGCCAGCCCGCTGCCGACCGCCTGCAACAGGGCGCCGGTGGCCCGGCCGAGGGAGCTGGTCAGCGCCCAGTTACCGGCGGACGCGGGGGTG
This sequence comes from Streptomyces sp. NPDC021212, assembly GCF_044332925.1. Lineage (NCBI taxonomy): Bacteria > Bacillati > Actinomycetota > Actinomycetes > Kitasatosporales > Streptomycetaceae > Streptomyces > Streptomyces sp. NPDC021212. The sequence goes on from NZ_JBIRPZ010000001.1 coordinate 965,600, forward strand.
GACAGCGCCCCGATCCAGCCGTAGCCGGTGCCGGTGACGGCCGTGGCCACGCCCGTGGTGACGAGCGCCAGCGCGGCCGTGGCGAGGAAGGCGCCGACTTGTCGTCTCCGGTCCGGCGCCCGGCGCGCCCACAGCGAGGCCACCGCCAGCAGCCCCAGCGCGGCGGGCGCCTTGACCAGGGCGGCGAGCGTGACCAGGACGGCGCCGCAGGCGGGCCACCGGCCGGTCGCGGCCACCAGCCCGGCGCCGAGCAGCCCCAGCATGACCGCGTCGTTGTGCGCCCCGCCCACCAGGTGCAGCAGCAACAGGGGGTTGAGCCCGCCCAGCCACAGCGCGGCGCCCGGGTCGGTGCCGCAGCGGCGGGCCAGTACGGGCAGGGCGAGCACCATCAGCGCCACCCCGAGCAGCGCCATCAGCCGCAACCCGAAGACGCCCAGGGGCAGTTCGGCGCGTGAGGCGTGGGCGATCGCGCTCTCGAAGGCCAGCGAGACCGGGCCGTACGGGGTGGGGGTGTGCTGCCACACCGGCGCCACCTCGGCCGCGATCGGCCCGCCGAGCCGTACCGGGCCGTGGGTGTAGACGTCGATGTTCGCGTGGACCATCGCGCCCTGGGCGAGATAGCTGTACACGTCCCGGCTGAACAGCGGGGGAGTGGGCAGCAGCGGGGCGGCCCAGGTGGCGAGCGTCACCAGCAGGCTGCGGACACCGGGCGGCCGTGGGCCGCGCACCTCGCGCCCCAGCCACCACCAGGCCGCCACCAGCAACACCAGTCCGAAGTAGGTGCTGACCAGGCCGAGGGCGGCTTTTCCGGAGTCCGGGGTGAGGGCATCCCCCATGGGCAGCGCTCCGGCCGTCGCGCCTCCCGCGGCGAGGGCGACCGAGCCCGCGAACCCGAGAAGCCGGCAGTGGTGCGGAGCGATGGCGACACCTTGGACGAGAACACGACGGACCAGCACCCGCCCCACACTTGCCGCGACGTATGGCCGAAACGTGACGCCGCGGTCACCGGTGGCTGACCGGGAGGTGTCGGCCGCGTCACCCGCCCCGGCCGGAGACTCAGGCGAGCGCTCCCACCAGGGGCTTGCCGCCCTCGATCGACGACCAGGCCGCCTTGTCGGCCACCAGCTGGCGGAGTTTGAGCACTTCACGCGGGCTGTTCCAGCCCAGCACCCCCACCACCCGCCCCCGGTGGCCGTAGGCGACAACGAAGTGGCGGTTGTCCAGCTCGCCGTGGAGCACGGCGAGTTCGGCGTCGGCCGGAAAGATGCCGTACGCCTGGATGTGGGCGTCGTACTGGGAGGTCCAGAAATACGGTACGGGGGCGAACGGCAGGTCGTCGCCGAGGAGGTTACTGGCGACGGCCTGGGCCTGCTCGGTCGCGTTCAGCCGGTGCTCCAGCCGCATGCGGGCGCCGAAGTGTTCGTTGTACCAGGAGGCGACGTCACCGGCCGCGTAGATGCCCGGCGCCGCCCGGCAGGCGGCGTCGCACTCCACGCCGTTGCTCAGGCACAGCCCGGAGCCGGTCAGCCAGCCGATCGACGGGATCGCGCCGATGGCGACCACGACGAGATCGGCGTCGAGTACCGTCCCGTCGGTCAGTTCGAGCCCGGTGACATGGCCGCCTGCCGAGAGGAACCGGGTCACCCCGGTGCCGCAGCGCATGGACACGCCGTTGTCCCGGTGCAGCTGCCCCACGAGCCCCGCTATCCGGTCGCCGAACTGGCGGCGCATGGGCACCGGACGCGGATCGATCATGGTGACGTCCAGCCCCATCCGGCGGGCCGCCGCGGCGGCCTCCGCACCCAGGAACCCCGCGCCGACAACCGCGACCGTCGGCCTGCGCTGGAGATCGTCGCGCAGGGCGAGCGCGTCGTCGAGGGTGCGCAGCAGATGCACCCCGGCCAGGTGGTGGGCGTCGGGCAGGCCGCGCGGGGTGACACCGGTGGCGATGACCAGGGTGTCGTACGGGACGCTGTCCCCGCCGTCCAGCAGCACCCGCTCGGCGAGGGTGTCGAGCCCGGTGGCGGACCTGCCGAAGAGCAGCTCCGCGTCGAGCGCGTCCAGTTCCTCGTCCGTACGGAGCTTGATCCGGTCGTGTTCCCAGGTGCCCGCCAGGATCTGCTTGGACAGCGGCGGCCGGTTGTAGGGGGTGTGCGGCTCGTCGCCGATCAGCGTGAGCCGCCCGCCGTAGCCCAGCGAGCGCAGGGTGACGGCGGTGGTGAGCCCCGCCACCGAGGCACCCACGACGACCACGTTCCGCGGGCTGCTCACGACTCGGCCAGGGCGATCGCCAGGCCGGGGCAGCCGGCGGCGGCCCGGCGCACCTCGCCGTGCAGTCCGCTCGACGGAAGGTCGTCGAGCAGGACGGCCACACCGTCGTCGTCGCGCTGGTCGAACACCGCCGGGGCGGCGAGCACGCATTGGCCGGAGGCCACGCATCTGTCCTGATCTAACGTCACGTGCACGGAGTACTCCACGCTTGGGGTGTCGGGCCGGGCGATGCGTAAACGACCGTTCTGGTGGCGGCGACACGGAGGCTAGTTGGCCTTGTGTGCACAGCACAACACGCTGAGTTCAAAGATGGCCAATGAGGGTCACATATGAGCCTGGCATGTGCACGGGCAGATCGGTGTCGTGAATAAACCCGGTCAAAATGCAAAATCGGCAGGTCATCGGCGAGCGCCGGAGCCGCGCTCCCGGCCTCGTCGGTTGTCAACCATCCCCCGCTCACATGGCGGAAACACGCAGGTTACGAAAGCTCTGCCCGGCTCACGTACCGTCGAAGAGGCCGACCCCACCCCACCCCGGATCTACGGAGGATCCTTGCGCGCGCTTCCCGCCCTGCCCGACTGGCTGACGCACCCCCTGCGCGGGGTGCGGGCCCTGCGTGGCCCCGTGCCGTGGCCCGCGGTGCTGCGCGGAGCGCTCGGCGTGGGCCCGGTGGTGGCGGCCGGAGTGGCCACCGGCAACACCCCCGCCGGGGTGACCGCGGGCCTCGGCGCGATGTTCGCGCACATCAACGACCGCCCGGCCACCCGCCGCACCCGCACCGTACGCATCGGGCTCCCGGCCCTCGCGGGAGCCGTCGGCCTCTTCACCGGAGCCTCGTTCGCCACGCTCGGGCTCGGCCCGTGGATCGCCCTCGCGCTGGCCACCGTCGGGCTCCTCTCCGGCGCCCTCAGCGCCGTCGGACCGGTGTGCTCGTCGGCCGGAGTGCAGCTGATGGTGCTCGCCGTGGTTGGGGCCGGAATGCCGCTGCCCGAACCCCCGCCGATGCGCGCGGCGATGCTGCTCGTCGGCGCCATCTGGGTCATCGTGATGGCCTCCCTGCTGCCCATGGTCCACCGGTTCCGCCCGGCGGCCGCCCCCGGGCCCGACGAGCGCGGCGCGGTGGCCGCCGTGTACGACGCGCTCGGCGACCTGATGACGGTCGTCGGCACCGAGGGCGCCCAGGCCGCGCGACGCCGGCTGACCGCCGCGTACGACACCGCGTACGAAGCCCTCTACGCCCACCGCATCCCCTGGCAGCGCCCCGATGAAGAGGAACGGCGGCTGCGCGACCGGCTCGCGGTGGCCGGGGGCTTGAGCGAAGCGGTGCTGACCCTGCTGTGGGAGAACGAACCCCTGCCCGACCGGGTCGCCCGTACCCCAGCCCAACTCGCCCGCTCGGTACGCACCGGACTGCCCCCGGGCCGCCTGCCCGCCCCCGTACCCAGCACCGCCGGCAGCATCGCCGTGCACCGGGCGGTCCTGCTCGCCGCCCGGGTCTTCGACGGCGAACCCGCGCCCCCGGTCGGCGCCGTCGGCCCCGGCCCCCGGCAGCGGCTGCGCCGGATGCTCGGCCCGGCAGGACGGGAGTACGCGGCCCGGGTGGCCCTGTGTGTCGGCGTGTCCACCGTGCTCGCGCGTTCGCTGCCCGGCGACCACTGGTACTGGCTCCCGGCCACCGCCACCTTCCTGGTCAAGCCCGACATGGGCCCGCTGGTCTCGCGTGCCCTCTCCCGAGCCTTCGGCACGGCGCTGGGCGTGGCCGTCTTCGGCGTGCTCGCCACCCTGCTCGGCTCGACGACCGGAGTGCTCGGGCTGTGGCCGGTCGCGGTGGCGGCGGTGTGCGCGGCGCTCATCCCCGTCTCCGTACGCCACTTCGCGTTCCAGACGGCGGTGCTCACCCCGCTGCTGCTGTCCCTCGTCTACCTCGGCGGCGACACCGACCCCGGCTACACCCGGCTCATGGACACCCTGCTCGCCTGTGCGGTCGTGCTCGCCGCGGGTGCCCTGCCCGGCCTCGGCGGCCCGCGCGCCCAGGTGTCCGTCCGCCTCTCCCTCGGCGTCCGCGCCACCCGCGACCACCTGGACCGGGTGCTGACCGCCGAAGCGCCCTACGCCGAGCGGCTGCGCCTGCGCCGCGAGGCCTACCGCACCCTGGCCGACGCGCGCCGCGCGGTGGAGGTGGCGAGCGCCGAACACCCGCCGTTCGGCCGGGACCTGGCGGCCTGGGCGCCGGTGGTCTCGGCGCTGGAGGAAGTCGTGGACGCCGCCACCGCCTGCGGCGTCCGCATCGACCAGGGCCGCCCGTACCCCGACGCGGAACAGGCGGCCCGGCTCCGCGCCGGCCTGTCCGACCTGGCCGACGCCGTCGCCACCCGCCGCCCCCCGACGGACCTGGTCCTGCCCGCCGGAGCGGCGGTCACGGACTGCGCGACCCTCGCGGACGTCACCGCCGGGCTGCGCAGGGCCCGGCGGCTCGCGTCGCACTAGACAGCCGTACGCGGCCTCGGCCGAGGGGTCACGCCAGGGCGGGCCGGGCGGCCTTCGGGGCGTTCCAGAAGTGGTGCATGGCGTACGAACGCCACGGCCGCCAGCCCTCGGAGTCCTCCAGGAACGCTCCCGTACGGCGCGCCCCGGCCCGCACCGCGACGTCCCCCTCCAGCAGGACATCCGGGTCGCCCAGCGCCCGCATCCGGATGTAACCGGCCGTCCACGGGCCGATGCCGCGCAGCGCCAGCAGCTCCTTCTCGGTCCGGTCGCGGTCGGCGCCGGTGTCGAGACGTACCGCCCCGGTGGCGAGCGCGGCGGCCAGTGTGCGCAGGGTCGCGCGCCTGCTCTCCGGCATGCCGAGATCCGTGAGCGGGCTGTCGGCGAGGTCGTCGGCGCCCGGGAAGAGATGGGTGAGCCCGCCGCTGGGCTCCGTGAGGGGCGTGCCGTACGCGGCGACCAGGGCGTTGCCCAGCCGTTGCCCCGCGGCGACCGACACCTGCTGGCCGAGCACGGCGCGCACGGCCAGCTCGTGCGCGTCGGCCGAGCCCGGCGAACGCAGCCCGGGCCGCGCCGCCACGAGGGGGGCCAGCGCGGGGTCGGTGCCCAGCCGCTCGGCGACCGCGTACGGATCGGCGTCCAGGTCGAACAGACGGCGGATCCGCTGGGTGGCGGTGGTCAGATCGCGCAGCTCGGTCAGGTGCAGCCGGCACTCCAGCCAGCCGTCACCGGGGCGCTCGTCGATCTCCACGACACCGCAGCCGTGCGGCAGCCGCAGGGTACGGCGATAGGTGCGGTCGCCCGGGCCGCCCACCACCTCCTCCACGCCGGTGAGGGCGCGGCGGGCGAGATAGCCGAACACCTCAGCGGTGGCGTACGGACCGCGGTAGGCGAGCCGCAGCGGCACCCCGGCCGAGGCGGCCCCCGCCGCCGGGCGCCCCACCGGCCCGAACCGTGAGTCCCGGCCCGGGCGGGCGGCGCGCAGCTCGGTCGGGGTGGCGGCGTAGATCTCCCGGATGGTGTCGTTGAACTGCCGCACACTGGCGAACCCCGCCGCGAACGCGATCTCGGCGGCCTGCAGGGCGGTCGTCTGAAGCAGTATCCGCGCGGTGTGGGCGCGCTGCGCGCGCGCCAGCGCGACGGGCCCGGCCCCCAGCTCCGCGCCCAGCTGCCGCTGCACCTGGCGGGCGCTGTACCCCAGCCGCGCCGCCAGCCCGGCCACCCCCTCCCGGTCGACCACCCCGTCCCCGATCATCCGCATCGCACGCCCGACGGCGTCCGCCCGCGCGTTCCACTCGGCGGAGCCGGGCACCGCGTCGGGACGGCAGCGCCGACAGGCCCGGAAACCCCCGCCCTGCGCCGCGGCGGCGGTCGGGAAGAAGCGCACGTTCTTGCGGTGAGGCGTGGTCGCCGGGCAGCTCGGCCGGCAGTAGATCCCGGTGGTGGCCACGGCGAAGAAGAATTCGCCGTCGAAGCGCGCATCACGGCTGCACACCGCTTCGTACATGCTGTCTTCGCTCATCACACCCCTACTGTGCGCCATCCCGGGGCGGTGTGCTGGCGGAAAACGGACATGACGCTCACGGCGGGTAAGCGCGAGTGGTGCGGCGTCAGGGGCTCCGCTCCGCCTCCCACGCCGCCTCGTCCGGCGCCTCGTCGAAGGCGTCCGGCGTCGGGGCGGGCGCGTCGAAGCGGGCGCGCAGCTCCTCCATGGCCTCCGGCGACGCGTAGGAGGCCGCGGTGTGGGCCATCTGCCGGGCGAACAGGGCGCGTCGGGGGTCGTCCTCGGCGAGCCCCATGGCTTCCAGCAGAGCCGCGAAGTGGTCCGCGGCCGATGCGGGGGCCTCCGGCCGGGGCGCGGGTGCGTGGCCGTTCTGCTCGGAGGGCGTGGGCTGGGGGAGCGGATACGGGACGAGGTGCTGGAACCGGTCGGGGACGTCCTTGTTGTTCGCGGCGGAGGTGAGCTGGGCGAGCAGGCCCAGGTCCTTCACCGTCCTCTCCACCTGGTCGTCGTTCCGGGCGAGCCACCAGACGACGGCGCTTCCGGTGTCCCGCAGCACGTCCGTGCCCAGATACGCGCGCCGGTTCTGCTCGTACTTCCGCTCGTGCTCCCACACCGCCTCGTCCTTGCGGACCGCGGCGAGCTTGTCCAGACGGGCCTGGTCGACGTCGGAGAGCGTGAGGGTGACGTTCTCCGCCATGGCCATCACCTGACCGCTCGCGTCGGGCCGCATGGTGCCCAGGGCGCCGTTCAGCTCGTGCTGGACGAGGGTGCTTCTGGCGGGCGGGGCGACCTCGGTGATGCGGCGGGCCCGCTCCAGGACCGCCTCGATGGCCAGGGCGCCGGGGTTGATGACCGGGGCGTCCTCCGGTGCCGTGTCGGCGGGATGCCAGCGCACCGTCGCGGAGAACAGGAAGTCGTAGTCCGCTTCCTCGCTCGGCAGCGCGATCTGGCTGACGGGGTGTTCCCGACGCTCCAGCGGGGGAATGGGCAGATCGGGCTCGAGCAGGAGTTCGCGCGGCAGCGGATCCGGTCGGCGGTCCGCGAGCCTCACCAGGAGCAGGGGGACGGCGACCAGCGCGGCGAGCACCACGGGCCACACCCACAGTGGCCAGCCGGCGCACAGGCCCAGGATCACGAGCAGCAGCCCGCAGATGATGGTGAGGAAGGCCGTCACGGTCTTGCGGCCAGAACTCATGGTGCGATCTCCCCGTTCCGGGTGGCTTGAGCAGTGTTGATCTTGTCGAAAAGGAGGTCGACGAGCGGCGTCCGGCAATCCGGGCCCTCCGGCGGCGCATGCGCCCAGTCCCGGGTCAGCACGTACAGCCGGCCGAGGACGTCCCCGCGCTCACCGCCGCCCTCGACCAGGACATCGAGCAGCGCGTCGCGGTGCCGCCCGTGCTCCCAGGCCGCGAGCAGCCAGTCCTGCACCCGCTCGGCCCAGTCCTGATGGGGACGGCGGCGGAACACGGCGCCCCAGCCGGTGATGAGCTGGCTCCGTACGCCGGTCTCCGCGAGGAGCGGACGCAACCGGGTACCGGGATCGAGGAGCGGGCCGGGCTCGGCGAGTCTGAGGAACAGCTCGGCGTCCAGCGGCCAGTCATGGTCCACCAGATCACGTGCGAGACGGAACAGCATCAGGCGCCGCAACCGGTGATCGGCACGGATGAGCTGCAGCAGCGCCTCACGGGCCGTGGTGCTCCGCACTTCCCGCCTGGCCAGATGGTGGAGCCGGACCATGGCCTCGTCCGGGTGGCGCACCGCCATCACCTCGGCGCAGACACCGACGAGCACATCGGCGAGACCCGCGGACAGGGTCTGCCTCGACCAGCCGTAGATCTTCTGCCGGAAGGTCCAGCCGTGCACCTGGTCGCGCAGGCCGCGTTCGAGCGCGTGGGCCGCCGACCGCAGCCGTGGATCGCCGCGCGACGCGGAGGCCCACTGCGCCACGAGTGAGAGCAGTTCATCGGTGTGCCCCGTCCGCAGACACTCTTCCGCGAACCGGCTGACCAGGCCGTCGCGGTCGTCCCGGCCCAACTGGGGCAGCAGGACGGTGTCCGCCACCCAGGTGCGCAGCGGGCCGCGCAGCTCGGGCATGTGGTTCCAGAAGTGGGCGCGGATCGCCGAGTCGTACCCCAGCTCGGTGAAACGGGCCCTGGCCCCGGCGTCGGTCTCGGCGCCGATCTCCTTGAACCGCTCCGCGAGGTCCGCGCGTTCCAGCAGCGGGCGGGTGTCCTCCGGGTATCGCGCGACCTTCAGCAGGGACGCGGTGGCCTGGTGGATGGCGTCGGCGTGGGCGCCGTGCAGCATGGCCGTCGTGAGCAGCAGGGCCCGCTGCGGCCCTTCGCGCCGCTCGGCGACGAGCTGGGTGACGTCCTTGTCCCGGGCCGTCACCGCGGCGAGCGCGGTGGCGCACCACTCGGGGAAACCGCCCGCGCCCCGCGCCGCGTCCCGGGCGCGCCGGATGAGACCGGCGAGTTCGGCGATCTCCCGGACGGGCGGCCGTCCGGCCAGGTACTCGGTGAGCCGCGCGGGTGGGCGCCCGGCCTCGGTGATGCCGTCGTGCCGCAGATACGCGCGGAGCAGCCTCATCTCCTGCGGGCGCGCCATCTCCGCGAGGAACGGCTCGAACGCCGCGTGGTGCTTCTCCACCCGGTGGCGGGGGAGCACCACGACCAGATGCGCCCGGTGGGCCCGCACCTCCTCGCGGAACGAGGACAGCTCGCCCTGGATCTCGCGCCACAGCTGTTCACCGGAGGTCGACAGATCCAGAAGGAGCTGATCACCATCCCCGATGTGGGCGGGGTTGAGGCGCGGGCTCTTCTCCAGTTCCGGCAGCACCTCGTGGAACCGGCCCGCGCCGCCGCTCAGTTCGCGCAGCAGCATACGCGCGGCGGCGTTGCGCCCGCTGCCCGGTTCCCCGTCCAGCAGCACGGTGCCGGTGTCCTCAAGGCGCTCCCGCGCCACGCCGAAGCCCGGGGGAGGGACGAAGCGCTCATGGAGCCAGGCCAGTTCGTCCTCGGCGACCCGCAGCGGGGTCCGGCCGCGGGAGTCGACCAGCAGCGCGCTGGGGTCGTTGATGTTGATGAGGGTGCCGGCGCCGGCGAGGACCGGACCGTACGACCGGTCGACCCGGGTGTGGATCGGGTCGTTCACCGCTCCTCGTCCTCGCGCCGCCGGGATCCGCCGAAGCTGTTGCTGATACCGCCATGGTTGTTCCCGGCGACGTAGGCGACACCGTCACCGGAGATGGTCGGGGAGTGCTGGTGGATGTCGCCCCTGCCGGTGTGCACCGGGCCCCGGGAGTCCTTGATGACGGTGCCGACGTCGCCGGTGATGTCACGCGCCTGGTTGGCGGCGCCGTTGACGTCCCCCACGGCGTTACGGACGGTACCGCCCTCGTCCGGCCGCGCGGCGGCGCGGTCGGACGCCCTCAGCTCGGGCACCAGCTCGGCCAGGGCGTCACCGATCCGCGCGAGGTCGGCCGATGCGTGGTGATGATCGAGCCGCAGGGACTGGCAGTCGGCCAGCCACGCCAGCTCCTCGGGCAGGTCGGCGCCGCGCAGCCGCTCGGTCCGCCGCCCGTCCAGCAGCGGGACCACCGGTATCCCGCACTCGTACGCCTCCAGGATCTCGCGGCGGACCCAGTCGTCCTCCTCATGGAGCCGCGGGTGGCCGGACCAGTCGGGGCCGATGACGGCGAGCAGGACCCCGCTGCGCCGCACACCGCTGAGGAGCGCCTGGGGGAAGGCCCCACCCGGCGGGATGGACTTCGAGGCGCGGTAGATCCGGTCGTCGCCGAAGCGGTGGGACAGCGCGGTGTCCAGGGTGAGCGCGGTCTTGTCACCGTCTCCGGTCCGGTAGTTGATGAAGACGTCGGGCATGGCGGCCTTTCTCCGGTGGCGGATGGCGGTCACGGTGTGCGGATCAGGGGGATCAGGCGCTCAGGGGGCGTCGGTGTGGAGGGACGCGGTGAGCTGTGGGGTCAGGGCGCGGACCGAGGCGTTCTTGGGGTGCCGGGCCAGCGTGTGCGCAAGGCGCCGCAGGTCGGCGGTGATGGTCGCGGAGGCCACCGTGGCGGTGGTGCCGATCAGCTCCTGGGCCAGCTCACAGGCGTGGTCGATGTCCCCCGCCACCGCGTGGGCGAGGGCTCGGCGCATGCCGTAGCGGGCCCGGGTGCGCAGCGCCTCGGGCGGCACCTGGGCCAGCTGGCGGTCGATGATCTCGGCGGCTTCCCGCGGGCGCCCCAGATCGAGCAGGCACCACCCGGTCACCATGGCCACGGGGTCGGTCAGATGGGTGGTGCCGATGACGGGCGCATCGGAGTCGGGGGTGTGCCGGGCGAGGAGCGCCCGCGCCCGGTCCAGACCGCGCATGCACGCGTCGTAGTCACCGTCCAGCGCGTGGCCCTGCGCTTCCCGCTGGGCGGCCAGGCCGTGGATCCGGGGCGGGAGCGTGCCGGTCTGCGCCTGCTGGGCCAGGCCGATGGTCTGCACGGCGTCCTGGCGGTACAGCGTGATCAGTGCGCGGCGCACCAGTGCGTACGCCGCGAGATCCTCGTCCCCGCCGGCGGCGGCCAGTTCGACGGCGCGCCGCGTCCACCACAGGGCGGCCTGTTCGTCGCCCGCCTCCTGCATCAGCCAGCCGATGTACTCCGCGTACCGGGAGGCGAGCCTCAGCAGGCCCTGACGGGTGCCGGTACCGGCACCGCGCGACAGTTCGCGCAGGGTGTGGGTCTGGGCGATCAGCGCGGGCAGCATGAAGGACGGGCTCACGGTCTGCCCGAGCCGCCGGTACTGGTCGAACAGTGACCGGGACACCTCCAGCAGTGATGTTCCCTCGGCGCCGGACGGCACCGGGGAGGGGCCGAGGCCCAGGCGCATCATCGACGCGGCTCCCGCCGCCATCACCTGCCGCCGGTCCATGGGCTGGAACCAGCTCGGGCCGTCCGCCGACAGGTGCATCAGCCACACCTCTTCGTCACCGTGGATCTCCTCCGTGGTGTCCGCTTCCGAAGGCCGCACCGGGACCAGGGCGGCCAGCTCGCCCCCGGCGCCGAGCGCGGCGTCGCAGAGGCGGGCCAGCTCCGGGCTCGGGGCCTTCAGCCCGCGCTCCACCTTGCTGAGCTGGCCCTTGCTGTAGTGGACCAGCCCGGCCAGCTTGTCGAGCGTGAACCCGCCGGCCATCCGCAGCCTCCGGAGTTCCTGACCGAACCGGTGACGTTGCTCGCGCACATGTACCTCCGTAATGCCCTGCCGAGCAGCTGTGAGTCACCGCAAGTCAGGGTGGTGCAGCCGCCGTGCGTGGGCAAGGTGAACCGTGTTGTTTCCTGTTTCCACTTCGAAAGGCAACCGGAAGCCGGTACGCGTGTCGAGATGGCGCACACCTGTGCCGCACACTGGTGTGTCATGGAGCTCCAGATCACCGCCACCTCGCCCGAGCAGCCGGCGTCCCTCCTCGATCTGCCGTGGAACATGCCGCTGGAGGAGTGGCCGGAGGAGCATCTGGTCGCCCTGCCGCGCGGTATCTCCCGCCACGTCGTGCGGTTCGCGCAGGCGGGTGGCGAGGTGGTCGCCGTAAAGGAGGTCGGGGAGTGGGCGGCGGTGCGCGAGTACGGGCTGCTGCGCGACCTGGACCGGCTCGCCATTCCGGCCGTGGACGCGCTCGCGATCGTCACGGGGCGGACCGACGGGGACGGTGAGCCGCTGGAGCCGGTGCTGGTCACCCGCCATCTGGTGGGGTCGCTGCCGTACCGGTCGATGTTCGAGACGACGATGCGGCCCAGCACCATCAAGCGGCTGCTCGACGCGCTCGCCGTGCTGCTGGTGCGGCTGCACCTCGCCGGTTTCGCCTGGGGCGACTGCTCGCTGTCGAACACCCTCTTCCGGCGTGACGCGGGCGCGTACGCCGCGTATCTGGTGGATGCCGAAACGGGGCAGATCCAGCCGAAGCTCACCAGCGGCCAGCGGGAGTACGACGTGGAGGTGGCCCGGGTGAACATCGCCGGGGAGCTGATGGACCTGGAGGCCAGCGGGTCCCTGCACCCCTCGGTGGACCCGGTGCTCTTCGGCCAGGCCATCGAGGAGCGCTACACCGCGCTGTGGCACGAGCTGACCCGGCAGTCCGTCTATCCGGTGGCCAAGCGCCGCTACATCGACCGGCGGGTGCGGCGCCTCAACAACCTGGGCTTCGACGTGGCCGAGATGCAGATCGAGCGCTCACCGGACGGGGACACTGTCACCTTCCTGCCGAAGGTGGTCGACGCGGGCCACCATCAGCGCCAGCTGCTGCGGCTGACCGGTCTCGACGCGGAGGAGAACCAGGCCCGCAGCCTGCTCAACGACCTGGAAGCGTGGATGGCCACCCAGGACGACTACACCCCCGGCGATCCGCTCGGCGCCCGCCCGGAGGTGCTGGCCCACCGCTGGGTGCGCGACAAATTCCGGCCGACGGTGCGCGCCGTACCCCTGGAGCTGCGCGGCTCCGCCGACACCGCGCAGATCTACTACGAGGTGCTGGAACACCGCTGGCTGCTGGCCGAACGGTGCCAGGGCGACGTGGGCCTGCAAGCCGCCGCCGAGGACTACACCCGCAACGTGTTGGGCGGTGGCCGCCCGCCGGAGTGACCGGCGGGCGGACCGCAAAGGCCGGGTGGCCTCGCGGTGGCGGTCACGGCCGTAGCGTGGACAACGTCTCCGAGATGGACGCGATCACCCGCGGTGCCTCGTTGTTGAGGTAGAAGTGTCCACCGGGGTACGTGTGCAGCTCGAACCCGCCGTCGGTGTGCTCGGCCCACTTGCGGGCCTCCTCGACCGTCGCCTTGGGGTCGCTGTCGCCCACGTGGACGTGGATGGGGGTGGCGAGCGGGGGGCCCGGCGTGTAGCGGTAGGTCTCGGCGGCCTTGTAGTCGCTGCGGATCGCGGGCAGCACCATCCGCAGCAGCTCCTCGTCCCCGAGGACCTGCGAATCGGTGCCGCTGAGCGCCTGCATCTCGGCGATGAGACCGTCGTCGTCGCGCAGATGGACCGACTCGTCGCGGCGCGTGGACGGCGCGCGCCGCCCCGACGCGAACAGCACCACCGGCACCACGCCCTTCTGCTCCAGGCGCAGCGCCACCTCGAAGCCGAGCGTGGCGCCCATGCTGTGCCCGAACAGCGCGAGCGGCTTGTCCGTGTACGGCAGCAGCTCGGGCACCAGCGCGTCGGCCAGCTCGCCGATGGTGCTGATGCACTCCTCGTTACGGCGGTCCTGGCGGCCCGGGTACTGGATGGCGAGGACGTCCACGCCCGGCGAGAGCGCCTTCGACACGGGGAAGTAGTAGGAGGCCGATCCGCCGGCGTGCGGCAGGCAGACGAGTCGCGTCGTCGCGTCCGGCGCGGGATGGAACTGCCTGATCCACAGACTGGTGCCGGTGGGGTTTGCGGTCACCTGAGGTCCTTTCGTGCCACTGGTTGCCAACGGCGCGCGCTCGCGCGCACGCACACGGATCCAAGCCTGCCGGATCGGCCCGAACGGCTACAACCCCTGTTTTCCGGACGCTTTGCCGCTAGGGGATCGGGGTGGGGTGGGGCGGCCATCCGGCCTTCGCGGTCACGCCCGGACGGCGGGCCGGGGGCCGGCAGCACGCACCGTCAGCGCCGCAAGCGCCTCCGGCGCGCCCGCCTGCCCCCGGATCCCCGGGAACGCGTTGACGTCCACGATCACCGGCCCGTCCGGTCCGCGCAGCACATCCACCCCGTACACCTCCAGCGCGAACACCGAGCCGACCCGACGCACCAGATCCAGCCACCCGGGCGGCAGATCGTCCAGGGGGAGCGGCAGCGTCAGACGGTCCTCCTTGCCCATGGCCAGCTCGGAGGTCCGCAGCGCGGCGAACACCGTGTCCGCGACGACCCACAGCTTGTGGTCCCAGCCGTCGTTGGGGGTGAAGTCCTGGACCACCACGGGCTCGTCGGGCCATGCGGCGGCAAGCTCCGCGAGGCGTACGGGGCCGTCCACCCGGGCCACCAGATCGTGGCGGCGGCTGTGCCGGCTCTTGACGACCACGGGGTACGCCGGCCGCGCCGCGTCGAGTTGTCCGAGGGCGGACACCGTACGGGTTTCCGCGAACGGCAGACCCGCCCGCCGCGCGAGCGCCGCCATCGCCGTGCGGTCCTGGCAGAGTTCCGTGGCAGCGGCGGAGTTCACCACCGCCGCGCCACGCTCCTCCAGGGACCGGGCCAGCGCCAGCGCCCTCGGCGTACGGGCCTTCAGCAGATAGACGTCGGCCGGCTCGCCGGGCACGGCCGCGGTCTCCGGGTCGATCGCGACCAGATCATGATCGGGCGTCAGCAGGGCCGCCGTGTCGGCGAGGAGCTGATGGTCCGGGTCGGCGGAGATGAGACCGACCCTCATCCGGCACCCCCCACCGTCGCCGGCGCCTGCACCGGCACCCTCACCGGGCCGGGCAGGGCATCCAGCGCTGCCGCGCCCCGCCGGGCCAGCTCCAGCACCGCGCGCCCCACCCGCGCCGCCGCGTCCGGTACCTCCTTGAAGCTGGGGAAGTCGTTCACGTCGACGACCACCGGGCCGTCCGGGCCCAGCAGGATGTCGACCCCGTACAGATCGAGTCCGTACACGGTGCCGACCTCGGCGGCGATCGCGGCCACTTCGGGGGACAGCGCGACGCGGCGCCCCCGTACGCCCCGGTCCTGACCGAGCGGCGAGCCGCGCTCGGTCGCGTACAACTCGCCGCCGACGCAGTACACCTTGAGGTCGATGCCCGAGTTCGGCACATAGGGCTGGGCGATCAGCATGCCCTCCTGGGCCAGTTCGGGGCCGAGCGCCGCCAGCGCGTCCGGCGACGGCACCAGCCGCACCGCTCGTCCCGAGCTGCCGTCCGCGGGCTTGACCACCAGCGGGAACTCCGATTCCGGTATCTCCGCCAGCGCTTCGGGGCGGGCCGCCGCGTAGGTGGTAGGCACCGGCAGGCCACGGCTGCGGCCGATCGCCGCCGCCAGCGCCTTGTCCCGCACCCCGCGGATGGACCGCGCGTCGTTGACGGTGGTGAGCCCGACCGCGGCGGCGGCCTCCAGCAGCGTCAGCCCGGGCCCGCCGGACACGGTCTTGAGCACCCAGGCGTCATGGCTTCCGGCCCGTATGGCGTCGGACATCCGCATCAGGGAGCGGCCGGGCCGCACGACATCCACCTGATGGCCCCAGGCGGTGAGCTGACGGATCACCTCTTGCGGCATTCCGTCGTGGCGATAGCGCTCCTCCACCAGAAAGCAGAGTCTCATCGGCCTTCTTCCTCATCACCGGACACGTCACTCGGGCTGTTGCCGAGCGGGTCCGGCAAGCCGTGGACCTTCAGGATGTCATCACGCGTTCTCCCGTCATTTCCTGGCCCACCCGGTTGATTCGGCGACGCCGCCGGGAAGGCCGGATCACCGGGGTCTGTTTATTCCGCTAAATTTCCTTTAGCCTGCTGAATATGATGCTGACCCGACGGGAGCGGGAAGTTCTCGCGCTGCTGCGCCGGGACCCGCTGGCCGGGGCCCAGGCGATCGCCGACGCCCTCGGCACCACCCGGGCGGCGGTCAACGTCCATCTGTCCAACCTGGGCAAGAAGGGCGCCATCCTCGGGCGCGGCTACATCCTCCGCCAGGAGCACGCGGTGGTGGTCATCGGCGGCGCCAACGTGGACGTCAAGGTGCGCAGCCTGGCGCCGCTCGCGTACCGCACCAGCAACCCGGGCCATGCCCACACCAGCCACGGCGGGGTGGCCCGCAACGTGGCGGAGAACCTGGCCCGGCTGGGCACCCCGACCCATCTCATCGCCGCCGTCGGCCAGGACCCGGCGGGGGAGCGGCTGCTGAGCGAGACCCAGGCCACCGGCGTGCGCATCGACCACGTCCACCGCGGTACGCACCCCACCGGCACCTATACGGCGGTGCTGGACGCCGACGGCGAACTGGCCGTGGCCATCGCCGACATGGCGGCCACGGACGGGCTGGGCCCCCAGCATCTGCAGCCCGCGCGTGAACTCATCGGCAACGCGAGCATGCTGGTGCTCGACGGCAACCTCTCCGCCCCGGCGCTGGCCTACGCGTTGGACATCGCGGTTGCCGCCGGGGTCCAGACGGTGATCGACCCGGTGAGCGTGCCCAAGGCGGCGCTGCTCGCGCCGCTGCTCGCCGCCGGGTGCCCGGTCTTCGCCGTCACCCCCAATGTGGCCGAGCTGGGCGCCCTCACCGGCCGCGACATCAGCCACGCCGCCGACGACGACCGGGAGTTGACCGACGCCGTGGCGGCGCTCCACGAGCGCGGCGTCCAGTACGTATGGGTGCGGCTCGGTGAGCGCGGCTCCGTGCTGAGCGGCGCCGGGGAGGGCGTCTCCTTCCTGGACGCGCCACGGGCCGAGGTCCAGGATGTGACCGGTGCCGGCGACGCGATGCTCGGCGCGTTCGTCCACGCCCTGCTCACCGGCGAGACCCCCGTGGCCGCCGCCCGCTACGGACACGCCGCCGCCGCGCTGACCGTGGCGACCAAGGCCACCGTACGGCCCGATCTGACCGCGCGCCTCGTCGAGGACGCCGTGACCGCCCCATCGCGGAGGACGACATGACCACCCCTCACCCCCGGCTGGCCCTGACCCAGGAAGTCCGGGAGGCGCTGCGCGCCGGACGGCCCGTGGTCGCGCTGGAGTCCACGATCATCAGCCACGGCATGCCGTATCCGCAGAACGTCGAGATGGCCACCGAGGTCGAGGCCATCATCCGCGCCGAGGGCGCGGTCCCGGCTACCATCGCCGTCCTCCACGGCATCCCGCGCATCGGACTGGACCGCGCCGATCTGGAACTGCTCGCCACCGACACGTCCGTCGGCAAGGTCAGCGTGCGCGACCTGGCCCATGTCATGGCGCGCGGCGGCCACGGCGCGACCACCGTGGCGAGCACGATGCGGCTCGCCGCGCTCGCCGGGATCCGGGTCTTCGTCACCGGTGGCATCGGCGGGGTGCACCGCGGGGCGCAAGCGTCCTTCGACATCAGCGCGGACCTCACCGAACTGTCCACCACCGCGGTGGCGGTCATCAGCGCCGGGGTGAAGAGCATCCTCGACATCGGCCTCACCCTGGAGACCCTGGAAACCCTGGGCGTGCCGGTGCTCACCTACGGCACCGACGACTTCCCCGCGTTCTACTCCCGGGTGAGCGGTTTCGCCTCCCCGCTGCGCGCCGACTCCCCGGAGGAGATCGCCGCCGTGATGCGCGCCCAGTGGGATCTGGGCCTCCCGGCCGGGCTGAGCATCGCCAACCCGGTCCCGGAGGCGGACGAGATCCCCGCAGAGCGGATCGACGGCATCATCGAACAGGCCCTCGCCGAAATGACGGAGGCGGGCATCGCCGGCAAGGACGCCACGCCGTATCTGCTGGGCCGCATCGTGGAGCTGACGAACGGCGAGAGCCTGCGCACCAATATCGCGCTCGTGAGGAACAACGCCCGGCTCGGCGCGCGGATCGCCATCAACTACGCGGCAGAGACGGCGGATTGACCGCGATCGCCTTGAAGAACGTGTAGTGGAAGGTGCCGTCCGCGGCCGCGGTCCGGTGCAGATCGGCGATGCCCCGATCCCAGTCGGCGGCCGTGGACACCCCCGCGGCCAGCGCGTCCTCCCGGACCGATGCCACCATGGCGATGAACGTGTTCCGGGTGAATCCCTCGACCAGGGCCGGCCGGGTCCGGTCGGCGTAGACGGTCCGCGGCCGGACCGTGACGTCATGGAATCCGGCATCCGTCAGCAGCGGCGCCAACTCCCGCCCGATCAGAGCGTTTCCGCCCGCCTCGGACTGCAGCCGGTTCAGGCCGCCGATCGCCGCGTGGGCGTAGGCGCTGTGCGGGTGGAAGAACGCCGAGCCATGGTCCCCCTCGATGACCGTGACGGTGCCTCCCGGCCGCAGCACCCGCCGCAGCGCGGTCAGCGCCTTCCGCGGGTCCGGCAGGTGCTCCAGCACGAAGCACACGAACAGATGGTCGAAGGTGGCGTCGGGGAACGGCAGATCGAACAGATCGGCCCGATGCCACGCGACGTCGGACCCGGGCACCTGGGCCGCCACCCGCGCACGGGCCTGCGCGAGTGACGTCTCGGAGACATCGACCGCCACCAGCCGCGCCCCCGGGCTGTTCGCGGCCAGATGTACGGTCTGGGCGCCGACTCCGCACCCCACCTCCAGCACCCGGCTCCCCGGCGGATACGCCGTGCCGGAGTGCAGCAGCTCCGCCAGGACGTCGGCCTGATCGCCCAGCCGCCGGGCCTCGTGCTCCGAATAACCATGGACATAGCCGATCGCTGTCATCCCGCGCCTCTCATCCGTACACCCGTGCTTCCCGTCATCACGTTCACGCGTTCGATCCTGGCGGTCACAATGGTCCGATGGACAGGTCCAATGAAGGTGCTCTCAACAGGTCCATAGCGCCCGGCGCCGACTTCCTGCAGCTGGACCTCGGCGACGCGCCGCCCGGCGGGCTCGCCGACGGGCTGGCCCGGCGGCTCCGGCACGCGATAGCCGACGGACGGCTGCCGGTCGGGTGCAGGCTTCCGGCCACCCGGGTGCTCGCCGCCGAGCTGCGGGTCTCCCGGGGCGTGGTGACCGAGGCGTACCGGAGACTCACCGAGGACGGGCACGTCGCCGGGCGAGGGCGCGGCGGAACCGTCGTCGTCGCCGCTCCCGTGACGGCACGGGCGCCCGCGCCGACGACGCCACCCGCCCCCGCGACGCCGGGTAGCCTGTTCGCCACCGGGCCCGGAGCGGACGTGTTCGACGCGCTGCGCGCGGCCCCGGCCCGGATCGATCTGTCCCCCGGCGTCCCCGACCTCACCGCTTTCCCGCGCGCCGCGTGGCTGCGCGCCGAACGCACCGTCCTCGCCGCCCTCACCGCCTCCGACCTCGGATACGGTGACCCGCGCGGCACCCCGGCGCTCCGGCTCGCCATCGCCCGCTGGCTGGCCCGCAACCGCGGGATCAGGGCCGAACCCGACGAGATCGTGGTCGTCGCGGGCACCACCCAGGCCCTCGGGCTGCTCGGACGGGTGCTCGGCGACGACGGCATCCGCGAGATCGCCGTGGAGGACCCGGGATCGCTCGGTGTCCGGCAGCATCTGCGCCACGCACGGCTGGACACCCCGCCGGTCCCGGTCGACGCCGAGGGCATCCGGGTCGACGCGCTGCGCGCCCGGGGCGCCCCCGCCGTCCTCGTCACCCCGGCCCACCAGTTCCCCACCGGTGTGGTGCTCGGCGGCCACCGGCGCCGGGAGCTGACGCGCTGGGCGGAGGCGGGCGGGCTCATCGTCGAGGACGACTACGACGCCGAGCACCGCTACGACCGGCCCCCGGTCCCGGCCCTGCGCTCGATGCTGCCGGAACGGGTCGCGTACGTCGGAAGCGTGTCCAAGCTGCTCGCCCCCGCCCTGCGCATCGGCTGGCTGATCCCGCCGCCCCCGTACCGCGAGGCCGTGATCGAGGCCAAGCGCTACGCCGACCTCGGAAACGCCGCGCTGCCCCAGCTGGTGCTGGCGCACCTGATGGAGTCGGGGACGATGGAGCGCCAGCTGCGGCTGCTGCGCACCCGCCACCGCCGCCGCCGCGACGCGATGATCGACGCGATCGGCGCCCGGCTGCCCGGCGCGGTGGTGCACGGCGCCGCGGCGGGACTGCATCTGATGGTCACCTTCGACCTTGGGTCCGTTGAACCCGACGTGTTCGCCGACCCCGAGGCATTCGCCGACACCGACCTTGCCGCCGCCGCGCTCGCCCGCGGCGTGAAGGCACAGCCGCTGTCCTGGCACAGCCAGTGCCGCCCGCACCGGCCCGGACTGGTGCTGGGCTACGCCGCGCGGACGGCCACCGAGATCGCCGAAGGTGTGGCAGTCCTCGGCGACGCGCTGCGCGCCCTGCGCCGAAGGCGCTGAAGCGGGCCGGCAGGACGCCGTCGTTCCGGGTGCGGGGCGCGGCGGCACGTGGACCAGCCCCCGCTGACCCCGCTGCTCGCCAGGGCCGCCACCGCCGTCTTCGGGAACAGTCCGGCCGGGCTGCGGGTGCCGGCCACACTCGCGTGCGCCGTCGTCGTCGTCCTGGTCGCCGCCCTGGCCCGGGAGCTGGGCGGGGGCCGCGCGGCGCAGTCGCTCGCGGCGTGCTGCGCGGCCGTCTCGGGCATCGTCCTGGGCACCGGGCACATGGTCTCCACGACCACCTTCGACCTGCTCGCCTGGCTGCTGATCTGCCTGCTGGTGCTACGTGCGCTGCGCACCGGGGACGGCCGCTGGTGGTTCGCGGTCGGAGCCGCCGCCGGGATCGGACTGCTGAACAAGTATCTGGTGGTGCTGCTGCTCGCCGTCCTGCCGACGGGTGGCCGACGGGATCCGCTCCGACGACGGCGCTGAGAACCGGCTGATGTTCGTCCCGCAGCAGATCGTCTCTCTGTTTCCGCTGTTCGTCCCGTGTGGATCGCGGGCTGGCGGCGGCTGTGGCGCGACCCCGCGCTGCGCTGGCCCGCGCCATGGCCCTCGCGTATCCGCTGCTGTGCGCGCTGGTGCTGCTGACCGGGGGCAAACCGTATTACGCGCTTCCGCTGCTCCTCGTCCTCCTCGCGGCGGGCTGCGAACCGGTGACCCGTTGGACGGCCCGGACCGCCCGGACCGCCCTCGCGGCGGTGGCCGTCGCCGTCTCGGCCGCGATGAGCGCCGTGGTGACTCTTCCGGTGCTGCCGCCCGGTGCGCTGTCCGTGGTGAACGCGGTCAACCAGGAGCAGGGCGAACAGATCGGCTGGCCCGCCCTGGTGGACGCGGCCGCGACCGGCTGGTCCCGGGTCCCCGCCGACCGGCGCGCCCGTGCCGTGATCCTCACCGAGAACTACGGCGAGGCGGGCGCCCTCGCCCGCTACGGCCCGCGCGCCGTGGGCTGCCCGCCAGTACTCCGGCCATATGAGCTACGCCGACTGGGGCCCGCCGCCCGCCTCCGCCGCCGCGGTCGTGCTGTGCACGGGAACGGCCCGACCTTGGCCGGAACTGTGGCCCGCGCTGCGCCACTTCTCCTGACCCGGGGGCGGCACGCCACCCCCCACGTCAGAGTCAGAGCTTGCGGACCTCGGCGAGGGCGACCCGGCCGCCGATCTCGATGGAGCCGTCCGGCTGGGGGCTGGTGAGGATCTGGGAGCCATGGCCCTGCGTGATGTTGAGGGCGCGGCCCAGTTCTCCGGAGAGGACCAGGGCGGCGGCGCCGGTGGCCTCGTCCTCCACGATCCCGTCGCCGCGGCGCGGGAAGGCGCGGGCGCGCACCCGGCCCGCCGGTTCGTCCTGCCAGGCCCATGCGTACAACCAGCCCTCGCCCTCCGGAGGCGAAGGGAGGGCGTCGACCTCGGCGGGGGAGGCGTACTGCCGGGTGCGCCGCCCGGACGCCCATGCGGGGTGGCCGCCGATCCAGGTGAACTCGCCGTCCTGGCGGGCCGGGACCTCGCCGGCGGGCGGCAGCAGTTCGGGGAGGTCCAGCAGCCAGGCGACGCCCACCAGCGGATGGCCGGCGAACGGCAGCCGGACGCTCGGGGTGTAGATGTCGACGACGCCGCGCTCCGGATCGTCGACGAAGACGGTTTCGCTGAAGCCCAGCCGGGCGGCCAGCTCCTGCCGCGCCCGCTCACCGGTCACCGTACGCCCGTCGCGCACCACACCGAGTTCGTTTCCGCCGTGGCCACGGGGACCGCAGAACACCCTGAGTACGTCGAGATCCGCCATGGCCGGAGAGTCAGACCTTCAGCTCGTTGTCGATGCGCTTCAACCCGTGCCGGGCGAGCGCCAGGTTGGCCCGCGCCCGGTCCAGGGCCAGATAGAGGAAGAGCGAACCGTGGCTGCCGGCGATCAGCCGGATGAGGTGGTATTGCGTACCCAGCGTGATCAGGATGTCCTCGATGCCGTCCGTGATGCCGAGCGTGGCGAGCGTGCGGACCTTGGCCCGGACGACCTCGGTGTTGCCCGCCGCGGCGATTTCGAGGTCGAGTTCCTGGCCCCCGCCGATCGACCCGAGCGACATGCCGCTTTCGTAGTCCACGAGCGCGGCCCCCAGAGCCCCGTCGATGGCCATCGCTTCCTTGAGGGCGCTCTCGATGTTCATGTGCTTCCTTCGCATGGCTGATAGCCGGGTCCCGTTGTCCCGTTGGTGCCAAAGCTGTCGCCAGACGATAGCTCGGGAACCATAACTAGTAGCCGAGTGGTCCATGTTGTGCAAGATGATGCTTAAACTAACGTGCCTGATGGTGCGCAGCGAAAGGTCAGAGGTGAACGCAGCCGAAGCGGCGCTCTCCGGAGCGCTCGCGTCTCCGGGAGTGATGGGCGTCCGTCTGGTGGACGCGGTCACCGGTCTCCACTACGCCGCGGTGGGGGACGCCGACGCCGTCGGCCAGGGTGAGGAACTCGCCGAGACGGTCAGTCTGATCAGTGACCGGCTGAACCAGGCCGGTGCGGTGGGGGAGTTGGAGAGCGTCGTCGTCACCAGTACGCACTTCCACCACATCACCCAGGTGGTGCCGCGGGGCCAGGACCCCCTGCTGCTGTGCGCCTCGGCCGACCGCGACCGCACCAATCTCGCCCTCGCCATGCGGCACCTGGCCGATCAGGCGAAGACCGTGCTGACATGAGCGACGACAGCCAGCGCCACCGCGCTTCGCCGCGCAACGTTCCCGGCCTGCTGCTCTCGCTCCAGCAGGATCGTTTCAGCGGGGCCGTTTCGATCTCCGGATCGATCGGCGGGACGATCCATCTGCACCGCGGTGCGATCCACGCGATCGAGAGCCCCGGAGCGCCCACCGCGGAGGCGCTGCTGCTGAAGTCCCGGCGGATCGGCGAACCGGAGTGGGACGCCGCCTGCACCGCGGCCGGCCCCGGGGGGCCGCTCGATGCCACGCTCGTCGAGCAGGGCCACATCGGCGCCGCCGAACTCGAAGTCCTGTGCGTGGGCGCCCTCTACGACGCCGCCTTCGTCATGGCGCTCAGCACCCCCGACAGCTGGCAGGTCGACGGGGAGACGCCGAGCCCCCGGCTCAGCCACCGGGAGGGCACCGACCCCCGGCGGCTCACCGAGGAGACCAGCCGCCGGGTGCGGCTGCTGGCCAAGTCCCTCGGCTCGGTGCGGGAGTTCGGCCAGGTGCGGGTCCGGCCGTCCGCCCGGGCCACCGCCGGGATCGGGCGGCTGTCCGCCCGCTACCGCGACATCCTCCTCAGCGCCGACGGACGCCGTACGCCCCGGGACATCGCCTTCGCGCTGGGCCGGGGCGTCTACCCGGTGATGCTCGACATCTCCCGTATGAAGGCGCTTCAGCTCATCCAGCCCGAACCCCCGCGGCCTCCGGCCACCGCGCCCCGCGTCGCGCCCCGCGACCCCGCCGCTGAGCCGCCGCGCGCCGCGGCGCCCACCGGCGGCGGACTGCCCAGACGCGCTCCGGCCGACCGGCGGCCGGAGAGTACCGGCTGATCCCACGGCGGACGGCAACTCCCACGGGCGTCGGTTTCCGTGGGTCTCATCTTCCCGTGGGATCACCGCGGGTTTCAGGAGTTCCACCGGTTCGTATCGCAGCCCCGGCTCACGGCCGCAGCCCCCCCAGCAGCAGCCATCGGCCGCGGCGACGGCGAGCCCCGACGGAGTCCGAGGAGGACCCCATGACCAACCCCCCACCCGCCGCCGGTGCGTCGTCCGGCGACCTCGTCGAGGAACTGACCGGTCTGCGCGGGCAGGTCCTGGGCATCTCCGAGAGCATCGTCGCCACCACGGACGGACTGCTGGTGGCCGCTGACACCGCCAATGTGCAGCCGGAGTCCCTGGCGGCCCTCTCCGCGGCCTCGCTCGCGCTGGGCAAGCGTTCCGCCGCCGAGGTGGGGCTGGGCAGCCTGCGCGAGGTGGTCACCCGGTGCAACGGCGGCTACAGCGTCGTCCTGGCCGTCGGCGAGCAGGCCCTGCTGGTGATCCTCGGCGACGAGGGCCTGGACCTGACCGCGCTGCGCCGGGAAGCCCCGGCCGTCGTGGAACGGCTCGACGGCCTCCTGTCCTGACGGCACGGGCGGTTTCGCGTTACGGGCGCCCTCGTCCCGCCAAGTGGCCCCACCGGTAAACCAGTTGCGGTCGCGGACCCCCGGTGCTGGAGTGACCGGATGGACCTTGACGCATTACGGGAGCTGTTCGACCGGCAGCTGAGACAGGGGGCACGGGCCGATGGGCCCGGGACCCGGGTGGAGCGCGTGGACGGGGTGGTGCGGCAGACCGGCATCGCCGACGACTGGAACGGTGTCCTCTGGTCGGATCTGGACGCGTCCACGGCGGATGCGGCCATCGCGGCGCAGATACGGTACTTCACCGCCCAGGGGCGTGCCTTCGAGTGGAAGCTTTACGCCCACGACCGGCCCGGCGACCTCGGCGGACGGCTCGCGGCGGCCGGTTTCGCCGCCGAGCCCGAGGAGACGGTGATGGTGGCCCCGGTGGGGGAGCTGCTCACCGACGCCGAACTCCCCGAGGGCCTTCGGCTGCTCCGGGTCACCGACGCCGCCGGGGTGGATCTCATGGTGGACGTCCACGCGCGGGCGTTCGGCACCGACAGCGGCCATCTCAGGCACCGGCTGCTCAGCCGGCTGCGCGAGGAGCCGGACACGGTCGTCCCGGTCGTCGCCATGGCCGGTGACCGGCCGGTGAGCGCCGCGCGGATGGAACTGCCGCCGGGAGCGGACTTCGCCGGGCTGTGGGGCGGCGGCACCGTGGCGGAGTGGCGCGGCCGGGGCCTGTACCGGGCCCTGATCGCCTTCCGTGCCCGCGTCGCCGCGGAGCGCGGCTACCGGTATCTCCAGGTCGACGCGTCCGACCAGAGCCGTCCGATCCTGGAGCGGCTCGGCTTCGCGCCGCTGACCACCACCACGCCGTACGTGTACGGCGGTTAGCCACGGCTCGGCCCGCGTGCCCGGTGGCATTGTCGGTGGCGTGCTCTACGGTCATGCCATGATCACGCCTGACGATGTCCGCCGGATCGCGCTGTCGCTGCCGCAGACCACCGAGAAGATCGCCTGGTCCATGCCCACCTTCCGGGTCGCCGGGAAGATGTTCGCCACGCTCCCCGAGGACGAGACGTCGATGGCCGTCCGGTGTCCCAAGGAGGAGCGGGACGAGCTGGCGCTCGCAGAGCCGGAGAAGTTCTGGATCGCCGACCACGAGGCGGGCTTCGCCTGGGTGCGGGTGCGGCTCGCCGCCTTGGAGGACCTGGACGAGCTGCGGGACATCCTCGCCGACTCCTGGAAGCAGGCCGCGCCGATCGCGCTGCTCGACGCGCTGCCGGAGCCCGGCCCGGCGGCCTCGGACTGACGCCTCCTCGGCACACCTCCTCGAAATGTTCGGGTATGCGCGTTCGAGGAGGTAACCGACACGGGTGAAATGCCCGACTCTTTCGGGCTATCGGAGTGCTGGCTTCCGCTCTTCGCGGTTCTCTGGAAGGAGACCAGTGAGGGAGGCCGCATGGTGCACGGCCGTGAGACGAACCGACGCGCTGCCCCCGGTCGGCCGTGCACCGTTCTGATGGTCGCGCTGCTGGCGCTCACACTGCTGCACGGTCTGCTCTCCCTCGGCGCCGCCCATCCCCCGCCGCCCTCCGCGAACCACTGCGGGCCCGGCGTCCTGTCACCGGCCGCGCCGCCCTCGCCCTCGCCGTCGCTCTCGCCCGAGGGGGATGACGACCGGTCCGCTCCGCGTCCGGCCGCCCACGCCCCCCATGAGCTGGGCCGCCATCCGGCCGGTCATCCCGGGAGCGCCTGCGCCACCTCGGTCGGCTCCCACCGGTCCGTTCCCACAGCACCCCTGCACTTCGCCGTCGCCGTCGTCCGCGCTCGCGCCGCGGACCGTACGACGGTCATCGCCGTGTCCGGCTCCGCCGCCGAGGCCGCGCCCCGCCGGCTCCCCGCACGGGACGTCGTCCTGCGCTGCTGAGCGGGCCCCGGGTCGTATCCGCATCCCCGTAACTCTCGCGCCGCCGCACGGGCGGAGCGCGGGTGCGGTACGGCCTGCCCCGGATCAGCCAGTCGCCGTCCGACCCCGCAGGAGCCCCCGCATGCCCATCGACGTCTACGCCGCCATGGGTGCACTGGTACGCGCCGAAGCCGCACGCCGGTCCACCGTCCCCGCTCAGTCCGACGCCTCCGCACCCCCGGTCGAGCCGCCCGAGTCGGTCCCCGTGTCCACCCCGCCGCGTACGGGCGCGCCGCCCCGTACCACCGCCCCGCCCCGCCCTGCCCGGTCGCCCCGTACGGCCGCGCCCGGCCCGGTGCCGCGCCGCATCGGGTTCCTGCGCTCCCTGCGCATGGCATGGCGCGATGTGTGGGGTACGTGTCGTTGACGCCATGAGGGGCGGGATCGCAGCCTGGAGGGGTGAACGAGCGACGCATCGTCTTCGTGATCTTCGACGGGTTCCAGACCCTCGATCTCACCGGCCCCCACGAGGTGTTCCAGTACGCCGACAAGCTCGCGGGCGGCTACCGCCGCCAGATCGTGGCACCCCGCCCGGGGCCCGTGGCGTCGTCCAGCGGACTGCCGGTGCACGCCGCGCACGGGGTGGCCGACCTCGACCCCGGCGGCGTCGACACCCTGGTGGTGGCGGGCGGCACCGGGGTAGACCGGGCGTGCCACGATCCGGCGCTGACCGGGTGGATCGCCGACGCCGCGGCCGGCGCCCGCCGGATCACCTCGGTGTGCAGCGGAGTGTTCCTGCTGGCCGCCGCCGGACTCGTCGACGGGCTCCGGGTGACCACCCACTGGGCGCGCGCGGAGCAGCTCGCCCGGGAACATCCCGGCCTGCGCGTCGACTGCGACCCCATCTTCATCCGGGACGGCCGGGTGTGGACCTCGGCCGGGGTGACGGCGGGGATGGATCTCGCGCTCGCCCTGGTGGAGGCGGATCTGGGGCGGGAGGTGGCGCACGCCGTCGCCCGCGAGTTGGTGCTGTTCCTGCGCCGCCCCGGCGGCCAGTCCCAGTTCAGCGTGGGGCTGTGGTCGACGCAGCCCGCCACGGACTCCCTGCGCGCCGTGGTGTCCGCGATCCACGCCGATCCCGGCGCCCGGCACGGCATCGCGGAGCTGGCCGCATGCGCCGGGATGAGCCCCCGCCATCTGCAGCGCAGGTTCACCGCCGAACTCGGCACCCCTCCCGCGGCCTATGTGGAGCGGGTGCGCGTGGAGGCGGCGCAGCGTGCGCTCGCCGGGGGAGACGACCCCGTCGAAACCCTCGCCCGGCGCTACGGCTTCGGCACCGCCGAGACCCTGCGCCGCGCGTTCCACCGGCACGTCGGCGTCGCGCCGTCCGACTACCGGGACCGATTCCGATCCACCGAGGAGCGAACATGACGACGTACGGGCTGCTGGTCTTCGAAGGGGCCGAGGAACTCGACTTCACCGGACCCTGGGAGGTGTTCACCGTCTCCTCGATGCTGCGCGACCACGCCGACACCGCCGTGCTCGTCGCCGAACAGCCCGGCGCCGTCCGTTGCAACAAAGGCATGCGGGTGCTGCCGGACCACACGCTGGAGGACCATCCGCCACTGGACGTCCTGCTGGTGCCGGGCGGCAACGGCACCCGCCGCGAGGTGTCCAACCCGGCGGTCACCGACTGGATCCGCCGCACCTCCGCGGCCGCCACCTGGACCACCAGCGTGTGCACCGGGGCGCTGCTGCTGCATGAGGCGGGCCCGGCGCGCGGCCGCAGGGTCGCCACCCACCACCTCTTCGAGGACACCTTGGAGGCGCGCGGCGACATCACGGTGGTGCGCGACGCGCGGTACGTGGTGGACGGCTCCCTGGTCACCAGTCAGGGCGTCTCGGCCGGGATCGACATGGCGCTGTGGCTCGTCGGCCGCCTCCACGGCGTCGACCACGCCCGCGCCGTACGCCGCTACATCCAGTACGAGCCCGCACCGCCGTACCTCGCCGACGAGCCGCAGGCGCTATGAGGCGGTCAGTTCATGGCCCTGCCGCGCTGATGGCGGCCATCGCCTCGGGCACGCTGTGCACCGACTCGTCCAGGCAGGCGGTGAGCGCGCCGTGCTCCTGCCGGGCGACCTGCTCCAGCTGGCGCAGCAGCCGGCTCTTGCCCACGCCCCCGTTGCCATGGATGTGGAAGACGAAGCGATGCCGCTCGTCCTCGGGAGGCACACCGAAGTTCGCGCGGAACACGGCGAGTTCCTGGCGCCGCCCCACGAACCCGGCGGGCCTGCGCCGCTGGATCAGCTCCTGCATCGACGCCCGCACCCGCGCCATCGGCCCCCTCCTTCGCCCGGGGCCAGTGTGCCAGGTGGAGGGGTGGGCGGGTTGATCGCACCGGGGGCTTATTGCGTACGATCTGCAAGTGCATGGATTTAGCATCAGGACCGCGACAGCCGACGACCTCGACGCCGCTCGCGGCGTGATGCTCGACACCGTCTACCGCGACTTCGGGACGGGATACGTGCCGCGCTGGCACGCCGACATCATCGATCCCGGCGCCGCCTTTCTGCGCTCGCCGCGGCACACGCTGCTGGTCGCGGTGGACGAGCGGGACGGGACGGTCGCCGGGACCGCCGCCCTCGACTCCCGGGGGCCGGCCCATCCGCCCAACCCCGCATGGCTGGCGGAGCGGTACCCGTCGGGAGGGACCGCCCAGCTGCGCCGGGTGTACGTACGGCCCGAGTACCGCCGCCGGGGGCTGGCCCGCAGGCTGGTGCGGGCGCTGCTCGACTTCGCCGCGGCCGACGGCGGATACCGCGCCGTCTATCTGCACACCGACCCGGGCGTGCCCGGCGCCGAGCCGTTCTGGCGGTCACTGGGGAAGGCCGTGTGTGACGAGCGGGAGGGGCCCGGGGGTGGCCGGGTCCTGCACTTCGAGGTCCCGATGGTGTGACCGCGTGTCGGCGCATTGCCCGACTGCCCGGTTGATGGAAATGATTATCATGTAGTCTCGCTCTTCCCCGCTCCGCGCAGCTTCTGGAGAACCTGACCCATGCCCCCTGTCCGCCGCCGGACCGCCGTCGCCCTGCTGCTCCTCCCGCTGCTCGCCGGCTGCTTCGCCTCCCCGGACGGCACGGCGTACGACGCGACGGGCGGCTCCGGAGTGGGAGGCGGCGACCGGCTGCGGGTCGCGATGGCCTTCCCGCCCGCCGAGAGCTTCTCCCCGTACGGCGCCGACGCCACGCTGCTCAGCAGGCTCGGTGTCACCGAAGGACTGACCCGCCTGGACGGCAACGGCTCCGCATCGCCCGCGCTCGCCGAGTCCTGGACCCGGGAGGGGAGCCGCGGCTGGCTGTTCACCCTGCGCGAGGCCCGGTTCCAGGACGGCACCGCGGTCACCCCGAAGGCCGTCGCGGGCGCCCTGAACCGCGCGGCGCACGCCGACCCGGTGCCCGCCGCGCTCTCCGGGGTCAAGCTCACCGCCGGGCCCGCGGGGAAGCGGCGGGTCCGCCTCACCACCGCGGCCGCCTACCCCGCGCTGCCGCTCACGCTCTCCAGCCCCAGCCTGGCCATCCTGTCCCCGAAGGCCTACGGATCCCCGAAGGCGCACGGCTCCTCGAAGGCGCACGGCTCCTCGGAGGCGCACACCGAGGCGGCCGCCCCCGACCCGGCCGGCACCGCCACCGGACCCTTCGCACTCGACCGGTCCGCCGGTGCCGCCCGGGCCACCCTGAACCGCTTCGACGACTACTGGGGCGGCCTCGCCCACGCCTCCGGGATCGACGCGCGCTTCATCGCCGACGGCACCGCCCGCACCAACGCCCTGCGCACCGGCGAGGCGGACATCGCCGAGGCCGTCCCGGTCTCCCAGGCGGCCACCCTCGACAAGCCCACCGTCCGCGAAGTGCCCACCGCCCGTACCACCGGCCTCTTCCTCAACAACCGGTCCGGTCCCTTCGCCGACCCGAAGGTCCGCGCCGCCGTCCGCGAGGCCGTCACGCCCGCTGTGTTCGCGCGGGGCGTGTACGAGGGCCACGCCGACCCCGGCCAGGGCGTGTTCGGCCCCGCCCTCTCCTGGGCCGCGGGCGCACATCCCGCGCCCGCGGGCCGCCCCGCCGCCGCGCGCGTCAAGAACACCTCCATCACCCTCGGCACCTACGACAACCGGCCCGAGCTGCCCGAGGCCGCCCAGGCGGCGCAACAGCAGCTGGAGAAGGCCGGATTCACGGTGAAGCTGGAGGTCCGGGAGTACTCCCGGCTCGAGAGCGACGCGCTCGCGGGCAAGTTCGACGCCGTCGTCGCCGCGCGCAACACCATGCTCGACACCGGCGACCCCGTGTCCTACCTCGCCAGCGACTTCACCTGCCACGGCAGCTACAACCTGGCCGGGGTGTGCGACAAGGCCGTGGACCGTGCCGTCGCCGAGGCCGACTCCCGCGCCGACAGCGACGAACGGCACAGCGCCTCGCTCGACGCCCAGACCGCCATCCTCCGCACCGACGCCGTCGTACCCCTGGTGCACCAGCGCATCATCCACGGCGTCGGCACCTCCGTACGGGGAGTGGAGCTGGATCCGTACGAGCGCACCCTCGTCGGCCCCGGTACGCACCGTTGACCGGCATACGCCGCACCGCGGCCACCGCCACCGACGGACGGTCCACCGCGCTGAGCGCGCTGTGGCGCGCAGCGCTCGCCCTCCTGCTGCTGTGCGGCATCGGCCTGCTTCCCTGGCTGTCCCGCACCGACCCTGCCCGCACCGTGCTCAAGGCGCGCGCGGCCGACCGCGATCCCACCCCCGAGGTGCTGGACGCCATCCGTCGCGATCTGAACCTGGACGCCGGGCCCTTGCACCTCCTCGGCCACTGGCTCGGCGGACTGGCCCACGGCGACGCGGGGACGTCCTGGCTCTCCGGTTCGGCCGTGGCCCCCCTGGTCGCCCAGGCCCTCGGCTGCTCACTGCTGCTGATGGCCGGGGCACTGGCGGTCGCGGTGGCCACCGCGGGCGCGGTGTGCGGGCGCACCCTGTGGCGCGGCGCGCTGCGCCGGCCGCTGCCGAGCGGCGCGGGCAGCGGCGGCGCGTTCCTCGCCGCGCTGCCGGAGTTCCTGATCGCCTCCGTCCTGGCCGCCGTCATCGGGGTGCGGCTCGGCTGGCTGCCCGCCCTCGGCTGGTACGGATGGCCCTGGTTGCCGCTGCCCGCGGTCGCGCTCGGCCTGCCCGTCGGCGCGGCGCTCGGCCGCATCCTGGACGACATCCTGCCCGGCGCCTTCGCCGAGCCCTGGGTGCGGGCCGCCGCCGCGCGCGGCATCCCCGCCCGGCGTATCGCCCGGCACGCGCTGCGCCGGGCCGTCCCCGGAAGTCTGCCCAACCTGGGCCTGTTCGTGGTCGGTTTCACCGGCGGCGCGGTCGCCGTCGAGCAGGTCTTCGACATCCCCGGGCTCGGCCGCCTCACCCTGCAAGCCGCCCTCGCCCAGGACCTGCCGGTCCTCCAGACCGGAACCCTCGTGCTCATCGTGTTCGCCACCGCCGCCGGTGGCCTCGCCCGGCTCGGGGCCCGGCTACTGCTCGGCCCGGCACTGCGCGACGGCGAACTGCCCACCCTCCACCGCCCGTCCGGGCCGCCCGCCCGCGCGCTCCCCCTGCTGTACGGGGCCGTCCTGCTCACCGTCGTCGCCCTCGGCGCGCTCCGGGACCCGCTGGCCCTGGACACCACCGCCCGCCTCGACGGCCCGTCCTGGCAGCACCCGTTCGGTACGGACGCGCTCGGCCGCGATCTGCTGGCCCGGGTGGGACACGGCGCGCTCACCACTCTCGCCCTCGCCCTCGCGGTGAGCGCCTGCGCCCTCGCGGTGGGGCTGCTGCTCGGCATGGTGCCCCGGCTGGCCGGTGGGCTCGTCGAGACCGCCAACGCCGTACCGCCCGTGCTCGCCGGGCTGCTCGTCGCGGGCACGGCCGGGGCCGGTCCGTACACGCCCGCGCTCGCCGTCGCCGCCGTCGCCTGGGCACCGCTGGCCGCGCACACCGCCGCCCTGCTGAACCAGGAGCGCGCCGCCACCCACCTCGCCGCGACGCGCGCCCTCGGCGCGGGCCGCCGCCACCTGTTCCGCCGCCATCTGCTGCCCGCCGTGCTGCCGCCCGTCACGCGCCACGCGCTGCTGCGGCTGCCCGCCGTGGCGCTGGCCCTGGCCTCCCTCGGCTTCCTGGGCCTCGGCGCCCAGCCGCCGTCCCCCGAGTGGGGCCGTCTCCTCGCCGAGAACCACCCCTACGCCGAACGCGCGCCCTGGGCCGTGCTCACCCCCGCCGCCGCGCTCGCCCTGCTGGGCGTGGTGGCGGTCACCTCGGCCGGGGGAGTGCGATGGCGGGGGTGGCGGGCGCGGCGGCCGGCCGCGGTCGATTGACCCGGTCTTGATTGACACATATCGGAACGTCGACGGAGACTGGCGCACACCCGTGATGAACTCAAGTTCACTACGCGCACAGGCTGTGCGGTATGCGACCGCGAAGGACACCGGAATGACCATCACCCGCGACCTGCTGATCGGCGGCAAGGACACTCCGGCCGCCTCGGGCCGCACCGCCGACGACCTCGACCCCTACACCGGCGAGGTGTACGCCACCGTGGCGGCAGGCGGTCCCGAGGACGTGGCGCGCGCGGTGGCCGCGGCCGACGCGGCCTTCCCGGACTGGGCCGCGATGGCCCCGTTCGACCGCCGGAAGATCTTCCTCACCGCGGCCGACCTGCTGGAGTCCCGCGCCGCGGAGGCCGCGGAGATCATGCGGCACGAGGCGGGCGGCACCGCGCCCTGGGCCCACTTCAACGTGGCCCTGGCCGCCAACATCCTGCGCGAGGCCGCCGCCGCCATCACCGCGCCGCGCGGCGATGTGCTGAGCGCCCAGGAGGCCGGGGCGCTGGGGCTCGCCGTGCGGGAACCCATGGGGGTCGTCGCCGCCTTCGCCCCGTGGAACGCGCCGGTCATCCTCGGTGTCCGCTCGGTCGCGGCCCCGCTCGCGGCGGGCAACACCGTGGTGATGAAGCCGAGCGAGGACGCGCCGCTCGCCTGCGGGCTCTTCGTCGCCGACGTCCTGCGCGACGCCGGGCTGCCCGACGGTGTGCTCAACGTGGTCACCAACGCCCCCGAGGACGCCGCCGAGGTGGCCGAGGCCCTGATCGCCGACGAGCGGGTACGGATGGTGAACTTCACCGGATCCACCGGCGTCGGCCGCGTCATCGGCACCCACGCCGCGCGGCAACTCAAGCCCGCCGTACTGGAGTTGGGAGGCAAGAACGCCATCATCGTGCTGGACGACGCCGATGTGGACTACGCGGTGGACGCCGCCGCCTTCGGCGTGTTCATGAACTCCGGCCAGATCTGCATGTCCGGCGACCGCATCCTCGTCCACGAAAGCCTCGCCGGGGAGTTCACCGCGAAGTTCGCCGCCAAGGTCGCCGCGCTGCCCTGTGGCGACCCCGCCGATCCGTCGACCGTGGTCGGCCCACTGGTCCGCCCCGAGGCGGCGCAGCGGGTGGCGGCGCTCGTGCGGGACGCGGTGGCCAAGGGCGCGACCGTACTCACGGGCGGCGGAGCCCCCGAGGGCTCGGTCCACTCGGCCACGGTGCTGAGCGGGGTCACCGAGGACATGGACCTCCACGACGCCGAGGCGTTCGGCCCGGTGTGCGTGGTCGCCACCTTCGCCGCCGACGACGAGGCCATCGCCCTGGCCAATGCCACCGATCACGGGCTGACCTGCGGCATCATCACCGAGAACGGTACGCACGGGCTGCGGGTCGCGCGCCGTATCCGCACCGGCATCGTGCACATCAACGACCAGTCGGTGGCGGATGAACCGCAGGCCCCGTTCGGCGGCATCAAGCAGTCGGGATACGGGCGCTTCGGCGGCCGCTGGGGCATCGAGGCGTTCTCCGACACCCGCTGGATCACCCTCGCCACCCAGCAGGCCCACTACCCGTTCTGATCGCCCATCAGCATGCCCGGGAGGTGGCCGACGGCGTCCGGGCGGCGGGCGGCCGGCTGCAGGACGCGGAGGGTCGAGCGCACCACCTGTTCCTTGACGCGGGCGGCGGTGGCACCCCGCAGGACCAGATCGCGCGGGGTGTCGTCCGCGCGCACGAACTGGACCAGCCCGTCCCGGCGGCCCAGGCTGACGCACTGGAGCACATAGCGGAAGGCCAGTGGCTTCGGTTCCCCTCCCCGCGCCTCGGCGATGATCGCGGAGGCGGCGTGCGAGGCGGTCGGCAGGGCAGTGGCGCAGGCCATCCGCAGCGGTCCGGCGAGCGGTGAGGTGATCGCGGCGGCATCCCCGACGGCGTAGACCCCGGGGCGGGACACGGAGCGCAGGGCGGCGTCCCACCAGGATGCGCCCGGCGGGGTCGAGGGCGAGCCCCACGTCCTCGGCGAGCTCGGTGTTCGCCGTGATCGAGGCGGCCCATACGACCGTGTCGGCGTCGACATCCGCGGGGCCCGCCACTTGGTGGCCCTCCTCGATCCGTACCCCCAGCCCGGTGAGGACCGTACGGACATGGGCGCGGCCCCGAGGGGAGAGCCCACCGCCGACGACGGCGAGTTCACCGGGCCCGCGCGCGGGTCGGCCACCTCGTCCTCGGGTAGCGCCTGCCGGCGCAGCCAGGTCTCCTGCACGGCGTCATCGGCGTCGGCGACCGACCCGGTGATGCGCTACGCGACGGCCCATAGCCGATCGCGCTGCTGCTCGAACTCCGCCGGCTCTGCCATGGCCCGAGGTCCGCGAGAGGAGACGCCGCGGCGGCCCGGAGTGTGACATCACGCCGTTTCCAGGCGCCGGCGGGCCATGGCCCTGACCACTTGGGTGGCCCCCGCCTCCGGCAGGACGTCCCGGCCGAAGCCCTCCGAACCGGCCGGCCGGATGGTGCTGCGGTACGGGCCGCCGAGACCGCACAGCTCGGGGACGATCTGCGGACTCCAGCCGACTCCGCCGGGCGTACGCGGCGAGCAGATCACCGGCCTCGCTGAGTACCACATGGCCACCTCCGCCGTCGCTGGTCACCTGGTATTCGGCCACTCTCGCCGCCCTCAGCCCGGCCGCCGTGGCCATCGGGCGCCGCCGGTACGGCATCCGCTGACCCGGGGCCCTGTGACGAAACGGGGGTGGCGCGGGGGGCCGGGGGAGGCGTAAGTAGTAGATGTGGATATTCGGCAGGGTCCCCCGGAGCGCCTGCCAGGGCAGCAGGGGAGACGGGCCCTGGTCGCGATCCCCCTGGCACTCATCGTCCTGATCGTGCTCGGCGATGTGTTCGGCCCTGCGGGCGTCCGCCTCAGCCCCCTGCTGATCGCCGCCCCCGCCATGACCGCGTCCTTCGCCGGGCCACTGCTCACCGGCAGTATCGGGCTCGTGGCGGTGGGTGCCCAGCTCGGGATCAACGCCGGGCAGGACCAGCTGACCGCGCCCAACCGGGTGGCCGAACTGTTCACCCTGATCATCGTCTCCGCCCTCATCGTGCTGTTCCGCACCGTGCTCGACCGGCACGCCCTCGAGCTGAGCCGGGTCCGGGCGGTGGCCGACGTGGCGCAGAAGGTCCTGCTGCGCCCGCTGCCCGACCGCGTCGGCCCCCTGCGGATCGCCTCCGTCTACCTCGCCGCCGAGCCGGGTGCGGAGATAGGCGGCGACCTGTACGCGGCGGCGCGCACCTCGTACGGCACCCGCCTGATCATCGGCGATGTGCGCGGCAGCGGCCTCACCGCCGTCGCGGACGCCTCACTGGTGCTCGGCGCCTTCCGCGCGATCGCCCACTGGCCCGTACCGCTGCCCGAACTCGTCTCGCACCTGGACGCCGCCCTGTCCGCGGAGCGCACCGAGCCCGCCGACCGGGCGCCCGGAGCGGGGGAGTCGTTCGTCACCGCCGCCGTGCTGGAGATCCCCGACGACCAGCCGGTGGTACGGATGGTCAACTGCGGGCACCCGCCGCCGTTCCTGCTGCGCGACGCCACCATCAAGGCCCTCGAAGGGCGCGACCCCGCACTGCCGCTGGGCCTCGGCGACCTGGCGGCCGGCCGCTACCGGGTCGAGGACTACCCGTTCGAACCGGGCGATCTGCTGCTGCTCTACACCGACGGTGTGATCGAGGCGCGCGATGCCGACGGCACCTTCTACCCGCTCACCGAACGGCTCCACACCTGGGACGGCGCGGGGCCCCGGGGGTTCGTGGACCATCTGCGCCGCGACCTGCTCGACCACATCGGCGGCCACCAGGGCGACGACGCCGCCCTGGTCGTCCTCGAACGCCGTCACCCGGAAAGCTGACCGCCGCGCGAACCACCGCTAAAGTGGTGATATGGGCAGCGGGAACGACGGCCCTGACGACTTCGGGCCAGACCCACTCGGCGACTTCCTCGCACGCTTCCTCGGAACCGGGCCCGGTGGACAGCGGTCCGACCGCCATGTCGACTTCGGCCGGCTCATGAGCGAGACCGCGCGCCACCTCGTCTCCTCCGCTGCGTCGTACGCGGCCGAACACGGCAGCACCGACCTCGACACCGAACATCTGCTGCGGGCCGCGCTCACCGCCGAACCAACGCGCACCATGGTCTCCCGCGCCGGGGCGGACCCCGACCGGCTCGCCGCCGAAATCGACCGGCAGGCCGGGGACGGCCCGCCACGCGGCTCGGTCGCCGTCACGCCCGCCGTCAAGCGGGCGCTGCTCGACGCCCACGAGATCGCCCGGGCCCGTGGCTCCTCGTACATCGGCCCCGAACACGTACTGATCGCCCTCGCCGCCAACCGGGACTCCACCGCCGGGCAGATGCTCCACGCCGCCCACTTCGAACCCCGCAGCGCACCCCCGGCCGGCCGCGCGGCCCCGGCCCCCGGCACCGACCAGCGGCCCGTGGCGGACCGCCGCGGCACCCCGACCCTCGACCGGTACGGCCGTGATCTGACCGACCTGGCCCGGGAGGGCCGCATCGACCCGGTGATCGGCCGCGACGAGGAGATCGAGCAGAGCATCGAGGTGCTGGCCCGGCGCGGCAAGAACAACCCCGTCCTGATCGGCGAGGCGGGCGTCGGCAAGACCGCCGTCGTCGAGGGGCTGGCCCAGCGCATCGCCGACGCCGACGTGCCGGACATCCTGCTCGGCCGCCGCGTCATCCAGCTCGACTTCGCGGGCATCGTGGCCGGGACCCGCTACCGCGGCGACTTCGAGCAGCGCCTCACCGCCATCATCGACGAGATCCGCGCCCACTCCGACGAACTCATCGTCTTCATCGACGAACTGCACACCGTCGTCGGCGCGGGCGGCGGCTCCGAGGGCGGCACCATGGACGCCAGCAACCTGCTCAAGCCCGCGCTCGCCCGCGGCGAGCTGCACGTCATGGGCGCCAGCACACTCCAGGAGTACCGCCAGTACATCGAGAAGGACGCCGCGCTCGCCCGCCGCTTCCAGCCCATCATGGTCCCCGAGCCCACCCCCGCGGCCGCCGTCTCCATCCTGCACGGGCTCCGCGACCGCCACGAGGCACACCACCAGGTCCGCTACACCGACGAGGCGCTGCTCGCGGCCGTCGAACTCGCCGACCGCTACCTCGCCGACCGCTACCTCCCGGACAAGGCCATCGACCTGATGGACCAGGCCGGCGCCCGGGTACGGCTGCGCTCCAGCGTCCGCGGCACCGATCTGCGCGCCCTGGAGCGCGAGGTCGAGCAGCTGACCCGCGACAAGGACCAGGCCGTCGCCTCCGAGAGTTACGAGCGCGCCACCGCGCTGCGCGACCGCATCGCCGAACTCGGCGCCCGCATCACCGAGGGATCCGGCACCCAGTTCCAAGGCTCCCGGGTCTCCGAGGTCACCGTGGAGGACATCGCCGACATCGTCTCCCGGCAGACCGGCATCCCCGTCAGCAGCCTCACCCAGGAGGAGCGCGAGCGGCTGCTCGGCCTGGAAGAACACCTCCACAAGCGGGTCATCGGCCAGGAGGAGGCCGTCGCCGCCGTGGCCGACGCCGTGCTGCGCTCCCGGGCCGGGCTCGCCGACCCCCACCGCCCCAGCGGCAGCTTCTTCTTCCTCGGCCCCACCGGCGTCGGCAAGACCGAACTCGCCCGCGCCCTGGCCGAGGCGCTCTTCGGCAGCGAGGACCGGATGGTCCGCCTCGACATGAGCGAATACCAGGAGAAGCACACCGTCAGTCGGCTCGTCGGCGCGCCACCCGGATACGTCGGCCACGAGGAGGCCGGGCAGCTGACCGAGGCGGTGCGCAGGCAGCCGTACGCGCTGCTGCTCATGGACGAGGTGGAGAAGGCCCACGCGGACGTGTTCAACATCCTGCTCCAGGTGCTCGACGACGGCAGACTGACCGACGCCCAGGGCCGCACCATCGACTTCAAGAACACCGTCATCGTCATGACCAGCAACCTCGGCTCCGAGGCCATAGCCGGGCGCGGCGCCGTCCTCGGCTTCGGCGGCGACGCCGAGGCCGACGAGGCGTCCCGACGCGAGCGGGTGCTGCGCCCGCTGCGCGAACACTTCCGGCCCGAGTTCCTGAACCGCATCGACGAGATCGTCATCTTCCGCAGGCTCGCCGACGAACAGCTGCGCCAGATCACCGATGTGCTGCTGGAGGAGACTCGCCGCCGTATGCGCGCCCAGGACATCCTCATCGACTTCACCCCCGCCGCGGTCGACTGGCTGGCCCGCCACGGCCATCAGCCGGAGTACGGCGCCCGCCCGCTGCGCCGTACGATCCAGCGTGAGGTCGACAACCCGCTCTCCCGGATGCTGCTGGGCGGTGAGCTGCGGCCGCACAGCCCGGTCGAAGTCGACGTGGAGGACGACACGTTGGCGTTCCATATCGAGCAGGAGCCCGCGGCCACCTGACCGTCAGCGCCCCATGGTCAGGCCGTCCTTCTGCGCGCCCCGGCTGAGGACCGCTTCCCGGATGGTGGACAGGGCGTGGGTGTAGCGGCTGTTGCCGGGGCTCTTCTCCAGCGCCCGGGGGAGGTTGACCACGGTGATCGGGTCGTTGTCCACGGCGTGCGGGATGAACTCCGCCTTCTCCACCTCCCACGGCTTGCCCTGGGCGGTGGGCGGGGTGAACGTGAAGCGGGCCGCCGAGCCCATCTGCCCGCGCTCGTCCGGCATCACGCCCGCGACCTGGTCACCCATGCCGTAGACCACCCAGGTGCCGTTGACCTTCTCGTACGCCTGGGGGATATGGGCGTGGGTGCCGATGATGAGGTCGATGTCGCGGCGGCCGTGGCTCCGGGACGCCGTGAGCTTCTTGGCGAGGGACAGCTGCATCTTGTCCGGCGCCTCCTGCCACTCCGTGCCCCAGTGCGTGGACACCACGACCACATCGGCCCCGGCACGTCGGGCGGCACGGGCGTCCTTGATGATGCGGTCGGCGTCGATGAGGTTGACGATCCAGGGCTTCCCCTCGGGCACCGGGATGCCGTTGGTGCCGTACGCATAGGCGAGCTGGGCCACCTTGGCGCCACCGGCCTCCATGAGGGCCGGGGTGGTGCTCTCCCGGCCGGAGCGGGC
The DNA here is from genome assembly GCF_044332925.1 of Streptomyces sp. NPDC021212. Taxonomy (NCBI): domain Bacteria; kingdom Bacillati; phylum Actinomycetota; class Actinomycetes; order Kitasatosporales; family Streptomycetaceae; genus Streptomyces; species Streptomyces sp. NPDC021212. Next base: position 1,005,351 of record NZ_JBIRPZ010000001.1, read on the forward strand.
CGATCCGGTGTGCCGGACACCGGCCTTGTCCAGGGCGTCGAGGGTGCGCGTCACGCCCTCCGTCCCGGCGTCCAGCGTGTGGTTGGAGGCCGTGGAACAGGAGTCGTAGCCGAGCTTCTTGATCGAGTCGGCGATCTGGGGCGGGGTCTTGAAGGTGGGGTATCCGGTGAACGGCCCGCCGGCCGCGCCGTACACCGTCTCCATGTGGCAGATCGCCAGATCGGCCTTGGCCACCACGGGCGCGGCGCCTACCAGCATGCGATGGAAGTCGTAGCTCTCACCGCCCGAGTCCGCGCGTGCCTGGCGGATGACGGAGGCGTGGGCGAGGAGGTCGCCGGTGGCCACCAGGGTGAACTTCTTCTGGGGCTCGGCACGTGCCACGCCCGCTGTCTCGGAGGGCTTCTGCTCGGCGTGGCCGGTGGTGGCGGGGCCGCCGCCACTGCCGCACGCGGTGGCGGTGGCGAGCAGAGCGGCCGCGAATATCGCCGTTCGGTGGCGTCGGTGAGAGAACACGATTCACTCCGCACTCACGAGGGGCAAATGGGTGGATTGTCGTATTTATACGTACGACGCAAGATCACCCAGCGGAGCGGTGTCGAACTTCACCGGAACGGCAGACCGGAAACACCCGAAGAGCCCTCTCGACCCCCTGTTCACATCGCGACGAGTGGACCGGTACCGTCATTGACCTGCGGAAGAGCCGGCGCGGAACGGAGCGGAAGGCCGAGCGTGAAGATCGATTGGAACAGGCGCACGTGCGCCCGGCGCGGCCATGTCACCTATGCGCCGACGGAGGACACCCTGCGCGAACGGCTGCACGCGGCCACCGCGCTCGGCGACGCCTGGCGCTGCCTGCGCTGCGGCGACTTCGCCCTCGGAGAGCCGTACGGCACAGGACCGGCGGCCGACGCCCCATTGGTGCCGCGCGGCAAGGCGCTGCGCGATGTGATCATCATGCGCTTCCTCGCGGTCGAGCGGATTCTCCGGGGTCTGTTCGTGCTGATGGCCGCAGTCGCGGTGTGGAAGTTCAGCAACAGCCGGAACTCGGTGCACGATCTCTTCGACGAGTACCTGACCGTCTTCCGCCCGGTGGCCCGGCACTTCCACTACGACCTCGACCACTCGCCGGTGGTCGACACGATCCGCAAGACCTTCGAGTACCGGCACTCCACGCTGGTGGTCGCCGCCGCGGCGCTGTGCGTGTACGCGCTCATCGAGATCGTCGAGGGTGTGGCGCTGTGGATGCTGAAGCGCTGGGGCGAATACCTGGCGGTGGTGGCCACGGCCGCGTTCCTGCCCCTGGAGATCTACGAACTGACCGAGAAGATCAGTTGGCTCAAGATCGGGACCCTGGTGCTCAACGTCCTCGCGGTGCTGTACATCCTGCTGTCCAAGCGGCTGTTCGGACTGCGCGGCGGCCATGCGGCGTTCGAGGCCGAGCGGCACAGCGCCTCTCTGATGGAGGTCCAGACCGCGGCGGGCGCGGTCGCCTAGCTTCGACCAGCGCCGCCGGGCCGCCAGGGATCAGGATGTGGTGATCAGTGCGTGCTGGTGAGGATGTTCAGGACGTGGGTGTGATCAGGCGGCAGCGGATTGTTCTTCGTCACCGGGTCCTCCACCGCCCCGGCGGCGATGGAGGGCAGCACGCCGCGGTCGGCGCCGAGCGTCCGCAGGGAATGCTTCACGTCGACGGTGCCCACGAGCTCGCGTACCCCGTCGATGGCCGCCCGCGCCCAGTCGCCATCGGCGGGTGGTGCGAGGCGCATGGCGCGTGCCACTTGCTCGTAGGCGCCCTGCGCGGCGGGAGCGTTGAACTCCATCACCTCTTCGAGGACGGCGGCGAGGGCCACGCCGTGCGGGGTGCCGGTGTGTGCGGTCAGCGCGTGGCCGATGCCATGGACCAGCCCGAGCCCGGAGAGGGTGAGTGCCTGGCCCGCGAGGTGGGCTCCCAGCATCAGCTCGGCGCGGGCGTCGAGGTCCGAGCCGTTCCGATGGGCAGCGGGCAGGGCGTGGCTGACCATGGCCACGGCCTGTGTGGCGTAGGCGGTGGAGACCGGGTTCGCGCCGCGCGAGGCGAGGGATTCGATGCCGTGCACGAGGGCGTCGATGCCGGTGGCGGCGGTGGCGGCTGCGGGCAGACCCAGGGTGATCTCCGGGTCGAGCAGCGCGATGCGTGGCTTCACGGACGGGTGGCCGATGTACACCTTGCGGCAGGCGACGGTGTCCTCGATGACCCCGAAGCCGTTGGTTTCGGCGCCGGTGCCGGAGGTGGTGGGGATCGCGACGAGCGGCAGTCCGTCGGCCGCCTCCCAGAGGTCGTCCGCGTCGGCGGCCGTGGCGTTCGGGTTCCCGACCAGCAGGGCGATGCCCTTCGCCGCGTCGAGTACCGAGCCGCCGCCGAGGGCGACGACCGCGGCGGCGCCGAACCCGCGCGCTCGTGCGGCACCCGCGTCGACGTTGGCCGTGGAAGGATTGGGGGCCACTTCGTCGTAGACGGCGTACTCCAGCCCGGCGGCCTCGAGGGCCTCGAGGGCCTTGAGGACCGGCTCGAGGACCCCCGCGGCGCGCAAGCCGTGGTCGGTGATGACGAAGGCGCGATCGTGGCCGGCTGCCGCGATCAGGGCAGGGAGCCGGCCGATGCGGCCGGGGCCCAATTCGATGCGGCAGGTGGGATCAATGCTCAGCGGCGTGGGACCGACGGGCCCGGAAGAGGTCATGGGTGCGGCTCCTGGCGTCGGGGGGTGGCGTTCACTCGTTCTCAGACCGGGAGTGGCGCCCGGGCCGGCGCGGTAGCCGGGCCGGACAGCCGGAACTCCTGCCCGGCAAGGGCCTCGTAGAGGCGGACGGGGCTCATCTCGCCCGCGAGGTCACCGTGCTCGGTCCTGGAGCGGCGGAAGATCTGCTCGACCACTGCCGACAGTTCGGTGGGCACGCCCAGGTCGCGGCCGAGGTCGACGGCGAGGCCGAGGTCCTTGCAGGCGAGCACCATGGCGAAGCTGATCCGCGAGGTGTCCGCAGCAGGTCCGGGCGATGCCGTGACGGCGGTCCGGTTCGGACGCCGACCGGTGTTCCTCATAGACATGGTGATCTTCCTGGTCGGCTGGGTGCTCCAGTTCTTCGTCGCGGACGGCCCGCAGCTCGTCCTCATCCGACTGGTGATGGGTTTGGCGATCGGCGGCGAGTACGCGATCGGCGCTCCGCTGCTGTCGGAGTACGCGCGCCGACGTGGCCGCGGAAGGCTGCTGGCGAGCCTGGAGATCAGCTGGTACCTGGGATACGCGCTGGCCACGGTCGTGGGGGCACTGTTCACGTCCGTCGACGGCGGTTGGCGCTGGTCGCTGGCGAGCAGTGCGGTGATCGCGGTGGTGTGTGTGGCGTTGCGCGGTGGCATCCCGGAGTCCGCGCGTTGGCTGCTGAGCAAGGGACGCCGGGTCGAGGCGGAGGCGCTGATCGAGAAGTACGGCATCGAAGTCGATGTCGACGCGGAACTCGACGACCGCGACGAAGTGCGGCAGGACGGGTTCCGTGCGCTCTTCAGCCGACAGCACCTGCTCCACGGCGTTCGCCGGCGTCTTCTGGGCCGCGCTTGTGCTGCCGTACTTCGCCATCGGCACCTTCTGGACCGATGTCTTCGAAGCACTGCACATGGGAGACAACGCCGTCGCGGCGCTCCTCGTCTACTCCTTCACCGCCGTGGCCGGTGTCGCCGCGGGGTGCCTCGTCGTGGAACGGATCGGCCGCCGCAAGCTGCTGATCCCGCCGTTCTGGATCACGGCAGGATGTCTGGCCCTGGTGGCGGTGTGGCCGTCCTCGACCCCCGTCATCATCATCGGCTTCCTGCTCTTCATCTTCCTCAACGCCGCCTCCAGCGCACTGACCGCGGTATATCCGCTGGAGGTGTTCCCCACGTCGCTGCGCACCACGGGCGTCGGCTTCGCGACGGCCGTGAGCCGGGTCGGCGCCGCGATCGGCACGTTCCTGCTGCCGATGGGACTCGACCACTTCGGAGCGGAGTTCGTCCTCCTGGTGGGCGCCGCGGTGCTGGTGGTCGGCGGCATCGTGTCACAGTTCCTGGCGCCGGAAACCACCGGCCTGGACCTGGCCCGGGCGGCGCGAACGGCCCGCGAGGGAGCCTAACCCGGCCGATGGCACTCCCGCCAACAACGTTGCCACATAAGCGCGCATCAGCGCCGACGGCCGCTACGCCCCTCCCCGGCCAACGATCTGGTGACCGGCACGGTGACGCGGCTCGCGGCCAGGTCGACGGTCACCTTCGCGCCGGTGGGGTCCTCGAAGTAGAGGAAGTCGGCGTCGGTGCCCGCGAGGACGAGGCCGAGCCGGTGGCCGGGCTCGAGCTGGTAGTCGTTCGGCAGCGTCGGCCACGTGATGCGGTAGGACACCCCCGGGGTCAGCGGTTCGGGGGTGGCCGGCGAATGCCGGTTCTGCGCGTCCATCCAGCCCCGGGCGATCACCTCGGAGGGGCCGCACACCGTCACATTGGCCGTCTTCCGGTAGCACGCGTCGTCCGCGGCGGTGCTCTCACCGTGGCACGACTCCTCGGCGAGCCCGCGCAGCCCGTCGTGGATGCCGTTGAGTGGATCGTTGCGCGCCCAGTCGATGCGTTCGTCCTCCCCGTAGTCGACCAGCAGCGCGGTGAGGTTCGACGTCGGCTTGTCGAGCGTGACCCTGAGATCCACCGTGGGGGTGCCCGAGATCCGTACGCCGGTGCGCAGCGGCGGGGTACGGAACGCGAGCCTGCCGGGCCGGGGCGTGGCCGGGTCGGCGGTGAGATCCGCCTCGCTCAGCTTGAGATCGGTGAAGGACCCGGTGCCAGTGGCGGGACGGAGCGCCAGCGAGCCGTCGGGCTTCGGGTGCAGGGACGCCGGGGAGGTGCGGGCGGGCCAGTCGGCCTGAGTGGTCCAGGTGTCCGGACCGGACTGCAGATCGACCCGGGGCTCGTCCATGATGCCGTTCCGGATGCCGTACAGCCAGTGGTCGAACCACCGGTGCACCGTGTCCACCCAGCGGGCGCGCCGCCCGGGCCAGTCGAATGGGTCGGTGTGGCCGTAGCGTCCGAGCCACAGCTTGCGCGGTACGCCGCGCTCGGCCAGCGGGGCCCACCAGTCGGCCAACTGGTCGATCCGCACGTTGTAGTCGCTGAGGTCGTGGACGGCGAAGACGCTCGCCCGCACCTTGCTCACCTGGGGAGCCGGCGGAGCGAGGTAGTCGCGCTCCTTCCAGTACGCGTTGTAGTTGCCGGTGGAGTCGTCCTCGCCCGCGCCCAGCCGGTCGCGCACCGCCTGGCACTTCTCGGGCGGGTCGGAGTCCAGCGAGGCGGCGAGCCAGGGGCCGAACCCGTTCCAGTGCTTGGCGCCGTTCGTCCGGGCGAACTCGTACCAGGAGCTGATCCCGGAGATCGGGACGATCGTCTCCAGCCCCTCCACCCCGGTTCCCGCCACGGCGTTCGCCAGGGTGCCCTCATAGGAGTGGCCGATCATTCCCGTCCTGCCGCTCGACCAAGTGGCCTTCGCCTCGCTGCCGTCGGTCCAGTACGCGGTGGCCCGGCCGCCCAGCCAGTCGATCGCCGAGGTGGCGGCGGCGACGTCGGCCTTGCCGCCGATGGTCGGACACCCGTCGGATCTTCCGGTGCCGGTCATGTCGACGTCGACGACGGCGTAGCCGCGGGGAACGAAGTAATTGTCGTAGAACAAGGGGAACTTGGACGGGCTGCCATCGGCGGTGTAGGTCTTCTTCTCCGCCTCGAAGCCCCGGCCGACCGTGTCGTTGTACGGGCCGGCCAGCATGATGACCGGAACCTTGAGACCCTGCTCGGTCTCCCGGGGCCGGATGATGTCCACGGCCACGCGGTCCCTGGCGCCGTCGCCGTCGCTGTCGACACGGGTCTGGACCATGAGGTGTTCCCGGATGGCGTCCCGGTAGGAGAACACCGGCTGCGTACGGCCATGGGCCACGGTGACCGAGGGCCCCGCGGCGGGACGGGCCGTGGCGGGCCCGGTGGCAAGGGCGGCGAGGGAGGTCGATATCGCGACCGCGACGACCGCGGCACCTCGCCCTCGTGGAATGGGCATGTGGTCCTCCTGGGCGGACGATTCCGCTGATCGGATGAGTCCTGTCACGCCGAGGGGGCGCCGGACCGATCGGCTATCGGTCCGGCGCCCCCTCGGCGGAGATTTCCGAGCCCCGGCGGTTACTCGGCGATTTTGGTGCGCATGATCCAACGAAAGACCGCCGGAACGAGATCGCCGTCAACGAGTTCGAAATGCTCGTATCCGTTGCGGTGCTGGATTTTGAGCTTCCGGGCGGCGAGGGACGACCGACCGGTCCGATGCGCTCGGGGAAGGTCGTCGGGTCCCCCTTCGAGGACGACCTCGATCGGGCTGCTGTCGGGAAAATATGTGCCCTGTTCCGTCATCTGTTCGCCCGTCATCTGTTCACCTCACCCCTCGTTGATCGGCGAATCGCCGGACTCGGCCGTGCCGTCACGCGGGAACCTGCAGTTCGAGCCGGTCATCCGAGGTGAGGATGGCCCGCTGCATATCCTGAAGGGCCCGGCACGGTTCGAGTCCGAGTTCCTCGTTGAGCGTCTTCCGTGCCGCCTGATACACATGCAGCGCGTCCGCCCGGCGGCCGCAGCGGTAGAGCGCCAGCATCAGCTGCCGGTGCAGTGCCTCCCGCAGCGGATGCTCGGTCGTCAACTGGTACAGATCACTTACCAGCTCGCGATGGCGACCAAGCATCAGACGTGAATCGGTCAGCATTTCGACACATTCCAGACGGGCTTCCTTCAGCCAGGTCTGAAATCCTTCGAGAATCGGCCCGTGGCACACATCGTCGAGCAGCGGGTCTCGCCAGAGGTCGAGTGCGCTTTCGAAGCTGTCCGTGGCCTGCTTGTAGCGCCGTTCCCTGAGATGATCCCGCCCCTCGCCCACCAGCCGTTCGAAACAGTGGAAGTCGAGATCATCGGATCCCAGGCGCAGGACGTACCCCGGGGGCCGGGTGAGAACCGGGCTTTCGCTCTGCTGGGGACGGCGCAGGAACTTGCGGATCTGGGAGACGTACACATGAAGGCCCGCGATCGCCCGGCGCGGTGGGCCCTCTCCCCAGATCTCCGTGATGAGCTGGTCGATCGGGACCACCTGATCCGCGCGGACCAGGAGGACGGTCAACAGGACTTCGATCTTCCGGGCCCTGATGGATAATTTCCGCCCCTCCTCGACCACGCGGAGAGGCCCCATGATCTCATATCGCACTGCTTGTCCCATCCGATTCGCCGATGCGTGCGGTCATGGGACAGTCGGCCCCGTTGCCAGAAAAGCCCGCGAGTGTCTGCGTGTTTTCGTGCCCGCCCGGGGGTGCCTGTCTGCTGGAGACGAACGAATGTGCGGGCCTGTGTCGCGTACGTGCCGCCGAGCCGCCCGCCTGTGGGAAACGGACCGGCTGTTCATCGCCGCACGGGGACGGACGGCGCTGCCGGATCCGCTTACTCACGTCGTTCGCGACTGCCATTACTCACCCCTCTTTTTTTACAGACCTGCCGGTGATTCAGAAACCGCGAATCCGCAGTTCACTGCCCATGGCAGGTGCCCTTCGTTCTAAGCGACTCCTATGACTACCCGCCTCACCTAGAATCCGGATATATAAACCCTAGAGGCGCCCCTCACGGAAAGGCGCGGATTTCGATACCGTGTGGAAGATCAGGGTCCGGATATCTTCGGCCCCGAGTGGCATGGTCAGCGAATGAGAATACGCTGAGCGGGTCGGCGGGTTCAAGCACGCCATGCCGAAACCCACTTCCTCTCGGGCCCGTTGAGGAGAAGTGGAAAATTGCGGTACTTCGGGGACCGGCCGCCCCGTGGAAACCGGCCCCGAAATCCTTGGTCAAAGCTTGTGGGCCACCACGATCGCGCAACCCGCACTGGGCACCGTGGGCAGCGCCGACTTGGCGGCGTCGAGTACCTCCTGCACGCTGATCCCGTGCCGCTCCTCGAACTCCCGGCGGCACCTCAGAATGCCGTCGATCATGCGGTTGGCGGTGTCCTTGGTGTGCTCGGTGACGTCCGTCAGCTCGTCCAGCAGCAGCCCGGCGTCGCCGATCAGGCCGGGCCAGTCCCGCAGTCGGGTCAGCGAGGTGACCACGTCGGGATCGTTCTCCGGCCGGTAGCTGCCATCGCTCGGCGCGGTCACGTCCGTCAGCACCAGCCGGCCGCCGGGCGCCAGTACCCGGGCGATTTCGCGCAGCGCCGTGGGCCGGTGCATGTGATTGATGGACTCGAATGCGAGCACGGCGTCGAACGATTCGTCCCCGAAAGGCATGGCCATGGCATCGGCGTATTGGAACGACACCTGGTCGGACATGTGCGCGGCGCGCGCGGATTCGGTCGCCTGCTCGACCTGAAGCTCGCTGATGGTGATCCCCAGAACAGCGGCTCCGGTCGTCGACGCCACCCGCAGCGCGGGCTTGCCGATCCCGCAGCCCACATCCAGTACCCGGTCTCGAGGCCCCACCCGCAGCCGTTCGATGAGCAGATCGGTGAAGCGGTCCGTCGCCTCCTGGACCGAGCTGGTGTCGGACGGCCCGTCCCAGTAGCCGAAGTGGAAGTTGTCGTCCCACGCCATCTGCAGCAGCGGCCCGAGCGAACTGTAGTAGTCCGACACCTGGCCGCCTGGCGGCGCGGGTGATGGGGATGTCATGGCACTCCTCCTGTGTGCTCGGCGCTCCGATCGGCCCGTCAAGTGGCCACGAGGGCTCACCCGTTAAGCGATGGTCAGGGGTTCCGGTAACGCGTCTCTAAAGTCACCGGCCGCGGGCTTTTGGTCTGCCTTTAGAACCGCGTCCCACGATGGGCCACGTGCTCGCACCGATCATCAATCCGGAGCGGGAGTGCCGCCCATGACCAACGATGTCCCTGCCTCCTCCGAGCGCGGTACGTGGTGTGATGGCTAGCGCCCCGCCCGCCCGGCCACCTCAGCCCGCGGAACCCATCGCCGTTGTGGGGATGGCCTGCCGACTGCCCCACGCACCCAGCCCGTCAGCCTTCTGGCAGCTGCTGCGCCAGGGCCGCCACGCCATCACCGCGATGCCCGCCGACCGCCGGCACCCCGGCCCTCCGGCGGCCGATCCGTCAGGTCCGGCAGCTCCGGTCGTCTCGGCCACCTCGGCCGCTTCGGCCACCGGCTGGTCCGGCGGTTTCCTGGATCACATCGACACGTTCGACGCCGAGTTCTTCGGCATCCCGCCGCGCGAAGCGGTGGCCATGGACCCCCAGCAGCGGCTGATGCTCGAACTCGGCTGGGAGGCGTTCGAGGACGCCGGAATCCGCCCCGAAACGCTCAACGACACCCCCACCGGCGTGTTCATCGGCGCGATCTGGGACGAGTACGCGGCCGTGCTGCGCCGCCACCGGCCCCTGGCGAGCACCCGGCACGCCATGACCGGCGTCCACCGCAGCATCATCGCCAACCGGATCTCCCACGGTTTCGGGCTGCGCGGCCCGAGCCTCACCGTCGACACCGCGCAGTCCTCGTCCCTGGTGGCCGTCCACACCGCCTGCGAGAGCCTGCGCCGCCACGAGTGCACGCTGGCGCTTGCGGGCGGCGTCAACCTCATCCTCACCGAAGAGAGCATGGAGGCCGCCGCGGCCCAGTTCGGCGGACTCTCCCCGGACGGCCGCTGCCACACCTTCGACGCCCGCGCCAACGGCTTCGTACGCGGCGAGGGAGGCGGCGCCGTTCTGCTCAAGCCCCTCGCCGCTGCGGTCCGCGACGGCGACCCGGTGTACTGCGTGATCCGCGGCAGCGCCCTCAACAACGACGGCGCCACCGACGGCCTGACCACCCCCGGCCCGGCGGCGCAGGAAGCCGTGGTGCGGCTCGCCCACCAGCGCGCCGGAACCTCGCCGGACGACGTCCAGTACGTCGAACTGCACGGCACCGGCACGCCCGTCGGCGACCCCATCGAGGCCGCCGCGCTCGGCGCCGCCCTGGGCAGCGCCCGTACGGCGGACAACCCCCTGCCGGTCGGCTCCGCCAAGACCAACGTCGGCCACCTGGAGGGCGCCGCCGGCATCGTCGGACTGCTCAAATGCGCCCTCAGCATCACCCACCGGCAACTCCCGCCCAGCCTCCACTACGCCACTCCCCACCCGCGCATCCCGCTGGCCGGCCTCGGGCTGCGCGTACAGGACGAACTCACCGCGTGGCCACGCCCGGACCGGCCGCTGCTGGCCGGAGTCAGCTCCTTCGGCATGGGCGGCACCAACTGCCATCTCGTGCTCGCCGAACCCCCCGCCCCCGTCGCGGCCACCCCGCCCCCGGCCCCGCCCGTCGTCCTGTGGCCCCTCTCCGGCAGGACGCCCGCCGCGCTGCGCGCCCAGGCCGCGCGGCTGCGCGACCACCTCGCCGACCACCCCGGCGCCGACCTCGCGGACATCGGCCACGCACTGGCCACCACCCGGACCGCCTTCCACCACCGCGCCGTGCTCCTCGGCGACGGCCACCACCCCGACGAGCTGGTGCGCGGGCTCGACGCGCTCGCGCAGGGCACACAGACCGCCGGACTCGTCCGGGGGCGGGCGGCCGAACCAGGGCTCGCGCTGCTCTTCAGCGGCCAGGGCAGCCAGCGCCCCGGCATGGGCCGCGAACTGTACGCCGCGCACCCCGCCTTCGCCGACGCCCTGGACGAGGTCTGCGACACCCTGGCACCGCACCTCGAACTGCCCCTGCGCGACGTCATGTTCGCCGATCCCGGCACTCCGCACGCGGCGTTGCTGGACCGGACGTCGTACACCCAGCCCGCGCTGTTCGCCATCGAAGTCGCCCTCCACCGGCTGGTGGCTTCCTGGGGGCTGCGGCCCGACTACCTGATGGGGCACTCGGTCGGCGAGATCGCCGCGGCGCACGTGGCCGGAGCGCTCTCCCTCCCCGACGCCTGCGCCCTGGTGGCCTCCCGCGGTCGGCTCATGCAGTCGATCGCGGCGGACGGGGCGATGGCCGCCTGGCAGGCCACCGTGGACGAAGCCACCGAACTGCTCGCGGGGAAGGAGGACCGGATCGGGATCGCCGCCGTCAACGGCCCCTCCTCCGTCGTGGTCTCCGGGGACCGGGACACCGTCCAGGACACCACCGCCACCTGGCGGGAGCGCGGCCGCAAGGCGCGTCTGCTGAAGGTCAGCCACGCCTTCCACTCCCCGCACATGGACCGGATGCTCGACGAACTTCGTGATGTGGCAGTCGGCTTGGCCGTCGCCGCACCGGCCATCCCCGTGGTCTCCAACGTGACCGGCCGCGTCGCCGCCGCCGAACAGCTCGCCTCCCCGGACCACTGGGCCCGCCACGCCCGCGACGCGGTGCGCTTCGCGTCCGGCATGCACACCCTCCGCGCGGCGGGCGTCACCACCTTCCTCGAACTCGGACCGGACGCCCACCTGACCGCCATGGCCCGCGAATGCCTCGCCGAGCGCGACGGCACCGAGGACGGCCCCGAGCGGCCGCGCCCCCTCGCCGTGGCCACCCTGCGACGCGACCGGCCGGAGGTACGCACCTTCGCCACCGCCATGGCCGAAGCACACGTACGGGGCGCCGCCCTTGACTGGGAGCGGGCCTTCGGCGGACACCGCTCGCGAACGGTAGGCCTGCCGACGTACGCCTTCCAGCGGGAGCGCTACTGGCCCGGGGCGGAGCCCACGGCCCCGGACGCGGACAGCGCGGCCACCGCTTCGCCGCTGACCGGGCGACTGGCGGAGCTGACCGGCGCGGAGCGCGAGCGCGCCCTGCTGGAGGTGGTGCGCGACGCCGCGGCCGTCGTCCTGGGACACCCCGGCCCGGATGCCATCGACCCGGCCCTCAGCTTCAAGGACCTGGGCTTCGACTCCCTCGCGGCCACGGAGCTGAGCGAGCGGCTGAGCGAAACCACGGGCCTGCCCCTGCTCGCCACGCTCACCTTCGACCACCCCACGCCACTGGCCGTCGCCGCCCATCTGCACACCTGCGTCGATCGGCCCCCGGACGCGCCGGCGAGCGCCGCGATCACACCGGCGGTCCTGCCACCGGCCACCGACGACAACCCCATCGCGGTGGTGGCCATGAGTTGCCGCTACCCCGGCGGGGCCGACACACCGGAAGCACTGTGGCGGCTGGTGTCCGAGGGCGCGGACGCGATCGGCGAGTTTCCCGGGGACCGGGGCTGGGACCTGGCGGGGCTTTTCGACCCGGACCCGGACCGTCCCGGCACCAGCTATGCCCGTGAGGGTGGATTCCTGTACGACGCCGCGCGGTTCGACGCCGAATTCTTCGGCATCAGCCCGCGCGAGGCGCTGGCCACCGACCCGCAGCAGCGGCTGCTGCTGGAGACCGCCTGGGAGGCGTTCGAGCGCGCGGGCATCCGCCCCGCCGCGCTCCAGGGCAGCTCGACCGGCGTCTTCGTCGGGGTGACGCCCCAGGACTACGGTCCGCGGCTGCACGAGGCGCCGAAGGGGCTCGACGGCCATCTGCTGACCGGCAGCACGCCCAGCGTGGTGTCCGGACGGATCGCCTTCACCTTCGGCCTGGAGGGGCCCGCGGTGACGGTGGACACCGCATGCTCGTCGTCGCTGGTGGCCCTGCATCTGGCCGGCCAGGCGCTGTGGCGGGGGGAGTGCCGGATGGCACTGGCGGGCGGAGTGGCCGTCATGGCAGCCCCGGGCATGTTCACCGGCTTCTCCCGCCAGCGCGGCCTGGCCCCCGACGGCCGGTGCAAGCCGTTCGCGGCGGCAGCGGACGGCACGGGCTGGGGCGAGGGCGCCGGACTGGTGCTGCTGGAGCGGCTGTCGGACGCGCGGCGCGACGGCCACCCGGTGCTGGCGCTGATCCGTGGCTCCGCGGTGAACCAGGACGGTGCGTCCAACGGGCTGACGGCGCCGAACGGGCCGTCGCAGCAACGGGTGATCCGCCAGGCCCTGGCCGCCGCCCGGCTGTCCCCGTCGGAGGTGGACGCGGTGGAAGCACACGGCACGGGCACCACGCTGGGGGATCCGATCGAGGCGCAGGCCCTGCTCGCCACGTACGGACAGCAGCGGCCCACGGACCGGCCCCTGTGGCTCGGATCCATGAAGTCGAACATCGGCCACGCGCAGGCGGCCGCGGGGGTGGCGGGCGTCATCAAGATGGTGATGGCCATGCGGCACGGGCAGCTGCCCGCCACCCTGCACATCGACAAGCCGAGTCCGCACGTCGACTGGGACAGCGGCAACGTGCGCCTGCTCACCGAACCGGTCGTGTGGCCACGCGGCGAACGTCCCCGTCGCGCGGGCGTCTCCTCCTTCGGCATCAGCGGAACCAACGCCCACCTGATCCTGGAACAACCCCCGGCCCCGGACCCCGCGACCGGCGCCCCGCCCGGGGACGGGCCCACGCCCTGGGTGATGTCGGCACGTAGCGCGGAGGCGCTGTGCGGACAGGCCCGTGCGCTGGTCACCGCACTGGACACCGATTCCGACGTGTCCGCCGCGGAGGTGGGCTGGTCGCTGGTCACCACGCGGTCGGTGTTCGCCCACCGGGCGGTGGTGGTCGGCGAGGACCGCGACGCACTGACGGCGGCGGCCCGGGCACTGGCGGCCGGTGACAGCCACCCGGGCCTCGTGGGTCCCGGTGCTGTAGGCCCCGGAGCGGTGGCGGGCGGCCCGGGACCGGTGCTGGTGTTCCCGGGGCAGGGGGCGCAATGGCAGGGGATGGGCGCCGAACTCCTCGACAGCTCCCCGGCGTTCGCGGCGCGGGTCGCCGCATGCGAGCGAGCGCTGACGCCGTACGTGGACTGGTCACTGACGGCTGTGCTGCGTGGCGCCGAGGGCGCGGGTGATCTGGGTCGGGTGGATGTGGTGCAGCCCGTGCTGTGGGCCGTGATGGTCTCGCTGGCCGCTGTGTGGGCGGAGTACGGGGTGCGCCCGGCGGCCGTCGTGGGCCACAGCCAGGGCGAGATCGCGGCGGCCGTGGTGGCGGGCGCGCTGTCGCTGGAGGACGGCGCGAAGGTGGTGGCCCTGCGCAGCCGGGCGTTGTGCCGACTGGCCGGTGGCGGCGCGATGGCCTCGCTGGGACTGGGCCGGGAGCAGGTGGCCGAGCTGCTGACCGAGCTGGGCGACCGGGCCGCCGAGGTCGTGGTGGCAGTCGTCAACGGGCCCGGATCCACCGTGGTGTCCGGACCGCCCGGGCAGGTGGCCGCCGTGGTGGCCGCATGCCGGGAGAGGGAGGAGCGCGCACGGTTGATCGAGGTGGACTACGCCTCCCACAGCCCCCAGGTCGACGCGATCGCGCAGGAGCTGACCCACCTGCTGGACGGCATCCGGCCGGCCACGTCAGCCGATGCCGGTGTGGCGTTCTACTCGACGGTGACCGGCAGCCGGATCGCCACCAGCGGTCTGGACACGGCGTACTGGGTGCGCAACCTGCGGGAGCAAGTGCGGTTCGCCGACGCGGTCGACGCTCTCCTGGCCGATGGCCACTGCGTGTTCATCGAGGTCAGCACCCACCCGGTGCTGACCATGGGGATGCGGGAGTGTTTCGAGGCGGCGGATGCCACCGCCGTCGCCGTACCGACGCTCCGGCGTGACCACGGCGGCCGGGCGCAGCTGATGCGCTCGCTGGGGCAGGCGTTCACTGCCGGGGTCGACGTCGACTGGATCGCGCTGTTCCCCGCCGACCCGCCGCCCCGTACGGTCGACCTGCCCACCTATGCCTTTCAACGCGAACGGTACTGGCTGGACACCACCGCCTCGCGCGGCGGCGACCCCGCCGACCTCGGCCTCACCTCAGCCGAACATCCCCTGCTGGGCGCCGCCGTGGAACTCGCGGACGGCAGCGGCGTGATGCTGACCGGACGCATCTCCCCGCAGACCCACTCCTGGCTGAGCGAGCATGTGGTGGGTGGCATGGCGCTGGTGCCTGGCGCCGCGCTGGTGGAATGGGCGCTGCGGGCGGGCGACGAGGCCGGTTGCGGTGAGGTCGAAGAGCTGGCGTTCCGGGCCCCGTTGGCACTGCCCGCCACGGGGGGCCTCCGCGTACAGGTGGCGGTGGGCGCCCCCGCCGACGACGGTCGGCGTGACGTACGCGTGTACGCCCGCCCGGACGGCGGCAGCACGCCTACGGCATGGACGTGCCACGCCACCGGCGTACTGCGCCCGTCCGCACCGGAGCAGCAGAGGGCCGAGCCCGGGGCATGGCCACCGCCCGGTGCGCGGCCGGTGGCGACGGACGGGCTGTACGAACGGATCGCCACCTCGGGCTACGCGTACGGCCCGGCCTTCCAGGGCGTGCGCGCGATGTGGCATGACGGCACGGACGTACTGGCCGAGGTGGAGCTGCCGGAGGCCGCCGGAGAGCCGGATGGGTACGGCATCCACCCGGCCCTGCTGGACGCGGTCCTGCAACCGGCCCTGGCAACCACTGACGAGGACCGGGAAGGCGAGCGGCTGTGGCTGCCGTTCACGATGAGCGGCGTAGCGCTCTGGGCGGCCGACGCGACCACCGTACGCGTCCGGCTGACACCGCACCGGCAGGACACGGACGGCGAGTGCGCGATGCGGGTGGCCGTGTCCGATGCCGCGGGCGCACCG
The DNA here is from genome assembly GCF_044332925.1 of Streptomyces sp. NPDC021212. NCBI lineage: Bacteria > Bacillati > Actinomycetota > Actinomycetes > Kitasatosporales > Streptomycetaceae > Streptomyces > Streptomyces sp. NPDC021212. Next base: position 1,020,953 of record NZ_JBIRPZ010000001.1, read on the forward strand.
GTGCTCACCATCGACGCGCTCGTGATGCGCCCGGCCACCCCCGAACAGCTGCGACCCTCGGACAGCCACGTGCGGGACAACGGAGTGCGGAACGACGGGGTATGGGGCGGGCGGCGGCGCTCCGCGGCCGCCACGGCAGGCGCGCGGTCGGCCGACTGGGCCGCGCGGCTGAGGGCACTGTCGGCGGCCGAACGGCAGCGGGCGGTGCTCCACCTGGTCCGCCAGCACGCCGCCACCGTACTGGGACACGCCGACCCCGACGCGATACACGCCGAGGCCAGCTTCAAGGAGCTGGGCTTCGAGTCCCTGACCGCCGTCGAGCTGCGCGATCGTCTCGCGGCCGCCACGGGACTGCGCCTGCCCGCGGCCCTCATCTTCAGATATCCGACCCCGGAGGGCATCGCGCGCCATCTGGTGCAGCGGCTTTCCCCCGAAGGCAAGGTCCCGACGCAGAAGTCGACGGATGCGATGAATGTTGCGGAAAGGCTGGAGTCCGCGTCCGCGGATCAGGTTCTTGACTTTATCGACAAAGAGTTGGGTGTGTCCTGAATGTACCGGGCGCGACGATCGCTGAAGGCCGGGTGACCCCTAGTGGCGAACGAAGAGAAGCTGGTCGAGTATCTCAAGCGGGTCTCCGCTGATCTGCACGATACGCGGCAGCGTTTGCGCGCCGCGGAGGAGCGCGCCCAGGAGCCGGTGGCCGTGGTGGGGATGGCCTGCCGCTTCCCGGGCGGGGTCACCTCTCCCGAGGAACTGTGGGACCTGCTCGGCTCGGGTGTGGACGCGATCGGGGACTTCCCCACGGATCGCGGCTGGGATCTGGACAACCTCTACCACCCCGATCCCGAGCACTACGGCACCAGTTGCGTCCGCCAAGGCGGATTCGTCGAGGCCGACCAATTCGACGCCGCGTTCTTCGGGATCAGCCCGAGGGAAGCGCTGGCGATGGACCCGCAGCAGCGGCTGGTGCTGGAAATCGCCTGGGAGGCGCTGGAACGGGCCGGAATCGACCCCGCCACTCTGAAAGGCACCCGGACCGGCGTCTACACGGGCGTGTCCAGCCAGGACTATCTGGCCCGGGCCCCGCGGATTCCCGAGGGCTTCGAGGGGTACGCCACCACGGGCACACTCACCAGCGTCATCTCGGGCCGGGTGGCCTACACGTTCGGTCTGGAGGGACCGGCGGTGACCGTGGACACCGCGTGTTCCGCCTCGCTCGTGGCCATTCACCTCGCCTGCCAGGCGCTACGTCAGGGTGAATGCACCCTGGCGCTGGGCGGCGGCGTCACCTCGCTCGCCACGCCCATCATGTTCACCGAGTTCTCCCGGCAGCGTGCGCTGGCCCCGGACGGCCGCTGCAAGTCCTTCGCGGCCGGCGCGGACGGCACCGGCTTCTCCGAGGGCGTCGGCCTGGTGGTGCTGGAACGGCTGTCGGACGCGCGGCGCAACGGCCACCGGGTGCTGGCGGTGATCCGGGGCTCGGCGATCAACCAGGACGGCGCCTCGAACGGACTGACCGCGCCCAACGACGTCGCCCAGGAACGCGTCATCGGCCAGGCACTGGCCGGGGCCCAGCTGTCGCCGGGCGATGTGGACGCGGTGGAGGCCCACGGCACCGGTACGAAGCTGGGCGACCCGATCGAGGCCGAAGCGTTGATCGCCACGTACGGCCAGGACCGCCCTGCCGAACGGCCGCTGCTGCTGGGCTCCCTGAAGTCCCACATCGGGCACACTCACGCGGCCGCCGGTGTGGCGGGCGTCATCAAGATGGTGACGGCCCTGCGGCATACGGTCCTGCCCGCCAATCTCCACCTGGACGAGCCGACCCCGCATGTGGAGTGGGAGGACAGCGGAGTACGGCTGCTGACCGAGCCGACCGCCTGGCCCGAACTGGACCGGCCCCGCCGGGCGGCGGTGTCCTCTTTCGGGGTCTCCGGCACCAATGCGCATGTGATCCTGGAACAGGCTCCGGAGGCGCCTGAGCGTGCTGAGGCGCGGCCCGTTGAGGGTGTGGTGCCGTGGGTGGTGTCGGCGCGGAGTGCGGAGGCGTTACGAGGTCAGGCGGCGGCGTTGGCGGCGCGGGTGGCCGATGCCGAGGTGGCGCCTGCCGACGTGGGCTGGTCGTTGGTGACGTCGCGGTCGGTGTTCGAGCATCGTGCGGTGGTGGTGGGTGAGGGCCGTGCGGGGTTGGTTGCGGCGGTTGAGGCGTTGGCGGCGGGGGAGTCGCATCCGGGTGTGGTGTGTTCGGGTGCTCCGGCGTTGGCGAGTGGTGTGGGTCCGGTGTTGGTGTTTCCGGGGCAGGGTTCGCAGTGGGTGGGGATGGGTGCGGGGTTGTTGGATGCGTCGCCGGTGTTCGCGGGGCGGGTGGCGGAGTGTGAGCGGGCGTTGGGGCCGTATGTGGATTGGTCGCTGAGGGATGTGCTTCGTGGGGCGGAGGGTGCGGCTGATCTGGGTCGGGTGGATGTGGTGCAGCCGGTGTTGTGGGCGGTGATGGTGTCGCTTGCGGCGGTGTGGGTGGGGCACGGGGTGCGGCCTGCGGCGGTGGTGGGTCACAGTCAGGGTGAGATCGCGGCGGCGGTTGTGGCGGGGGCGTTGTCGTTGGAGGACGGCGCGAAGGTGGTGGCGCTGCGTAGCCGGGCTCTGCGTCGGTTGGCTGGTGGTGGCGCGATGGCGTCGCTGGGCTTGGGCCAGGTGGAGGCCGGACAGCTGCTGGCCCGGCTGGACGATCAGGCTGCGGGCGTGGGTGTGGCTGCGGTCAACGGGCCCTCTTCTACGGTGGTTTCGGGGCCGCCGGAGCAGGTGGCCTCGGTGGTTGCCGCGTGTCAGGAGAACGGCGACCGGGCGCGGCTGATCGACGTGGACTACGCGTCCCACGGCCCCCAAGTCGACCAAATCCACGATGAGCTGACGCGTCTGCTGAAGGGCATCCGCCCGATCGACATCTCCGGTACGGAAACCGTCTTCTACTCCACGGTGCATGGCCGCCGCATCGACTCCACCGGGCTGGACACCGCGTACTGGGTGACCAATCTGCGCGAGCGCGTACGCTTCGCCGACGCGATCGAAGCGCTGCTGCTCGATGGGCACCGGGTGTTCATCGAGGCCAGCACCCATCCCGTGCTCACCGTCGGCATGCAGGAGACCTTCGAACGGGCGAGCATCGACGCGACCACCGTGCCGACGCTGCGCCGCGACCACGGCGGTCAGGACCAGCTGGTGCGGTCGCTCGCCCAGGCGTTCAACGCGGGCATCCCCGTGGACTGGACGACGATGTTCCCGGCCGACCCGACCCCTCGGACGGTGGATCTGCCGACCTACGCCTTCCAGCACGAGCGGTACTGGCTGGACGGTCTCACCGGCCGGGGAGCCGACCCCACCGACCTCGGGCTCGTCCCCGCCGGGCATCCGCTGCTGAGTGCCGCCGTGGAGCTGGCGAACGGCGGCGGCCGGCTGCTGACGGGGCGGCTTTCGGCGCGTACCCAGGGGTGGCTCGGCGAGCATGTGGTGGCGGGCGCGGTGCTGGTGCCCGGTGCGGCACTGGTGGAGTGGGCGCTGCGGGCCGCCGACGAGGTCGGCGCCGGAGGCGTGGAGGAACTGGCGCTCCACGTCCCGCTGGCGCTGCCGGAATCGGGCGGGCTTCGCCTGCAGATCGTGGTCGGGCCACCCGACGCCGACGGGCGGCACGACGTACACCTGTACTCCCGTCCCGAGGGGGACGCCGACTCCGTGGCCGGATGGGTGTGCCACGCGGAGGGTGTACTGGGTCCGGCCCCGGAGGGCTCTGCCCTGGAGGACGATTGCGGGGCGGGGGGACTGGGCGGCGTATGGCCCCCGGCCGGGGCGGAGCCCGTGACACTGGAGGACTTCTACGCACAGGTCGCGGCCTCGGGGTATGCGTACGGCCCGTCCTTCCAGGGGCTGCGCGCGGTGTGGCGCTACGGGGCGGATCTGCTGGCCGAGGTGGTGTTGCCGGACGCCGCGGGCGAGCACACCGGGTTCGGTATCCATCCGGCCCTGCTCGATGCTGCGCTGCAACCCGTCCTGCTGACCGGCCAGGACACGACCGACACCGAGTCGGCTCACGGCCGGGTGTGGCTGCCGTTCACCTGGAACGGGGTGTCGCTTCGCGCCCACGGGGCGACCAGCGTACGGGTCCGGCTGTCGCCTCGGGAGGGCGGCGGCGAGAGCGAGCGGACCGTGCGGGTGACGGTGGCCGACGCGGTGGGTGCCCCGGTGCTGAGCACCGACGCGGTGGTGCTGCGTCCGGCGAGCGGAGACCAACTACGGAGCGCACAAGCTCCGGGCGTGGACGGCCTTTTCGCCATGGACTGGACTCCCTTGCCCCTCGTGCCGGGCGGCAGCGCCGGTGCCACGAGGTGGGTGGTTCTGGGCAGCGAGGCCACACCGGATCTCGACGCGTTGATCGCCGCGCTCGACCGCGGCACACCGGCTCCTTCGGTCGTCCTGGCGTACCAGCCCGCTGTCGACGCGCCCACCGATGTTGGTGAGATGGCGGCCCATGGGCTGGCCTCGGCGGAGCGAGTCCTGAAGCTGCTGCAGGATTGGCTGGCCGAACCACGGCTGGCCGATGCCCGGTTGGCGTTGGTGACACGCGGAGCCGTACCCGCGGATGACACCGGGAGCGATGACACCGGAACCGTGGACGTGTCCGGTGCGGCGCTCTGGGGTCTCGTGCGCAGCGCACAGGCGGAGAACCCGGGCCGGTTTCTGCTGCTCGACGTGGAACGGAACGCACCGGATGCCGATCACGGCGGTGTGCTGAACGCCGTACTGCGAGCCGTGGAGATGGACGAGTCGCAGGTGGCGCTGCGCGCCGGTCAGGTGCTGGTGCCCCGGCTGGTCCGGGCCGTCGGCATCGGCGGTGATGGCGGCCTGGTGCTTCCGGTGGGGCAGTCCGCGTGGCGGCTCGGGGCCGTCGGCACCGCGACCGTGGACAGTGTCCGGCCTGTGCCATGCCCGGAGGTGCTGGAGCCCTTGCGCGCCGGTCAGGTACGCATCGTGGTTCATGCGGCGGGCGTCAACTTCCGCGACGCGCTGATCGTGCTGGGAATGTATCCGGGCGACGCCGTCTTCGCGGGCAGCGAAGGTGCCGGTGTGGTCCTGGAGATCGGGCCAGAGGTGACAGGGCTGGCCGTGGGCGACCGGGTGATGGGCCTGTTCGAGGGCGCGTTCGGCCCGCTCGCGGTGGCGGACGCGCGTACGGTCGTCCCCATCCCCTCCGGCTGGAGCTTCCAGCAGGCGGCCGCGGCGCCCGTGGTGTTCCTCACCGCCTGGTACGGACTGGTCGAGCTGGGCGGGTTGCGGGTGGGGGAGTCGGTGCTGATCCATGCCGCGACGGGTGGTGTGGGGATGGCTGCGGTGCAGATCGCCCGCCATTTGGGTGCGGAGGTCTACGCCACGGCTTCTCCTGGCAAGCATGCGGTGCTGGAGGACATGGGCGTCGACCGGGGACACCGGGCCTCGTCACGTGATCTGGACTTCGAGCACGTGGTGCGGGAGGCCAC